>CAZLIC010000011.1:0-81288 GCA_964559535.1 uncultured Rhodobacterales bacterium
GAAATTACTTCATCGCCGCCGGCTATGGCTCAGTTTGAACGCGACAGGCTCTAGGCAAAATCCGGCGCCTGCTATCCGATAGCGCCCGCCTTTTCCGCAGCTTGGCGGTGGTTTTCCCCCCATGTTCCGATCATCGACAGCAAGGGCCGCAGCGTTTCCCCGTGCGCCGTCAGCCCGTATTCCACCACAAGCGGCCTTGCCCGCACCTGCCGCCGCGCGACAACCCCCGATGCCGCCAGTTCGGCAAGCTGCCGCGTCAGCACCCGCTCGGAGATCCAGGGCATGGACCGCAGCAGTGCCGCCGGGCGCTGCGGTCCTTCGGCCAGCCGGAACAGGATTCCCGCCTTCCACTTCCCGCCGATGACAGTGAAGGTGGCCTCGACCGGGCAATCGGGAACAGGGGGCATACGGACAATCCTGTCAGGAATGGACAAGTGCAGCGACAGCGCCATGCTACCCCGCCAAAGGGCTGGGGAAAACAGGGGGGCGCCATGGCAGGACGGACAGTGCTGGTCACAGGGGTGGGCAAGGCTGGTGGGCTGGGTTTCGAGCTTTGTCGGCAACTCGCCGACCGTGGCGCCACCGTCTGGCTCACCGCGCGCACCGCGGATCAGGCGCAGGCGCTGGCCTTAGGCCTGCAAGGGCAGGTGATCCCCGCGGCGCTGGATGTGTCCGACCCGGCGGCCATCGCGGCGTTGGCCACCTGGGTTACGGCCGAAACCGGGCTCGATGTGCTTGTCAACAATGCTGCGGGCCTGTCCCCGTGGCAAGAAGCGGCCGCCACGGCAGACCTTGCCGCAGCGCGCAAGGTGTTCGACGTGACCCTGTGGGGCGCCTGGGCCATGGCGCAGGCCTTCCTCCCGCTTCTGCGCGCCAGCCCGGCAGGACGGATGGTCAATGTCTCGTCCGGTGCGGGCTCGCATGGCGATTCGGCCTTTGGCCTGACAACGAGCAACGCCATGGGCACCAGCTATGCCGTGGCCAAGGCCGCGCTGAACGCGCTGACCGTCAAACTCGCCCGTGAGGAAACCACGCCCAACTTACGCATCAACGCGGTCTGTCCGGGCTTTACGGCCACCTTCCCCGGCGGCAACGACATGGGCGCCCGCCCGGTGGCCGAAGGTGCGGCCAGCATCCTGTGGGCCGCCGATATTGAAAACGACGGGCCGACGGGTGGCTTCTTTCGCGATGGCATCGCTCTGCCGTGGTAGGCGCGGCCAGAAAGGATGGCTTGCAAAACCGCCAAAAATGGCGCATGTGCACGCCTGCGACGCTATCTCGATCTGCCTTCTGTCTCCCTCGGGCTTCAGTTTGCGATTCTGATCCCAGAGCCGGGCCACCGCACAGGGCGGGTGGCGATATGACAGGAGTATTCACGATGGCCACTGGCACCGTGAAATGGTTCAATGCAACCAAGGGTTTCGGCTTCATCGCCCCGGCCGGCGGCTCGCGCGACGTGTTCGTGCATGCCACCGCGCTGGAACGTGCGGGCATCCGCTCGCTGGCCGATGGCCAGGCCGTGACGTTCGACATCGAAAAGGGCCGTGACGGCCGCGAATCGGCGACGAACCTCGCGCTGGCCTGAGCCTGCGCCAAGTCTGACCGGAACGGGGGTGGCCGCAGGGCCGCCCCCGTTTTGCTTGGCGCGCCCGCCGGAATCGGGTAAGCAACCAGCGGGGCGCCATGCCGCCCGCGGAGCGTCGATGTCCGAGAGTGTGATCAGCCGCTGACGCCCTTCCCGCGCGGAAGGGCCGGATGGCCGGGAAGGGCAGAACGCCCTGCCCGGTCTTTGGCTGAACCCAACGCTCCGGACTTCCATGAACATCTCTCGTACCGAACAGCGCGTGCTGCACGTGCTGGCGCTTGGCGGTGCCATCCGCCACCAACGCGACGGCCGCCGCATCTCTGCCGTCACCTGTCTTACCCGCGACGGCCTCGTGCTGGCCGACTGCACCCTGCCGGTCTTCGCCCGACTGCGCCGCCGCGGCCTGATCGAATCGCGCGGCGGAGCGCCCTACCGCATCTCGCGCGCCGGGCGGCTGGCGGTGCGGGCCCAACCCGACAATCAGGGCTGACGCCAACACGCAACCCTGCCCCCGATCGGGCGGGGGTGCTTCGACCGACGAGGTTATCAAAAGACACTGTTGCGGGTCTGCCTTGCGCTTTGCACACAGGGGATGCCGCAAAGAGGGTGTGCAGTGTACGCAAACTGCACCCGCCGCCCTTGTCGAACCTGCTGGAATAGCCGCCGTAAAGGCCGCGCGCGTTGCCTACCCCTGATACCCCATCCGCGACACCAGCAGCTTGTCGATGCGCCGGTCGTCCAGGTCAATCACCTCGAACCGCCAGCCCTCTGCCTCCACATGGTCGCCCAGCGCCGGAATCCGTTTCAGCAGGTTCAGCATCAGCCCGGCCACCGTTTCGTAGTCTCCGGCCAGCCCCTGCGGCAGGCCCAGCCTGTCGCAGAACTCGTCCGCCGCCATCCACCCCGCCACCAGAAGGCTGCCGTCTTCCCGCTCGACGATCGCCGGCTCCTCGTCCTGCCCGGCATTGGCCTGCCCGGTGATCGCTTCCAGCAGGTCGCCCGTCGTCACGATACCTTCGAACTGCCCGTATTCGTCGTACACCAGCACCAGGTGATGCGGTGACCCCAGGATGATCTCCATCAGGTCCAGCGCGTCGGTGTGTTCCGAAACCACCGGCACCTCGCGCAACAGCACTTTCAGATCAATGGGTTCGCGCCGCGATGCCACCTGAAATGCGTCGGACAACAGCACAATGCCCAGCACCTCGCCGGTGTCGCGCCGCTGTACCGGCATGCGCGGGCGGGCAATGCGGCGAATGGCCGTCAGCGCCTCGCCCGGCGTCATCTCGATGTCCAGAAGCTCGATGTCGCGGCGCGGCGTCATCAGCGCACGGGCCGAACGGTCGGCCAGCCGCATCACGCCCGAGATCATCTCGCGCTCTTCCTGCTCGATCACGCCCTCTTCATGCGCCTCGGTCAGCAGTGTCTTGACCTCTTCCTCGGTCACCCGCGACTTGCCCTCGCTGCCCGACCCCATCAGCCACAGCACCAGCCGCCCCGACCGGTCCAGCACCCAGACGATCGGTGCAGAAACCTTGGCCAGAACCAGCATCGCCGGCGCCATGCGCGCGGCAATCCCTTCCGCGTTGCGCAGGGCCAGCTGCTTCGGCACCAGCTCGCCCCCGATCAGCGACAGGTAGGTCAGCAGCAGCACCACGCCGCCAACCCCCAGCGTGTTCGCAAGCTCAAGGGAAATCCCCTGCTCTGCCAGCCACCTGGCCAGCCGCGCACCCAGCGTCGCCCCCGAAAACGCACCCGACAGCACGCCCACCAGCGTGATGCCAATCTGCACGGTGGACAGGAACCGCCCCGGGTCCTCAGCCAGCCGCAAGGCCACCGACGCACCGCGCCCCTTCATGTTCTTCAACCGACCGGGCCGAGCCGAAACGATGGCAAGCTCCGACATGGCCAGAACGCCGTTCACAGCGATCAGCACCAGAACAATCACGATTTCGGTCAGCATCAGTGTGGGAAAGCTCCTCAGTCCAGCCGGAAGTCAAAGTGCTTGCGCACCGCTTCCTGGATTTCCCATGTTCCCTTGAAATCCTTCTCGACCACGAAGGCGTCCGGGGCGGCCACGGTGACAGGCGTTCCGCCATCGGGGGTAATGACGATCCGGCCCGCGATCAGCACGACATATTCGTAGGCCGTGTAGGTGGCATGATACGTCCCGGGCGTGCATTCCCAGATGCCTGCCATCATCGTGCCGTCGGCGGACTTGTGCAGCACCCAGGTGGTCATCTGCGGGCTGCCTGCGGTGACGACCCAGCCGTCGATCGTGTCGTGCGATGGTGTGACGGTCGACGTGTCGGGAAGGCGGGTGACGGTCTGCATCGGTCTCTCCTGCGGTTGCGGGTTCAGTCCAGCGCCTGTGCCAGATCTGCGATCAGGTCACCGGGGTCTTCTATGCCCACTGAAACACGAATCAGTGTCGGCGGGATGCCGGTATGCGGCTCGATGGTATGCCGGTGCTCGACCAGGCTTTCCACCCCGCCCAGCGAGGTCGCCCGGTGAAACAGCCGCAGTCGCCCGACCACGGCCAACGCCGTGTCACGGTTGCCCTGCACCAGAAAGGACAACAGGCAACCGAACCCGCCCTGCATCTGGCGCAGGGCAACGGCGTGGCCGGGATGCGCGGGCAGGCCGGGATAGAACACATCCGCCACTTTCGGATGCGCCGCCAGCCATTCGGCAATCGCCAGCGCCGACCGGCTGCTGCGGTCCACCCGCAGCGGCAGCGTGCGGATGCCGCGCAGCAGAAGCCAGGCCTCGAACGGCCCCAGCACGGCACCCGCGGTCTGCCTGTCCTCGCGGATGGCCTGCCACAGGGGCGACGTGTCGTCGCGCACCGCCAGCACCCCCGCCAGCACGTCGGAATGCCCGTTGATGCCCTTGGTGGCCGAATGCATCACGATATCGGCGCCGTGGTCCAGCGGGCGGGTCAGAACGGGCGTGGCGGCGGTTGCATCCACCGCCAGCAGCGCGCCGACCGCATGCGCCGCCTTTGCGGCCGCGGCAATGTCCACCGTGCGCAGCCAGGGGTTCGACGGGGTCTCGATGAACACCAGCGCGGGTTTCGCGCCACGCACGGCCGCGGCCAGCGCGCCGTCCTCATGCGCCGCCACCTCGGTCAGCGGGTGGCCGTGCCGTGCCGCATGCGCGCGCACCCACTTCGTCGTGCCCCAGTAGATCTGCGACTGCACCACCACACCCGCCCCGGCGGGCAGCGCCCGGAACAGCGCGGCAATCGCCGCCATCCCTGACGGAAACAGCAGCGCCGCCGCCGCGCCCTCCAGCTGCGCCAGCACCGATTCCGTGGTGCGCAGGATGTCGCTGTGGTCGCGGGCATAGGTATTTGCAGGGTTCAGCGGCGCATAGTCCGCATCCCGCAGGAATGTCGTCGAAGGCTGGATCGGCGGCACCACCCCGCCCGAGGCCGCATCCAGGGCACCACCGGCCTGCGCGGCAACGGTCGCAGGCGAAAGGGGCGGCGGCATGGTCGGTCCTTCTGGCTGGCGGGGTGGACGCGGCCGGGGCAGAAGCCCCGGCCTTCAGGTCATATCGAGGTGCAGACGTACTTCAGTTCCATGTAGTCATCCAGCCCATGGCGGCTGCCTTCGCGCCCCTGGCCCGACTGCTTGATCCCGCCGAAGGGCGCCATCTCGTTCGAGATGATGCCGGTGTTCACGCCCACCATTCCGTATTCCAGCGCCTCTTGCACCCGGGTGATGCGGCCGATGTCGCGGGCGTAGAAATACGAGGCAAGGCCGAAGATCGTGGCGTTGGCATAGCCCACCACTTCCTCCTCGGTGTCGAACCTGAACAGCGGGGCCAGCGGGCCGAACGTCTCTTCGGTGGCAACCAGCATGTCCTGCGTCACGTCGGTGATGATGGTGGGCTCGAAGAACGACCCGCCCAGTGCATGCCGCTTGCCGCCCGTCACCAGCGTAGCGCCCTTGGCCACCGCATCGGCCACATGTTCTTCAATCTTGTCCAGCGCCGCGGCGTTGATCAGCGGCCCCAGGTCGGTGCCCGGCTCCAGCCCGTCGCCCACCTTCATCTTCGCCACCGCGGCACCCAGCTTGGCGGCAAAGGCATCGTACACGCCCGCCTGCACGTAGATGCGGTTGGCGCAGACGCAGGTCTGCCCGTTGTTGCGGTACTTCGACAGCATCGCGCCCGCCACCGCCGCGTCCAGGTCGGCATCGTCGAACACGATGAAGGGCGCATTGCCGCCCAGTTCCATCGACGTGCGCATGATGCGGTCACTGGCCTGATGCATCAGGATGCGGCCGACTTCGGTGCTGCCCGTGAACGTCAGCTTGCGAACCACGGGATTCTCGCAGAACTCCTTGCCGATGTCGGACGAACGCCTGGACGTCACGATAGAGATCAGCCCCTTGGGAATGCCCGCACGTTCCGCCAGCACAGCCAGTGCAAGGGCCGAAAGCGGCGTCTCGGCAGCCGGGCGGGCGACGATCGAGTTGCCCGCAGCAACGGCAGGGGCGATCTTGCGCGCGATCATCGCGTTGGGAAAGTTCCACGGCGTGATCGAGGTCACCACGCCGATGGGCTGGCGCAGCACGGTCAGCCGCTTGTCCGGCATGTGGCCCGGAATCGTTTCGCCATAGATGCGCTTGGTTTCCTCGCCGTAGAACTCGACATAGGCCGCACCATAGGCGATCTCACCCTTGGCTTCGGCCAGGGGTTTGCCCATCTCGGCCGTCAGGATCGTGGCAAGGTCGGCCTGTGCGGCCATGATCATGTCGAACCAGCGGCGCATCACCTGTGCGCGGTCCTTGGCGGTACGCGCCGCCCAGGCCTTTTGCGCCGTTTCGGCGGCGGCAATGGCGCGTGCGGCCTCGGCGCGGGTCATGTTCGGAACGTGGGCAATCACATCGCCGCGCGCCGGGTTGACCACCGGAAAGGTCTCGCCGCTGTCGGCGCCCACCCATTCCCCGGCGACATAGGCCTTGTCGGCCAGAAGGTCGGGGTCCTTCAGCATCGAACGCAGGTCGGTGACGGAATCGAGCATGGCAAACCTCGCTTGCGGGCGTTTGCCCTGTCCTGCATCCTGCCGCGGAAAAAGTCTAGGGAACCCCCCATGAACTTCGCCTCGCCCGCCGACCGTGCCTATGCCAACGGCGCCTTCATTCCCGGCGCCGACGGGTTCCCGCCGCGCTGGCGCGCGGCTGCAGCGGCCTTTCGTGGCACGGCACGCGCCGAACTGGACCTGCCCTATGGCCCGGGCGAGCGCCAGCGGTTCGACCTGTTCCTGCCGCAGGGCAGCGCGCGGGGCCTTCTGGTGTTCGTGCATGGCGGCTACTGGATGGCCTTCGACCGCAGCGTCTGGTCGCATCTGGCCGCGGGCGCGGTGGCCATGGACTGGGCCTGCGCCATGCCGTCCTACACCCTGGCCCCCGACGCCCGCATTGCCGACATCACCGCCGAGGTGTCAGCCGCGGTGCGCGCCGCCGCATCGCGCGTCAGCGGCCCGGTGGTGGTTGCGGGCCATTCCGCAGGCGGCCACCTGTCGGCCCGCATGGCCTGCGCCGACATCGACATCCCGCGCCTTGCCCGCGTCGTGCCCATGTCGCCGGTGGCCGAACTTGCGCCGCTTATGGCCACCGAGATGAACACAAGACTGCGCATCGACGCGGCCGAGGCCGCCGCCGAAAGCCCTGCCCGCCTGACCCGCCGCGCGGGCGTGTCGGCGCATGTCTGGGTCGGCGGGCAGGAACGCCCGGCCTTCCTGTGGCAGGCGCGCACCCTGTCCGAGGAATGGTCCTGCCCCTGGACCGTGGCGCCCGGCCGCCACCACTTCGACGTGATCGACGACCTGACCGATCCGGCCAGCCGCCTGATGCAGGCCTGTCTGGGCGGGCTGTAGGGCATCGTCGGCCTGCGGCCCGCCCCCGGGCAGACACGGCACGAAACAAAACGGCGACCGGGTTATCCCGGCCGCCGTCCGCACCGCCACAACGGCAGATATCAGGCGTTGTCGTCCGACCGCAGCCCCGAAGGCGCCGCGATGTTGGCCACCACGAAGTTCCGCTCGATCGTGGGCTGGGCGCCCTCGGGCAGCGGGATGTCGCGGATGTGGATCACGTCGCCGATGTTCTTGCCGGTCAGGTCCACCACGATCTTCTCGGGGATGTCGCCGGCGGTCACTTCCAGTTCGACTTCCTGGCGCACGATGGTCAGCGTGCCGCCGCGCTTCAGCCCCGGCGAGGCGTCGTGGTTGATGAAATCCACGTGGATGAACAGGTTGATCCGGCTGGTGCGGCGCAGGCGCATCAGGTCAACGTGGATCGGCATGTCCTTGACCACATCGCGCTGCACAGCGCGGCAGATCACCCGCACGTCATCCTGCCCATCCATCTTCAGGTTCCAGAGCTTCGACTTGAAGCGCCCGGCCTTCAGCAGCTTGAGCAGGTAGTTGAACTTGAAGTTCACCGGAAGCGGGTCCTTGCCGCCACCGTAAACAATGCCGGGCACGTGCTCTTGACGTCGAGCTTGACGGGCGGCCCCCTTGCCTGTCCCCGTCCGTGCCTCGGCCAGAAGATCAGGGATCTCGCCAGCCATGAGGTTCTCCATAGGTTATGTCCGCCGCCCTCCAAGGGTGTGCGCTGCGGACCGCGGGGCCTTAGAGGGGAATCGCGCGCGGGGCAAGGGCCAACCGTGCCAAATTGCTTGCCACCACTGCCCCCGCGGCGCGACGATGCGGCCGAGTCGCAGCGCAGGGGGCGGTCATGGGCGGAACGGTCACGGTGCTGGTCGGCACCACCAAGGGCGCCTTCGTCATGACAGGCGACGCCGCGCGCGACAACTGGCAGGTCAGCGGCCCGCATTGCGGCGGCTGGCCGATCAACCATGTGGTCGGCGACCCGACCAGCGGCACGCTGTGGGCCGGGGGCGGGAACGACTGGAACGGGGCCGGGGTCTGGCGGTCCGATGACGGCGGGCAGACCTGGACGCTCTCGCTGCTGTCGAACGGCAAATTCGACGCCTGGCTGGCCAACGACCCGGCCTTCGCGGCCCAGATCGGCGTGCAGCCCAACCCGCCTGCGCCGCACAGTGGCCAGGTCGAGGCCGTCTGGTCGCTGGGCCTGACCGGCGGCACGCTCTATGCAGGCGGCAAACCTGGCAAGCTGTTCGCCAGCCACGACCACGGCGCAACGTGGCAGGGGGTCGAGGCGCTGAACGCCCACCCCTCCCGCGAAGGGTGGGAGCCCGGCGCCGCGGGCCTGATCCTGCACACCATCGTGCCCGACCCGTCCAACCCCGCGCGGCTGTGGGTGGCGATTTCGGCCGCAGGCGTGTTCGCCACCGAAGACGGCGGCGCATCATGGGAACGACGCAACCGCCTGTCGAACGAAGGCGCCGCGCATGTGCATGCGGGCGGCCCCTCCGGTGACCACGGTCACGACACCGGCCTTTGCGTGCACAACATGGTGCGCGCCAACGCCGCGGGCGACCTGATGTACCAGCAGAACCACCACGGCGTCTTCCGCAGCCGCGACGGCGGGCAAAACTGGGATGCCATCAGCGACGGCCTGCCCTCAACCTTCGGCTTTCCCATCGCGGTCGACCCGGCCGATCCGCAAACGATCTGGACCCTGCCCCTGAACGGCGACATGGCGGGCCGCTATCCCCCCGGTGCCTCCGCCGCCGTCTGGCGGTCGCGCAACGGCGGCGAAACCTGGGCCGACTGCCGCACTGGCCTGCCCCAGCAGAACTGCTTTTTCACCGTGCTGCGCCAGGCAATGGCCACCGACCGCGCCACCCCCACGGGCGTCTACTTCGGCACCAATTCGGGCTCGGTCTTCGCCAGCCGCAACGGCGGCGACAGCTGGGACGAGATCGCCCGCCACCTGCCCACCGTGCTGTCGGTGGAAACGCTGACACGCTGAGCGGCGGCTTTCGCCCGCGCGGCGCGCGGCGTATCCTTGCGCCATGCCCGCCCTCTGCCGCGATTGCCTGACGCAGTTCCCCGCCGGCGCCCGCTGCCCCGCCTGCCGCAGTCCGCGCGTGGTGGCGCATGCCGAGCTTGACGCACTCTCCATCGCCCACGTCGACTGCGACGCCTTCTACGCCAGCGTCGAGAAACGTGATGACCCCACCCTGCGCGACGTGCCCCTGATCGTGGGCGGGGGCACGCGCGGCGTGGTGTCCACTTGCTGCTACATCGCCCGCATCCGCGGCGTGCGTTCGGCCATGCCGATGTTCCGAGCGCTGAAGCTGTGCCCCGAGGCCGTTGTGGTGAAGCCGCGCATCGCGGTCTATGCCGAGGTCAGCCGCGCCATCCGGGCGCTGATGGAGGCACTGACGCCTGCCATCGAACCCCTGTCGCTGGATGAGGCGTTCCTTGACCTGACGGGTACCCAGCGCCTGCACGGCGCCCCCCCGGCCGTGACGCTGGCCCGCCTGATCCGCCAGATCGAAACCGAACTCGGCGTCACCGCTTCGGTCGGCCTTTCGCACAACAAGTTCTTGGCCAAGATCGCCTCCGACCTCGACAAGCCCCGCGGCTTCTCGGTGATCGGCCGGGCCGAAACGTCGGCGTTCCTGATGCCAAAGTCGGTGCGCATCATCTGGGGCGTCGGCACAGCCTCGCAGACGGCGCTGGAATCGGCAGGCATCCGCACCATCGCCGACCTGTTGCGCTGGGACAGGGCCGATCTGGTGGCGCGGTTCGGGTCGATGGGCGAGCGGCTGTGGCACCTGGCCCGCGGCGAAGACCGGCGTGCCGTGGTGCGCGAGGAACGCCCGCGGTCGATCTCGTCCGAGACGACCTTCAACGAGGATACGGCCGACCCCGACCTGTTGCAGGGTCACATCTGGCGTCTGGCCGAGCGTGTGGCCGACCGCGCCAAGGCCAAGGACCTGGCCGGACGCACGGTAACGCTGAAGCTGAAGCGCGCTGATTTCACGCTGGTGACGCGCCGGGTCACCCTGCCCGGCCCCACACAGCTGGCCGACCGCATCTGGCGCGCGGCCGATGCGCTGTTCGCCCAGGTGCCCGGCGGCACCGCCTACCGGCTGATCGGCGTGGGCCTGTCGGACCTGTGCCCCGATGCCGAAGCCGACCAGGCCGAAGACCTGCTGGACCCCGCCGCCCGCCAGCGCAGCGCCGCCGAACGCGCAACCGATGCGATTCGCGCTCGCTTCGGCCCGGAAGCCATCGTGAAGGGGCGGGCGCTGCGGTAGTTGGCCGCGGTCAGGCCATCCGTCAAAATCCCGGGACGGCTTTGCCTTGCACCGTCAAAATTCATGCACGCCATGCGCGAATAGTTGACCCCGCGGCAATTTGTAAAGCGTAGATGAAGGCAGCGACCACGAATTGAGGTTTGCCACAATGCCTTCGATGAAAGTAGACGATATCGCGGAAGGTCGCCCTGATGAGCGCGGCAAGACTGTTGAAGAGATATATGCGCGGGCATCCGGAAGGTTCGCGATATATCTGACGCGCGGCGAGGTCATCATCCAGTATGCCGATGACCAGGACAAAGGAGAGGAGCAGCGCAAGCTGCTGTCGCCGATACGGCCCTTGCGCGGCGAAATCGACGGGCTTCTGAAGAAGCTCCTGGCGGCGCTGAACCGCGATCAATCGCAAGCTGGCGCGGCGGCCGCAAACCCGGTACCCGGAAACAACGGGGTCCCCGGCAACGTGAAAGTCCCGCAAAGGGTGCAAAGCGAGGCGTCCTATTTCAACCGACGCGTGGCTGATGCTTTGTTCACGGGTCTGCAGGGCGACATCGAGCTTTGCAAGACCACGCTGGCCGCGATCCGTGACGAGATCATCGAGGAGCTGTTTTCGATAGGGCGCAAGCGGATCGCCATCATGATGCTGGTGTGCTCGGGCTGCGTGCTTCTGGCGTTGGCCGTTCTTGTGGGCTTTGCTGCGCTGCTGCAGTGGGGGATGGTGGGCGGCGAATTCAACAAGGTTCCTATCCTGCGCTTTGTCTTCTGCACCTACGCATGGGCGGCGGCCCTGTTCGGCGCGGTCGGCGCCTGGCTGTCGGTTGCCATCGGCCTGCGCACGCGCGAGGAGAAAGTCTCGACCACCTGGCGTGACAATATTGTCGATCCGACGCTGCGGGTCGGCGTGGCGGTGGTTTCGGCCCTGATCCTGTTCTCGCTGGTTCACACCGGCGCCTTCTCGGTCAAGCTTGGCACGATCGAGATCGGCTGGGCAAACCCGCCGACAGACGCCAAGGAATTCTTTGGCGTTCATGTGGCGATCATTCTGGGTGTCATCGCCGGCTTCACCGAACGGCTGGTCGGCAATTTCCTGGGCAGATCGGAACTGACGGATCGCAAGTCCAGGCCCTCTCCTGCGGCCCCGACGAACCCCAATACCAGTGAAACCAACCCAACCGGCCGGGGCGGGGGTGGCGGGGGTGGCGCCGATGCTGGCGGCGTCAGCGCCGCGCAGGTGGCCGCCGCCGCAGTTGCCGCAACCGTCGCCGCCACGGCCGCCGCCTCGGAAGAAGCGGAAGACCACAGCCTGGACGCCAACCCGGCGGAGGCCGGCGAAGAAGTGCCCGACGAGGAACTGCCCCCCGCATCCGGCGGCGTCGCGGAGGAACCGAAATGACGTTCAGCCTCACATGGCTGCCGGGTGTTCTTCTGGCAGAGGGACTCAAGGTTGCCGAGGTTGATGGCTGGCGGTCGCGTGGTCGCCGCGAGATGGGCAAGGTGCTGGGCGTGATGTGCCACCACACCGCCGGCCCAGCCAAGGGCAACATGCCGTCGCTTGGCGTCCTGCGCGATGGCCGCCCGGCCACCAAGACCGCCAAGGCCTTGCCCGGGCCACTGTCGCAACTCGGCCTCGGCCGCGACGGCACCTTCTATGTCGTCGCCGCGGGCGCGACCAACCATGCAGGCGCAGGTGCCTGGCAGGGCCACACCTCGGGCAACGCGAACTTCATCGGCATCGAGGCCGAAAACGTAGGCACCGGCAAGGAAACCTGGCCCGACGTCCAGATGGACGCCTACATGCGCGGCGTCGCGGCCATCCTGCGCCATATCGGCGCCGACCCCATGATGTGCTGCGCCCACCGCGAATTTGCCCCGAAACGCAAGATCGACCCGAAGTTCAACGACGGCTTTACGATGGATATGTTCCGCACCCGCGTGAAGTCGCTGATGAACGGCACCGGCACGCGGCGACCGCTGATCGCGCCGAAATCGGTCCACGCCGAAAGCGGTGCCGAGGTGAGGCGCCGCACGCTGCGCCGCGGGATGGAAGGCAAGGACGTCGAGGACCTGCAGCGCAGGCTGGGCCTGACGGGCAAGGATCTCGACGGAGAATTCGGCAGGTTCACCGAGGCCGAGGTCCGCGCCTTCCAGCGTGGCAAGACCGATGCCGAGGGCCAGCCCGTTGTCCCCGACGGCATCGTGGGGCCGAAAACCTGGGCGCTGTTGCTACGGGCGCCCGCAGCAGTTGCCGGGGGCTGAGGCCGGGGGCTGAGGCCGGGCAGGCTCAGGCAGGCGGCGGCTGCCACAGTTCCAGCGGATTGCCCTCGGGGTCGTGGATGCGGGCGAAACGGCCATAGCTGCCGTCGCCGTCCCAGTCGGCACGCGTTTCCACCGCAATGCCCGCCGCCTGCAGCGACACCAGAAGCGCCGCAAGGTCATCGACCCGCAGGTTCAGCATGAAGGCCTTGTCGGCCGCGAAGTAGTCGCTGTCCTGCCGGAAGGGGGCAAAGACGGTCGGCCCTGCCGCCTGCATCCAGACCTGGTCGTGCCCGGCGCCAATGCCCAGATGCGTGCGGTACCATTCGGCCAGCGCCGCGGGGTCGCGCGCCCGGAAGAACACACCTCCAATTCCCGTCGCGCCCGCCATGCCATGCCTCATGCAAAGGGCCGCCCCAAGGGCGGCCCTGCCAGCATACCACATCCGCAAACCGGGGTCAGCCGTTGGCGCTCGTCTTCAGCGACTTGGCGATGGCGAACTTCACCTGCCGCTCGGCCGGCTTCTGCACTTCCTCGCCGGTGCGCGGGTTGCGCACGGTGCGCGCCGGGCGGTCGCGGCTGACCAGCTTGCCGATGCCCGGCAGCGTCAGCGCGCCACCCACGGCGGCCGTCTTGGCCACAACGGCCGCCAGCGCGTCCAGCGCCGAAGCCGCCGTCTTCTTGTCGCTGCCCATCACGGTGGCCACGGCGGTCACCAGTTCTGCCTTGGTCAGGGGCTTTATCGTCATCTCTGTACTCCTCGAAGGATCGGGGCGCCGGAACCCTCCGGCTTGTCGCGCGCCAATGCCCCCGTTTTGCCTTGCGTTGCAAGGACAATCCGCAAGGACGCGCGGCTTTCCGCAGGCTCAGAGGAAGGCGGTTTCGTCGAAGGACCGCAACTTGCGGCTGTGGATGCGATCCAGCGGCATGTCGCGCAGCCGTTCCATCGCCCGCACACCGATCTGCAGATGCCGCGACACCTGCGTGCGGTAGAATTCCGACGCCATGCCGGGCAGCTTCAGCTCTCCGTGCAGGGGCTTGTCGCTGACACACAGCAGCGTTCCATAGGGCACCCGGAAGCGGAAGCCGTTCGCTGCAATCGTGGCCGATTCCATGTCCAGCGCCACGGCACGCGACTGCGACAGCCGCTTCACCGGCCCCGACTGGTCGCGCAGTTCCCAGTTGCGGTTGTCGATGGTGGCCACCGTGCCGGTACGCATGATCCGCTTCAGCTCATACCCGTCCAGCTGCGTGACCTCGGCCACCGCTTCCTGCAGCGCGATCTGGATCTCGGCCAGCGCCGGAATCGGCACCCAGATCGGCAGGTCGTCGTCCAGCACGTGGTCTTCGCGCAGATAGGCATGGGCCAGCACGAAGTCGCCCAGGTTCTGGCTGTTGCGCAGCCCGGCGCAGTGGCCCACCATCAGCCAGGCATGCGGGCGCAGCACGGCGATGTGGTCTGTGGCGGTCTTGGCGTTCGACGGGCCGACGCCGATGTTCACCAGCGTGATGCCCTGCCCGTCGGGCCGCACCAGATGATAGGCGGGCATCTGCGGCGCGCGCGACGGATGCGACAAGGGCGTAGCCGGGTCGGTGATGATCTGGTTGCCCGAGGCGACAAAGGCCGTGTAGCCGCGCGAGGGGTCGGCCAGTGCAGCGCGCGCCACCGCCTCGAACTCGTCCACGTAGAACTGATAGTTGGTGAACAGCACGTGGTTCTGGAAATGCTCGGCATCGGTCGCGGTATAGTGCGACAGCCGCGCCAGCGAGTAGTCCACCCGCTGCGCGGTGAAGGGGGCCAGCGGATAGGACCCGTCGGGGTTGTGCGTGCGCTGGCCGTTCACGATGTCATCGTTGGTGGTAGACAGGTCCGGCACGTCGAACACGTCGCGCAGCGGAAAGTTCAGCACGCCTTCCTGTGGCACCGGAATGGCCGCCGCCCCCGCCACGGCAAAATGCAGCGGAATGGGCGTGTCCGAGGCGCCGATCACCACGGGCACCTCATGGTTGCGGATCAGCAGGTCCAGTTGCTGGATCAGGTACTGCCGGAACAGGTCGGGCCGGGTGATCGTGGTGGAATAGGTGCCGGGGTGCGCCACATGGCCAAAGGACAGGCGGCTGTCGGTGCGGTCATGCCCCGTCACCACCATGCGGATTTCCGGGTAGAAGGCGCGCACCCGTTGGTCCGGCCGCCCGCTTTGTGCGGCCTGCAGGAACCTTTCGCGCAGGAACCCGGTGGCGGCGGCATGGATGGCCTCCAGCCGGTCCACCGCAAGGCGGGCTTCGGTAAAGGCTTCCGGTTCGGGCAGGTCGGGCGTCAGAAGGGTCACTTGGGTATCGCGCATCAGGGTGATCCGGCATCTATGCCCCCACGGGGCCCTGCCGCAAGCCCCATGACAGCCGCGCGTGTCGCCCGCGTGACGGCCGGTGCGGAAGGCTCAGGCGCGCCGCGCGGTCACGATCAGCGCGTGGTCGCCCGCATGGGCTGCCTCCGCGGCCCCGGCACCATAGATTGCCACCCGCTCGGTGTGCAGGCCTGCCAATGGCAGGGCCGAAAATGCCGCTGGAAACCCCATGGTCTCCCACACGCCTTCATGCACGGTGATCGCCATCACCGCCCCCGGCAGCAACACCTCCAGCAGCGGCCCCAGAACCTCGGGGCCCAGGTGCCCCAGGGTGAAGGTGCCCGCACTGGTCAGGCCCGCATAGGGCCCGTGCAGCGGCGGCAGCGGCAGCGTCAGGTCGGCCTGCAGCAGGTGGCGGTAGCACCCCTTGTCGCGCGCCTGCGCCAGCATCTCGGGCGACAGGTCAATGCCATCCACCGGCACCACGCCTTCGGCCGCCAGCGCCACGCCCACCAGCCCGGTGCCTGCCCCCACATCCAGCACCGGCCCCGAACCGCCCGCAGCCACAAAGGCCCGTGCCACCAGCTGCGGCGTACGATAGGCCATGCGGCTTGCGAACTCGGCGTCATAGCGCGCCGCCCAGTCCGCATAGTACCGGCGGTTGTCCTCGGGCGTACGCAGCGCATAGGCCCCGTCGATGTCGGACTGATCGTCCATCAGTTCCCCGCGCTTTCCATCCGGCGGTGCGCGATCACCTCTTCCAGCCAGCCAAGCCGCATCTCGGGCACCGAGGACAAGAGCAGGTCGGTGTAGTCGTCGAACGGTGGCGTCAGAACGTCGGTCTTGCCGCCGTAGCGGCGCACCTCGCCCTTGTACATCACCGCAATCCGGTCGGCGATCGCCCTGACCGTGGCCAGGTCATGCGTGATGAACAGGTAGGCCACCCCTTCGCGCGCCTGCAGGTTCAGGAGAAGCTTCAGGATGCCGTCCGCCACCAGCGGGTCCAGCGCCGAGGTCACCTCGTCGCAGATGATCAGCCGGGGCTTGGCCGCCAGCGCGCGCGCGATGCACACGCGCTGCTTCTGCCCGCCCGACAGCTCGGCCGGATAGCGGTCGGCAAACCCTTTGCCCATCTCGATTTCTTCCAGCAGGTCGCGCACGCGGGCATCGCGCGCCTCGCCCTTCAGGCCAAAGTAGAATTCGAGCGGGCGCCCGATGATGGTGGCCACCGTCTGCCGCGGGTTCATCGCCACGTCGGCCATCTGGTAGATCATCTGCAACTCGCGGAGGTCGTCCTTGCTGCGCCCCGCCAGGTCGGGCGACAGGGTGCGCCCGGCAAAGGTGATCTTCCCCTTCGACGCAGGCAGCAGGCCGGTGATCACCCGCGCCAGTGTCGACTTGCCCGATCCGCTTTCGCCCACCACCGCCAGCGTCTGGCCGGGCGGCAGGTCCACGCTCACGTTCTTCAGCACGTCGAACTGCGTGCCGCGATAGCGCGCCGTCACGTTTTCCACCGTCAGAACCGGTGGCGCCGGGGTCTTTTCCACGTGGTCGATCTTGCGCACCGACACCAGTGCTCGGGTATAGTCCTCGCGCGGGGTGTTGATGATCTGGTCGGTGGTGCCGTGTTCCACCTTGCGGCCGCCCTTCAGCACCAGAATCTCGTCGGCCACCTGCGCCACCACGGCGAGGTCATGGGTGATGTAAAGCGCGCCGACGCCGGTATCGCGGATCGCCTCTTTGATCGCCGCCAGCACGTCGATCTGCGTCGTCACGTCCAGCGCCGTGGTGGGTTCGTCGAACACCACGAGGTCGGGTTTGGGGCACAGCGCCATCGCCGTCATCACCCGCTGCAATTGCCCGCCCGACACCTGGTGCGGATAGCGCTGGCCAATGGTTTCGGGCGAAGGCAGGCCCAGCTTGCCAAACAGCGTGACCGCGCGCGCCTCGGCCTCTCCCCTCGGGCACAGGTTGTGCAGCAGGCAGGTCTCGATCACCTGCTCCATAAGCGGTCGCGCGGGGTTGAACGCCGCGGCGGCCGACTGCGCCACATAGGTCACCTCGCGCCCGCGCAACTGGCGCAGGCCCGCAGGCCCGCCCTTCAGGATGTCGCGCCCGTTCAGCAGCACCTGCCCGCCGGTGATGCGCACACCGCCGCGGCCATAGGCCATCGACGACAGCCCGATGGTCGATTTGCCCGCCCCCGATTCGCCGATCAGCCCCAGAACGCGGCCCTTGGGCAGGGTGAACGAAACACCAAGCACCAGCGTGACCGTCTTCGGCTTCTCCCCCGGCGGATAGGCCGTGGCCTCGATCACCACGTCGCGGATGTCCAGAAGGTGCGACGCGATGATCTCAGCCACTGCGGCCCCCTTTCAGGCTGGCCGTCCGGTTCAGCACCCAGTCGGCAACAAGGTTGACCGAAATCGCCAGCGTGGCGATGGCAAAGGCCGGGATCAGCGCGGCGGGAATGCCGTAGACGATGCCTTCCTTGTTTTCCTTCACGATGCCGCCCCAGTCGGCCATCGGCGGCTGCACGCCCAGGCCCAGAAACGACAGCGTCGAGATGAACAGCACCGCAAAGATGAAGCGCAGCCCCATCTCGGCCACCAAGGGCGACAGCGCGTTGGGCAGAATCTCGCGGAAGATGATCCACCGCCCGCCCTCGCCCCGCAGCCGCGCGGCCTCGACATAGTCCATCACAGTGATGTCCACCGCCACGGCACGCGCCAGCCGGAACACCCGCGTGGCGTCCAGAATGCCCATGACCAGAATCAGCACCGGCAGCGTCACCGGCATCACCGACAGCACCACCAGCGCCGAAATCAGCGACGGAATGGACATCATCAGGTCCACCATGCGCGACAGCACCTGATCCACCCAACCGCCGCGCACGGCGGCAATGAACCCCAGGATCGAACCCAGCGAGAATGATAGGGCGGTGGCCATGGTGGCGACGAAAATGGTGGTCTGCCCACCCCAGATCATCCGCGACAGCAAATCCCGCCCGATGGAATCGGTGCCGATGGGGTGCCGCCACGACCACTCTTCCCAACTGTCGCCCACCACTTCGGCCATGCCGTAGGGGGCAATCAGCGGCGCCAGGATGGCCGCGGCAAAGTAGGCGCCGGTGAAGGCCAGTCCAATCAGTGCGGCAACCGGGATGCGCGTCATTTCGGGTGCCTCAGCCGCGGGTTGGCCAGGATCGACACGACGTCGGCCAGGATGTTCAGCCCGATATACACCGCGGCAAACACCAGCCCACAGGCCTGCACCACCGGCACGTCACGTTTCGACACATGGTCCACCAGATACTGCCCCATGCCGGGATAGACGAACACCACCTCGACCACGACCACCCCCACCACCAGATAGGCCAGGTTCAGCGTCACCACGTTCACGATGGGCGCCACGGCATTGGGCAGGGCATGGCGGGCGATGATGCGGAACGGCGGCAGGCCCTTCAGCTCGGCGGTTTCCACATAGGCCGATTCCAGCACGTTCAGGATCGCGGCGCGCGTCATCCGCATCATGTGGCCCAGGATCGCCAGCACCAGCACCAGCACGGGCAGCGAAATCGCCCACAGCCGTTCGCCCAGCCCCATGTCGTCATGCACGGTGGCCAGCGAGGGGAAAACGCGGAACTGCACCGACAGGTAGAAAACGACGATGTAGCCTAACAGGAATTCTGGAACCGAAATGGTGGCCAGCGTCACCCCGGATATCACCTTGTCGGGCCACCGGTTGCGATAGCGCACCGCGATCAGGCCCAGAACAATGGCCAACGGCACCGCAATGATGGCAGCCCACATCGCCAGGAACAGCGTGTTGCCCAGCCGCTTGCCCAGCGAGGTGGCGATGTCCTGCTTGTTCGACAGCGCGGTGCCCAGATCGCCCTGCAACACCCCACCCAGCCACGACATGTACCGTTCCAGCGGCGGCCGGTTCAGCCCCATCTCCTCGCGCAGGTTGGCAAGCGTTTCGGGCGTGGCTGCCTGCCCCAGCACGGCCTGCGCCACGTCACCGGGCAAAATCTGCGTGCCCAGGAAGATCAGCACCGACGCCGCCCACAGCAATAGAAGGCCCAGCGCAATGCGCTGGGCCACAAGGCGTATGACGGGATGCCCCATCGGTCAGGCGAACCAGGTCTTGGCCGAAGCCCAGCCACCCATCGCCTCGTAGTTCGGGTCGTTCGCGTAACCCGCGATCTTGTCCGAATGCGCGTCGATGAAGTCGTTGAACATCGGGCAGATGGTGCCGCCCTCGTCGTTCACGATCATCGCGCACTGCTTGTACAGTTCCGTCCGCGTGGCCACGTCGGTTTCGGCACGGGCCTGCAGGATCAGCTCGTCCAGCGCCGGGTTGAAGTATTTGGTGTCGTTCCAGTCCGCCGTCGACAAATAGGCCGTCGACCACATCTGGTCCTGCACCGGCCGACCGCCCCAATAGCTTGCGCAGAACGGCTTCACGTTCCACACATCCGACCAGTAGCCGTCATCCGGCACGCGCTGGATTTCCAGCGGAATGCCCGCTGCCTGGCAGGTCTGCTGGAACAGCGCCGCCGCATCCACCGCACCCGGGAAGGCAGTGTCGGCAACGATCAGCACGATCGGGCTGCCGTCATGGCCCGAGGCCTTGTAGTGCTCGGCCGCCTTTTCCACGCTGAACTCGCGCTGCGGAATTTCCGAATACAGCGGATAGGCCGCGTTGATGGGGGTGTCGTTGCCCACGCCGCCAAAGCCGTCCAGGATCTTGTCCACCAGTTCCTGCCGGTTGATCGCGTACTTCAGCGCCAGCCGCAGGTCCTTGTTGTCGAAGGGCGCGGTGTTGCAGTGCATGATGAACACATAGTGCCCGCGGCCCGACACGTTCGACACGATGACACCCGGCGCGCGGCCCAACAGCTTGGCCACCTTGGGGCTGACGCGGTTGATGATGTCCACCTGCCCCGACTGCAGCGCCGCGGTGCGCGCGGTGTCGTCGTTGATGACGGTCAGTTCGACGCCATCATAGTGGCCGCGCGTCGCATCCCAGTCGTTCGGGTTCTTCTCAAACACATAACGCACGCCAGGTTCGGCCGACACCAGCTTGTAGGTGCCGGTGCCGATGGCGGCATTCGGATTGTCCATGCCGCCCTTGGGCTGGATCACCAGGTGATAGTCCGACAGCAGGTAGGGCAAGTCGGCGTTGCCGGTAGCCAGTTTCATCACCACTTCGTTGCCGTCGGCGGTGATCTCGGAAATCCCCTGCATGATGCCGAAGGCACCCGACTTGGCGGTTTCGTCCGAGTGGCGCTTGAACGTGGCAACCACGTCATCCACCGTCAGGTCGCTGCCGTCGTGGAACTTCACGCCCTGGCGGATGGCAAAGCGCCATTCGGTGCCGTCGGCGTTGGTGCTGAAATCCGCGGCCAGCCGCGGCTCAATCTGGCCATCGGCGGTCACGTTCACAATGGTGTCGCCCCACTGGCGGTTCACCACGAACGGCGTCGGGCTGTCGGCCAGGCCCGGGTCCAGCGTGTCAGTCGATTCGCCACCGGCCCAGCCCATGCGGAAGATGCCGCCCTTCTTGGGCTCTTGCGCCATCGCGGGCTTGGCCAGCACACCACCTATGGCAGCCACCGCGCCCACAGCCGCCGTGCGTGTCAGGAACGCGCGGCGGTTCATATGCGCAGCATCGTAGGCGGCAATAAGCCGCGAAAGATCGTCGTTCATTCTCGTCTCCCTGCGAACCGGGTGGCCCCGGCTTTTGTTGACTGGCGAATCAATAACAAGCCTTCTGCCCGGTGCGAAACACTTTCTTGCGCCCGCGCGAAGATTTCTGCGCCCGGCTCTGGCTCAGGCCCACTGCCGCGCAACCCGGTCGTCCCAGTCGCGCCGCATCACCTCGATGCCATTCTCGCAGGCCACCAGCGTGGCCTGCATGCGGAACGCCTCGGCCGTGCAGGTCATTGCCACGTGTACCGCGGTGGTCAGGTGCCGGTCGCCCCGGCGGTGCGACTGTGTCCAGTGCAGGTCGGCACGGGCCGACAGGGGGTCGTCCGGATGCACGCTCCAGCGTTCGTGCGTGCTGTCGGCCACGATCAGACCATGCGCATGCTCCACCTCGCCCGACGCATCGTCAACCACCAGCGCCACCGCCCCCGTCAACAGGTCGCGCTCGATCCGCCGTGCCGCGTGGTCGGGGCCAAGCCGCTGAAAACTCTCGGGCGGCAGCGGTGAGGGGTTATCAACCGTCCATTCGCTTTCCAACGCGCCCGGATGCACCGGCAGGTCCAGCGCGCCCGACAGCACCGTCAGCCGCACCCTGTCGCGCGCGGGCCAGACGAAGGGCCAGTAGGTGGTCGACAAGGACAGCCGCAGCCGGTGCCCCGCCGCCAGCCGGTAGGCGCACTGGTCCAGCACCAGAACCGCGTCAAACGGTGTGCCCACCGGCAAGTCCGAAGGCGCGTGCATGTCGTCGCGGTGGCACAGGTTCAGGATGCCATGCGCGATCTTCACCGAACGGCCGTCCGGCGCCACGTCGCACAGCCGCGCCACCAGATGCGCCCGCGGCGCATCCGACCGCAGCCGCACCCGCAGCCGCGCCCCGCCCAGCAGCGCCAAAGGCGCCGCCAGCGGCGCCAGATCGAACGTGGTGCTGCGGGCATCGTCCGCCTGCTGGTCGCCTGCCATCTCGGCATTCCGCGCCATGGGAAAGAACTCCCCCGCCTCCAGCCCGATGTCCTGCGGCGTGTCGATCACCGCCAAAGGGTCGCCGCTGCCGCCCAGCACGCCACCCGCCCCCAGCGCCATCGACTGCCACGCCACCCGCGGCCCCGGCAACGCGGGCTCTGCCACCCACACCCCCGGTCGAAACGCCGCCGACGCATCGGGCGGCGCCGACTCCATCATCCACACGCGATAGCGCGGGTCGCGGTCGGCACCGTTGTCGATGCCCTTCAGCCAGCGGTCCCACCACCGCCGCGCCTGCCCCACAAAGTCGATCCGCGGCCCCGGCACCGCCGTGTGCGGGTACTGGTGCACCCAGGGCCCCACAATGCCCCAGGCCCGGTCCGGCATATGCTCCACCAGCGCCGCCACGGTGTTCATGTAGTTGTCGGCCCAGCCGCCGATGGCCAGCACCGGCACCTGCACCGCATCCCAGTCCTCGCACACCGACCCGTGCCGCCAGTAGTCGTCGCGCGCCTGATGCGCAGCCCAGCGCGGCGCAAGGAACGGCATCTCCCGCAGACGGTCGGTCCACACCTGATACCAGTCCTGCCGCAACGCCCAGTCCGGGCTGCGGCTCTGGTAGCTCAGCATCACCGCCCCCCAGCCGATGTTCTCCCCCAAGAGGGTGCCGCCCTTGAAGTGGATGTCATCGGCAAAGCGGTCAGTGGTGGAACAGACCGTGATGATCGCCTTCAGTGCAGGCGGGCGCAGGAACGCCGTCTGCAGGCAGTTGAAGCCGCCCCAGCTTTTCCCCATCATCCCCACCGCACCCGTGCTCCACGGCTGCGCGGCGGCCCAGGCAATCACGTCGCAGGCATCCTGCAACTCCTGCGCGGTGTATTCGTCCTCCAGCAAGCCATCGCTCTCGCCACTGCCGCGCAGGTCCACCCGCAGGCAGGCGTAACCCGCCGCCGCCCACACCGGATGCATCCGCTCGTCCCGCGACAGCGTGCCGTCCCGCTTGCGATAGGGGATCATCTCCAGAATCAACGGATACCGCCCCCCGCCCGCAGGCCGCCAGATGCGGGCAGCCAACCGCGCGCCGTCGGGCATGGGGATGCGTTCGTCGGGCAGGTCAAGGATCGGCAGGTCGGTCATCGGATTCTCCGGTCGGGGGCCGCTCCCCAGCCCCCTTCTTCCTTTTGCAAATATCCCACGGGGGTCCGGGGGTGTGAAACCCCCGGCGCGCTCCACCCGCGGAACGCCGGGCCGCTTGCGCCGCGTCAACGGTCGCCCACAAGACAGACGGCGGCTCAACGCCGTCCACACTGGTCACAGCAAGCACAGCGTCCTGCCCACCCGCGACAGAAAGCCCCCCGGATGCGACCGAACATCCTGATCCTGATGGTTGACCAGCTGACCGGCACGCTGTTCCCCGACGGCCCCGCGGCATTCCTGCACATGCCCAACCTGCGCCGCCTCGCCGCGCGATCGGTCCGCTTCGCCAACAGCTACTGCCCGTCGCCCCTCTGCGCCCCCGCCCGTGCCTCGGTCATGTCGGGGCAACTGCCGTTCCGTACCGGCGTGTATGACAACGCTGCCGAATTCGCCTCCGATACCCCCTGCTTCACGCACCACCTGCGCCGCGCCGGTTATGCCACCTGCCTGTCGGGCAAGATGCACTTCGTCGGCCCCGACCAGCTGCACGGGTTCGAAGAACGGCTGACGACCGACATCTACCCCGCCGATTTCGGCTGGACCCCCGACTGGCGCAAACCGGGCGAAAGGATCGACTGGTGGTACCACAACCTTGGGTCCGTCACCGGCGCGGGCGTGGCCGAGATCACCAACCAGTACGACTATGACGGCGAGGTGGCCTTCCACGCCGGGCAGAAACTCTACGACTATGCCCGCCAACCCGACCGCCCCTGGTGCCTGACCGTGTCCTTCACCCACCCGCACGACCCCTTCGTCGCGCGCCGCCGCTACTGGGACCTCTACGAGGGCATCCCCGAACTGGAACCGCCCTCCGCCATCCCCTATGCGCAGCAAGACCCGCACGGCAAACGCCTGATGGACGCCTGCGACGCCCGCCGTTTCGACATCACCGCTGACCACATCCGCCGCGCCCGCCAGGGCTACTTCGCCAACATCAGCTACATCGACGACAAGGTCGGCGAACTGCTGGCGATCCTTGACGCCACCCGGCAAGAGGCCGCGGTGGTCTTCCTGTCCGACCATGGCGAAATGCTGGGCCGCCGCAGCCAGTGGTTCAAGATGAGTTTCTTCGAAGGCGCCGCCCGCGTACCCTTCATGATCGCCGCTCCCGGCCTGACGCCGGGCCTTGTCGAAACCCCGGTCTCCACCGTCGACCTCTGTCCCACGCTGGCCGACCTCGCGGGCGTGGACATGGCCGAGGTGATGCCCTGGACCGATGGCGAAACCCTTCTGCCGCTGGCCCGCGGCACCCCCCGCACCACGCCCGTGGCGGTCGAGTACGCCGCCGAAGGCAGCATCGCGCCGATGGTCTGCCTGCGCATGGGTGATTGGAAATACACCCGCTGCCCCGCCGATCCCGAACAGCTGTTCAACCTGGCGCTTGACCCCGACGAACGGCACGACCGCGCCACCGACCCCACCGCCGCCGACATCCTGAACCGCTTCCGCGCCATCGCCGACGCCCGCTGGGACCTTGCCCGCTTCGACGCCGACGTCCGCGCCAGCCAGGCCCGCCGCTGGGTGGTCTATCCCGCGCTGCGCAACGGCGCCTACTACCCCTGGGACCACCAGCCCCTGCAGCGCGCCTCGGAACGCTACATGCGCAACCACATGGACCTGAACGTGCTGGAAGAAAGCCGCCGCTGGCCGCGTGGCGAATAAACCGCCGCGCCACCCGGCCCAGTGCCGTCTTCCCCTTCTTCCTTTTCCAAATATCCCGGGGGACGACCATCGTGTTCGCCATCGGTTCAAGAACCGATGGTCATCGGGCAGAGCCCCGGGGCCACCACCCGCGCAATTCCCGGACATCGGGCGGGGCGGGGGGTCGCGGGGGGCTTGCCCCCGCGCCCGGGCCGGTCCGCAGGCCGCCACGCCTGCCGCAGGCAGGCGTGGCGGCCGCGGACGGGGTCTTCCGCAGGGTCTTCAGGGGCCGGACCGCAGGGCACCAAGGCGGCGCAAGCAGCCGCGAAAGCCGAGAGCGGGAACCAGAGCCGCCCCGTCTCAGGCCGCCTTCTGCCCCGCCCGCCCCTCGCGCAGCCAGGCGCCCACGGCCAGCCCGGCCGCCAGCAGCAGCCAGGCCCAGGGCGGCATCAGCGCCCCGATGCGGATGTCCTCGGTCACGTAGGCGCCGCGCGGGGTCACGCCAATCCAGCCGCGCCCCGCAGCCACCCGCCCCTCGCCCACCCGGCGCACATCCGGCGCGCCATCGGCGATGCGCAGGATGCCGCCCTGCGCCACCGCCACATGGGGCGCCAGTTTGTCGCCGCTGGCGATGGTCTCTTCAAATTCCTTGGGCGCCGCAGGCCCCAGCGCGATCACCGCCGCCAACTCGCCCTGCGCCAGCCGGTACAGCCCGATATCCGGCGCATCCCACTGCCCGACATACCGCCCCGGCCCGGCCTCGGGCAGTTCCAGCAGCGTCTCGGTGCCATCCGGCGCCGTCACCGTCACCGGCCCGGGCGCTTCGCCCACGGTGCGGCGCGTCACCGTCATCCGCTGGCCTTCAGCGGTCGCCACCAGCGCCTCTTCCTCCAGGTCGGGCTCCTTCATCATCCAGTGGGCCAGGCGCCGCAGCAGTTCCAGCTGCGGCCCGCCGCCTTCAAACCCGCGGCCCCACAGCCACATGTGGTCCGACGCAATCACCGCCACCCGCCCCTCGCCCTCACGCGCCAGCACCAGAAGGGGGCGGTCACCGGGGCCGGACATCAGCACCTGCCCGGTCCGGGCAGTGACTTCGGCCAGCCGGAACCAGCGGCCCCAGCCCCCTTCCGGCGCCAGCTTCTCCAGCCCCTCGGTCACCGGATGCTTCTGCCCCAACTCGGTCAGCGCGGGCTTGAAACCACCCTCGATCACCCGCGACGTGGCATCGACCGGCAATATGTCCACCAGCGGCGACCGCCACAGGCTGTCGGCCGACCCGAACTCGGGCCCCGCCGCCACCAGCACCGTGCCGCCCCGGCGCACATAGTCGCGCACGTTTTCCAGATAGGCGTTGGGCAGGATGTCGCGCAGGCGATAGCGGTCGAAGATGATCAGGTCGAACTCGTCGATCTTCTCGACGAACAGCTCGCGCGTGGGGAAAGCAATCAGCGACAGCTCGCTGACGGGGATCCCGTCCTGCTTTTCCGGCGGCCGCAGGATGGTGAAATGCACCAAATCGACCGAGGGGTCGGATTTCAGCAGGTTGCGCCACACCCGCTCGCCCGCATGCGGCTCGCCCGACACCAAAAGCACCCGCAGCCGGTCGCGCACGCCGTTCACCTGCACGACGGCGGCGTTGTTGCGGTCGGTGATCTCGCCCGCGGCAGGGGCGATGGTGAACTGCAACACGTTCATCCCGCCGCGCGACAGCGTCACCGGCAACTCCACGTCCTGCCCAACCGGAAAGCGATAGGTCTCGGGCTCGCCGCCATCGACCGAAATCGACAGGTCCGCCACCCCCGCCTCGGCCACCGGCACCGCACCCTGATCCTCGACCCGCAGCGTCAGGGTAAAGGGTTCGTCCAGAATGGCGAAGGCAGGGGCGTTCTTCACGATCAGGCGGCGGTCCCAGTCCTGTGGCTGGCCGGTCAGCAGCACATGCAGCGGCGCGGGCAGGTCCGGCGCCAGCTGCAGGTCATGCACCTGCCCGTCGGTTATCAGCACCGCGCCCGCAATGCGCGCGCGCGGCTCTTCGGCCACCGCCTCGGCCAGTGCCGTCATCACCCGGCTGCCGCCGTCGCCCTCGGCATCGCCCACCCGCACCACACGCAACTCGGTCGCGGGCAGCGCCGCCACCTCGGCCACCAGCGCGGCCAGCGCCTGCGCCGATTGGTCAGGCCTTGTGCCGATCCGCTGGCTGGCGCTTTCGTCCACCACCGCAATCACGATGTCCGACAGGGGCGCGCGGTCCTCTTCCTGCAAGGACGGGTTCAGCAGCGCCGCCACCAGCGCCGCCGATGCCAATCCGCGCAGCCACCACCCTGCCAGCCCGCGCCACACCGCCACACCCACCAGCACCGCTGCCAGTGCCGCCAGCACCAACACCACCCCAAAAGGCACCAGCGGGTCGACGATCAGCATTCCCGTCACTGGCCCAGCCTTTCCAGCAAAGCAGGCACATGCACCTGATCGGATTTGTAGTTGCCGGTCAGCACATGCATCACCAGGTTGATGCCAAATCGTGTGGCGATTTCCCTTTGCCGTTCACCGCCGTAGCCGCGGCCCACCGGAAACATCGCCACCCCGCTGTCATCCACGGCCCAGGCGCTTGCCCAGTCATTGCCACCAATCACCACCGGTGTCACCCCGTCGTTCAGGTTGCGAAACGGCATCCCTTCGGCCTGTTCGGCATCCGCCGGTGCTGCTTCCACCCACACCGGGGCACCTGTGTGGCGGCCCGGAAAATCCTGCAGCAGGTAAAAGCTGCGGGTCAGCACATGGTCTTCGGGCACGGGTTCCAGCGGCGGAATGTCCAGCCCCGCCGCAATCTGCTGCAGCCGCCGCCCCTCGGGCGTGCCGCCAGTGCCTGACAGGTCGCCGTCGCGGGTGTCGAACACGATCATCCCGCCCGTGCGCAGATAGCGGTTCAGCCGGGCATAGGCTGCATCGCTGGGCAGGGGTTGCGCCGGGGTGACCGGCCAGTACAGCACCGGGAAGAACAAGAGCTCGTCCCGCTCGATGTCCACACCAATGGGCGAGGACGGCTCGACCGTGGTGCGTTCATAAAGCCGCTGCGACAGGCCCCGAAGCCCCGCTTCCGCCACGCGGTCCACCTGCGCATCGCCTGTCAGCACATGCGCCAGTCGCACTTCGGACGTCGCCTCAATCGCCTTGGCCTCGGCCGCAGGGTCCGGCACGGCCTCGGTGGCAG
The DNA here is from genome assembly GCA_964559535.1 of uncultured Rhodobacterales bacterium. Lineage (GTDB taxonomy): Bacteria > Pseudomonadota > Alphaproteobacteria > Rhodobacterales > Rhodobacteraceae > CAZLIC01. The sequence continues at coordinate 28,114 of CAZLIC010000011.1, forward strand.
CCTCCTGCGCCACCACAGGCGCCGCATCCATCACAACCGCAGGCAACAGCGCCAGCACCAGCACGGCCGTCATTCCCCGCACCAGCCGCCCCGAAACGGCCAGCGCCGCCAGCACATCGGCCAGCAGCAGCCCCAGCGCCACCGCCAGCAGCAGCCCCTTCAGCGACTGCTCCACCGGCGCCTCCAGCCCCTCGCGCGCCACGCCGGGCGGCCAGGCGGCCAGCGCCAGCGGCGTCTCGGCCCCCACGGCGTTCAGCGCCACGCGCCGCTCTTCTCCGGCATACAGGCCCGGCGGCAGCGCCGCCGTGGGGCCGGTGGCCATGGCCGCGGCCAGGTCGGCGCCCTGCACCCCCGGCCGGTCGCCCGCATCGCCCAGCGCGCCAAAGGCATCCAGCGCCACCTGCGGCACGAACACCTGTCCCTCCAGATCCTCCGCACCGGGCAGCGCTGCGCGGGCCGACACCGCCAGCCGCTCCAGCATCCCGACGAACAGCCCCGACAGCGGCAGCGTCGACCACTCGGCATTCGCGGTGACGTGGAACAGCACCACCTGCCCCTGCCCCAGTTCCTTGCGCGTCACCAGCGGCGTGCCGTCGGCCAGCGCCGCAATGGTGCGGTCCGCCAGCGTGGGGTCGGGCTGCGCCAGCACCTGCGCCGTCACCGTCACCTCCTCGGGCACCGCCAGGCCGAAGAACGGCGTTCCTTCGCGGAAGGGTGCCAGCGTCTTTGGGTCGCCCCAGCTCATCGCGCCGCCCACCGTGCGCCCGCCTTCACGCAGGCGCACCGGCATCAGCGGGTCTTCCTCCGCGCGGCTCACCTCGCTGCCCGCCAGCCTTGCCCCGGCAAAGCGCAGCAGAAGCCCGCCCTTTTCCACCCAGCCCTGCAGCGCCTCCTGTTCGCCCGCCGCCAGCTGCGCCACATCGGCCAGCACGATCACGTCGGGCGCCGCCAGCACCACATCGGCAATCGTGCCGTCAATGATGTCGGCCACCGGCTGCAACGCCTGCCGCAGGTAATGCGTCGGCGCCAAGAGTTGCAGCCCCTCGGCCCCCCGCGCCCCGCTGATCAGCGCCACCTTGCGCCGCTTCAGCGTGTCGTCCGTCAGGCTGACGGCCCCCGCCGACCGCACGCCCGAAATCTCGAACCGCGTGATGCGGTTGCGCAGTTCCGGCGGCACCTCCAGCGCCACCTCGGCCCGCCCCACCCCCATGGCAAACACCACGGGCGACGACGCAAGTTCCCGCTCGATCCCCGCGGGGTCGGGGCCGCGGGCCGACAGCGTGTATTCCGCGGTTCCGGTGGCAGGCAGGCGTTCAACCGCCAGTGTCAGCGCGCCGTCGGCAAACTGCGCAGGCCGCAGCGCCACGATCTGCCTGGGGCTTTCGAACACCGTCACGTCGCCGCGCGTCATCAGCGCCGAGACCAGCGCCTCGCGGCCCGGATGATCCAGACCATCCGCCAGCCAGAACGTGTCGAAATCGCCCTCGGGCAGCCGCGCCAGCCATCCCGCAGGGTCGGGCGACCAGGCCTGCGGCTCCATCGCCGCCACGCGCGGCGCCCAGGCGGCAGCCGCCTGCATCGGCACCTCGGCGGGCAGGTCGGTCAGGCGGATCACGGCCACCGGACGGCCCACGCGCCCGGCCTCATCCAGCATCTGCCCCACCCGCTCCACCCGCCGCGGCCAGTCGCGCGCATCGGCCCAGCCGCCGTCAATCATCACCACCAGCGGCTCGGTGCCCGGCCTGGCCCTGTCGGGGTTCAGGACCGGCCCGGCAAAGGCCACGATGGCCGCGCCGATGGCCGCCATGCGCAACATAAGCAGCCACCACGGCGTCTTGTCCGTCTCGCTTTCGTCATCCCGCAGGCCCAGCAGCAGCGCCACACCCGGAAACCGCCGCCGGATGGGCGCAGGCGGCACCGCCCGCAGAATCAGCCACAGCACCGGCAGGGCAATCAGGCCCAGAAGCAGCAGCGGAGAGGCAAAGCCCACAGGGCCCACAATCCACATTCACTGCCCCCGTTCCATCGCGCGGTACAGCCACAGAAGCCCCGCCTGCGCCGACTGTCCGGTGTGGTGGCACAGATAGTGCCAGCCCGACGCGCGGGCCAGCGCATCCAGCCGCGCCTTGCGTTCCGCCAGCCGGTCCAGATACCGCGCCCGCAGGTCGCCCGCGCGCAACGTCTCGTGCCGCAGCGTGCCGCCCATGGATTCAAAGATGGTGCGCCCGTCGAACGGAAACTCTTCTTCGGCCGGGTCCAGCACCTGCACCAGCGCACCCTTCACGCCGCGGTCCGACGCTCGCGCCAGCGCCTCTACCACCCCCTCGGGCCGCCCCAGGAAATCCGAAAGGAACACCGCCCGTCCATGCGCCACCAGCCCGGCCACATCGGGCGCGCCATAGTCGTCGGTGCCCTCGGCCATGGCCTGCGCCAGACGCAACACCTGCCCGCGTCCGCCCCGCGGCGGCGCATCGGCCCCCGCCAGCCCTACCCGCTCGCCCCCGCGCAAGAGCAGCACCGCCAGCGCCAGCGCCAGCAGCCGCGCCCGGTCGCATTTGGGGGCGCGGTCCTTCGCGCCCGCAAATCCCATCGACCGCGCCGGGTCGACCCACAGCATCACCGTCTGGCTGGCCTGCCACTCGCGCTCGCGCACGAACTGCGCGTCCGACCGCGCCGACCGCCGCCAGTCCACCATGCGCAGGCTGTCACCCGGCGCGGCGGGGCGATACTGCCAGAAGGCATCGCCCATCCCCGCGCGCCTGCGCCCGTGCTCGCCCAGAATCACCGTGGCCGCCAGATGTTCTGCCCCCGCCAGCAAGGCCGGCAGCGCAGCCCCCAGCGCCTCGGCCTCGGTGCGCAGGGCAACGGCCTCGGTCACGCCCAACTCCGCCGCGACGCGCAAATTCCTTGAAGAAAGGAATTTGCAAATTTCTTTTTCCAAGAAATTTGCGCCCCGGTCACGCTGCCGCTCCCAGCTTCAGCGTGCGCTCGACCACGCCGCCAATGATGCCGGCCAGGCTCTCGCCCCGTGCCCGCGCGGCAAAGGACAGCGCCATGCGGTGCACCAGCACCGCCTGCGCCATGGCCGCCACATCGGCCACATTGGGCGCCAGCCGCCCGTCCAGCAGCGCCCGCGCCCGCACCGTCAGCATCAGCGCCTGCGCCGCCCGCGGCCCCGGACCCCAGCTCAGTTGCCCCTCCAGCGCCCGCCCCTCGGGCTCACCCGGCCGGGCCGAGCGCACCAGATCCAGGATCGCCTCCACCACCGTGTCGCCCACCGGCATCCGCCGGATCACACCCTGCGCCGCAATCAGCCCCTCGGCGGTGAACACCTGCGTCGAAGCGGCCTCCTCGGCCCCCGTGGTGGCGATCAGGATGTCACGCTCTGTCGCGCGGTCGGGATAGTCCACGTCCACCTGCACCAGAAACCGGTCCAGCTGTGCCTCTGGCAGCGGATAGGTGCCTTCCTGCTCGATCGGGTTCTGCGTCGCCAGCACGTGGAACGGCCGCGGCAGCTTGCGGTGTTCCCCGGCAATCGTCACCTCGCGCTCCTGCATCGCCTGCAGCAGTGCCGATTGCGTCCGGGGCGAGGCCCGGTTGATCTCGTCGGCCATCAGCAACTGGCAGAACACCGGCCCCTCGATGAACCGGAACGCCCGCGCGCCGCCCGAACCGGTTTCCAGCACTTCGGACCCCAGAATGTCGGCAGGCATCAGGTCGGGCGTGAACTGCACGCGGTTGCCTTTCAGCCCCATCACGGTCGACAGGGTATCGACCAACCGTGTCTTGCCCAGCCCCGGCAGACCCACCAGCAAGGCATGGCCGCCGCACAGCATGGCCGCCAGAACCAGGTCCACCACCTTTTCCTGACCGATGAAGCGGCGGTTGATCGACGCCTTCGCCTCGGCCAGCGTCGCGCCCAGCGCCTCGATCTCGGCCACAAGGTCGGCGGCGGGGTCGGCTGCGGGTTGGGGCATGACATTCCTCCGGCCAGTGCTACGCTCTCATCAGACCCAACTATCGCGTCAGGTGCAAATGACAAACGCGGAAGGCCCGCAAATGATCGTGAGACCCACCGCCGAAGGGGTGATGGCCGGGGCGAAAGCTGCGGGAAAGGGCGCGGGGCCTGCGCCGGTACACCTGTGGAACCCGGCGTTCTGCGGCGATCTCGACATGGAAATCCGCCGCGACGGCACGTGGTTCTATCTGGGCACGCCCATCGGCCGGGCACCCTTGGTGAAGCTCTTTGCCAACATCCTGAAGCTGGAAGATGGCAAGTACTTCCTGGTCACCCCGGTGGAAAAGGTGGGCATCCGCGTGCAGGACGCCCCCTTCGTCGCGGTCGATTTCGACGTGGCGGGCGAAGGGAACGCACAAGAGATCACCTTCACCACCAACGTCGGCGACCGCACCACCGCCGGTCCGCAGGCCCCCATCCGCGTGGCGAACGGCCCCGAAGGCCCGGTGCCCTATGTGATGGTGCGCCGCGGGCTGGAGGCGCGGATTGACCGCAAGTCCTTCTACCGCCTCGCCGATCTGGGCGAGGTGGAGGGCGCCTGGTTCGGTGTGCGCTCGCAGGGCGTGTTCTTCCCGCTGGTTGCGGCGGCCGAGATCGAGGCGGAAAGGTAGGGTGGGCAATCTGCCCACCCCTGCGCCCGGAACGTGGGCAGATTGCCCACCCTACGATTTCCTCGGCGGCGTGAAGCGGCGCGAGGTGTCCTTGGCGTCGGCGGGCGGCGCCTTGGGCCGCGCAGTCGGCTTGCCGGCGCCATGCGACTTGAACCCCTCGGACTTCGGCTTGAACCCTTCGGCCTTCGCCCGGAACGGCCGGTCGCCCTTGGGCGCAAAGGCCTTCTTCGGCCGCTCGCCGCCTTCGGCGCCACCCCAGGCGGGCTTCGGCCCGTTACCCTCGGCCGCCTTGTGCGACTTGAACCCCTGCGCCTTGCCCGACCCGCCATGCGACTTCACACCGTGCGAGGCAAAGCCACCCGGCCGGGCGTCGCCCTGGGCGGCACCCGCCTTCCAGCGCGGCTTGCGCGGGCCGTCATCGGCACCGGCTGCCGCGCGCGGCCCATCGTCGCGCCGCCCGTCCTCGCGCGGGGTCCAGGCCTTCTTCGGCCGGTCTTCGCCGCCCGCCACACGCGGCGCATAAGGCTTGCGCTCGCCCTCGGCACCCGGCGCCCGCGGCGCCTTGCCATAGGCCGCGCGGTCGGTTCCGCCACGCTCGGCCCGACGCTCGCCTTCGGGCTTCGGGCCGTAGGGCTTGCGCTCACCCTCGGCGCGCGGTCCATAGGGCTTTTTCTCATAGGGCTTCCGCTCACCCTCGGCACGCGGCGCGTAGGGCTTCTTCTCGAAGGTCCGCCCCTCGCCCTCGGTGCGCGGGGCATAGGCCTTCTTCTCATAAGGCTTGCGCTCGCCCTCTGCCTGCGGCGCATAAGGCTTCTTCTCGTAGGCCCCACGATCACCCTCGGCGCGCGGCGCATAGGGCTGCTTCTCGTAGGTCCGCCCGTCGCCCTCGACGCGCGGCGTGTAGGCCTTCTTCTCGTAGGGCTTGCGCTCCCTCTCGGCGCGTGGCGCATAGGTCTTCTTCTCCGGGCGCGGGTCGGCTTCACCCTCGGCGCTAGGGGTCCAGGTCTTGCGCGGCGGCGCGGCCTCGGTCGCGTCCTCGTCAACCACGCGCGGGGGCTTGGACGCATAGGCGGGCTTTTCACGCCGCACGGCAGGCGCCGGGCGCGAAGGCGCATCCAGATCCGGCACGTGGTCCAGCCTGCGCATCAGAACGCCCGAACCCAGGTCCGTCTCGGCCTTGAACCGCCCCGCATCCGCCTCGGCGATCTGCACCAGCGTCTCGGTCTGCTTCACCCGGATTGCGCCGATGGAATCCTTGCCGATCCCCCCGGCTTCGCAGATCTTCGGCAACAGCCAGCGCGCCTCGGCGCGGCCCTCATGCCCGACCGACAGCGCATACCACACCGAAGGCCCGAACGCCCCGCGTTCGCGCAGCGCCCGCACCGGCGGCGGGTCCATCGCCGCATCCGACAGCACCTCGGGCGCCGACCGACCGGCCCGCCACAGCCGCACAAAGGCCGCGGCCACGTTCTCGGGCCCCCACTGTTCCAGGATGTCAGCCGCCATCCCGGCCTCGTCGCCCGGCGCTTCGGCCAGCGCGGGGTGCGTCAGCAGCCGCTCGTCCTCGGCCGCCTGCACGTCATCGGCCGAGGGCGGCTTGCCCCATTCCGCCTCGACCTTGGCCCCCGCCAGCAGCCTCTGCGCCTTGCGCGCATCCGCGGGCACCGCAATCAGCACCGATGTGCCCTTCGACCCCGCCCGCCCCGTACGGCCCGACCGGTGCAAGAGCACCTCGGAATTCACCGGCAGGTCGGCATGGATCACCAGTTCCAGCCCCGGCAGGTCAATGCCGCGCGCCGCCACGTCGGTGGCAATGCACACCCGCGCCCGGCCATCCCGCAGCGCCTGCAGTGCATGGGTGCGCTCCTGCTGGCTCAACTCGCCCGACAGCGCCACCACCTGGAACCCACGGTTCACCATCCGCGCGAACAGATGGTTCACGTTCGCCCGCGTCTTGCAGAACACGATGGCCCGGCTGGCCTCGTGGAACCGCAGCAGGTTGAAGATCGCCCCCTCGCGGTCGCGCACCGGCACCGTCACCGCGCGATAGGAAATGTCGGCATGCTGGCGCTGCTCGCCCTGCGCCACGATGCGCAGCGCGTCGGACTGGTATCCCGCCGCCAGCTTCTCGATCTCTTTCGGCACGGTGGCCGAAAACATCAGGGTTCGCCGTCCGGTGGGCGCGGCGTTCAGGATGAACTCAAGGTCCTCCTGAAACCCCATGTCCAGCATCTCGTCGGCCTCGTCCAGCACCACCACCCGCAGCGCCGAAAGGTCCAGCGACCCGCGCTCCAGGTGGTCGCGCAACCGCCCCGGCGTACCGACAACAATATGCGCGCCCTGCGACAGTGCCCGCCGCTCGGTGCGGTAGTCCATGCCACCCACGCAGGACGCCAGCTGCGCCCCGGCATCGGCATAAAGCCACTCGAACTCGCGCCGCACCTGCAACGCCAGCTCGCGCGTGGGGGCCACCACCAGCGCCATCGGACGTTCCGTTTCCGGCAGCCTGTCGGCCCCGCCCAGCAATTCCGGCGCAATCGCCAGCCCGAAGGCCACCGTCTTGCCCGACCCGGTCTGCGCCGACACCAGAAGGTCGCACCCGCCCGCCTCGGGCGCCAGCACGGCGGTCTGCACGGCGGTCAAAGCGGAATAGCCTTTGGCCGCCAATGCGGCGGCCAGGGGGGCGGCAAGCCCCGTGATCTCGGTCATCATTTCGTTCCCAAAGGGGGGGCATTGCCCGCATGAAGCGGCGCCCTCATCCCTTTGCACGCGGTCCCTCCCATTGGACCCCGCGCGTGGAACACTCACGCCGACCGGCGGTCCATAACGGAAACCGGCCCGCCTGTACAGCGCCAATGACGCAGGGTCAGGCTGCGGCAAGCCCCATGTCAAGCAGCGCCTTGATCTCGGCTTTGCCCGTGCCCGCCACGATCCGCCCCAATTCGGTGCGCCCCTTCAGCAGCACCAGCGTCGACCGGCGCGGCACCTGTAGCCCGCGCGACAGCGCGCCGTCGCCATACGCATCCCAGTCCACGTTGAAAAAGGTGATGGCGCCGTCATAGGCTGGGTTTTCGGCCCGCAGCGCCGAAACCACGCGTTCCTGCGCCGCACAGGTGCTGCACCAGGTGGCACTGAAGTCCAGCAGGACGATCTTGCCCTCGTCCATGGCGGCCTCGGCCACGCCGGGGGCGTACGGGACGGTCTCCGCGGCATGCAGCGCCGTCGCGGCAAAGGGCAGCGCGGCGGCAATGGTCAGAAAGTGGCGGCGGTTCATCTGGGGCTCCTTCAGATGGATACGGAAAGGTCGATCAGCCAGGGCGGCAGCATGTTCACCAGCCACCCCTCGATACGGTGGTGCAGGCCAAACCAGATGCCCGCCCCCACCAGAATGAACACCACGCCCATCACCGGGCGTGACCGCGCGGCCAGCCCGCGCAGCATGGCCTGCCGCTGCCGGATGGCGCCGCGCGCGCCCCAGGCCAGCCCCAGGATCAGCGTGGCCACGCCCAGCGCAAAGGCCACCATGATGCCCGCCGCCCGCCCCAGCCCCTCACCGGCCGAGGCCAGCGCTATGGCGCCGCCCAGTGTGGGCCCGATGCAAGGCGACCACACGGCGCCCAGCAGGGCCCCTGCCACCGCCTGCCCGCCAAGGCCGCCACCCCGCACCGCCCCATCAATCTGCGCATCGGCCCGCGCCGCCAGCCCGGCCGTGGCCGTCTCGAACACATGGCCAAAGGCGGGCACCAGCAGCACCGCGCCGAACGCCACCATCACCAGCGCCGCAACGGCCGAGATATCCTCGGGGTAAATCCCCAGCGCCGGTCCCAGCGCCGACACCGCCAGCCCCAGCGCCACAAAGGAAACACCCATGCCGCCCGCCAGCGCCAGCGGGGCCAGACGATGCTTGTGCAGCGCGCTGGCCAGCACCACGGGCAGCACCGGCAGCACGCAGGGGTTGATCAGCGTCAACAGCCCCGCCAGGTAACCCAGAACAATTTCCACCCGGCACCTCCCGTTTCCCACGGTTACGCGCGCGCGCAGCGGGGGTTACCGTCAAACACGCAGTGGTGACCGGCTTGACCCCGCGCGTGATCGCGTCACCATGCGCCGACCCCACCGGAGAACCGCCATGCCCACCGCTCCCACCATCGTGATCCACGCCCATGGCGGCCCCCAGGTTCTGCAGCTGGAGGAGCGCGAGGTTCCGCCCCCCGGCGCGGGCCAGATCACCATCGCGCAGGCCGCCGCCGGTCTGAACTTCATCGACGTCTACCAGCGCTCCGGCCTTTACCCCATGCAGTTGCCCGCCGCCCTGGGAATGGAAGGCGCGGGCACTGTCACGGCCGTGGGCGAGGGCGTCACCCACCTGTCGGTCGGGCAAAGGGTGGCCTATGCCAGCGCGCCCCCCGGTGCCTACGCCGCAGCCCGCACCATGCCCGCCGCGCAGGTCTGCCCGCTGCCCGCTGCCATCGGTTTCGACACCGGCGCCGCGATGATGCTGAAAGGCCTGACGGTGCAATACCTGTTCCGCCGCACCGTACCGCTGAAACGCGGCGACTGGGTGCTGTTCCATGCCGCGGCCGGGGGCGTGGGGCAGATCGCCTGCCAGTGGGCGCGGTCGGAAGGCATCAACCTGATCGCCACGGCCGGGTCCGATGCCAAGTGCCAGATGGCGCTGGACGCGGGCGCCACGCACGCCATCAACTACACCACCACCCCCGACTTCGCTCCCGAGGTGCGGCGGCTGGCGGGTCGTGGCGTGGATGCCGTGATGGATTCGGTGGGGGCCGCCACCTGGGAAGGTTCGCTGAGCAGCCTGCGCCCGCTGGGCATGATGATCTCCTTCGGCAACGCCAGCGGCAAGCCGCCGCTGCTTGACCTGCTTACGCTGTCGGCCAAGGGCTCGCTTTACGTCACCCGCCCCACGCTCTTCACCCACATCGCCGACCACGCCACCTGCCAGGCCATGGCGGCCGACCTCTTCGGCAAGGTCACTGCGGGCGACGTGTCGGTGCGCATCGACCAGCGTTTTCCGCTCGCTCAGGTCGCCGACGCCCACCGGTCACTCGAGGCACGGGCCACCACCGGCTGCACGATCCTGACGGTCTGACAGACAGGCCAGGGCGGCTAACCATCCAGCCGGGCCCAGTCGGGCACCCCATCGCGGCCGTCCAGCACCAGATCGGCGATGATCTGCGCCACCAGCGGGGCCAGGCCGAAGCCGGTCTTGAACCCGCCGTTGGCCACGAAATGCCCCGCGCGCCCTGGCCATGCACCCAGAACCGGCTGCCGCGTGGCGCTGCGCGGCCGGATGCCCGCCCAACGCGCCACCACTTCGGCGCGCGCCAGCGCGGGCACCAGCGCCCGCGCCCGGTGCAGCACCTCGTCCAACAAGACGTCAGGCGCCGTGTCGGCCCAGTCGGCCTCGGAGGTGGACCCCACAGCAACTGTCCCGTCCTCATGCGGCACCACCCACAGCCCGCGCCCCTGCACCAGGGGCGTGCCCGGCGGCGCGGCCAGCGCCAGCCGCGCCGCCTGCCCCTTCTCGCCCCGCCCCACCGGCCGCCCCAGCACCGCCGACAGATCGGCCAGCCCGGCCGCCCCGGTGGCCCAGACCACCGGCCCCGGCCCGGCCTCGCCGCCGCCCTCCACCACCTCTCCGCCCAGCGCCCGCACCGCCGCCACCAGCGCCGCCAACGCCCGGCGCGGGTCCAGCCGCGCGCTCAGCGTATCGCGCACCATCAGGCCGGTGGGTGACACCGGAGCCCAGGGCCCGCCGGAGGACGGAACCACCTCCCACACCGCGCCCGGCCAATGCTGCGCCGCTTGCCCGGCCCGCGCGCGGGCCTGCGCCACGGCACGGTCATCGGCCAAGGGCGCCAACCGGCCAACCGCCTCGAATCCCACGGAAAACCCTGCCACCTCCGCCACCTCGGCCCAAAAACCCGGCGCAAGCAACAGGCTCTCCAGCTGAAACGCCTTCGCCCCGTCCCAGGCGTCGGGCGCATGCGGCGCCAATGCGCCCACCAACCCGCCGCTGGCCCCGGCCCCCACCCGCGCCGCCTCAACCACCCGCACCCGCGCCCCCCGGCGCGCGCCTTCAAACGCCACAGCCAGGCCGAACACCCCCGCACCCATCACCGTCAGGTCCGATCTTGCCATTCCCCGCCTGCCCCGCCATACGCCGCGCAGCCAAGGCCTATCCCCCATGCCCCCCACCTTCCAGCCCCCGGCGATCAACTGGCACGGCGGCCAAATTCCCGTGGCCGACCGCTTTGGCGACCCCTACTTCAGCCTTGACGGCGGGCTGGCCGAAACGCGCCACGTGTTCCTGGCAGGCAACGGCCTGCCCGACAGGCTGCGCGATGGCTTCCACGTGGCTGAACTGGGCGTGGGCACCGGGCTGAACCTGCTGGTGCTGGCCATGGCCGCATCGGCCCAAGGCATCACCGCAGAATACACGGGGTTCGAGGCCTTCCCGATGGCGCCCGGCGACATCGCCCGCGCCCTGCAGGCCTTCCCCGAAACCGCGGGCCTTGTCCCCGCGCTGCTGGCCCAATGGGGGCAGGACAGCATCACCCTGCCCGGCCTTTCTGCCCGCATCATCGCAGGTGACGCCCGCACCACCCTGCCCGCCTGGACGGGCCTCGCCGACGCCTGGTTCCTGGACGGCTTTGCACCGGTGAAAAATCCCGAGATGTGGGGCGACGACCTGATGGCGCAGGTGGCCGCGCACACCGCGCCGGGCGGCAGCTTTGCCACCTACACCGCGGCAGGCCATGTCCGCCGCGCCCTGGCGGCGGCCGGGTTCGCGGTGGATCGCCGCCCCGGTTTCGGCCGCAAGCGCCACATGACCGCGGGTCGCCTGCCCTGATCCGGCCATCGCCGCAGCGGCAGGACCCAGCGCAGCACAATTTTCCTCCTTCAGGAAAATTGCATTTTCCTTTCTTCAAGGAAAATGGCCGCCTGCGGCACCCTCCTTGCACGCCTCGCGCCGCCGGGCTACCTGCGGCGGCACAGCATCGGGGGCACACATGGCACGACCGGCGGCAGAACTGGCACAGGCAATGCTTGACGCTGCCCGCAAGGCGGGCGCCGAATCCGCCGATGCCATCGTGATCGACAGCGCCGCCCAGTCGATCGACATCCGCAAGGGCCGTCTGGAGGAAGCGCAGCGCGCCGAATCCACCGAAATCGGCCTGCGCGTGCTGGTCGGGCGGCGGCAGGCCTGCGTTTCCTCCTCCGATACATCTGACCGCACGCTCGCCGCCATGGCCGAACGCGCCGTGGCCATGGCGCGCGAAGCCCCGGAAGACCCCTGGGCCGGCCTTGCCGACCCCGCGCAGCTGGCCGCCCTGAGGGATGCCGCGGGCCTTGACCTGGCCGATCCCGGCGCCGACCCCACGCCCGCCGCGCTGGAATCCATGGCCCGCGCCGCGGAAGCCGCAGCCATGGCCGCCAAAGGCGTGGTGCAGGTGGAAGCCGGGGCAGGCCAGTCGCGCCGTACGGCCTTTCTGGCCGGGACCAACGGCTTTGCCGGTGGCTACGAACGCTCGTCCGTCTCGGTCTCGGCGGTGGCATTCGTCGGCGACGGTACCGGAATGGAACGCGACTGGGCCGGCGAAAGCCGCATCCACCTGGCCGACCTGCCCGACCCGTCCCTGTCGGGTGCCCTGGCCGCCGAACGCGCGCTGGCCCGCCAAGGCGCGCGCAAGCCGCCCACCGGCGCCTACCCCGTGCTGTTGGACGAACGCGTGGCGGCGGGCCTGATCGGCCACCTTCTGTCCGCCGCCAACGGCCAGGCCATTGCCCGCGGCGCAAGCTGGCTGCGCGATGCCCTGGGCGCGCAGGTGCTGCCCCGCGGCATGGACATCACCGACGATCCGCTGCGCCCCGGCGCCGGGTCCAGCCGCCCGTTCGATGCCGAGGGCCTGCCGTCGCGCCGCCGCCTGATCGTGCAAGATGGCGTGCTGACGGGCTGGACGCTGGACCTTTCCACCGCCCGCCGCCTGGGCATGGAATCGACCGCCAGCGCCTCGCGCGGGCCGTCCTCGCCGCCCTCGCCGTCCACCTCGAACATCGACCTGACGCAGGGCACCGCCACCCGCGACGACCTGTTGCGCGACATGGGCACGGGGCTTCTGGTCACCTCCTTCCTGGGTGCCTCGATCAACCCCACCACCGGCGACTATTCGCGCGGCGCCAGCGGGTTCTGGGTGGAAGGCGGGCAGGTCGCCTACCCGGTCAACGAATGCACCATTGCGGGCAACCTGCGCGACATGCTGCGCGGCATCGTGCCCGCCAACGACGCCCGCCTGCACCTGTCGCAGCGCGTGCCCAGCCTTCTGGTAGCGGGGCTGACGGTTGCCGGGGAATGACCTGTCGCTGCTGCTGGACGCGGCCGAACACGCCGGGCGCATCGCGCTGCGGTACTGGCGCCGCGCGCCCAAGGCCTGGAAGAAAGGCGACGACAGCCCGGTGACCGAGGCCGACATGGCGGTGAACCGCATGCTTCAGGCCGACCTGCTGGCGGCACGCCCCGGCTATGGCTGGCTGTCCGAGGAAACGCCCGACAATGACGTCCGCCTTTCGCACGACCGCGTGTTCGTGGTGGACCCCATCGACGGCACGCGGGCCTTCATCGCCGGGGAAACCGCCTTTTCGCATGCGCTGGCCGTGGTGGAAAACGGCGTGCCGGTAGCGGGTGTGGTGCACCTGCCCGCGCTGGGGGTCACCTATGCCGCCGTGGCGGGCGGGGACGCCACGCGCAACGGGGCCGTGCTGGCCTGTTCCTCCACCGCCAGCCCGGACGGCGCCTCGGCGCTGATGTCTTCGGCGGTGCTTGCGGCAGAGCACTGGCCTGGAGGCGTGCCGGGGCTGCGGCGGCATTTCCGCGCCTCGCTGGCCTGGCGGTTCTGCCTGGTGGCCGATGCGTCCTTTGATGCGCTCTTGACGGTGCGCCCGGCCTGGGAATGGGACATCGCCGCAGGCGCGCTGATCGCCGAACGCGCGGGCGCCGTGGTCAGCGATGCGGCCGGGCAGCCGATGACCTTCAACCGGCCCATGCCACAGGCAGAAGGGGTCATCGTGGCCGGGCCACCGCTGCACGGCGCGCTGATGGCGCGGCGGCCGGGTGCACCGCATCTGTAGCTACAGCAGAGCTACGGAAACCCTACGCGAACACGCCGCAGGTCATACGGTCACCTCGCGCGCCACCTGCGCCCCTACCCCGAACACCCGCTTGTAGCGCGCAATCTGGTCCTCCGGCCCCATGGCCTTGACCGGATTGTCCGACAGCTTGACCGTGGGCCGCCCGTCGGCAGCCACCGCCTTGCACACCAGACTGAACGGCGCCAGCGCGTCGCCATCCGTCAAACCGTTGAAATCATTTGTCAGCATGGTGCCCCAGCCAAAGCTGACCCGCACACGGCCCGCAAACCGCGCGTGCAATTCCAGGATCTTGTCCACATCCAGCCCGTCGGAAAAGATCACCAGCTTGGTCGCCGGATCCTCGCCCCGTTCGGTCCACCAGGCAATCGCCGTCTCGGCTCCCTCGGCCGGATCGCCACTGTCAATCCGTATCCCGGTCCACTTCGCCAACCAGTCCGGGGCACGGGCCAAAAACCCTTTTGTTCCAAAGGTATCCGGCAGGATGATGCGCAGGTTTCCGTCATGCTCCTCATGCCAGTCGGCCAAAACCTGATACGGCGCCTGCGCCAGTTCCGCGTCAGTCTCGGCCAGCGCCGCATAGACCATCGGCAACTCGTGCGCGTTGGTCCCGATCGCCTCGATATCCCGCCGCTGCGCGATCAGGCAGTTCGATGTCCCCGCAAATCGCCCCTCCAGCCCCTCCATCATCGCCTGCACGCACCAGTCCTGCCACATGAACCCGTGCCGCCTGCGGGTGCCGAAATCGGCAATCCGCAAGCCCTCTATCGACTTGAGACGGCTGATCTTTTCCCAAAGCTTGGCCATCGCGCGGGCATACAGCACCTGCAGTTCGAACCGCCCCATGGTGCCCAGCACCGCGCGCGACCGCAGCTCCATCAGCACCGCCAGCGCCGGAATCTCCCACAGCATCACTTCGGGCCACTTGCCCTCGAAAGTCAGCTCGTACTGCCCGTCCCGGCGTTCCAGATGGTAGGGCGGCAGGCGCAGCGACTCGAACCATTCCATGAAATCTGGGCGGAACATCTGCCGCTTGCCGTAAAACATGTTGCCGCGCAGCCAGGTGCTCTCGCCCCGCGTCAGCCGCAGGGACCGCACGTGGTCCAGCTGTTCGCGCAACTCGCCTTCGTCCACCAGTTCGGCCAGCCTGATGCGGCGTGACCGGTTGATCAGGCTGAAGGTCACCGTCGTGTCCGGCTTGTTGCGGAAAATCGATTGGCACATCAACAGCTTGTAGAAATCGGTATCGATCAGCGACCGGACGATCGGGTCGATCTTCCACCGATGGTTCCAGACGCGCGTGGCGATATCAACCATGACCGGCCCTCCCTTCGCGGCAGTGAAACCGCGCCGTGCGGGATGTGCAAGCGCACAGTGCGACGCCCAGGGTTCCGATTGCGGCTCTGCAGGCATTGCGTGACAGGGCGCCACCACCAATATTGCGGTAACGCGTCCGTGTGGAGGGAAAGGTGATCGCAACGCTGCTGTCGGCGCCCAACCTGCCCTTCAGCCTGGCGCTGGGCCTGCTGTTCGGCCTTTTGGTGCTGGAACTTGTGGCGCTTCTTCTGGGCGCAAGCGTCTTTGCCCCCGATGATGCGGTGCCCGAGGTCGGGGCCGACCCCACCTTCGACCTGCCCGCCGATGCCGAGCCGGACCTGTCCGCGCTGCTGGCCGCCAGTGACGGCGTTGACACCGGCCCGCCCGCTGACACGCCCGACGGCGGCACGGCCATGTCGCTTCTGGGTCTGGGCCGGGTGCCCTTTGCCATCTGGCTTGCGGCACTTCTTCTGGGCTTCGGCCTGTCGGGCCTTGCGGTGCAGGCCATGTCCGGCGGCATCCTGCCTGCCGCGCTGGCGGCCCTGCCTGCGGCGGCGGCAGGCCTGTTCACGGCGCGCGGCGTGGCCGGGGTTCTGGGTGGCCTTGTCAAGCCGAACGAAACCACGGCCACCGGCCCGCAGTTCATGGGTGGCCTGCGCGGCGTGGTCACGCAAGGCACGGCCCGGCGCGATGCCGCGGCCGAGGTGCGGCTGCGCGACCGGCACGGCAACATCCACTACCAGCGCTGCGAACCCTTCCGCGACACCGACGTGATTGCCGAGGGCACCGAGGTGCTGACGCTGCGCGAACGCGCGCCGGGCGGCGGCTGGCACCTGCGCATCCTGCCCATCCCCTCATGACACCCCCGAAAGGCCTGCTGCCATGCCACTGAACTTCTTCGCGATTCTGATCGGCTCGATCCTTGCGTTCTTCGTTCTGGTGGGCCTGATCCTGGGCCGCCTGTACCGCCGCGCCACGCGCGAGGTGTCGCTGGTGAAAACCGGCGCGGGTGGCAAGCGGGTGATCATGGACGGCGGCTCGATCATCATTCCGCTGCTGCACGAAGTGGCCCGGGTGAACATGAAGACCCTGCGGCTGGAGGTGCGGCGCGCGGCCGAAGCGGCGCTGATCACCAAGGACCGCATGCGCGTCGATGTGGGCGCCGAGTTCTACGTCTCGGTGCAGGCGACCGACGAAGGCATCGCGCGCGCCGCGCAGACACTGGGCGAGAAGACCTTCAACGTCGATGCGCTGCGCGAGATGATCGAGGGCAAGCTGATCGACGGACTGCGCGCCGTGGCCGCCCGGATGACGATGGACGAGTTGCACGAGAACCGCACCAACTTCGTGCAAGAGGTGCAGAATGCGGTGTCGAACGACCTTCTGAAGAACGGTCTGGAGCTGGAAAGCGTGTCGCTGACCGCGCTGGACCAGACCCCCTTCGAGGCGCTGGATGAGAACAACGCCTTCAACGCCGTCGGCATGCGCAAGCTGGCCGAGGTGATTGCCACGTCCAAGAAAGAGCGCGCGCAGATCGACGCCGAGGCCGAGGTTTCGGTGCGCCGGTCGGCGATGGAGGCCGAGCGGCTGAAGATGCAGATCGACCGCGAGCAGGAAGAGGCCCGCATCGCCCGCGAGCAGGAAGTGGAACTCTTGAAGGCCGCGCAGGTGGCCGAGATCGCGCGTTCGCGCGAACTGTCGGAATCCGAGAAGGAACGCGCCCGCATCCGCCGCGAGCAGGAGATCAAGGAGGCCGAGATCGCCCGCGCCCGTGCCGTGGACGAGGCGCAGATCAAGAAGGAACGCGAGATTGAGGTCGCCAACCAGGAACGGCAGATCGCGATTTCGCAGAAGTCCGAAGAGGAAAGCCGCGCCCGCGCTTCGGCCGACACGGCGCGGGCCGAAGCCACGAAGGCGGCCGAAGCCATCGAGACGGCCCGCGCGGTGGCCGGTGCCGAGCGGCAGAAACAGATCGTGCTGATCGAGGCCGCGCGCGAGGCCGAACGCGAGGCGACGAAGATGCGTCTTTCCGCGGCCGCCGAACGCGCTGCGGCCGAAGACCGCGCTGCCGCGGTCCGCGAAGAGGCGCAGGGCGAGGCGGACGCCATGACGATCCGCGCCGAGGCCAAGAAAAAGGACCTGCTGGCCGAGGCGGAGGGGCGGCAGGCGCTGGCCAATTCGGAAAACACGCTGTCCAACGAAATCATCGGCATGCGCATCGCGCTGGCGCGGCTGGAGGCGATGCCGAAGATCGTGGCCGAGATGGTGAAGCCGGCCGAGAAGATCGAATCGATCCGAATCAACCAGATCAGCGGGTTGGGCAGCGCTGGCGGAGGCGGAGGAGAGGCGGCGAAGGCGCCGGTGAACCAGGCGTTTGACGCGATGCTGGGGGCTGCACTGCAACTGCCCGCCATGCGCAAGCTGGGCGAGGAGATCGGCATGAACTTCGAGGGTGGCCTGGGCGGGATGCTGGACGATGCGGCGGGCGACAAGCCCGGCAAGCCGCCGGCAGGCTGACAGGACACTGAGCATTCGGTGACTCCACGCTGGCCGCACACACCGCATGCCC
This sequence comes from uncultured Rhodobacterales bacterium, assembly GCA_964559535.1. GTDB lineage: Bacteria > Pseudomonadota > Alphaproteobacteria > Rhodobacterales > Rhodobacteraceae > CAZLIC01. The sequence goes on from CAZLIC010000011.1 coordinate 45,797, forward strand.
CGGCCGCATGTCGGCCGGACAATGCGACTTTGCGGGCCAGAACACCCCCCGGGTTGGCCGAAGGCTGACCCCCGGGCCGACCCCACGCCGGAAATCCGCAGGCCGGACCGGCCGGGCCTCGCAGGCCCCCAAAGCCCCGGCTGGCTGGCGCGGGCGGCAAGCGGCGTTCCCGCCACCGGGGTACGGCGGCAGGCCGCGTCAGGCCGCCTGGATCAGGAACCGTCCGATCCGGTCGTACAGCGCCTCGCGCCGCACCGGCTTGGGCAGGAAATCGTCGCCTCCGGCGCTTTCGCAGGCCGCCCGGTCCTCGGCAAAGGCGTTGGCGGTGACCACGAGGATCGGGCAGCGCGGCCAGCCGCGGGCGTGTTCCTGTTCGCGGATCGCGCGGATTGCGGCAAGCCCGTCCATCACCGGCATCTGGATGTCCATCAGGACCAGATCGGGCGGCGCGTTGCCATAGGCGGCGACCGCTTCGGCCCCATTCTCGGCCTCGGTCAGCAAGAGCGACAAAGGTTCCAGCAGTCGGCGCAGGATCAGCCGGTTCGTTCGGTTGTCCTCGGCCACGAGAACCCGGCGACCCGTCAGCTTGAGAAGCGGCTGCGCAAGATCGGCCGCTGGCGTCGCGGCCTGTGTCGAAACCGGCGCGGCTGGCAGCGAGAGCGAGACCACGAAGGTTGCGCCTTTTCCCGCATCTGACAGCACGGTGATCCCGCCCCCCATCGCTTGCGCAAGATGACGCGAGATCGACAGGCCAAGGCCGGTGCCGCCGAACTGGCCATGGATCGAGATGTCGCCCTGGGTGAAGCTGTCGAAGATCGCCTCGTGTCGGTCTGGCGGGATGCCGATGCCGGTATCACGCACCGTCACGCGCAGCGGGATACGCCCGCCCGTCTCGTCGCCAATTGACAGCGTGACCTCGACGCCACCCGTCGCCGTGAACTTGATGGCGTTGCCGACAAGGTTCACCAGAATTTGCCGCAGCCGCCCTGCATCACCCGACAGCCAGACCGGGCCATGCGGAGCACAGGTCAGGCTCAGTCCCTTGGACTGCGCAACCGGTAGGGCAAGCCGCGCAACGGCCTCGGTCAGTGCCGCGGCATCGAAAGGCTCTGCCGCCAGCCGCAACGCTCCGCTCTGGATCTGCGACAGGTCGAGGATGTCGGAGATCAGGGCGAGCAGGGTCTGGCCCGAATCGCGGATCGCAGTGACGCATTCGGCCTGGTCGGGCGACAGCGACGAGGCAGCCAGCACGTCGGCCATCGCCACCACACCATTGAGGGGGGTGCGGATCTCATGGCTCATGGTGGCCAGGAACCGTGTCTTCGCCTCTGCCGCGGCCTCGGCCCTGATCCGCGCCTCGGCCAGTTCGGCGGCATGGGTTCGGGCAGCGGTCACATCACGTTCGACCTGTACGGTCATGGCCAGGCTCCCGTCGGGATTGAGAATTGGCACAGACGACGTCTCGATCCAGATCGTGCGACCGTCCCGTGTGCGGTTGCGCAACTCGGCACGGAAGCTGCGCGCCGCCTTTCGGGCAGCAACGATCTCGTCCACCTTGTCGGCATCCAGACAGTCTGGGTTCAGCACCTCGCCCGGAAACTTGCCCTTCACCTCGTCCAGCGTGAAGCCAAGCGTGCGCGTGAAGGTGGGGTTGACCCAGTCGATCCTGCCGTCCGGCGTGTAGATGATCACGATGTCGTTCGCATTCTCGGCCACCAGCGCCAGGCGGCGCGCCTGCGCCTCGCGCAGGGCAAGTTCGGCCGATGACTGTTCCAGCGCGTGCTGATGCCGCAACAGCTGATGCTCAAACCGCAGTGTTCGCGAAAAGGTCCGGCCGATGAAGCCGATGTAGCCAAGGGCCGAGTAGGCCATCATCGCGCCTGCGATCAGCAGATAGGCATTCTCGGCCAGCCAGACCGAAGGATGCGGGGCGGCGGCAAGGTCTGCCCAGGTCAGCGCCAGCCACGTCAGACAGAAGACGGCAAGCCGGACGTCGGCGGCCGGGCGAAGATAGGGGCGACTGAGGCCTGCGTTGATGATGCCGCCAAAGAGGAAGGCGGTTGAGACGAAGACGATCCCGACGCGTTCGGACCCCGTCCAGGCCAAGGCAACGCAGGCCGCGATCGTGGCGGACTGAACCAGCGCGAACAGGATGGTTGCGCGGCGCCAGGCTGCAGGCACCACCCCGGTGCGGAACCGCCGGTGCAGGTAGGACAGGAACGCGCAATCGACAGCGTCGCCCAGAAAGCCCAGCGCCAGCGTGACAAGGCCAAGTGCGCGGTCTTCCAGCACGCCCAGCGCAACCGAGCCCAGCACCGTGAGAACCTGCCGCCCCGGCAGGCCGCGCACCCGCCCGCGGGCATAGCGCAGCAGCAGGCCATTCGCGTCGGACCGGGCTTCGAACCGGTGAAGCGCGTCAAGCGTGTTGCTGGTACTTTCGGGCGCGGGCGAGTCGGGCTGCATGTCACAATCCATGCAGCCGGGGAATGAAGAAAGTGCAAACGCCCGTCAAACCACGGTAACGCCCGCGTCTTTCATGCCTGCCAGCGCCGCCGCCATGGACCCGCCAAGGTCGATCCCCCGGCACAGGGCCGGGTCCACGACCACCGCAAAGCCCAGTCGCGCAGCATCAACCGCCGAGAAGTTCACGCAGAAATCCGTGGCCAGCCCCACCAGGGTCACCGCCAAGATGCCGCGCGTGCGCAGATAACCCTCCAGCCCCGTGGGTGTGGTGCGGTCGTTCTCGAAGAACGCCGAGTAGCTGTCGATGCCGCGGTGGAACCCCTTGCGGATCACCATGTCCGCACGGTCGGTGTCCAGCCCGGGATGGAAGGCGGCACCGGGCGTGCCCTGCACGCAGTGGTCGGGCCACAGCGTTTGCGGGCCATAGGGCATCTCGGCGCTTTCGAACGGGCCCTTGCCGGGGTGCGAGGAGGCAAACGAGGAATGCCCCGGCGGATGCCAGTCCTGCGTCAGCACCACCGCCGCGAATTCCGCCATCCGCGCATTGATCCCCGGCACGATCCGGTCGCCCTCGGCCACCGCCAGCGCGCCTCCGGGGCAGAAGTCGTTCTGCACATCGATCACGATCAGGGCTTCGGTGGCGGGGCGCATCGCGGTCTCCTGGCTGTTTTCGTCAGTCTTGGCGTGGAAAGGCCGCCGCGCAAGCCCATCTTGCCACTGGCCCGCCGCGTTGGCCCCCGCTAGAAGGCGCTTGGCCCAGTGAAAGACCGTTCCGTGACCGACCTCACCCCCCTGTCCGACCCGCCCGCGATCCAGCCGCAGCCCGGCATCATGGACATCGCGCTGTACGTCGGCGGGTCGGCGCATGTGGCGGGCATTGCGAACGCCGTGAAGCTGTCATCGAACGAAAACCCCTTCGGCCCGTCAGACCGGGCCAAGGACGCCTTCGCGCGGTCCGTCCACCAGTTGCACCGCTATCCGTCCACCGACCACCGCGCGCTGCGCGAGGCCATCGGCGAGGTGCACGGGCTGGACCCCGAGCGCATCATCTGCGGCGTGGGGTCGGACGAGATCATCACCTTCCTGTGCCAGGCCTATGCAGGCCCGGGTGACGAGGTGATCCTTACCGAACACGGCTTCCTGATGTACCGCATCTCGGCACTGGCGGCGGGGGCCGCGCCGGTGGAGGTGCCCGAGCGGGAGCGGGTCACGGACGTGGACGCGATCCTTGCCGCCTGCTCGCACCGCACGCGCCTGGTGTTCATCGCCAACCCGAACAACCCCACGGGCACGATGATCCCGCTTGCAGAGCTGGAACGGCTGGCCGACGGCCTGCCGCCGCAGGCGATTCTGGTGCTGGACGGCGCCTATGCCGAATACGAGCCGGGTTATGACGGTGGCGCGGCGCTGGCCACCGAACGACCGAACGTGGTCATGACGCGCACGTTTTCCAAGATTTACGGTCTGGGCGGGCTGCGCATCGGCTGGGGCTATGGGCCGCGGGCGATTGTCGATGTGCTGAACCGCGTGCGGGGGCCGTTCAACCTGTCGAACACGCAGCTGGATGCGGCCGAGGCCGCGGTGCGCGACCAGGACTGGGTGAACCGCTGCCGCAGCGAGAATGCCCGCATGCGCGGCTGGCTGGCGCAGGCGCTGGCCGATCTTGGCATTCCGTCCGACACCAGCCACGCGAACTTCATCCTTGCGCGGTTCGACAGCCCCGAACAGGCGGCCGACTGCGACAGCTGGCTGAAATCGCAGGGGCTGATCGTGCGGCAGGTGGCTGGCTACAAGCTGCCCGACTGCCTGCGCATCACCATCGGCGACGAATCCGCCTGCCGCCGCGTGGCCCACGCGTTGGCCCAGTGGAGGGCGTCAGCATGACGCCGCTTTACAACCGCGTCGCGCTGATCGGGCTGGGGCTGATCGCCGGGTCGATGGGCCATGCGATGAAGGCCGCGGGGCTGGCGGGCGGGATCACGGGCTTCGCCAAGACCAAGGCCACCCGCGATGCCGCGCTGGAAATGGGGTTCATTGACCGGGCCTGCGAGACGGCGGCCGAGGCGGTGCAGGGCGCCGACCTTGTGGTGCTGTGCGTGCCTGTGGGCGCCATGGCGTCGGTGGCGGCCGAGATCGGGCCACATCTGGCGCCAGGGGCCACGGTGACGGACGTGGGCTCGGTGAAGCAGGCCGTGATCGAGGATGTGGCGCCGCATGTTCCGGCGGGCGTCCACTTCATTCCCGGCCACCCGCTGGCAGGAACCGAGCATTCCGGCCCGCGGTCGGGCTTTGCCACGCTGTTCCGCAACCGCTGGTGGCTGCTGACCCCGGCCGAAGGCACCGACCCCGCCGCCACTGCCCGTCTGCGCGCGCTGCTGGAAGCCATGGGCGCGCGGGTGGAAGAGATGGACGCAGCCCACCACGACCTTGTGCTGGCCGTCACCAGCCACACGCCGCATCTGATTGCCTACACGATGGTGGGCGTGGCCGACGATCTGGCGCGGGTGACCGAATCCGAGGTCATCAAGTTCTCGGCCGCCGGTTTCCGCGACTTCACCCGCATCGCGGCCAGCGACCCCACCATGTGGCGCGACGTGTTCCTGACCAACCGCGAGGCCACGCTGGAAATCCTGGGCCGCTTCACCGAAGAGCTGTTCGCACTTCAACGCGCGATCCGGATGGGCGACGGCGAGATGCTGTTCGACTATTTCACCCGCACCCGCGCCATCCGCCGCGGCATCATCGAGGCCGGGCAGGACACCGCCGCGCCGGACTTCGGCCGTGCGGCAACGCCCGCAAGCTAGGGGCAGGCGATTGGCGCTTGCGGCGGCACCCGCCTTCGGGCCAGCTAGCCACCGAAACTGGGCGCAAGGCTGCGCCACAACCGGGATGGAACGGCGATGCCCATCGATGCACTGGCGCTGAAGCAGTACCTCGCCGCTGGCGGCAAGGCGATCAACGGCTGGTGCGCGATCCCCTCGCCCGTCACCGCCGAAATCGCCGCCCGCGCCGGGTTCGACACGGTGACGGTCGACCTGCAGCACGGGCTGATGGACTATCAGGTGGCGCTGGGCATGCTGCAGGCGGCGCAGGGTTGCGGTGTGCCGGTGCTGGCCCGGGTGCCGTGGAACGAGCCGGGCATCGTGATGAAGTGCCTGGATGCCGGATTTGCGGGCATCATCTGCCCCATGGTGAACACCGCCGACGAGGCGCGGCAGCTGGTCATGGCGTCGCGCTATGCCCCCCTGGGCGGCCGGTCGTTCGGGCCGACACGGGCGGGAATGGTCTGGGGGCCGGGCTATGTGAAACTGGCCAACGACCGCATCCTGGTGCTGGCCATGATCGAAACGCGCGAGGCGCTGAAGAACCTTGACGCGATCCTTGCCGTCGAAGGGATCGACGGCGTCTATGTCGGACCTTCGGACCTGGGGCTGTCGCTGGGGTACGAACCCACGCTGGAGCCTTCGGCGCCCGAGGTGGTGGAGGCCATTGCCCATATCGGGGCGGCTGCAGTGGCGGCCGGGCGGATTGCCGCGGTGCACTGCGGCTCGACCGACCTTGTGCGGCGGATGCAGGCGCAGGGTTTTGCAATCGGGTCGCTTCTGACCGACGTGCGCATCCTGGCCTCGGCGCTGGCAGGCCATGTGGCCGCCTACCGGAATGAGGCAGCGCAGGCCCCTTCCCGCAGCTACTGACCCCACGTCAGGCAGGCCAACCGGCCGCTACGGCGCCTCGAACCAGTCCAGCATCAGGGTGGCCCACCCCTGCGGCACCATGTGCCCACCCGGGTGCAGCACGAACTGCAGTGCGCTTTCGGGTGCGCAGGAACTCCAGACCCGGTACATCAGCGGACCTTCAACCCGGGTGCTGTCCGGGTTGTTGCGCGTGCACAGGTTGGTGCGGCGCCAGATCTCCATGGCGGCAAAGGCATCGCCCTGTTCGATCCCGGCGCGCAGGCGGCGGCCTTCCAGCGGCACCGTGCCGTCGGCCCAGCCGTGCACATGCAGCAGGCGTACCGGGCCGACACAGGCCTCGGGATAGGGGCGCCAGAAGTTCCCGGCCACCGGCGCATAGGCGGCAAAGGCCCCCGGATCGCGGCAGGCGGCATAGGCCACCATCGACCCGCCCACCGAGAACCCGGCCAGAACCATCCGCCCCCGCGGCAGGCCGAACCGCGCAGCGGCATCGTCGGCCACGGCGCTCAGGAACGCCGCATCGTCGCGCGTGCCGTCAGACGGCGGCAGGAAGGCCCAGCTGCGACGGTCTGTCCCGGCGCGCGGCAATCCATCCGGCGCGATCACCGCATAGCCGCGGTCCAGAAGAGGCTGCACCATGCCCGTATTGTCCATCGCTTGCTGGCCCGTGCCGCCATAGCCGTGCAGAAACACCACAGCCCCCTTGGCAGGCCCGTCGGGCAGGGCAGCGTGATAGCTGCGTTCTGCCACGGCACAGGGTGCCGGGTCGGTGCCGCAAGCTGCCCATGCGGGCGCGGCGGCAAGCGCCAGCAGGGCCAGCAGGGCAAGCCGCGCGATCATGCGATGCGGTCCTCTTCGGCCGCGCGCAGCCAGGCCGGGGCATCTTGCTGCACCAGCCACGACAGCGGCGCGGCCAGCAGCAGGCTCAGCCCGATCTGCACCAGCCAGGGCGTCACCATGCCCATCGCGACCAGCGCCAGCAGCACCAGACCCAGGCCGGTTTCCCAGCGGTGCAGCCGCAGCAGCGCGGGCAGCCCCGGACGGCCCGTGGCATGCGGCCCCCAGCCGCCGTCACGCCCTGCCAGCGTAGAGAGCACGGCCTGCGCCTGCTGCACCATCAGCGCCGGCGCAAGCAGCACCGAGACCACAAGCTCTGCCAGCAGCGCAGGCGCCAGCCGCCATGTCGGGCGCCCGCGGCACAACCGTTCGGCAACTCCCACCAGCCGCGGTGCCAGCAACAGGGCCAACACTGCCACGGCAAGGCCGGTCGGCGACAGCGGCGCGTGCAGCCCGGCATCGCCGACACGGTCAACCGGTACCGCCAGCGCGAACAGGATCAGCAGCGCCAGCCACCACAGCGATGACAGATAGGCCATGGCGCCCTGAACGAAATGCAGCCGCGACACCGGATGCAGGCCGGGAACGCGCAGCAGGCGCAGATGCTGCAGGTTGCCCTGGCACCAGCGGCGGTCGCGACGGATATGCGCGGCCAGGGTCTCGGGCGCCTGCTCGAAGCTTTCGTCGGCCTCGGGCAGCACCCGCACGGCCCATCCGGCCCGCCGCAGCAAGGCCGCCTCGACAAAGTCATGGCTCAGGATCACGCCGCCGCGCGGGGCGCGGCCCGGCAGGTGCGGCAGGCCTGCGCAACGGGCAAAGGCGACCGGCCGGAAGATGGCGTTGTGGCCCAGATAGTTCCCCTCGGCGCCCGTCCAGGCGGCAAAGCCCTGCCCAAGGGTCCGTCCATGCACCTCGGACCCGACCGACTGCAGGCGCTGCCACACCGTTCGGCCCGGGGCCACGCGCGCCACGGTCTGGATCAGCGCGGCCGTCGGGTCGGCCGCCAGTTCGTCGGCCAGCCGCAGCACGGTGGCGGCCCCCATGCGGCTGTCGGCATCCAGCACCAGCACGGCATCATGCCGGTGCCCTTCGGCCTGCAGCCAGTCGCGCAGGTTGCCCGATTTGAAATCGTGGTTCACCGGGCGGCGGCGCCAGGTCACGTCCAGCCCCGGATGGCGCAGCGCCACCGCCCGCACGACGCGTGCTTCCTCTGCGGCGCGGGCGGCGTCGCGCGTGTCGGACAGGACACGCAGGCAGAACCGGTGGCCCGCTGACTGGGCATGAAGACGCTGCAGCAGGGCCACGGCCGGAAGGATGGTGCCCGCCGCGTCCTCTCCGTACATCGGCAGCAAGATGGCCACGGCCAGCGGGCGCACGGGGGGCAGCGGCGCCGGGCGCGCGGGCCAAAGTGCACCCGCCAGCGCCACCGCCACCGGCAGCGCGATCCAGTACAGCGCGAAGGCCGACATCGCGGCCAGCAGCGCCGCGGCAAGTGGCTGTGCACCGGTGGCGGTCATCCAGGCAAAGGCCAGCACGCCCAACCCCGCGGCCGGGCCTGCGGGAAGTGCAAGCACCATCGCGCGAAAGGCGCGGACCGAACGCGGGGTGGCGGTGCCGGGTGCGGCCGGGTCGCCGAACGGCACGTCCAGACTCTGGTCGGGCATGGCCAGCGGCTGGACCGGCACCTGCGATCCGTCGCCCCAGGCGCCTTGCTCTGGGGTGGCGGCGGGCATCAGGGGCGCGCGCTGCTGCAGCATGGTCAGGCCCCCCGCGTTCGACCGGCCATCACGGCTGCCCGCGCTGTGGGGGCCGGTGCCGTGGGGGCCTGAGCCGTGTAGACCGGTGCCGTGGAGGCCGGTACCGTGGAGGCCGGGCGGCCGGGCGCTTTCCACGGTTGCCGCTTCACCAGGCCGACAAACAACGCCACACCGGTGATGGCGGCAAATCCGGCCAGGTTCACCACCAGCGTGGCCCCGGGGCTGTAGCCCTGCCAGGCCAGCACGGCACCCAACCCACGCGCCAGCACCATCGAGGTGGCGAACACCGCCAGCGATTGCTGCCCCACCTTCACGATCAGCCGGACAAGCGGCGCCAGCGACGGCACCGACACCAGCCGCGCCCCGCCGGGCCCCGCCGCGACCCAGGCCAGATAGGCCAGCGCAAGGAAATGCACGTGCCGCAACAGGCCGTAGTTCGTCTTGTCGATCAGCACCGACCAGTCGCGCCGCCACTCCTGCACGAAGGGGGAAAGACTGATCACCTTGTACCAGGCGAAGGGCACCGTCAGCAGCACCACCGCCGCCGCCAGCAACACCAGGCTGCGGCGCACCGGCGGCGCGGGAAGCCAGCCCGCCACGAAGGCAAAGCCGGTGAAGAACACCAACTGCCAGCCAAACGGATTGAAGAACCACACGCGCTGCGACGGCGGGTCGAACCAAAGCTCGGCGGGCAGGCCCAGACCGACCGTCGCGTTGGCCAGCCACAGCCCGGCGCTGGCTGCCAGGGCCAGCCGCCCGTCCACCTTGGCCAGCGCCATCATCACCGGGATCATCCCCAGGATCACCAGGTACATCGGCAGGATGTCGAAGTAGTTCGGCACATAGGTCAGCGTGAACAGGCCGGGCAACGCCTCGGCCGGGTTGCGCAGGAACACCTTCAGGTTCAGCGCCCCCACCTCGCTGCGGGGCGAAAACCCCAGCCGGTCGATCCACAGCAGCAGCACCAGCGCCGCCAGGAAGACACCGATGTGCACCCAGTACACCTGCCAGACCCGGTACAGGATGCGCAGCGTGCCCAGCGCCCAGCCCGCCCGCGCATAAACCCCGCCAAAGGCAATGGCCGAGGCCATGCCCGAGCAGAACACGAACATCTCGGTCGCATCGGAAAAGCCGAACCGCGCGGGAATCCACAATGTCCAGGGATTGTCGGTGATGTGCGCGATCAGGATGATGAACATGCCGATGCCACGGAAGAAATCCAGCCGCAGGTCGCGCGCGCGGGGTCCCGCATCGCCGCCCATCGGTCAGACCGCCGCCGTACGCGCAGAGGCAATCAGGTCCAGCCGACGGCGGGCGTAGCCATCCAGTGTTCCGGCGCGCTGGCGCTGGCGGTCCTGCAGCAGATGCTCGGCCGCGTCCAGATAGCCACCGCGCAGCGCCGCCTCGATGGTGACGCGGGCAAAGACGTCGCGCTGCGCATGGCTGCCGCCGATCGCCTGCGCGTCGCCGCGGCCTTCGCGCAGATGCAGCCAGGCCGCGGCATAGTCGCCCTGCGCAAAGCATTGCAGTCCCTGCGCCAGATGCAGGCCCGGGTGGGCGATGATCTGCGCCGCCTCGCCGGTGGCAGGGCGGGTGGCGGCCATCCGGGCGATCAGCCCCGCCGCCGCGGTCTCGCGCCCGCCGCCGCACAGGGCCAGCATGTAGTGCAGGTCGGCAAAAGCCAGGCAGCCATCGGTCGCGCGGCCCTCGGCCAGATCGGCCAGTTCGTCCCAGCGCGGGCCCACGTCCACCCCGTCCAGTTCCAGCCGCGACAGCAGCGAGGCGGCGTTGGCAATGTCGCGGTAGTCGTCGGTCTTCTCGGCCCGGATGTCGCGGTCGTACAGCGCCAGCGCCTGTTCCGCCTGCCCGAGGTCAAGGTGCAGCAGCGCCCGGTGCCACCAGACGTGGAAACGGAAGTTGTTGCAATGCGCCCAGCTGGACTCGCGCCCCGTCAGCCAGCGCAGCCCGTCCTCGGCACGCGCCGTCATGTCGTGCACATGCGCCACCGCGTGCAGTCCCCAGGCGTCGTCAGGGGCAAGGTCCACGCCTTCGCGCCCGATGCGCTCGGCCCGCGCGTATTCGCCGGTCTCTTCCAGCGTGAAGGCGTGGCAGCCCAGCACGAACCCTCGAAACGGATGGTCGACCCAGGCGTCCAGCACGCTTTCGACCGAGGCGCGCATGGCCACAGGCCGACCCATCACGAACTGGATCGCCTGCACCAGTTTCATCGCCAGCGCATCGCGCGGGTGGTCGGCCAGCACGCCCTGCAGCCGCGCGGCCGCCACCGTGGGCCGCCCGCCCAGCCAGTCGCCCAGCGCAAGCACGAAGGCCACTTCGCGCGCCGTGCCCGCCGCACCGGCGAATGCCGCTGCATGCGCCTCGCGCGCAACCGCCACCATCTCGGCCCGGCCCAGAAGCAGGCAGGAAAACCCGCGTATCGCCTGACCCAATGCAAAATCCGGGGCAGCCTGCAACACGCCCGCCAGCGCCGGGCCGGTCATCGCGGCATGCGACAGAACCCCCCGGATCACGCTGTTCCAATCCGGCATCAGGTGCGACGGCAGGCTCGTGGGAATGCCGCTTGCGTCATCGGTCAGGTGCATGTCGGGCCTGTTCTACTGTGCCGTGGGTCTGGCGTGCTGCGGGATGGCGTGCTGTGGGGCGGTCGTGACGGAAAGCCGATCGTGCCTGGGCGTTCGCGTCAGACTGGCGTGACGTTACCCTCAGATGCGCTGATATTCATCGAGTTCGCGCGAAAGTGACGGAGCGTTATCGGAACCATCGCCATCAGAACGCTCCGTCATAGGCGCGGCGCGGGATGCGCGCGGCGATCAGGGTGAACCCGGCACGGCCCAGCGCCGCCTGCGCCTCGGCCTGCAGGGTGGCGGCTTCGGCCACTGCCACGCCATGGCCGCCGAAGGCCCGGGCCAGCGCCGCAAAGTCGGTTCCACCGAAATCGACGCCCAGATTGGGCCTGCGCCCGGACCGCTGCTTCATCTCGATCAGCGCCAGGCTGTCGTCCACCAGCACGCAGACAATCACCGGCAGCCCCAGCGCCGCCAGCGTGGCCAGCTCGCCCGCCCCCATCTCCAGCCCCGCGTCGCCGACGAAGGCCAGCACGGGCGCCCCCGGCCGGCCCAACTTGGCCCCGGCGGCCAGCGGCACGGCGCAGGCCATGGTGCACAGGCCCGACGACTGCAGCATGAGGCGCGGCGCCGCACAGGCCCACATCTGGCTGGCCAGGATCCGGTGCGCGCCGCTGTCGGCCGTGACCACGGTTTCCGCAGGCATGACCTGGCGCAGGGTGGCAATCACCTGGTGCGGCCCCCAGTGGCCGGGCGCGGCAAAGGCCGTCTGCAACGCCGCCCGCGCGCGCGCTGGTGCCCCGTTCGGCCACCTGGGGGGGGCCGGATGTGCCAGTGCCCCCAGCGCCGGGGCAATGCCGCCCAGAAGCGTGATGTCGGCCCGGTGCATGCCATGCGTCCGCGGTACCGGCGAAATCTCGATCACCCGCTGTCCGTTGCGCCACGGGTTGCGCCAGCCGACCCGCATCTCGATCGGGTCATAGCCGATCAGCAGCACGGCATCGGCACTGTCCATCAGGGGCATCAGAATGCCGTCCGCCCGGGGCGAAAGACCGGCCCCGCCCAGGCACAGAGGATCATCCTCGGGCAACAACCCCTTGCCCTTGTAGGTGGTGATCAGCGGAATGCCGTGGGCGCGGCAGAAGGCGGCAATCACGCTGCCCGCACCCTCGTTCACGGCGTCCACGCCGGCCACCGCCACGGGGCGTTCCGCGGCGGCCAGCGCCACGCGCGCGGCGCGCAGCGCCTGCGCCTCGGGCAGGCCAGGGCGGGCGGCCGCGACCAGCGCAACCGGCGCCTCGTCCGCCGCGCCTTCCGCCACCTCGATGGGCACATCCACATGCACCGGCCCGGGCTGGCCCTGCGTGGCCAGCGCAATGGCCCGCGCCATGCCCGCCCCCACCGCGCCCGCCGCCAGCCGGAACGACCCCTTGACCACCGGGCGCAGCATCGCCTGGTGGTCGAATACCTGATGCGTATAGGTCTCGGCCTCGGCGGCATCGACACAGCCGGTCAGAAACACCAGCGGCACGCGGTCCTGCATGGCGTTGGCCACCACGTTCACCGCGTTCGTCACCCCCGGCCCCAGTGTTGCCACCAGAACCGGAAGCGCGCCTGTCATGTGCCACAGCCCTTCGGCCATGAAGCCGCCCGCGTTCTCGTGCTTGACCAGCACGAAACGCAGCCCGGCACTGTCCAGCCCCTGCATCAGCGCCAGAACCTCACCGCCCGGAATGCCGAAGGCATGGGTGGCCCCCGCCTGGTGCAGCATCCGTCCGATGATGTCGGCGCCTGTCATGCGTTACTCCTTGATCGGGGCCTTGGACTTGAAGTCGGGAATCGACTTGCTGTCGGACGCCGCCGCGGTCTCGATGCCCGGCCACTTGCCTTCGGCCTTCGAGATGTTGCCCGGAATGTCCTCTTCCCAGAAGCCCACCACGTTTTTCGTGATGTTCAGGTACAGCTTGCCGTCGACAATGCGCCACAGCGTGGGGTTGCCCGGCACCTTGCCCCCTTTCGATACGCCATAGGCGCAATGCCCGTCGTACTGCGGCGCATAGCGCGCCGGGTCGGCCAGGAAAGTGTCGCGGTTGGCCTCGGTGGCGAAGGCAAAGGTGGCGTCGTTGTAGGTGGCGGTGATCGAAGCCTTGCCGGGCAGCGGCGCGGGCTGCGACTGGCCGACCGGCGCCTGTTTCAGCGCAAAGTACGACACCACGTCATATCCCGACGCGGCAAAGCCGGTCTTGTCCACATATTGCGGCCCGGCAAGGGCGGCAGAGGGAAGGGCAAGCGAAACAGCAAGGGCAAGTATGCGCAGCATGGCAGGTCTCCGTTGTTGGCCTGCCGCATCATTCGTCGCCGGGTGCACAGGCATTACATGCCCAACGGCCGCTTCGCGCTGTTGTGATCGGCAGCAACGCATTACGGCTTCTCTTCGGTCGTCAACAGCGCCGCAAGTTTCCAGCCTTCGGCTTCGCGCACCCACAAGAGCGACACCAGAAAGCGCAGCCGTGCCGGGGCGTCTGCCGCGCCGATCACCAGCGTCAGCGGCATGTGGAACAGTGCCGTGCCGTCATCCAGCATGGCGACGCGGGCGCGGTCGGGCTCAGGTTCCACCCGCCAGACCTCGGCCTTCTGGAAGCCGCCCATGCGCGCCAGAATGGCCTCGGCCCCCCAGAACGACTTGCCGTCCGACACCCACAGCAGATCCGGGCTGTCCGAAAGGTGCCGACGGATCAGCGCCGGGTCGCGGGTGTTCTGGTCGGCCACGAAGGCCGCATAGGCGGCGCGCACCTCGTCCTCGGGGCCGGCAAGGGCGGGCAGGGGCAACAGGGCAAGCACAAGCGCAAGGGCACGGATCATGGGGCACCTAAGAGAAGGGGAGTGGAAAGGTCCGTGGCGCCGGACACCCCGTCGACCACCTGCGCGGGCAGCGGGCGCCATTCGCCGTCTGCCATGCCCTGCGCACGGGCAAGATCCCGCGTGGCCTGCGTCGTCAGCGCCGAAACGCCCAGCGCCTTGCAGTGCTTTTCCAGCTTGGCCGCAAGGTTTGCCGCCTCGCCGATCACCGTCCATTCCAGACGGTCCTCGACGCCGATCACACCGCACAGCATGGGGCCGGTGGCCACCGCACACCCCACGCCCACTGTCGCCTCGCCCCGCGCCGCGCGTTCCGCCGACCAGTCTGCCGCCGCCGCCAGCACAGCCAGCTGCGCGCGCAGCGCATCGGCGGCATAGGTCGCGCTTTCGCGCGCGGCGCCGAAGGTGGCCAGAATGCCGTCGCCCAGATACTTGTCGATGGACCCGCCGTTGGCGCGGATCGCGGGCACGATGCGGCCCTGGTACTCGGCGATCAGCGCCAGCGTCGCTTGCGGTTCCAGCCGGGCCGACAGCCGGGTGAAGCCGCGCAGGTCCACCATCATCACCGCGGCATCACGCTGCATGGCGTCGCCCGGCTTCAGGTTGTCGCGCGTCATGCGGATGTCCGACGCCACCTCGGGCGCAAAGAACCGCGACAGCTCCATCGCCGCATGCGATTCCGTCACCGCCCGCATCAGCAGCCGCCGCGACCGCACCGTGGCCACGGCCAGGATCAGCGTGACCGCGGCAAAGGACAGCGCCTTGTCCACCTCGGCCCCCAAGAGCATGGCGTCGGTGGTGGCGTAGACCTTGAAATTGTTGGTCACCGCCATGTCGCCGCTGTTCTGCATGGCATAGACCACCAGCGTGCCCCAGCCCGCCAGCGTAGCCGCGCCGGCCAGCAAAATCCACGCAGGTTCCGCCCGCAGCACCCGCAGCGCGATCAGGATGAAGGCGTACAGCAGCGTCGGCGCCTTCAGATAGATCGACGGCGGCGCCTGGTACTGCAGGTGGAACGACCAGATGGTCACCATCAGCACGGCGATGTCGATCACCACCGACAGGCCCAGGAACCACCCCGGCGCCCGCCCGCGCAGCACCAGGGCCAGCCGCACGCCGGTGAACAGCAGGTACAGCGCCAGTGCCACCGGCACGGGCTCGAACGGCACATGGTCGGGAAAGGCCTTGGGCGTGATGGCGTAGAAGCCGCCGAAAAAGGCGATGGCGCCGAACTGGGCCAGGCAGACCAGCAGTTCCGACGACCGCCGGTCGCGTTCCAGAGCCGCCGCCGCGGCATGGGGCAACACCCCTTCGACGGGCGGGCCGAAAACGAAGGAAAGCAGGCGTTGCAGCCGCGTCATGCGCCCACCTCGGGCAGCCGGCGCGACAGGCCCAGCGCCGCCAGGGTGGCCAGGGCCAGCACCGCCAGGCAGACATGCCACCCCGCCGCATCATAGACCTGCCCCAGCACGAAGGCACCCGCCAGCCCGCCGATATAGTAGGACGACAGGTACAGGCTGGAGGCCGCCGCGCGGTCTGACGTGGCGCGGCGACCGACATACCCGGTGGCGCCGGCTTGCGCCATGAAGGTGCCCACCCCCATCAGCGCCAGCCCGGCCAGCACCGGCCACAGGGACGGCAACGCCAGCAGGGCCAGCCCCGCCAGGCACAGCCCGAACGACAGCGCCATCACCGCCCGGGCACCGTGCCGCCGCACCAGCCCGCCGGCCAGCGGCGTGGTCACCAGCGCAGGCAGGAACACCAGATACACCACCCCCAGCCGCATCGGCGACAGCGCGATCGGGTCACGCGACAGTTCGAAGTTCACGTAGGTGAAGCAGCCGATGAACAGGAACAGGATCACGAACCCCACGGCAAAGGCCGTGCGCAGGCCGGGGTCGGCCAGATGCATGCGGATGGCCGCCCAGGGCGGGGCGGGTGCGTGGCAGGTGGGCGCCATCTTCATGGCCGGAGAAAGCGTGACAGCCACCAGCACGGCACCCCCAAGGTTCAACGCGGCGAACAGCAGGAAGGTTGCCGGAATCCCGGCAATGTCGTTCGTCGCCCCTGCCATCAGCCGCCCGAACAGGTTCGACGCTACCACGCCGGTCACGTAGGCCGCCAGTGCCCCCGCCGTTTCCTCGGGCCCGCCGCGTTCCGAAAGGTAGGTCATCGTCAGGGTAAAGGCCGCGGCCATGAACAGCCCCTGCACCACGCGCAGCGCCAGGAAGGTTCCCAGCCCCGGCGCCACTGCCAGTGCCGCCGTGGGCAGCGCCAGCAGCGCCAGCGCCACGGCCACCCCGGCCCGCTGCGGCACATGCCGCCCGACCACGGCAAACACCAGCCCCGCCACCGCCATGCCGAATGTCGAGGCGTTCACGGCAAAGCCCATGTCGGCGCGGCTGACGCCATAATGCGACACCAGCGAAGGCAGGATCGCCTGCGCCGCGAACAGGTCGACCAGCGTCAGGAACCCCATCAGCCCGATCAGGGCCGACCGCGGCAGCATCTTCCGCGCAACCGCCATGCTTGCCGCAACTGCCATCGCCGCCACCTACAGGTATTCGGCGAAGTCGACCGTGGTCCGCTGCCCCACGGAATCGAAGTGCGCCGCCAGCCATTCTTCGGCCCGTACCCGGCCCACGTCGCGCAGATGCGTCAGGAACTCCCAGTCGGCATTCATCTTCGAGGCCACCGAAAGCTCACGCATCATGCTGTTGTCGCTGACCGCATGCACCAGCATGCGCTTCATCTTGCCTTCGGCCACGGCGCCGTCGTCGATCAGCCGGGTGACGAACTCGATCACCCGCATCTCGCGCATCAGCGACGAGTTGAAGCTGATCTCGTTGATCCGGTTCAGGATCGCCTGGGCCGTGCGCGGCGTGCCCTCACGGACCAGCGGATTGATGTTCACGATCAGCACATCCGGGCAGTCGCAGTGGTAGATCAGCGGATAGATCGCCGGGTTGCCCATGTAGCCGCCATCCCAGTAGGGCTCGCCGTCGATCTCGACCGCCTGGAACAGGAACGGCAGGCAGGCCGAGGCCATCACCGCATCAGCGGTCACATCGGCGGCACTGAACACCCGGGCCTTTCCGGTGCGGACGTTCGTCGCGGTCACGAACAGCTTGACCTTGGTCCCGGCACGCAGCTTCTCGAAGTCGACACACGAATCCAGGACCTGCCGCAGCGGGTTCCAGTTCAGCGGGTTCAGCTGGTAGGGCGACATCAGCCGCGACATCACGTCAAGCCACTGGAAGGCCGGCGAATTGTCCAGCGAGTGATTGTGCGTGGCACGATCCCACCAGCTGGGCTGGAACGGGCTGCGCGCCGCCGAAAGGCTTACCTTCTTCCAGAAGTCCTCAAGTCCGGCGCGCGCCCCATCGCGACCGTCCTGCACCATGCCCCAGGCCATGACCGCCGCGTTCATCGCCCCGGCCGAGGTGGCCGTGATCCCTTCGAACTCCAGCCGTCCGTCCTCAAGCAGACGGTCCAGAACGCCCCAGGCGAAGGCGCCGTGCGACCCGCCGCCCTGCAGCGCAAGGTTGATCGCGCGGGTGTTCGGCGCGGCGACCTTCTTTGCGCCCTTTGGTTCCTTCACGATGTCCACCACGTCGGCCATGTCATGCTCCTTATTCCGCTGTCCAGCCGCCATCGACGGGAATAGCGGCCCCGGTGATCGAGGCGGCACCGGGCGAACACAGGAAGGCGACCATCGCCCCCATCTCCTCGACCGTTGCAAAACGTTTGTTCGGCTGCTTCTTCAGCAGGATGTCGCGAACGACCTGGGCCCGCGGGATACCATGCGACTTCGCCTGATCGTCGATCTGCGCCTCGACCAGCGGTGTCCAGACATAGCCGGGACAGACGGCGTTCACCGTCACGCCCACTTCGGCCAGTTCCAGCGCGGCCACCTTCGTCAGGCCCACCATCCCGTGCTTGGCGGCCACATAGGCCGACTTGTAGGGGCTCGCCGCCAGTCCGTGCGCCGAGGCGATGTTGACAATCCGCCCCCATCCGCGCGCCCGCATCCCCGGCATCGCCGCCTTCATCGCATGGAACGCGGCCGACAGGTTGATCGCCAGAATGGCGTCCCACTTCGCGTCCGGGAACTCCTCGATCGGCGCAACGTACTGGATGCCCGCGTTGTTCACCAGGATGTCGACACTGCCGAAAGCGGCCTGCGCCTCGGCCACCATCGCGGCAATCTGCTCGGGTCGGCTCATGTCGGCGCCGCTGTGCAACACCGAAACGCCATGGGCTTCGGCCAGGCCGTCGCGCGTGGCCGCCACGGCCGCGGCATCACCGAACCCGTTCAGCATCACCGATGCACCCTCGGCGGCCAGCGCGGTGGCGATCCCCAGCCCGATTCCGGACGTGGACCCGGTGACGATGGCGGCACGCCCGGCCAGCCTGCGCTGGGTGGAGAAATCGGTCTGAGCGACAACGGACATGGCGGCCCCTTTCTGAAGCATTCCGGTCACCAGATTGGAATGCACGTGCAGCAAAAGGAAATGCCGGTCGGCGATGGACCTGATAACCGCGGTGAATGACCGACGGCAAAGCGCACGCGTGACGCTGCGTAGCTTTCCCGGGACGCAACAATGCTGTAACGTGCGCCCTGCGGAGAGCGTCCTTTGCGCCATTGGCAACTGCATCCGCGAAAGGCGGCGTTCCATGATGGAAATGCACGAAATCCGATACTTCCTGACTCTGTGCGAGACGTTGAACTTCACTCGCGCAGCCGAATCCTGCAACGTGTCGCAGCCCGCGTTGACACGCGCGATCAAGGCCCTGGAGGACAAGCTTGGGGGGCCGCTGATCCACCGCGAACGCGGCAACACCCACCTGACCGAACTGGGCCGCAAGATGCAGCCCATCCTGCGCGAGGCCTTCGGCCGCGTCGCCGAGGCACGCAAGGTGGCCGAAGACTTCACGCAGATGCGCTCGGCGACGCTGCGGGTCGGACTGATGTGCACCATCGGCCCGCACAATCTGGTGGATCTGCTGGGCGGTTTCGTGCGGCGGCACGAAGGCACGGCGCTGTTCATGCGTGATGGTCCGGCCCTGGCCATCGAAGAGGAACTGCTGCGTGGCGATCTTGACCTCGCCATCTACGGCCGCCCCGACGCGGTGGAAGACGGCCTGCACCGCCTGCCGCTGTACACCGAACGCATGATGATCGCGCTGTCGGCGGCAAACCCTCTGGCCCGCAAGGAGAACCTGCGGCTCGAGGACCTGCACGGGCTGGCCTATGTCAGCCGGGCGAACTGTGAATACGATGACCACCTGGACCAGCTGTGCACGGCCAAGGGCATTGCCGTGCACACGGTCTATCGCAGCGAGCGTGACGACTGGGTGCAAAGCATGGTGATGTCCGGAATCGGCTTCACCTTCATTCCCGAACACAGCATCACAATCCCCGGCCTCGTGTGCCGTCCGCTGACCAACCCCGAGGTTTCGCGCAACATCGTGCTGACCACCGTGCGCGGCAGGCCGCACACCCGCGTTGTGGCCGAGTTCGTGAAGGCCTGCCGCAGCTTCCCCTGGGTGGACCGGCTGGGCAGCTACCTGCCACCGGCGGGCGGATGAGTCGAAGCCGTCCCCGTGGGCTCGGTAATCAGCCGGGCCCCGCGGGCATGGGTCAGATAGGTCCAGGCCCAGTCCTGCGCCACGCCCAGACGGTTGCGTGTGCCGATCAGGAAGTACACATGCACCAGCGCCCACAGGAACCACGCCGTTCGCCCGGAAAGCCGCAACCGTCCGAACTCGGCCACTGCGGCGTTGCGCCCGATGGTCGCCATCGCACCATAATCCTTGTAGACAAACGCGCCCGGCAGCTTCTGCCCCTGCAGCAGCGCGGCGATCCTGCGCCCGGCATGGGTACCCATCTGCTTGGCCGCCGCCGCCACGCCCGGCACAGGTCGCCCGTCGGCGCGCATCACCGCCGCCGTGTCGCCCACCACGCTGGCTTCGGGCAGGCCCGGCACCGTCAGGTCGGGCTCCACCGGCACGCGGCCCACCCGGTCGCCCTGCACACCCAGCCATTTCGCGGCCGGTGACGCCGCAACACCGGCCCCCCAGATGATGGTGCGCGCCTCGATTCGCTCGCCCGCGGCATCCACGCCCCCTTCATCGCATCCGGTCACCCGGCTGTCCGTCCGCACCTCGACGCCCAGCCGTTCCAGCTGGGCCTTGGCGCTGGCCGACAGGTCCGGCGAGAACGACGGCAGCACCCGCGGTCCGGCCTCGATCAGCACCACGCGCGCCGATCCCGGATCAATCCGCCGGAAGTCCATGGACAGCGTATGCCGCGCCAGTTCCACGATCGACCCTGCCATCTCAACCCCGGTGGGGCCCCCGCCGATCACCACGAAGGTCAGCAGGCGGCGGCGTTCCTCGGCATCGGTCTCGGCCTCGGCCCGTTCAAAGGCGATCAGCACGCGGTGGCGGATCAGCGTGGCATCGTCAATCTTCTTCAGTCCGGGCGCCACACCTTCCCAGTCGTCGCGGCCAAAGTAGGCGTGCCGCGCGCCCGTCGCCAGAACAAGGTGGTCATAGGCCACGTCTCGGTGCCCCTCGACCTGCACTGCCCTGCGGGCGGTGTCCACGCCGGTGACGCGGCCCATCACCACGCGGGCATTGGCTTGCCCCGCCATCAGGCGGCGGATCGGCCAGGCAATGTCGGCGGGCGACAGGGCGGCGGTGGCCACTTGGTACAGAAGCGGCTGGAACAGGTGATAGTTGCGCCGGTCAACCACCGTCACCTCGCAAGGCGACCGTGCCAGGGCGCGCGCCGCCGCCAGCCCGGCAAACCCGGCGCCCACGATCACCACCTGCGGCAGCGCCGCCCCGGTTGCCTGTTCCCGCTGCATCGCATCTACCCCTTTCGGACCGTTGACGGGTCCATGCACCCGCGCGCCGGGCGCAGCCAATGCAAAGGATGCATGGGCCACATAAGAACTGGGCATTGGTGGCCTGCAAAGGCCAAGCCGTGCTTGCGGCACATCCCCTCCTTATCAAAGCGGCAATGCAGACCCCCGCCGCGGCCCCGCGGCAACCTTCCATGCGTTCCAACGGCCGGGCGGCGTGCATTGCGCGGCCACGGGCTCGGGCCGTGTCGCGGCATTGGAGATCATTCCGCTGGCATTGGCCGCAGATGCCGGACTGGCAATTTTTTTTCGCCGCAGAAGCCGGGTCCGCGGGCGGCACCGGCGATCAACAGAAAACCCCGCAAGCCCTGTGGCCTGCGGGGTTCTCCCATGGGGTCGATGGCGGCTTGGTCACATGCCGGGATCGTCGGGCGAATGTTCGTCTTTCACCACATCCAGCCATGGCACCACATCGGTCGAAATCAGCACCACCGGCTGATCCGTCTTGTTTTCCCACCAATGCAGCGTGCCGGGCCCGAATTCAGGCGTGACGTCGCCCGCCTTGTGCAGGATCGGGACAGCGCAATGGTTCGAGTTTTCCCAGATTTCGCCTTCCAGCACGGTGACAATCGAGGGGCGATCATCGTGCGGGTGGGTTGGCACGATGCCGGCCGGCGCCACCGTCAGGCGGCGCATCCGCAGCGTCATGTCACCCAGCCCGCGCCAGCCGTTCAACTGGACCACGGCAATGGTCGGCCGGTCAACGCCGGTGTCCTTGGGCGTTTCCAGAACGCGGGGTTCGGTCAGAACCTGGTCGGGCGGGCACGTTCCGGCCGATGCCACCGCGGCCGCAACGACCATGGCGCAGGCCGCAACCCCGCAAAGCAATTTCTGTTTCATGAGAGTCTCCGGTCGGATGAAGTCGGGCCTACCGCCCGCCGCGCAATCCTTGCGGATCGTCCGCGCAATGCCCAATGCCGGTTGTTGCTGGACTTCATGAGCCCTCGGCATCGCGGCAGCCAGGGATGCGGCCCTCAGCCCCGCCTGCGCCGCAGCACGCGCGCCAGCGTTTCCCACATCAGCGCCATGTCCAGGCACAGCGACCGCCGCCGCTGATAAATCAGGTCCAGCCGCGCCTTCCGCGGCACGCAGATGCGGGAATAGACATCGTCCGTCTCTTCCGCGGTGCGGCAGCGGGCCAGAAGCCGCTCCTCATGCGCGTGGAAATGAAGGGTTGCCAGCCCGGTGATTCCCGGGCGTGACCGCAGCACCTGCGCGTAAAGGTCCGGGAACCGTTCCACATACTGGCGCAACGGCGGACGCGGGCCGACAAAGCTCATGTCGCCCTTCAGCACGTTCCACAGCTGCGGAATCTCGTCGGCGCGGATCTTGCGCAGGAACGCCCCCACCGGCGTTATCCGCCCCGCCTTGTCGGCCCCGGTGACGCCGTTGTCTGCCTGCGCCACTGTCATGGTGCGCAGCTTCCACAGCCGGAACGGCCGCCCCGGTGCCCGCATCCGTTCGGACACATAGAACAGCGGCAACCCCTCTCGCCACGCCAGCCACAAAAGCAGAACCGCAAAAGGCAGCGCCAGAATCGCCACCAGCAGCAGTGCCACGACAATATCGAACAGACGCTTGGAAACCGTCATGCCCGCGCCTGCACCTGCCGCCATTCCTGCACCATGGTTGCCGGGCGGCCCGCGGTGGGCGGCAGGGTCAACAGCGCCTGCAGGCGGCGCGTGTCCAGCCCCACCACCGGAATGACGTCCGGGTTCACCGGCCCGAACCGCCATGGCAGCCCTGCGGCCGCGGCAAGATCGGCCATGGCCACGGGCCGCGGCGTGGCAATGTTCAACACCTCGGGCAAAGCGGTGCCGCCGCTGGCCAGCGTGCACAGATGCGCCAGAATCCCTGCCAGCGTCATCGGCCCCGCATAGCTGCGCACCGGCCCGCGCCCGTCGGGCGTGGGGTCCAGCACCACCGGCCCGTCCCGAACGGCGCCCAGCAGCGCATCCGCCCCTGCCACGTTCCCGATGCGCAGCACCGTCAGCCCCGGACCGCCCCCGCCTGCAGAAACATGCCGCGCCCGGAAATCCAGCGCCGCCGCCTCCATCGCCGCCTTGGCCGCGCCATAGGCGGCGGCGGGTGTCGGCACCATCTCCTCGTGCAGCCCCTCGCCTGCCGGATAGACCGCGGCCGACGAACACAGGAACAGGTGCCGACCGCCCTGGTCCAGCGCCGCCTGCATCGCCCGCAGCGCGACCGCGGTGTTGATGTCGGGCACCTGCCGCCCGCCCGCCAGCACCAGCACCACCCCCCCGGCCCAGGGCGGTGCCGGATCCGACAGGATGTCCCACCCCAGGCAGCCCGGCCGCCCGTCGCGCGCCTGCCACACCGGCCGCAACCCGCCGCGCAGCGCAAAGGGCCATGCCCGGCGCAGAAACCCGCCCAGCCGCCCGGTGGACCCCAGCACCAGCAGGGGAACCGCCTCGGCCGCCATCAGTCGGCCTCTTCCAGCCGCGTGCGGATTTCGCGCAGCACCGGAATGGCTGCGCGCACCCGGTCGGCCCCCATTTCGCGCACCAGGTCAACCAGCAAAGGCGCCACCGCCTGCATCGCCGCGTCCCGCGCCGCCCGCCCAGCCGGGCTGATTGCCACGAACTTCTGCCGTGCGTCGTCCCAGTCGGGCCGGATATGCACATGCCCGGCCCATTCCAGCCGCGACAGCGTATTGGTCATCGCCCCGCGCGTCACATGGAAGGCGCGCGCCAATTGCGCCGGCGTGCGCTCCTCGCCCAGTCGCGCCAGATGGTTCAGCACCCCGAAATGCGACAACTGCATCCCCTTGGGCAGCACCCGCCCGATGCGGTTGCGCGCCAACTGGTCGGCCACCAGCAACTCGCCAAACAGCGTGACGGTCAGGTCTTCGTCCGCACCGGCCATCAGGGCCCCTCGATGGGCCGGTCGTGCTGCAGCGCGGGCACCCGGCCGCGGGCCCGGTCCACCTCGGCCAGATCCAGGTCGGCGAAGGTCACGCCGGGTTCGGTGCCGCCGTCGGCCAGCACCTCGCCCCAGGGCGCCACGGCCAGCGAATGCCCGTGCGTGCGCCGCCCCTTGCCGCCCGAGGCCGGTTCGGCATGGAACCCGCACTGCGCCGGGGCCAGCACGAAGCACCCCGTCTCGATGGCCCGCGCACGCAGCAGGATTTCCCAGTGTGCCGCGCCCGTCACATGGTTGAATGCCGCAGGCACCGTGATGACCTGCGCGCCGCCCTGCGCCAGCCGCCGGTACAGATGCGGAAAGCGCACGTCATAGCACACGGTCATCCCGATCTGCCCCAGCGGCGTGTCGGCCAGCACCGCCCGCCCGCCGGGGCGATAGGCCGCCGATTCCCGGTAGAACTCGGTGTCCGACACGTTCACGTCGAACATGTGGATCTTGTCATAGGTCGCGGCCACAGCGCCCGCCGGGTCAACCAGGAACGACCGGTTGGCGAACCGTCCGTCGGCATCGTCGGTCAGCACGCCCAGCGACCCCACCAGCACCCAGCGCCCGTGGCGCGCGGCGGCATCCCGCAGCGCCGCCAGCGTCGGGTCATCGTCCTGCCGGTGCAGCACCGCCCGCATGTGCGCGCGGTTCGACGCCAGAAGGTTGGTGCATTCGGGCGTCAGGATCAGGTCAGCCCCACCCTCGGCGGCGCGGTGCACGGCCTCCAGCGTGGCGGGCAGGTTCGCCGCCGGGTCGTCCGTCACCGTCAGCTGCACCAAGGCCGCGCGCATCAGCCCGCGCCTGCCAGCAGGGCGTCCAGCTTGCCCGCATCGTCCAGCGCGTGCAGGTCGTCGCAGCCGCCCACATGCACCCCGCCGACAAAGATCTGCGGCACCGTCCGCCGCCCGCCCGCCCGATCCATCATCGCCGCACGCAGCGCCGGATCGCGGCTCACATCGGTCTCGGCAAAGGCAACGCCCTTGCGCCGCAGCAGCGACTTTGCCGCATGGCAGTAGCCGCACAGGGGGGTGGTGTAGATTTCCACGGGTTTCATCGCACACATCCAGAGCTTTGCGGCGTGACTATAGGGCAACGCCCGCGCGCTGCAATCGGGCCGCCGGGCCGCGTTCAGAAATCGAGGTCGGCGTAGTGCGGCGAAGGCCGGAAGCCCGGCACCTGATCGGCCAAGAGCGTGCGGAACGACGGGCGCGACTTGATCTTGGCGTACCAGTCCTTCACCACCGGCGACCGGTGCCAGTCCACATCGCTGATGTAGTCCAGGCAGGACAGATGCGCCGCCGCGGCAAAATCGGCCAGCGACATGGCATCACCCGCCAGCCAGCGCCGCTGGTCCAGCAGCCAGCCCATGTAGTCGATATGGTACTTGATCTTCGCCGCGCCGTCCTTGATCGCCCGGCTGTCGGGCGTGCCCATCCCCATCACCTTCTTGTTGATGCGCTCGTTCAGCAGCTTTGCCGTCACCTCGTGGTTGAACTTGTCGTCAAACCACGCGCACAGGCGGCGCACCTCATAGCGCGCCTCGGGTTCGCGCGGCATCAGCCGGGGCTCGGGAAACAGGTCGTCCAGATACTCGCAGATCGCCTGGCTTTCCGACAGCACGCGCGCATCCATCCGCAGCACCGGCACCTTGCCCGCCGGATTGCGCCGCAGGAAATCGGGCGAGGGTTCCCAGTACCGCTCCTCGATCAGCTCCACATCCTGTTTCTTCTCGGCCAGCGTCAGCCGGACCTTGCGACAAAAGGGCGACAACGGGAAATGGTACAGGCGGTTCATCGTGGCTCCGGGCTGGCCCGCAGGTGATACCCCCCGGGCCGCCTGCGTTCAATCCACCGGGCGGCCCGATGCGCGCTTTCCGCCAAGCACCGACCGTTTACTCGAAACAGGCCGCCCGGCCGTCGGCCAGAATCGTTGCGGCCCCGTCCACGATCTGCCCGCCGCGGCGGCGCACATAGGGGCCGGGCTTGCCGGCGTCGCGCCCCTTGGGGTCGGGCAACACCGCGGCCAGCCGCGCCGCCTGCACCGCCGTCAGGTCTTTCGCATCCACCCCGAAATGGTGCCGCGCCGCCGCCTGCACGCCGAACACGCCTTCGTCGAACTCGGCCACGTTCATGTAGACCAGAAGGATGCGCCGCTTGGTCCAGAACAGCTCGACCACCGGGGTCAGCACGGCCTCCATGCCCTTCCGCACCCAGCTGCGCCCATGCCACAGGAACACGTTCTTCACCACCTGCTGGCTGATGGTCGAGGCGCCGCGGTTGCCGCCTTCCTCCATCGCCGCACGGATGGCATTCACGTCCAGCCCCCAGTGCAGGCAGAAGTTCGCATCCTCGGCCGCCACCACCGACCGCGCCATCTCGGGCGCAATCTCGTCCCAGCCCACCCAGTCGCGCGCGATGCCGCCCAGCCGCCACGTTTCCTGCATCTGGTAGATGTTGGTCGGCGGCGGCACCAGGGCGAACAAGAGGATCAGGAACAGGAAGCCCCCGGCAACCGCCAGCATCCCGCGCGCAAACCGGCGCAGCACCCGGCGCACCAGCCCCGGCTTCCGCGCCGGGGCGGTTTCCGTCTTCTTCGCGCCTGACTTCCGGGTGCGTGCCGCCATGCGGATGCCGTCTCACAGCACGGGGAACGGGTCAACCCACCCGCCGGGCGCCCCGCACCCGGCGGGTATGCCAATGCGGGCCACACGTGCTAGCACGGCGCGGATGCCCCAGTGAATGCGCGGATCACCATGACCATCGCCGATCTCTCAGCCACCGACACGCTGGCCGCCTACCGCGCCGCCACCTTGTCACCCGTGGAACTGACCGCCGCCCTCATCGCCCGGGCAGAGGCCACAAATCCCGCCGTCAACGCCCTGGCCGACCGGTACTTCGACACGGCCATGGACCAGGCCCGCCACGCCGAGGCGCGCTGGCGCAACGGCACCGCCCGCCCGCTGGAAGGCCTGCCCGTCCTGGTGAAGGACAGCCAGCGCATCGCCGGCAAACGCACCACCTTCGGCTCGCTGCTGCTGATGGACAGTGAGGACCAGGTATCGGACCCCATGCCCGAACGCCTGCTGGCCGCCGGCGCCATCTGCCTGGCCCGCACCACGACGCCCGAGTTCTGCCTGCTGGGCGTCACCCATTCGCGCGCCTGGGGCGTGACGCGCAACCCCTTCGACCTGGCGCTGACCCCCGGCGGGTCATCGGGGGGCAGCGCGGCGGCGGTGGCCTGCGGCATGGCGGCCGTGGCCACCGGCACCGACATCGGCGGGTCGGTACGAATACCTGCGGCCTGCTGCGGGCTGGTGGGCTACATGCCGCCACGCGGACGCAACCCGCACGGCTACCCCGCGAACCTCGATCCGTACGACCATTGCGGGCCGATCACCCGCACGGTGGCCGATGCCGCGCTGATGCAATCGGTCACCGCGGGGCCGCACCCGAACGACCTGTTCAGCCTGCGCGACACACCCTTGATGCCCGCCGCGGCCGGTCCGGTGGCAGGCCTGCGAATCGCGCTGTCGCTGGACCTCGGCTGCTACCGGCTTGACCCCGGCGTGCGCGCCAACACGCTGGCCTTCGCCGACACGCTGCGCGCCCTGGGCTGCAAGGTGGACGAGGTGGACATCGGCTGGGGGCCGTGGATCGAGGAAGGCGCGATGCGCTGGTTTGGCGCCATGCACATGGCGCGGTCGCTGATCCCGCTGGCCGATGCCGCGGGCGACCGGATGACGGACTATGCCCGCAGCTTTGCCGACCTCGCCCGCGCCACCACCGCCGACGATTCGCCCCGGGCCTGGGACACGGTGCAGCGCATGTACGCCACGCTGGGGCCGATCCTGTGGCGCTACGACGCGCTGATCTGCCCGACGAACGCCCTTCCCGCCGTGCCCGCCGACCAGAACCCGCTGACCGCCACACTGATGATCGACGGCGAAGCGGTGCACCCCGAGAACGGCTGGGTCATGACCTGGCCGTTCAACATGATGTCCGTCCTGCCCGTCATGACCGTGCCCACCGGACGTGTCCGCGGCGTCCCCACCGGCGCCCAGATCGTCGGCCGCAGCTTCGACGACGCCACGGTATTCCGGCTGGCACTGGCCTACGAAGCCGCGGCACCGCAGCAGTTCCTGCGGCAGACGGTGCTGCCCGGTTAGATCACCTCGTCCTCGTCCGGAATGTCCAGCACGGCCTCGCCCTCTTCCGCCGCGGGCAGTTCGGCGATGTGGTACAGCGCGTCGCCTTCGTGCACCAGCGGCAGCTCGGCCCGGCCCACCACGATGCCCGCGCGCGGGGCGTGCAGTTCCATCTCGGTCTCGCCGAACGGGTCCGACACGGTGGCCAGCACCTGCCCGGCCGCCACGGTTTCGCCGGTGGCGGCGCGGAAGGTGGCCATGCCGGCACCGGGCGCGCGCAGCCAGTCGCTGCGCGGGCAGTGCAGTGTGGCCTTCCGCGCGCGCGGCGCGGCGGCGGCGGCAATCATCCCGGTCGCGGCCATCACTCGCAGGATGCCCGCCACGCCCACCCGCACCGCGTCCTCGTCCACCCGCAACCCCTCGCCGGCCTCGTACAGCAGCATCGTCACGCCGCTGGCCGCCGCCATCGCCCGCAGGCTGCCCTCGCGCATCCGGCTGGTCATCGTCACCGGGGCGGCAAACACATGCGCCAGCCGCAGCGCCTCGGGCTGGCCGGGCGACACGCGGATCTGCGGCAGGTTTGTGCGGTGCACGGCGGCGGAATGCAGGTCGATGCCCAGCGTGCAGCGCGCCAGCACCTCGGTGCGGAAGGCATGCGCCAGCCGCGCCGCCAGCGACCCGCGGGGCGAGCCGGGAAACGACCGGTTCAGGTCGCGCCGGTCGGGCAGATAGCGCGACCCGTTCAGGAACCCGAACGAATTCACGATCGGCACGGCAATCAGCGTACCCGCCAGGCTGTTCAGCACCGGCACCCGCAGCAGGCGGCGGACAATCTCGGTGCCCACCACCTCGTCGCCGTGAATAGCGGCCGACACGAACATCACCGGCCCCGGGCGCGCGCCATGGATCACATGCGCCGCAAGCGCGACGGGCGTGTGGTCGGGCATCGCCGTCATCGGCACCTCGACCGTCGCCCGCCGCCCCGGCGGAACCGTGCGCCCCGCCATCTCGAACCCTGCCCGCTTTGTCATGCCGCCCCCCGTTTGTGACAGGCGTAGCAACGGCACATGACGGATTCGTGCAGGCCCGCTTCGTGCAGGGCGGGCGTCAGTTCGGGTACAGCGACTCGGTGCCCACCGCGTTCACGCCGTCCACCGTCCAGGTGCCCTGCATCGCGCCGTCGCCGCCAACCGTGTAGATCACCATGCCCACCCGCCCCTCGATGATGTAGGAGGCGGCAAAGACGTTGTTCTGGCGCATGCAGATGCCCTCGGAGATCTGCCCGCCGGTGTTCCACACGATCCGGCACGTATAGTCCGAGGTCAGGCTGATCTCGGCCTGCCCGCCATAGGCCGCGCCGTCGAACCCGGTGCCCTGCACCACATACCGGCCGCCGATGTCCTGCGCCGCGGCGGGGCCCGCCAGGGCCAGCGCTGCGGCAAGTCGTGCCACCCGTTTCATCTGTCTCTCCTGTCTGCTGCTGCCCGCAGGCTAGGATGGCAGGCATGGACCGGGCAAGTGGTTCGCACGATGCACAACGGTTGATCTGCGTCAGTGCATGCGACGGGCGCTCGGGCGATTCTCCACCAGCGGAATCGAGGGGCAGGCAAGATGGTGGGTCGACGGGCAATCGTCACCGGAGCGGTCGCGGCAGGGGCAGCAGCTGCAGTCGGTTATGCGGCCACGCGGCCGTCGCATGCCGATGCCGTCGCAAAGGTCTGGTCGCTTCCCGCTCCGGGCGACGTGCCGCAGACCGAATTTCTGGTGCGCCACGCAACCGTGGCAGCCAATGGCCACAACACGCAGCCCTGGATCTTCGTACCCCGGCCCGGGGGCATCGACATCCGGCCCGACAGGACACGCGCGACGCCCGTGGTCGACCCGGACGACCACCACCTGTTTGCCAGCCTGGGCTGCGCGGCCGAAAACCTGTCGCTGGCAGCGGGCGCACTGGGCCTGTCGGCCGCCATGGCAATGGACGCCGACACCCTGCGCATCGACCTTGCCCCGGGTGGAACGACCGATCCGCTCTTTGCCGCCATACCGCAACGGCAATGCACGCGATCCGACTATGACGGCAGCGCCGTTTCCTCCGAGGACCTGGCACGTCTGGCAGCGGCAGCGGCGGTTCCGGGAATCGAGACCATTCTGGTGACCGATCCGCCCGTGCTGGCCGCAGTGACGGAACTGCTGGCAAAGGCTGCGGGGCAACAGGCCGCCGACCCGGCGTTCACGGCAGAGCTGCTGCACTGGCTGCGGTTCAGCACGGCGCGCACGATCGAGATGGGCGACGGGCTGTTCTCGGCCTGCTCGGGCAATCCGGTGGTGCCGGAATGGATGGGCAGGGTTCTGTTCCGCCGGTTCTTCACCGAAACGGCCGAAATCGAGAAGATGCGGCGGCAGGTATCCTCATCGGCCGGGCTTGCAGTTGTCGTATCCGACCGGAACGATCCGGCGCACTGGATGGCGGCGGGGCGGTGCAGCCAGCGGTTCGGCCTGCAGGCCACGGCGCTGGGTCTGCGCTATGCCTTTGTCAACCAGGCCGTCGAGGTGCCGCAGATACGGCATGACCTTTCGGCATTGCTTGGGCTGGGCCACCGGCGACCCGATCTGATCCTGCGGTTCGGTCGCGCGGAATCCTTGCCGAAGTCGCTGCGACGGCCGATCACCGCCGTGATGGCGACCTGAAGCCGGGCCGCTTCGCAGCGGCCCGGCACGCGGTCATGTCATGCCGTGACCGGCGCCTTGGCAAAGCGCAGGTAGGGCAGGCGGATATCCAGCTCGCCATAGCGCTCTTTCGCCTGGTCGTTGTTCAGCGCCAGCGCCACGATCACGTCCTGCCCGGGCACCCAGTTCGCGGGCGTGGCCAGCGGCACCCCGTCGGTCATCTGCACGGCATCCAGCGCGCGCAGGATCTCGGCAAAGTTGCGGCCGATGGACATGGGATAGGTCATCGACAGGCGGATCTTCCTGTCCGGCCCGATGATGTACACCGTGCGCACCGTGGCCGAATGCGCGGGGGTGCGGCCCTCGGTCGGCAGGTAGTACTCGGCGGGCAGCATGTCGAAGGCCTTGGCCACCGACAGGCTGGTGTCGTCGATGATCGGGAACTCGGCCGGGGCGCCGCCGAAGGCCTCGATGTCGCGCTTCCACTTCTCGTGGTCCTGCACGCTGTCCACCGAAACGCCCAGCACCTTCGTCTTGCGCTTGGCCCATTCGGCAGAAAGCTGCGCCACCGCCCCGAACTCGGTGGTGCACACCGGGGTGAAATCGCGCGGGTGGCTGAAGATGATGGCATAGTGGCCGTCCAGCCAGTCATGGAACCGGATGGTGCCGGCCGTGGACTCGGCTGTGAAGTCGGGGGCGATGTCGTTGATGCGCAGGCTCATGATGATCTCCGATGCAGCGGATTCGCTGGCTGACAGTTAATCCCTCGCGGAAGGAATTTCACCTGTCCGTCCATGACCGGCGCAAGATCGGAACAGTTTCCCTTCCTGCATCCGCACAAGGAACAGAACCGGTGCGCGGCCAAGTCCCCTGGCCCCGGGCGTCTTGGCCCGCGCGGCGGCGGCGGATCAGTCGTCCGCCGGGCAGGGCCACGTGGCCGGGCGCACAAGGCCCGCCGGCAGGACCGTGGCCGCATCGCCGCAGGCGTGGTCCACCTGCGCCTGGGTCAGGCCCACGGCGGTGCTCAGGTCCACACCCTCCAGCCGGGTCTGCTCCATATAGGCATCGGTCAGCACCACCTGGCCCATCGCCGCCCCTGTGAACACGGCCCGCGCCAGCACCGCGTCTTCCAGTCTGGCGCCTGTCAGGCTGGCCCCGGAAAAGTCGTTGCGGTTGAAATCGCCGCCGTTCAGCATGGCGCCGTCCAGATTGGCGCCCGAGAAGTTCACCCGCTGGAACTCGGCCTTCACCAGCCGCACCCCCGCCATGTTCGCCTGGCTGAAGTCGGCCCGGCTGGCCAGCACCTTCTCCATGTTGGCCCCGCTCAGGTCGGCCCCGGCAAAGGACGTACGCACCAGCTCGCTGCGCTGCATGTCGGCCCCGGCCAGCATCGACCCGCTCAGATCCGTGCCCGACAGCATGCTGCGCGCCAGCATCGACCCGCTCAGGTCGCTGCCGCCCAGCATCAGCCGCTCCTTGGAACACCCGGTCCAGTCCACCGCGGCGGCCGGCGCATCGCTGCATCCGGCCGTGGCCGCCCCGCCCGCCAGCACCGCCCAAAGGGCTGCCGACACCAACACGCCCCGCCGCCCTGCGCCCTGTGCCATATGCCGCCCTCCCTGCCTGTCGTTTCGCTGCAGGCTACCCTGAATCGCCGCGTGTAGGCAACGAAGCCCCGCGATTCCCGCGTGCGGCATGTCGGTTCCGAACTGGAACACCCGCCGCCGGGTGGTAAGATGCCATACGCAGGTCTGCGCCCCTTGCCAGGGTCAGGAACGGAAAAGGATACCGCCGCCATGATCGAACGTCGCGAATTCTACATCAACGGCGCCTGGGTCGCCCCCCTGCAGGGCCGCGACTGCCCGGTGATCGACCCCTCGACCGAAGAGGTCTGCGCGGTGATCTCGCTGGGCGGGGCCGCCGATACCGAGGCCGCGGTGGCCGCCGCCCGCGCCGCCCTGCCCGGCTGGGCCGCCACGCCGCCCGCCGAACGCAGGCGCCTGGTCGCCCGCATCCTGGACCAGTACGAGGCCCGCAAGGAAGACCTCGCGCGCGCCATCAGCATCGAGATGGGCTCGCCCCTCGACCACGCGCTGACCAGCCAGGCGCCCTGCCTGCCCTGGCACCTGACGAATTTCCTGACCGCCTTCGACCATATCGAATGGGTCCGCCCGCTGGGACCGCACGCCCCGAACGACCGCATCGCGCTGGAACCGATCGGCGTTGTCGGCCTGATCACGCCGTGGAACTGGCCGATGAACCAGATTGCGCTGAAGGCCATTCCGGCCATGCTGGCGGGCTGCACCTGCGTGCTGAAGCCCTCCGAGGAATCGCCGCTGAACGCCATGGTCTTTGCCGAGTTCTGCCACGACGCCGGCATTCCGCCCGGCGTGTTCAACCTGGTCAACGGCGACGGCATGGGGGTGGGCGCGCAACTGTCGACGCATCCGGATGTCGAGATGATCTCGTTCACCGGGTCCACCCGGGCCGGCAAGGCCATCTCGAAGGCCGCATCCGAAACGCTGAAGCGCGTCACGCTGGAACTGGGCGGCAAGGGCGCGAACGTGATCTTCGCCGATGCCGATGCGCGCGCGGTGGAACGCGGCGTACGGCACATGATGGACAACACCGGCCAGTCCTGCAACGCGCCCAGCCGCATGCTGGTGCAGCGCCCGGTCTATGACGCGGCGGTGGAAACCGCGGCGCGG
Organism: uncultured Rhodobacterales bacterium; assembly: GCA_964559535.1. Classification (GTDB taxonomy): domain Bacteria; phylum Pseudomonadota; class Alphaproteobacteria; order Rhodobacterales; family Rhodobacteraceae; genus CAZLIC01. Next base: position 79,375 of record CAZLIC010000011.1, read on the forward strand.
GTGGCCTCGTCCATCGCTGTCGGTTCGGCGCACGAGGCCGGGCCGCACATCGGCCCGGTGGTGAACAAGCGCCAGTGGGAGCAGATCCAGGGCTACATCCAGAAGGGCATCGACGAAGGCGCCCGTCTGGTGGCGGGCGGCCCCGGCCTGCCCGAAGGCTTCAACCGCGGCTTCTTCGTGCGCCCCACGGTGTTCGCCGACGTGGTGCCCGGCATGACCATCGAGCGCGAAGAGATCTTCGGCCCGGTCCTGTGCATGATCCCCTTCGACACCGAGGCCGACGCGGTGCGCATCGCCAACGACACGCCCTATGGCCTGACCAACTATGTCCAGTCGCAGGACGGCGCCCTGCGCAACCGCATGGCCCGCGCGCTGCGGTCCGGCATGGTGCAGATGAACGGCAAAAGCCGCGGCGCCGGGTCGCCGTTCGGCGGGGTCAAGTCCAGCGGCCGGGCGCGCGAGGGCGGGGTCTGGGGGATCGAGGAGTTCCTGGAGGTCAAGGCGATTTCCGGGTGGGACCCGGCGGCCGAGGCGATGGCGGCAGAATAGGCCGTACCGGGCAAGTCCGGAGGCCAGCGTTCTGCGGGTTCCCCGCGTCCGGCACCGGAATGCCCCCCAACCCCTCCCCACAAGGAGAGGGGCGGCGCGACCATCCCGGGATAAAGCCGTCCAAATGAGCGGTGACAAAAGGTGTTGAGGCTGATGGTTTGCGAAAGCTTTTAAAAACAAAGGCTTGCGCGGCGGTTGTGACAAAAGGTTCTGAGGTTTTCGGGTGCGGCGGGGCGGAAATGCACCGTTACGCCAGCACGTTGGTGAAAATTTCTTAACGAAATCAATGGTGGTGTTTACATAGGTGTGCGGAAAAACCGCAAACCGCTCGCAACCTGGATCAGTCCGGATGCGTGCGCAGAACGACCTGCGGGCTAATGGCCGTGACGCGATCCTTCATCCTTTCAAGGTCTTGCAGGTCTTCGTAAACGAGCATCGAGAAGGCAGTCTGCTCTGAATAGCCGCGATTTTCCTGCATTGTCCGCATATCGTCTTCGGCCTGCGCAACCAAATTCCAGAAATCTGAGAAGAAGAAAAAGTCGTGAATCTTCCGGAAATCGTCCGACATGATGGTTTCTGAGTGGGTTCTACAAAACCTGAATAAAGCAATGGAGAAGCATAGCTTGTCCCGCAAATCCCATATAGCGGGAGCGATGCCACTGGCATGATTTTGCCCGAAGTGCTCAATCATGGAAAATCGGTCAGGAACTTTTCCACGCGCCTTCCATGACGCAATCGTACTCCGATCAACCCGAAGCTTGCGCGCTAGGTCCGCGTCGGTGGTGGCAAGAAGTGCAGCCTTGAGGCGGTCTATGGACTGCTGAACGTCTTCCGTCATGGCCCACTCCTGCCGCTTGACTTCGTATTCCGTTTGCATATGCTTACATGTAAGCTTACAGAGCTTACAAGTGTCTGATCGTAACGACAAACGTCCAGAGATGAAAGCGGTTCGCGCGGCTTTTGTGGCGCGCGGCACGTCCTTTTCGGCCTTCTTTGCGTCACATGCCTTCGGGCTGCTCCTGGTCGGGAACGACCGGTTCCTGACCCGCGGTGGGCGGTCCGAGCGGGCGATGTTCGAGGCGCTGGCGTCCCGCTGCCCAATGGAGTGGGAGCTGGACCGCCCCACGGCCGAGGAAACCGCCGCGCTGGCGGCGGAAATGTTCCCTGGCGATCCGGACTGCCGCGACAGGATCGCCGCCTTTGGCGCGCGCTACGACACCCTGCGAGAAATGGCCGAATCCTACGCCTTGGCCGAGAGCTTCGCGGTAGGCGGCAAGGTCGGGGCGCACGAGCTGGAACGGGCACTTGTTTTGGAACGTCTGAAAAACCTGCCACTTTTGGCGTGTTCTGGTAGACTTTGGCAGT
>CAZLIC010000012.1:0-79228 GCA_964559535.1 uncultured Rhodobacterales bacterium
CTACGCGGTGGCGGCCCTCATCAACTCACGTTGAATCTCAACAGGCCCTAGGCCGACAACGGCAATATCAGTGCCGAGCACGAAGCGGTGCTCAGCGGGCCGGTCTAGGTCCGGGAAGTCATGCGCAGGGCCCCTTAGGGTGGCCCGCTGCACCCCTTCAAAGCGCAACGCTCTGAGCGCTTCCCGACTTTCGCACACGGCAGCCACTTCCTGGTCCGGCGAAAGCTGATGGCAAGAGGACGACCCTTCCAGAAATCGGCCCGTCCGCTGACATGGCAGCCATGAAAGTGCAAGACCAGAGCCCCCATGCCCGCCGCCGCAAAACTCGCGATCAAGCTACGGACCCACCGCAGACGAATGCACCAATCAGGCAAAACTACTTTCAGTTCGGTCAACGCGCCATACCAAAGTTTGTTACCATTCACAGAATCAGATGGAGGTAAAGATGCGACCGGCAGGCCAACAGGATCGCCATTTCGCCGACCTGCAGTCGTTACTGTGACTATGGGAGAGGACTGGGTAGCTCGCTGGCCCGGCAAAAGCCCAAGCGTGCCTGGCGGGTACGCACATCCGGCAGCCTATCATATGCTTGACGTGGCTGTAGTGGCCGAGCGGCTCATTGCACCTTTTTCTTTCGCCGCCCCACATCGTGACGCGCTGGTCTGGCTGGTCGCGTTGCACGACCTGGGCAAGATCGGCGCACAGTTCCGCGCGATGATCCTGCAAAAGACGCCGCAGGGCGAACACCGGCATTGGCAGGTGACCGAGGTTCTGTTGCGGCATCATGATGCCGCGCTGCTGGCACCCGCTCTGGGCCTGCGCGGGCAGCAGCGGTTCGAGCTTTACGCGGCCACGGCAGGCCACCACGGTCGCCCGCCCAAGGCCGATGCCGACCAGCGTCGGCGCATGATGCTGTCCGCCGGACCCGAGGCAACAGCCGATGCCGCAGCCGCCATCGCGGCGTTTCACGCGCTCTGGCCCGGCGCATCGCTGGACGGTATGACGTGGGAGCAGACGCAGATGCTGTGCTGGTGGTTGCCCGGCCTTGTCGCCGCTGCCGACTGGATCGGATCGAACATCGCATGGTTTCCCGCCTGTGCGCCCGACATGCCGCTTGCCGCCTATCTGGACCGCGCGCGGGAAATCGCCCGGCGGGCGGTGGCCGATGCGGGAATGGCCACACCAGCCACCACCGCCGCCCCGCTGTTCGATTTCTCTCCCCGCCCGATGCAGGCCGCCTGCGCCGCCATCCCCCTGCGCGACGGCCCCATGCTGGCGCTGATCGAGGATGAGACGGGGGCGGGCAAGACCGAGGCGGCGATGATCCTTGCGCAGCGGATGATGGCACATGGCAAAGGCAGGGGGCTGTTCATCGCGCTGCCCACCATGGCGACCGCCGACGCGATGTTCGGCCGGGCAAGGGACATCATTGGCCGGATGTTCTTCGCCGGCCCGTCGCTGACCCTGGCGCATGGGCGGGCGGGGCTGTCGGTCGCGTTTCGCGACTTGCAGGGCACCGACCGGAGCAACCCCGATGAACCCAGCTGCGCCCCCTGGCTGGCCGAAAACCGCCGCCGCGCCTTGCTAGCCGATGTGGGGGTGGGAACGATTGATCAGGCGCTGCTGGCCGTGCTGCCAACAAAGCACGCCTGCCTGCGTCTGTTCGGCCTGTCGTCGAAGATCCTGATCGTGGACGAGGTGCACGAACTGGGCGATCCCTACATGGCTGTTCTGCTGGCCGAACTGCTGAAGGCCCATGCGGCCCTTGGCGGCTCGGCCATCCTGCTGACGGCTACCCTGCCGCTTTCCCTGCGCGCCCGGCTTGTCGCGGCCTTCGAGGAAGGCGCGGGGCGCGCGACCCCTGCGCCCGACGATCCGGCCTATCCGGCGCTGACGGTAGCGGGTGGGGCCGCGCACACCGACTTGCCGCGCGTGACCGGCCCGCGCGGGGTGGTGCGGGTGGCGCGTCTGGCAGGGCCGGAGGCGGCGGTGGACCTGCTGGCCGCGGCGGCGGCACAGGGGGCCGCCTGCGTCTGGGTGCGCAACGCGGTGGACGAGGCGATTGGGGCGGTGCAGGCGCTGCGCGCGCGGGGGGTGCAGGCCGACCTTCTGCACGCCCGCTTTGCGCTGTGGGACCGCAAGCGGCACGAGGCGGCGGCGCTGGCGCGGTTCGGCAAGCACGGGGAGGGGCGTGCGGGCCGGGTGCTGGTGGCCACGCAGGTGGTGGAATCGAGTCTCGATCTCGACTTCGACGTGATGGTGTCCGACCTCGCACCCATGGCCGCGCTGATCCAGCGGGCGGGGCGGTTGTGGCGGCACATGGACCTGCGGCCTGCGGCGGGTCGTCCGGTCGCCGGTCCGGTCCTGCATGTGGTGTCGCCCGATCCCGCCATGGCAACGGATGCCCGGTGGCTGCTTCCCGTGCTCGGACAGGGCGCGCATGTCTATCCCCTGCCGCTGCAATGGCGCACGGCGGATGTGCTGTTCCGGGTTGGACGAATCGAGGCACCCGGCGGCCTGCGCGCGTTGATCGAGGCGGCGCACGGCGAGGAGGGGGCGGTGCCCGACGCCCTGCTGCGCGCCGAGGCCGAGGCGCAGGGCAAGGCCCATGCCGAACGCGCGCAGGGCGCGCGCAATGTGGTGGACTTCGCGGCGGGGTTCCGTGCGGGCGCGGGCGGGTGGGAGGATACCGTGTTTCCCACCCGCCTGGGCCAGCCGATGCGGGTGCTGGTGCTGGCGTGGCGGCGGGGCGGGCGGCTGGTGCCCTGGGCCGTGGCAGAAACCGAGGCCGACAGTTGCCAGTTGTCCGAGGTGCGGGCCTCGGCGCGCCGCTTGGCACCGCTGGACCTGCCCGACCAGACTATCCCCGAAATTGCCGCTTTCACCGCCGGATGGCCGGACTGGCGGCGGGCGGGGGTGACGGTTTGTCCGGTGGACGAGGATGGGGCGATATGCGCGGGGTTGCGGTATGATGCGGAAGTGGGGTTAGTGTACGTGTCCTCGCACACGCAGGGATGACCCGCAAAGCTCGAAGCTGCATGAGCGCGACTGTTCCCCGCACACGCGGGGATGACTCAGCCTGATTGGTGCGACCTAAGCAAAGGATGAAGCTGAAAAAGCAGTTGAACAACTAAGCAAAGATCGAACTGCACGAACGTGTTTTTTCTTGACCTATCGACTTCCGTTCAGATACGAACAGAAAGCGGCGAGGATTGGTCACCCAAACCCCGCCGCTGGTAGGCCCAAACCCGCCCTGTGGTCGTTTGCACCGACCGCAGGGCACTTGCAGAGGAGGTTACGACGATGGGTGCCATACCTGTCTCTGCCTGCCTGAGCGCCCTGAACGTATCGGGGCGCTTCGGGTCAGGCAAGGTCTTTTGCATCAAGAACTTGTCCCCGATGAAAGCCCTGAAATGCTCAACCTCGTCACCGACCGCTGGATCCCCGTCCTCGACCATTCCGGCATCCGTCGCCTGATCGCGCCTTGGGAAATGGCCGATGCCACACTCGCCGCCCCCGACTGGCCGCGGCCCGACCTGAACACCGCCTGTCTGGAACTGCTGGTCGGCCTGGTCCGGCTGACCGATCCGCCGGTAAATCCCCTGGACTGGGAGGATCGCCAGGCCCCCGACCCCGCCCGCCTGCGCGACCGGCTGGCCCCCTTTGCCCCTGCCTTCGACCTCTTGGGTGACGGGCCGCGCTTCATGCAGGAACGGGGCGGGTTGCAGGGCGAGGTGCGCCCGGCCGACAGTCTGTTCATCGACTCGGGCGGCGAGGGTGGCGCGCTGACGGTCCGCGAGGGGCGGTATCCGGCGCTGGACCTGCCCACGGCGGCGATGGCCCTCTACGCAATGCAGACGCAGGCCCCCTCGGGCGGTCGCGGCAACCTGACCTCGCTGCGGGGCGGCGGGCCGATGACGGTGCTGGTGGACCCCGGCGGGGGGATGTGGCGGCTGATCTGGGCCAACGTGCCCGACGGCAAGCCCGCCACCCCCGCCGACCTGCCCTGGATGCGGCGTACGGTGACGTCGGACACCGGGGCGCAGCACTTTCCGCATCAGGGGCATCCGGCGGAAGTGTTCTTCGGAATGCCGCGCCGCCTGTGGTTGCAGGCCGAGGGAGATCGGGTGACCGGCGTGATCCAGCGCCCCTCGGGCACACGGTATGTCGGCTGGCGGCATCCCCTGACCCCCTACTATCGGCTGAAAGCCGGGGAAGAGCCGCTTCCGGTGCGCTCGCGCGCGGGCGTGTTCGGCTATCGTCACTGGCTGGGCATCGTCGCGCGGCAGGGGGGCGATCTGCGCGAAAGGCCCCAGATGGTCGAGGCGTGGGAAGGCAGGGGGCTGGACAGGCGGGCCGAGATCATCGTGGCCGGCTGGGCGATGGAGAACATGAAGGCGCGCGACTACTGTTTCTCGCGTGCGCCGCTGGTGATGCTGCCAGAGGATCGGGCGCGGTTCCTTGTGGGGATGGTCGAGGCGGCGGACGCGCTGTCGGCGGCCCTGCGCGGTGCGCTGCCCACCGTGGTGGCCGAGGGCGAGGCGCGCGAGGCGCTGCGCGAGGACTTCTACATCCGCACACAGGATGCGTTCGAGGGGTGGGTCAGGCGGCTGGCGGGGGCCAACCTGGAGGAGGTGGCGCGCGGCTGGATCGGCGACATGAGCAAGGTCGCGCTCGACATCTTCGAGACGCTGGCGTTGCCAGGCCTCGCCGACCGGACGGTGCCCGAACAGCAGGTGATCGTTGCGGCGCATCGCGGACTGGCGGGCAGTTTCGCGGGGTACGGCAAGCTGGGGGCCAAGGCCTACCAGCTTTTGTCCCTGCCCCTGCCGGTGCGCGAAAAGGCGGAGGTGACGGCATGAGCGACCGCGAGGTGATCGGCAAGTGGTGGCGCGCCCGGATCGGGCTGCGGGAATCGTCGGCGGCGCGGGCGCTGGCCGCCCGGCTGAACCGGGGCGAAGGGGTGGACGTGCTGGCCGAAGCGGCGGTGTTCGACCTGGGCCGTTCACTGGGCCTGCTGGCGCAGCCGGCGCGACTGGTGCCGCTGGTGCAGGTGATGGCGGCGGTGCGCGAGGATCGCGGCGGACCGTTGCCGCGCAGGCTGGGGCAGGGCGAGCAGCCCGCCCTGTCGCCCCTGCGGTTCCAGCGCCTGCTCCGGTCCGAGGGCGAGGAACTGGCAAGATTGATCCGCCGCGCTTTGCCGACGGTAAAGTACGAATGCGACGCAGGCGCGCTGGGGGCCGACGTGCTGCACTGGAACGACGATACCCGCGCCCGCTGGGCCTTCGCCTATTTCGGCGCGCCGGCCCCGGCCCGCCTGACCCCCGCAGCCCCATCCGACGAGGAGACCGAGGCATGACCACCTTCGTGCAGTTCCATGTGCTGACGACCTATCCCCCGTCGAACCCGAACCGCGACGACCAGGGGCGCCCGAAGCAGGCGACGCTTGGCGGCGCACCGCGCCTGCGGCTGTCGTCGCAGTCGGTCAAGCGCGCGCTGCGGGAAAGCCCGGCGTTCCAGGCGGGGCTGGCGGGCCACATCGGCACGCGGACGAAACGGCTGGGCGAGGTGATCCAGCGCGAACTGACGGGGCGTGAGGGGGTGACCCCCGACCAGGCCCAGGCCATCGCGGTGCAGGTGGCCGGCATCTTCTCCAAGCTCGAGGCACCGGCCAAGGGCGAGGCGCAGAAACCGCTGACCACCACGCTGGCATATGTCTCGCCCGAGGAATGGGCGCTGGCGCGGGATCTGGCGAACCGGATGCTGGCGGGCGAGAACGTGCTGAAGGACAAGGACCTGAAGCGCACCGTGCTGCGGCGAGCCGACGGGGCGGTCGATATCGCCATGTTCGGCCGGATGCTGGCCGACGACCCCGACTACAATCGCGAGGCGGCGGTGCAGGTCAGCCACGCCATCACCACCCACCGGGCCATTGCCGAGGATGACTGGTATTCCGCCGTCGATGACCTGAACAAGCGCGAGGATACGGGCGCGGGACATCTGGGCGAACACGGGTTCGGGTCGGGCGTGTACTACCTCTATGCCTGCGTGAACGTCGACCTGCTGGTCGAGAACCTGTCGGGCGACCGGGCGCTGGCGGCACGGGGACTGGAGGCGCTGGCGCAGGCGCTGGCCACCGCCACCCCGCGCGGCAAGCAGAACAGCCACGCCCACCACCCCCGCGCTATCTATGTCCGATCCGAACGCGGGCCGCAGCAGCCGCGCGATCTGACGGGGGCGTTCTTCAAGGCCGTGGACCTGAAGTCGAACGACATCGAACGCACGTCGATCCTGGCGCTGGAGGAAACCGCGCGCCAGATCGACGCCGCCTATGGTGCAGCCTGCGAGGCGTCCAGCGTCATGGACGTGAAGGCAGAGCGGGGTACGCTTGCCGAAATCACCGCCTTTGCCGCCGCCTCGGTGCCCGCCGATGCGTGATCATCTGGTCTTCACGCTGGACGCCGCGATGGCCGCGATGGGCGAACTTGCGGGGCACGAGCGGCGCGGCACCTGGACCTGGCCTGGGCGGTCGGCGGTTCTCGGGCTTTGTGCTGCCGCAATGGGCATCCGGCGCGACGGGGATTTCACCCCGCTGGACGGGCTCGGGATGGCGGTCGCGATGTTCGATACAGGCACCGCCTTGCGCGATTTCCATACGGCGGTCAGCATCCCGTCTTCGGTAGTGAAACGCCCCCAGTCGCGGGCCGAGGCACTGCGCATCGACAACGGACGCAGCAATTCCACCATCACCCTGCGCGACTACAGGGTGGGGGTGCTGTACGGCGTGGCGCTCTGGGGGGACGGGCTGGCGCACGTGCAGGCCGCGCTGCGGCGTCCCGCCTTCACGCTATACCTCGGGCGCAAGTCCTGCCCGCTGGCCGCGCCGCTGAATCCCCGGCTGCTGTCCGCCCCCGATGCCGCCACGGCCCTGGCGCGCGGCCAGGAACTGCCGCCTTGGCGCAGCGGGGCCCGCGCCGCCCTGCTTGCTACCGAAGAGGACCTTCCCGCCACCCGCCACGAGACGCGTCACGACCGCCCCACCGACCGCATCGCCTGGCACTTCGCCCCACGCACAGTGCGGATGGTGACCTGCGACATCGCCCCGCGCACGGCGGGTCAGGAGGCTGCATGACCCTTTGGCTTTCCCGCGTCCGCATTGCGCGCGGCGGCGATCTGGACGCGCTGCGCCCGCTGCTCGACCCAGGCGCGCTGCACGCTGGGGCGATGGACCCGGCCATGCGGGGAAAGAAGACCGATGCGCATCACCGCCTGATCTGGACGCTGTTCGCCGACACCCCGGACCGCCGCCGCGATTTCCTCTGGCGGGCCGAGGGGGCGGGCCGTTTCACCCTGCTGTCCCATCGGCCCCCCGCCCCCTCGCGCGTGTTCGAGGACCCCGAGACGACGGCCCTTGCCCCCGCCCTCGAACCCGGCGACCGCTTGGCCTTTGCCCTGCGCGCCAACGCCACGCGCGATCTGGCCGGGGACGCCAAGGGCCGCCGCGTCGATGTGGTGATGCACGCGCTGCGCGACGTGCCGTCACAGGGCCGGGCCGAGGTGCGGATGGCGCTGGCTCAGGGCGCGGCCGCAGACTGGCTGGCCGCGCAGGGCGCACGGGCAGGGTTTGTGCCCGAAGAGGTGACGGCGGGCGACTATTCCGTCGCCGCCCTTCCCGGCCACACCGGCCGGCGCAAGGGCCAGCCGCAGTACGGCATCCTCGACCTGTCGGGTGTTCTGAGGGTGACCGATCCGTCGGCCTTCCTTGCAAGGCTGGGGCAGGGCTTCGGCCGGGCGCGCGGATTCGGCTGTGGCCTGATGCTGATCCGGCGCGCGTGATGGCGCTGACCGGCCTGCCGCCACCGCGCCCTATCCCGCTCAAGGACCGCGCCTCGCTGGTCTTTGTCGAACGCGCGCAACTGGATGTCGATGACGGGGCCTTTGTCGCCGTCAACGCCGACGGCACGCGCACCCATATCCCCGTCGGGGGTCTTGCCTGCCTGATGCTGGAACCCGGCGCGCGGATCAGCCATGCCGCCGTGGCGCTCGCCTCGCGCGCGGGCACGCTGGTCACCTGGGTCGGCGAGGCGGGCGTGCGGCTCTACTCCGCAGGGCAGCCCGGCGGGGCACGGGCCGACCGTCTGCTGTGGCAGGCCCGGATTGCGCTGGACGAGGCGGCGCGCCTGCGCGTGGTCCGCCGGATGTACCAGATGCGGTTCGGCGAGGCCGCGCCGCAGCGCCGGTCCATCGACCAGTTGCGCGGGATCGAGGGCGTCCGCGTGCGCGAAACCTATGCCCTGCTGGCGCAGCAGCACGGGGTCGACTGGAAACGCCGCGCCTATGACGTGGCCGACTGGGATGCGGGCGACGTGCCCAACCGCTGCCTGTCCGCCGCCACTGCCTGCCTGCACGGGCTGACCGAGGCTGCCGTCCTGGCCGCAGGCTATGCGCCCGCCATCGGGTTCCTGCATACCGGCAAGCCGCTGAGCTTCGTCTACGACATCGCCGACATCTGGAAGCTGGACACCGTGGTGCCCGAGGCGTTCCGCATCGCGGGCCAGCACGCCAAGGGCAAGCTGGACATGGCCCCCGACCGCGCCGTGCGCCTGGCCTGCCGCGATGCCTTCCGCAAGACCGGGCTCCTCGCCAAGATCATCCCGGGCATCGAAGAGGTGCTCGAGGCGGGCGAACTGCCCCGCCCGGAACCGCCGCCCGAAGCCATCGGTCCGGCCTTTCCCGATGCGGCGTCGGGCGACGCGGGGCATCGGGGATAGCGGTGCGCCCATGCTGGTGATCGTGGTCACGAACGCGCCACCCCGCCTGCGCGGCCGGCTGGCCGCCTGGCTGCTCGAGGTGCGGGCCGGCGTGTTCGTCGGCGACTATTCGGCCCGCACACGCGAGATGATCTGGGAACAGGTGGTCGCCTACATCGAGGAAGGCGATGCCGTGATGGTCTGGAAGGCCCCGACCGACCAGGGTTTCGACTTTTCAACCGTCGGGAGGAATCGGAGGATGCCCGTGGATTTCGACGGTCTGAAACTGGTAAGTTTCCTTCCACAACCCGTTTCGAAGCCGCCGCGCTGACAGCGCAGGAAAGCGGTACGCTCTTTGACAATCGAATAACTTTGGTAGATCCATGGTCTGCAGGAAGTCTGTTCCCCGCACCCGCGGGGATGAACCGAAATCGCCCGCCAACAGGCCGCCAAGCGCCATCTGTTCCCCGCACCCGCGGGGATGAACCGGGCGCGCGGATGACGACCAAACGGGAGCAGGTCTGTTCCCCGCACCCGCGGGGATGAACCGGGGCAGGTGGAGACGCGCTACGATGAGGTCCCCTGTTCCCCGCACCCGCGGGGATGAACCGATGTTCGCCGGGGTGCGCGCGGACGGATTCCGCTGTTCCCCGCACCCGCGGGGATGAACCGAGAACGTGATGGACGCCCTGCACTGGCAGCGGCTGTTCCCCGCACCCGCGGGGATGAACCGGCGGCCCCCTACAGGTACGTGTTCAACCGCGTCTGTTCCCCGCACCCGCGGGGATGAACCGGTATTTGCGCCCCTGTGGACGCGGCCAGCGCGCTGTTCCCCGCACCCGCGGGGATGAACCGCGCCCTCAGCGTGTGGGCCGGTGGTGCCGAGCCTGTTCCCCGCACCCGCGGGGATGAACCGGAGCTTGAAGGCGAGCGACTGATTGACCAGGCCTGTTCCCCGCACCCGCGGGGATGAACCGCGGCACCGGGGGGCGGCGCAGGCGCTTGCTGGCTGTTCCCCGCACCCGCGGGGATGAACCGGGGTTCGTGCAGGTCGCCCTGGCCGCCCGCGCCTGTTCCCCGCACCCGCGGGGATGAACCGCCAGAGTTCCAGATCAGCGTACTCGCCCATTTCTGTTCCCCGCACCCGCGGGGATGAACCGGTCACTCGGCGGCATGTTCTTTCGTATTCTCACTGTTCCCCGCACCCGCGGGGATGAACCGCCCCGTCAGGCCCGCGGCGCGGCAGGCGGCGGCTGTTCCCCGCACCCGCGGGGATGAACCGTTCGCGCGCTACTCAGTGGCGGCGCTGGCGGACTGTTCCCCGCACCCGCGGGGATGAACCGGCCGGAACCTTGAACATGGCTTCGGTCAGCGCCTGTTCCCCGCACCCGCGGGGATGAACCGTAGGCGCCGATCGGCTGGCCCTTCTTCGGGCCCTGTTCCCCGCACCCGCGGGGATGAACCGCCATATCCGCCGCCGTTGCTGGGCAGCCTGGCCTGTTCCCCGCACCCGCGGGGATGAACCGACGCCTGCAACGAACTCCGCGACTGGTGCAGCCTGTTCCCCGCACCCGCGGGGATGAACCGTCTGGGGACCAAAGGCAAGCGCATCGAACGTGCTGTTCCCCGCACCCGCGGGGATGAACCGCCGCAACGGCATTGGCATCGAACTGGACCCCGCTGTTCCCCGCACCCGCGGGGATGAACCGTGATTTCCGGGCTGGCTGCTGCCGTAGCGGTGCTGTTCCCCGCACCCGCGGGGATGAACCGGTCGTCGACCAAATCCCAAGAAGCGTTGGTTTCTGTTCCCCGCACCCGCGGGGATGAACCGTTATTCCACATCCGAACGTGAGCGCCGTGCCACTGTTCCCCGCACCCGCGGGGATGAACCGTGCTGCTGTGGCTGCGCATGTTCGACGCAGGCCTGTTCCCCGCACCCGCGGGGATGAACCGAAGCGGCAGAGGTGAAGGCGGAAACGCCGGAACTGTTCCCCGCACCCGCGGGGATGAACCGGCCACTGGCGCGACCGGGACGGAGTTTGCCAACTGTTCCCCGCACCCGCGGGGATGAACCGACGCCACCGACGATGCGCTTGCGCGGTCCTATCTGTTCCCCGCACCCGCGGGGATGAACCGCTGAATGTCGGCCGCGCGCATCAGTGCACCGCCTGTTCCCCGCACCCGCGGGGATGAACCGGGCGACCCTATTCTGAGTGCGGGCAGCACCGCCTGTTCCCCGCACCCGCGGGGATGAACCGTGCGCACCGCGCACTGTCAAGTCAAATTATGCCTGTTCCCCGCACCCGCGGGGATGAACCGCGCTGGCGGTCAGCCGGGCCAGCGCGTTCGAGCTGTTCCCCGCACCCGCGGGGATGAACCGCAGGTCCGTTTCTTCGCCGGATCGCCGAACTGCTGTTCCCCGCACCCGCGGGGATGAACCGATTGCGCCATGAACATGAAAACCCGCGCTTGGCTGTTCCCCGCACCCGCGGGGATGAACCGCCCAGATGCAGGTTGCTGATGTGCTGATCAAGCTGTTCCCCGCACCCGCGGGGATGAACCGGCGCAGACCATCGGGACGGCGCCGCGCGTGTCCTGTTCCCCGCACCCGCGGGGATGAACCGGGATCGAGGCGGCGGCGGATTGCGTTGCGAACCTGTTCCCCGCACCCGCGGGGATGAACCGTCGCACAGATAGCTGCCATCCGCGTTGGCTGTCTGTTCCCCGCACCCGCGGGGATGAACCGCGCTGGCCCGGCGCAACGTTGTCACCGATGCACTGTTCCCCGCACCCGCGGGGATGAACCGGCCGTGCGCGCGCTGATGCGGGAATACGAGGACTGTTCCCCGCACCCGCGGGGATGAACCGCCGGTAGATGTGGGGTAGGATTAGGGCGGGCACTGTTCCCCGCACCCGCGGGGATGAACCGCCGTCCACCATGGCGACCAGACCCTTGACGATCTGTTCCCCGCACCCGCGGGGATGAACCGCGATGAAACGGAGACAGCGGCGTGGATGACGACTGTTCCCCGCACCCGCGGGGATGAACCGAGGTCGATGGTCGGGCGAATTTCACCGTTCTGCTGTTCCCCGCACCCGCGGGGATGAACCGCACTCAGACAGGAGATTATTGAACTTGAGGCGCTGTTCCCCGCACCCGCGGGGATGAACCGGATACCAACCCACCTGATAGACCCTACGCACCCTGTTCCCCGCACCCGCGGGGATGAACCGGAAGGGCAGCCATACCTCGGGCCGGGTGGCACCTGTTCCCCGCACCCGCGGGGATGAACCGACGCCGTGCCGCGTCCTTATCTCGCGCGGCGACTGTTCCCCGCACCCGCGGGGATGAACCGACACTTGGCTCTTGCTACCAGCAGACAACATGCTGTTCCCCGCACCCGCGGGGATGAACCGCGACACCAGACCCGCCACCTTTAAGGTAGCAGCTGTTCCCCGCACCCGCGGGGATGAACCGTCGTTGGGGTCGACGGTGATTGCCATGGCTATCTGTTCCCCGCACCCGCGGGGATGAACCGGCTGAACGCCCGCGCCCGGCCATGGGCACCGGCTGTTCCCCGCACCCGCGGGGATGAACCGGACCGCCCCATGCCCGACCCCGCCACGCCCGACTGTTCCCCGCACCCGCGGGGATGAACCGGTGCAGCGGCCACGGCTGCAGTCGGGGTTGCCCTGTTCCCCGCACCCGCGGGGATGAACCGGGGGCGGGGATGGCGCACCTGAGCCTCATAGTCTGTTCCCCGCACCCGCGGGGATGAACCGGACCGGCTGGCCGCGCGCCTGGCCGAGGTGCACTGTTCCCCGCACCCGCGGGGATGAACCGTCAATGACGGGGTATTCCTCGCCCTGCCGGAACTGTTCCCCGCACCCGCGGGGATGAACCGCACACGCAGACATTCGACAGCATTGCGGCGACCTGTTCCCCGCACCCGCGGGGATGAACCGAACCTGATCCACGGCATCACGTGGCGGGACATCTGTTCCCCGCACCCGCGGGGATGAACCGTCAGGCAAACGGGTCCGTTTTGGACACTCCGTCTGTTCCCCGCACCCGCGGGGATGAACCGACTTCCGCAAAGCGCCGAGCGAGGCCGAAGTCCTGTTCCCCGCACCCGCGGGGATGAACCGACGTTGGTGGTGTTCCGGTTTTCCAGATCCTGCTGTTCCCCGCACCCGCGGGGATGAACCGTCGTCTGGTACGGAAACATTCTCTCGCCCGACCTGTTCCCCGCACCCGCGGGGATGAACCGTCAGCGGCAACCGTTTGATCGGGCGGGCTTGGCTGTTCCCCGCACCCGCGGGGATGAACCGTGACGCGCTACGCCTACCTTGAACACCGCGGCCTGTTCCCCGCACCCGCGGGGATGAACCGCGGCAGGCCAGCGCCCCATGTGGGCACGTCGCCTGTTCCCCGCACCCGCGGGGATGAACCGTTGCGGAAGGGGTTGAGGCCGCTGGCATCGAACTGTTCCCCGCACCCGCGGGGATAAACCGGCCCATGCCTCGAAGGTGGCGTTCCATGCGGACTGTTCCCCGCACCCGCGGGGATGAACCGGCAACACCGTCCAGCATGTCCTGCCAGAGGTACTGTTCCCCGCACCCGCGGGGATGAACCGTTGTTGCGGCTGGAGCTGATCGGCGTCGGCAGCTGTTCCCCGCACCCGCGGGGATGAACCGGCGGACAGTGCCCGTGACGACAGGGCGCGTGACTGTTCCCCGCACCCGCGGGGATGAACCGCCGGGCACGATTGTCGCGTATGCGGTGCGTCACTGTTCCCCGCACCCGCGGGGATGAACCGTTGGTGAATAGTCGTTCGCGGGTGACGGCATTCTGTTCCCCGCACCCGCGGGGATGAACCGGTTCCTCGGCGGGCGGAGCGCCCACGACCTGACTGTTCCCCGCACCCGCGGGGATGAACCGGTGGGGGTAGGGGAGGCATTCCGAAGGCCCTTCTGTTCCCCGCACCCGCGGGGATGAACCGGCACGGTTCGACATTCCGTGGGTCGGCCTCAGCTGTTCCCCGCACCCGCGGGGATGAACCGGCCTACGCCACCTCGACCACGACATTCCGGGTCTGTTCCCCGCACCCGCGGGGATGAACCGCTGCAGAGGTATTCCTGTTCGAAGTAGGCGAGCTGTTCCCCGCACCCGCGGGGATGAACCGCGGATCATCATCCGCCGCCGTCTTGCCGAGATCTGTTCCCCGCACCCGCGGGGATGAACCGAGACATGGCTGTGCGCATGCCTGACGACATGTCTGTTCCCCGCACCCGCGGGGATGAACCGGTGATCAGTCCATCGTGCGGCGTCTTGATGACCTGTTCCCCGCACCCGCGGGGATGAACCGGGCGCCCACGGTGGCCGCGGCAGTGCCAAGTCCTGTTCCCCGCACCCGCGGGGATGAACCGCGTCACAGGCCGCTGCGGCGTCAGACATCGAACTGTTCCCCGCACCCGCGGGGATGAACCGGCGGTGTGCATCACGAGTGTCGGCGCGCAAAACTGTTCCCCGCACCCGCGGGGATGAACCGCAACATGCGTTGCCAGCGGCTGCCCTTGGGCTCTGTTCCCCGCACCCGCGGGGATGAACCGACGCCGGTTCGCGGCGCACGGTCCTTCTATCGCTGTTCCCCGCACCCGCGGGGATGAACCGTCGATCAGCGCGCCCAGCACTTCGCGGATGGTCTGTTCCCCGCACCCGCGGGGATGAACCGCCATGACCGCGTTTATCGAGGCTTGGGCGCAGCTGTTCCCCGCACCCGCGGGGATGAACCGGACTGGCCCAAACCCCCTGTGTGGGTTGGCCGCTGTTCCCCGCACCCGCGGGGATGAACCGCGATACACGCTGTCGCGGAACTCCTGTTCCGGCTGTTCCCCGCACCCGCGGGGATGAACCGGGGCCGGACGGAGTTGTTTACCCCAACGCCAACTGTTCCCCGCACCCGCGGGGATGAACCGGCCAGCAGCACGGGCGCGTTCGTGCTGTCACACTGTTCCCCGCACCCGCGGGGATGAACCGTTACTGCCGGATACCTCGATGATCTGGCCAGACTGTTCCCCGCACCCGCGGGGATGAACCGGTCAGCTGGCCGTCGGATGCGCCGCGGGATGCCTGTTCCCCGCACCCGCGGGGATGAACCGCCCGCGGGTGACATGCTTGACCGCGTGGCGCGCTGTTCCCCGCACCCGCGGGGATGAACCGACATCCTTGCAGATCGTGGAAAGCCTCGCCATCTGTTCCCCGCACCCGCGGGGATGAACCGGTCTTTGTAATGGCGTGGGCTGGGCCGCTTCACTGTTCCCCGCACCCGCGGGGATGAACCGTCAATCAGGGCGGTGACATGGTGGCGCACACGCTGTTCCCCGCACCCGCGGGGATGAACCGCTGACGGCCAACGCGGCGCGGCTGATCGTCGGCTGTTCCCCGCACCCGCGGGGATGAACCGGCCCGCCGCGCGGGCATCATCGAGCAGATGGACTGTTCCCCGCACCCGCGGGGATGAACCGGGCAAGAATGACTTCTGGTCGATCTATGATGCCTGTTCCCCGCACCCGCGGGGATGAACCGGACCTCACCGCAGGAAAGGCCGACAGAGTGAACTGTTCCCCGCACCCGCGGGGATGAACCGCGGCTGGACCCGCTGACCGACGAGGGGCGGGCCTGTTCCCCGCACCCGCGGGGATGAACCGGACGCCTTCCTTGCCTTTGCAGCGGCCGAAACCTGTTCCCCGCACCCGCGGGGATGAACCGGCCGGGATGCCAGTCTTGAGGTAACTGAACGTCTGTTCCCCGCACCCGCGGGGATGAACCGCGATGATCTGGGCGGCCGGGATGTGCGTCGTGCTGTTCCCCGCACCCGCGGGGATGAACCGGCGTTCGCGGGCACGTTCGGGGTTGACCCCGGCTGTTCCCCGCACCCGCGGGGACAAACCGCCATCGCCGCGATTGGCGAGGTTGTGGACATCCTGTTGCCCGCACCCGCGGGGATGAACCGGCGGCGACAAAACAAGCGCGGCGGATTTCCGTCTGTTCCCCGCACCCGCGGGGATGAACCGAACACCGGGATTGCGGGCCTGTCTGGCAACCTCTGTTCCCCGCACCCGCGGGGATGAACCGTATCCGACCACCGCGCAGGCGATGGTTCCGGCCTGTTCCCCGCACCCGCGGGGATGAACCGCGCACCGTGCAGCGGGCGATTGCGGCGGTGTACTGTTCCCTGCACCCGCGGGGATGAACCGGTGGCCGAGGTCTACCGGATGAACTACACCGCCTGTTCCCCGCACCCGCGGGGATGAACCGACGCATGGAAGGAAGTCGTCGCCAACCGGACACTGTTCCCCGCACCCGCAGGGATGAACCGGCGGACTTTTATGGCTGGCTGCGCAAGGACGACTGTTCCCCGCACCCGCGGGGATGAACCGCCTGCCAGCTATGCCGACATCACGGGCAACATCTGTTCCCCGCACCCGCGGGGATGAACCGACGGGCACGCCGTTCCACCGTGCCGCGCGCGGCTGTTCCCCGCACCCGCGGGGATGAACCGGAACGCACCCCCGAGGTGGCCGCCCGGGGCCACTGTTCCCCGCACCCGTGGGGATGAACCGAGTTCTGGCTCCCGGAAGGTGACTGGCCGACACTGTTCCCCGCACCCGCGGGGATGAACCGGCGGTGCTGACCTCGATCCAGATTTCGGCGGCCTGTTCCCCGCACCCGCGGGGATGAACCGTAGCTGCGGGTGTCGGCGTCCATCGCAAGGCCCTGTTCCCCGCACCCGCGGGGATGAACCGGTCAGCAGGTGAGCGGGTTCGCGCGCCTTGGCCTGTTCCCCGCACCCGCGGGGATGAACCGGTCGCGTTTCTGCTGGGCACCGGCTGCCGGGCCTGTTCCCCGCACCTGCTGGGATGAACCGGCGCAGGAGGTGGGTCCGCTGATCGCCGCCGACTGTTCCCCGCACCCGCGCGGATGAACCGCCGCTGGTGCGCTACGCCGCCCGCCCTCTGGCCTGTTCCCCGCACCCGCGGGGATGAACCGGCGGGCAGCGGGCCTGTCCACGGCACGTGACCCTGTTCCCCCACCCGCGGGGATGAACCGTGCGCGGCACGGCTGGCGCATGGGCCTTGACCCTGTTCCCCGCACCCGCGGGGATGAACCGCCTGCGCGCAGTCCTGACTATTGGACCCGGCGGCTGAGAGACTGAAGAACAACAACAGCAACCCAAATCACAGCCTCCCCTCCGGATAGGCGGCTGAGAGAAGTTGGGCAACGACGGCGGCGACCAGGCCAAGCCTCCCCGCCGGATAGGAGGCTGAGAGAATCAGGGTGGTTAGGTCAGGGATGGTCATCCCCCTCCCCGCCGGATAGGCGGCTAAGAGACGGAAGCGGTCATCGCAGGGAGCACCCTCGCCCCTCCTCGCCGGATGGGCGACTGAGAGAATCTGGTAGGGTCGAATTTCATGCCGTTTTCCCCTCCCCACCGAATAGGCGGCTGAGAGAGCAAGGAAGTTGCCGCTAGGCAATGGCCGGTCCCTCCCCGCCAGATAGGCGGCTGAGAGACATTCCGAGAGATTCGCGCGATACGGCATGGCCCTCCCCGCCGGATACGCGGCTGAGAGAACGACTGCCCTTCGCCCTGCCACGCCGCTACCCCTGACCGACTGGACACCTGCCCCGGAACGAGCGTGAGTGTCTCTGTGCCCGGCCGAGTCCGGGCTTCTCCCAGTGCGGGCACTGGTCCCGTGGCGACGGGAGCAGGGGATGGCCGGACAAACACAGACATCGAAGGAGCCACGGAAGGGTAGGAATGGCGGCGGCACGGGCGCAAGCGCCAACAGACAGCTAGTAGCGGCAAAGGCGGCTGTCAGAACGGACCAACCCTTTCACCTTGCTCCATTTCCGGGCACGACGAGTGGCGGAAACTGCACCAGCATCCCGACCATTGCCGACCTCCCCAGCCTGTCCCGCGCCGCCCTCGGCGCCCTCTGGACACGGCTGTTCGACCGTCCGGTGCCGAAGGGCCTGTCGCCGCAGCTGATGAACCGCTTCCTCGCCTTCGAGATTCAGGCGCGGGCGGTCGGGGGGCTGGCTGCGGGGTTTGTCGAGACCCTGGCGCAGCGCGCGGGTGCGGCATCGGCCATGCCGAAGCCCGCGGCGCGGTTGCGGCCCGGCGGGCGGCTGCTGCGGGAATGGAACGGGGTCACCCATGTCGTTGATGTCGACGCGGACGGGTTCCTGTGGTCCGGGCGGCAGTTTGGGTCGCTCTCGGCCATCGCGAAGGAGATCACCGGCGCACACTGGTCGGGGCCGCGGTTCTTCGGGCTGACGGGCGGCGGGGCCGGGGGCGGAGGTAAGGTCGGGGTCGACAGCGGCGGCGGGGCGGAATCGTCCAGCGGCGGGGGCGCAGCAGCGAAGGGGAAGGCCGGAAAGGCCGGGGGCGGTCGGCTTGGTGAGCCGGTGTCGAAACGGTCCTTCAAGGCGGCTTCAAACGGGGCTTCAAGCCAAGTTCCGACATCCGGTGCCAGCGGGACTGCTGACGCCCGGGCCGCCGCAACCGCCCGCACCCGCCGACGCACCGCCGGAGTCCCCGCATGACCACCCGCCCGGTGATCCGCGCAGCGATCTACACCCGCAAGTCCAGCGACGAGGGGCTGGAGCAGGAGTTCAATTCGCTGGACGCCCAGCACGAGGCCTGCGCTGCCTTCATCACCAGCCAGCGCCACGAGGGCTGGAAGGCCCTGCCCGCCCGCTTCGACGACGGCGGCATCTCCGGCGGCACGCTCGACCGCCCTGCCCTGCAGCGGCTGATGGCCGAGGTCGATGCCGGGCGCATCGACATGATCGTGGTTTACAAGATCGACCGCCTCACCCGCTCGCTCGCCGACTTCGCCCGGCTGGTGGAGCGGCTCGACCGCGCCGGGGCCTCCTTCGTATCGGTCACCCAGGCCTTCAACACCTCGACCTCGATGGGGCGGCTGACGCTGAACGTGCTTCTGTCCTTCGCGCAGTTCGAGCGCGAGGTCACCGCCGAACGCATCCGCGACAAGATCGCCTCGTCCAAGCAGCGCGGGCTCTGGATGGGCGGCACCATCCCGCTCGGCTATGACCGCCACCCCGACCCGCAGCGGCGGGAACTCGTGGTGAATGCGGAAGAGGCACAGACCGTGCGGACTCTCTTCGACCTCTACGACCGGCACGGCAGCATCCGGGCGGTGGAGGTGGAGGCGGCGCGGATGGGGTTGCGGTCGAAGCGGCACGACACGGCATCCGGCAAGCGCAGCGGTGGCGGGGCCTTCACGCGAGGGCAGATCCACTACCTGCTGACCAACCCCACCTACTGCGGCATGGTGCGGCACAAGGCGCGGGCCTATGCGGGGCAGCATCCGGCGATCATCGGGCGCGACCTCTGGGACCGGGTGCAGGCGCGGCTGCTGGACAGCCGTGCACGGCCGCGGGTGAAGGCGGGCGGCGGGGCGGGTGGGTTGCCGGATATCCCGGTGCACGAAGGCGTAGGCGGAACCGATGCAAACGCAGGAACTGGTGACGCTATCCGCACGACGGCAACGGGCGCGTCCATCTCGAAGCGCGGCACCGCGAGCCCTGCCCCGTCCACCGGCGGTGCCCGCGCGCCGCTGCTGGGCCTGCTCTTCGACGAGACCGGTGACGGCCTCACCCCGACCCGCACCACCACCGGCACGCGCAGCTACCGCTACTACATCTCGAACCGGCTGATCGCGGGCGGCACCGACCCGACCGGCTGGCGCCTGCCCGCCGTCCCGCTGGAGCAGGAGATCGCCCGGCACATCGCCGCGCATCTGCGCACCGCCGCCGCACAGCACAGGGTGCTGGCCGTGGCGGACGCACGCACCGCGCTGGCGCTGGGCGACAAGGTCACGGCCGTCGCCAATGACATCGCCGCCGACCCCGCCACGCAACTGCCGCTGCTCCTCGCCCGTGGCCGCATCCGCGGCGGCGCCCTGCACCTCGACCTGAATGCCGCAACCCTCGCCGACCGCCTCGGCGTCACCGCCGATGACCTCGCCCCCGGCTTTCTTGCCACCTCCTTCCGCTTCCACCTGCGCCGCCGCGGCATCGAGACGAAGCTCGTGGTCGGCGATACTGTCCCCGTCCCCGACACTACCCTGATCCGGGCGCTGCGCGAGTCGCACCGCGAGATGGCCGCGCGCAAGGCCGGGCGGCGGAAGTCCGACGCGCCCACACCCACCGGCAGCCGCGCACGGCGGCGCAGCTACCTCGCCTTCCTCTCCCCCGGTATCCAGTGCGCCATCCTCGACGGCACCACGCCCGAGGGTCTGACGCTTGAACGCCTGCTCGCCGCGGACCTTCCCATGGACTGGGCCGCGCAGGAAAGGATGCTGGGGTTCGGCATGGGTGAGGCTGAAGCCGGGGCATGATTCCGGCGACCAGGCACCAAGGCAGGGCAGTAGAGACATCGAGGCCGGACCGCCCCTTCCGTCTCTCCCGAGACGCGCTTCCCGCTGGGCGCACGGAACCAACGGCGCTACAGTCTCGCGAACGCCGCCCCCCGCGCAACGCACCGGAAACGGCCGCAAATCCGGCAGAGATCGGACGCATGGATCAGAGACTTGGGTGAGTGGCGGACCCGGAGCGATTCGAACGCCCGACCCTCAGATTCGTAGTCTGATGCTCTATCCAGCTGAGCTACGGGTCCGCAGTGCGGCGGGGGATAGCCCTGCCTGCGGGCGAGTGCAAGAGGAATCAGGCCGCGTCGGGCAACCCGCCCTTGGGCAGGACGATCAGGAACTCGGTCCCGCCTTCGCCGGAGGTCACAAGGTCCAGCCGCCCGCCATGGCCGCGCACCAGTTCGGCCGCAATGGCAAGGCCCAGCCCCGTGCCGCCCTTGCGCGCGCCGCCCTGGAAGGCGGTGAACAGGTGCTCGCGCGCCCTGGGCGGCAGGCCGGGCCCGGTGTCGCCCACGCGGATCCACCAGCCGGTGTCATCCTCGCCCCCGGCGATTTCCACGGTGCCGGGCTGGCCGGTCGCCTCGATCGCCTGCCGCGCGTTGCGCACCAGGTTCGACAGCACGCGGTACAGCTGTTCGGCATCGCCGCGGATCATCAGCCCCGCCGCGATGTCGATCACGGGTGTCACCGGGCCATCCTCGCCCATCCCCTCGGCCGCCACCACATCTTCGGCCAGCATCCGCAGCGGAAACCGGGCCAGCCGCGGCGGCGGCTCCTCGGCCTTGCCGAAGGCCAGCGTGGATTCGCACAGGGACACCGCCCGACTGATCGAGGACACCAGCTTGGGCGCCGCGCGGGCCACCATCGGGTCCTGCGAGCCCTCGATGCGGTCAGCGAACAGCTGCGCCGAGGTCAGGATGTTGCGCAGGTCGTGGCTGATCTTGGCCACGGCGCCACCCAGCTGCGCCAGGCGTTCGCGCTGCTTCAGGGCGCCGGTCATCTGCGTCTGCAGCGACTGCAGCGCCTCTTCCGCCGCGCGCAGTTCGGCCACGCGGGCGGTGGGCGCGATCACCCGGCGGGCATCCTCAGGGGCCTCGGCATAGGCCGCCATGCTGCGCACCACGCGGCCGATGGGCGCCACGATCAGCCGCCGCACCGCCAGGAACAACAGCGCCGCCGTCACCCCCGAAATCATCGCCGACAGCCACAGGATGCGCAGACCGTATTCCACCATCGCCTGCCGCAGCGCGCGTGTCTCCATCGTGACCTCGATCAGCAGACCCGCCTCTTGCGTGGGGCTGCCGATGACCCGCACCACGCGGTTGTCGGTATCCCACAGCTGCGCCATGGCATCCGCAATCAGCGCCCAGGGGCCCGCCAGGCGCAGGTCATGGGTCGCCACCACCTCGTCGGGAATGGGAGAGGACAGCACCAGCTGCCGCATCTCGTCGCGCCGCAGGACCACGTTCATCACCTGCGCGTTGCGCAAGAGTTCGGCCTCCAGCGCCGGGGTGATCGGCCCGTCGGTGGCCAAGAGCGCCAGCGACGCGATCTGTGCCTGTTCCAGCCGCAGCTGCAGGAAATCGGCGCGAAAACGGGCCATCGACGGCACAAAGATCAGCACCTCGGCCAGCATGACGAAGACAACCGTCAGAACAAGGAACCGCCCCGAAAGGCTGCCGATGAACCTCATGCGTCCTGCTGCCACCCGTACATGCCCCGTTCATGCGGATCGGGCGGCATTGCGCCCGGCGCTTCCACACAGACCTAGCAAAGCTTCCGGGCCGACAACAGGCGCAAGCGCCGCCTGCGCCGTTTTCTGCCCGGGGCTGGCCGCGGCCTGAGACGGGGGGGCCACGCCATGGCGCAGAATGCCGGTTCGGGCCGCAACTTCCGCCGACATGGCACCCTTGGGCGGGTACGCCGCGGCGTTCCGGTCAGCCCGCGTCGGTCTTGCCCCGACGGTCGCCGCGCAGGTTGGCGTACAGCACATGATTGCGCCAGCGCCCGGCGATCTGCAGATAGCTTTGCGCAACCCCTTCGTACTTGAACCCGGTGCCTTCCAGCACGGCACGGCTGGCCGCGTTCTCGGGCAGGCAGGCGGCCTCGATCCGGCTCAGGTCCAGTTGCGAAAAGGCGTGGTGCACCACGGTCCGTATCGCCTCGCCCATGAAGCCCTGGCGCGCAAACGCCGCGCCCACCCAGTACCCCAGCGTGCCGGCCTGTGCCGGGCCGCGGCGGATGTTGTCCAGCGTGATGGCGCCCAGCAAGGCCTCGTCGGCGCGCCGGATCATCAGAAGCGGCAGCGCGGTGCCCTGTGCCTCGGCCCGGGCGGCCCAGTAGACGCGGTTGGTGAAGGCGCGGCGCGACAGGTGGTCGGCGGCCCATACCGGCTCCCACTGCGCCAGGAAGGCCTCGCTGTCGGCCCGCAACGCCGCCCAGGCGCGCCAGTCGGTGTGCAAGGGCAGCCGCAGTGTCATCCGTTCGCTTTCAAGCCGGACCTTGCGGCGGAACCCCAGCATCAGCCCGTCAGCCCGTCGCGGATCGCCTCCAGACCCGGTGCGCCGTCCACCGGGCCATACAGCGCCAACGCGGCGCCGCCGCGGGCCAGGCCCGCCGCATAGTCGCGCACCGCCTGCACGTCCACCGCGTCGATCTTCGACACCGCCTCGTCCACATCGGGCACGCGGCCCCAGATCGACACCATCCGCGCCAGCCGCTCGGCCCGGCTGGAAGGACTTTCCAGCCCCATCAGCAGGCCGGATTTCAGCTGCGCCCGCGCGCGCGCCACCTCGGCCTCGGACATGTCACGGGCCGACCGGCGCAGTTCGGCCACCGTCAGTTCCGTCAGTTCCGCCAGTTCCTCGCCCGAGGTGCCCGCATAGACGGTGATCGAGCCGGTGTCCTCGTAGGCCCCCGACTGCGCGAAGATCGAATAGCACAGGCCGCGCTCTTCGCGGATGGTCTGGAACAGGCGGCTGGACATGCCGCCCCCCATGGCCGTGGCATAGACCTGCGCCGCATAGACACCCGCCTCGCGCGCGCCGGGGGCCTGCAAGGACAACGCGAAATGCGCCTGCTCCAGGTCCTTCTCCTCGCGCCGTTCGATCCCGGCAAAGCGCGCCGGCACGACGGCACCGTTCCCCGCGGGCGGCAGGCCGCCGAAGATCTCTTCCGCCTGCGCGACGATGCGGTCGTGGTCGACGCCGCCCGAGGCCGACAGGATCATGTGGTCGGGCCCGTAGTGACGCGCCACGAACCCCCGCAGGTCATCCGCGCCAAACGCCTCAACCCGCTCGGCCGGGCCCAGGATGGTGCGGCCGAACGGCTGGTCGGGGTAGGACGCCTCTTGCAGCCAGTCGAAGATGATGTCGTCGGGCGTGTCCAGCGCCTGCCCGATTTCCTGCAGGATCACATGCCGCTCGGTCTCGATGTCTTCCGCGTTGAACACCGGGTTCAGCACGATGTCCGAAATCACGTCCAGCGCCAGCGCCGTGTCAGCCGACAGCACGCGGGCATAGTAGGCCGTCATTTCCTTGGACGTATAGGCGTTGATGTAGCCGCCCACGTCCTCGATCTCTTCGGCAATCTGCCGGGCCGTGCGGCGCGCCGTGCCCTTGAACGCCATGTGTTCCAGGAAATGCGCGATGCCGTTCTGCGCCGCCGTCTCGTGCCGCCCCCCGGCCGTGACCCACACGCCCAGGCTGGCGGATTGCAGCCCCGGCATTTGTTCGGTGACAATGCGCAGGCCGTTGGGCAGGGTGGTCAGTCGGGCGGTCACGCGGTCAACCTCTCACTTATCAGGGACTTCAGGGCATCCAGGTCATTGGCCACGCGCGTCACACGCTCGGGCCGTTCGTACAGGTCCGCCATGCGCGGCGGCAGCGCGGGGCGCAGGCCGGTGGCCGCCTGAACCGCATCGGGGAACTTCGCCGGGTGCGCCGTGGCCAGCGTCACCATCGGGTTCGCGCCCATGTGCTCGGCCGCCACCTTCAGGCCCACCGCCGTGTGCGGGCACACGACCTCGCCCGTCAGGGCACGGGTGCGGGCAATGGTCTCGGCCGTTTCTTCCTCGGAGGCACGGCCAGACCCGAACCACTCCTGCAACGCCTGCATTGCGCCCTGCGGAATGCGGAAGCCCCCCGCCTTCAGGTCGGCCATCAGCGCCGCCACCGCCGCCCCGTCGCGCCCCAGCGCCTCCCACAGGGCGCGCTCGAAATTGGAACTCACCTGGATGTCCATCGACGGGCTGATCGTCGGCTCCACCGTGCCGGGCACATACTCGCCGCTGGTCATCGCGCGGTGCAGGATGTCGTTGCGGTTGGTGGCAATCACCAGCCGCCCCACGGGCAGGCCCATCGCCCGCGCCACATGGCCCGCGTAGATGTCGCCGAAGTTGCCCGTGGGCACGGTGAAGTCAATCGCCCGGTGCGGCGCCCCCAGCGCCACGCCCGCAGCGAAGTAATACACCACCTGCGCCAGCACCCGCGCCCAGTTGATGCTGTTCACCCCCGCCAGCCGCACGCCGTCACGAAAGGCGGCATCGTTGAACATGTCCTTCAGCCGCGCCTGGCAGTCGTCAAACGTGCCCTCCACCGCCAGCGCATGGATGTTGCCCTCGCGCGCGGTGGTCATCTGGCGCCGCTGCACCTCACTCACCCGGCCATGCGGGAACAGGATGAACACATCCACATTCGCCAGCCCGCGGAACGCCTCAACCGCGGCCGACCCGGTGTCGCCGCTGGTGGCCCCCACGATGGTGATCCGCTGCCCCGTCCGCGCCAGCACCGCCTGCATCATCTGCCCGATGATCTGCATGGCGAAATCCTTGAACGCCAGCGTCGGCCCGCAGGCAAGGTCCAGCAAGAAATGCCCCGGCCCCATCTGCCGCAACGGCGCCTTCGCCGGGTGGACGAAACCGCGATAGGCCGCCGCCAGCAGCCCACGGAACTCGCCTTCCGCAAAGGCCCCGCCCAGATAGGGCCACATCACCCGGAACGCGACATCCTCATAGGGCAGACCCGCCAGCGCGGCAATCTCCGCCGCCGTCATCTGCGGCACCTGGGCGGGCACGTACAGCCCCCCGTCCCGCGCCAGCCCCGTCATCATCGCGTCCTGAAAGGCCAATGCGGGCGCCTGACCGCGGGTGGAAACGTACTGCATGATCGTCCTTCAGCCCATCCGGCGCCGCATACGCCACAGATACAGAATTGTCATCCCCAACCAGACCAACGCCAGCAGAAACCATTGCACCGCATACCCCAGATGGTCATTCGGGATGCCTGTGGTATCCACCGGCCAGGGGGCAACCCCCTCGCCCGTTTCCGACCTTGCCACGACAAGAACGGGTTCCGCCTGCAGTTTCTCGGCCATGGCGGGCAGATCGCGCGCGTACCACAGGCCCGTCGCCGCGTCGGGCGGGGGCGTGAAGCCGTCCACCTCGTCGGGCCACAGCAGGTTGCCGGTCACCGTGACCGGGCCCCCGGCCCCATGCCCCACCCCGCGCGATCCGTCCGGCACAAACCCGCGGTCCACCAGCACGCGCCGCCCGTCATCGGCCTGCAGCACGGCCACCACGCGGAACCCCGGCCCCACCTGCTTGCGGCTGACCAGGACGTCCAGCGCCTGCCCGGTGAACGCGC
Source organism: uncultured Rhodobacterales bacterium (assembly GCA_964559535.1). Lineage (GTDB taxonomy): Bacteria > Pseudomonadota > Alphaproteobacteria > Rhodobacterales > Rhodobacteraceae > CAZLIC01. Next base: position 25,853 of record CAZLIC010000012.1, read on the forward strand.
CGCTTACCGACACATGCAAATAGGCGTCCGTCGCCGGGTCGGGCATCGCGGGCAGGGCCACGGGCGGTTCATCCATCCGAGCGGCGATGGCGGCCACGATGCCTTCCTTCCAGGCCAGGCGTTGCAGCTGCCACGCCCCCAGCCCAACCAGAACGGCTGCCCCGATCACCCCGAACAGCAGCGGAACGATCAGCCGCGCCATGCCGTGCCCTCCTGAACGCAAAGCGCAGGCCCGCGTGGGGGCCTGCGCCGGCAATCAATTCCGACCGTGGATCAGCCGCCCCAGATGTAGACGGCGGCGAACAGGAACAGCCAGACCACATCGACGAAGTGCCAGTACCAGGCGGCCGCCTCGAACCCCACGTGCTTTTCCGGGGTAAAGTGCCCGGCATAGACCCGCAGCAGGCAGACGAACAGGAAGATGGTGCCGATGATCACGTGGAACCCGTGGAACCCCGTGGCCATGAAGAAGGTGGCACCATAGATGTTGCCCGCAAAGCCGAAGGCCGCGTTGCTGTATTCATAGGCCTGGAACACGGTGAACACGGCGCCCAGCAGGATGGCCAGGATCAGGCCGTTCTTCAGGTCCTTGCGGTTGTTCTCGTGCACCAGCGCATGGTGCGCCCAGGTGGCGGCGCAGCCGGAACACAACAGGATCAGCGTGTTCATCAGCGGCAGATGCCAGGGGTCGAAGGTTTCAATCCCGGCGGGCGGCCAAACGCCGTCGATCGCCGGGCTGTCGGGCCCCATCGGGTACAGCGCGTTCTTGAAGAAGGCCCAGAACCATGCCGAGAAGAACATGACTTCCGACATGATGAACATGATGAAGCCGTAGCGCAGCCCGATGCGCACCACCGGCGTGTGATCGCCCACGATGCTTTCGCGGATCACTTCCGACCACCAGGCGAACATCACGTACAGCACGACGGCAAAGCCGATCAGGCCCAGCCACGGCCCCGATCCGTTCATCCACAGCACGGCCCCGAACAGCATGGTGAAGGCCCCGACCGCGCCAAGAAACGGCCAGATCGACGGCGGCAGGATGTGGTAATCGTGGTTCTTGGCGTGGGCCATGGTTCCCTCGTCTCAGTTCACCACGTTCCCGGCGGGTGCCGGAATCGCGGCTGCCTCTTCGGGCAGGTCGGTTTCGTAGAAGGTATAGCTCAGGGTGATCTCGCGCAGAAGGCGGGCATCCGGGTCATCGACGATGGCGGGATCGATGAAGAACGTCACCGGCATCTGCACCACTTCGCCCGGCTGCAACACCTGCGCATCAAAGCAGAAACAGGCAATCTTGGTGAAGTGGCCGCCCGCACTGTCGGGCGTCACGTTGAAGATCGCGCTGCCCGCCACCGGCCGGTCCGAGATGTTGCGCGCCTCGTAGAACGCCAGCCCGGTTTCACCGATGCGGATATCCATCTCGCGCACCACGGGGGCAAAGACCCAGGGCAATCCGGGCTCAGTCGAGCCGTCGAAGCGCACGCGGATGGTGCGGTCAAGGATGCGGTCGGCGGCGGGCGCGGCCGCGGCGGTGCCGGTGGTGCCGCCGTAACCTGTGACACGGCAGAACCAAGTGTAGAAGGGCACCGCGGCGAAGGACAGAGACAGCATGGTCGCCGCCACGCCCATCAGGGCCAGTGCAGTCCGGCCGGGTGTCATCACGGGGCCCCTTCCGGTGCGGTATTGGCCGGTTGCGCCAGCGCCGGGCGCATAGTGTGGTCGAAGCCCTGCATGTGGTCGCCGCGGCGCACCTTCACCACCGTCAGCGCAAAGACGATCGCCACAAATCCCACCAGCGTCAGCCCCAGCCCCAGATTGCGGCCGAACCGGCGGCTGTGCAGTTCATGCGTCACGCGGTTCATGCGCCCCATCCCCCAAGGCCCCAGGATTTCAGCGCCACTTCCGCCACAAAGGCCGCAAAGTGCACGAACAGATAGTACAGCGAGAAGCGGAACACCCGCTTTTCAACGGCATAGCGGTCTTCCTCGGCGGCATCCTCGGCCCGCCGCCAGATCCGCCATGCGCCCAGCAGGAACCCGCCGTTCAGCACCACCGCCACCGCCAGCGTGAACGGCCCGCCCAAGCCCGACAGCGCCGCCCACAGCGACACCGGCACCAGCGCCACCGTGTACCACCAGATGTGGGCGCGGGTGGCGCGGCGGCCATGCGTCACCGTCAGCATCGGCACGCCCGCGTTATGGTAGTCTTCCTTCATGAACAGCGCCAGCGTCCAGAAATGCGGCGGCGTCCACATGAAGATCAGCGCGAACATCAGGCAGGCCTCGACGCTGACCGACCCGGTCGCGCAAACCCAGCCGATCATCGGCGGAAACGCCCCCGCCGCACCGCCGATGACAATGTTCTGCGGCGTCGACCGCTTCAGCCAGATCGAATAGACCACCGCGTAAAAGAAGATGGTAGAGGCCAGAAGGCCCGCCGCCGCCAGATTGGTGGCCAGCCCCAGCATCACCACCGCGATGCCCGACAGCGCCAGCCCCACCGCCAGCGCCTCGCCCGCCTCGACCCGCCCCGAAGGCACCGGCCGCCCCCGCGTGCGCCGCATCACCGCGTCAATGTCGGCATCGACCCACATGTTCAGCGCGCCCGACGCCCCCGCACCCAGCGCGATGAACAGGATCGCCGCAAACGCCTCGACCGGGTGCAGCGACACCGGCGCCACCAGAAGGCCCACCAGCGCCGTAAACACCACCAGCGACATCACGCGCGGCTTCAGCAGGGCGACATAGTCGCCGAACCCTGCCTCGCGCGGTGTCTCAAGCGTGGTGTCGGTCATCGTCCGGGTTCCTTGCGTGGGGGCCGCGCCGGGCGGCCCCTGCGTCGTGTCAGTTGGCGGCGGCCACGTTGAGCGTCGGCACCGATCCGGCGAACTGCGTCTTGGCCTCTTCCAGCCAGGCCGCATAGGCCTCTTCGCTCACCACCTTCACGGTGATCGGCATGTAGGCATGCGCAATGCCGCACAGCTCGCTGCACTGGCCGAAGTAGATACCCTCCTGCTCAGCCTTGAACCACAGCTGCGCCAGACGGCCCGGCACCGCATCCTGCATCACGCCGAAGGCCGGCATCTTCCAGGAATGGATCACGTCCGCCGCGGTGACCTGCACTACCACCGTCTTGTTCACCGGCACCACCACCGCATTGTCGGTGGCCAAGAGGAACAGCTCGCGGTCATACCCGGCTTCGGACAGCTGCGCCTCCACCTCGGCCGTCAGGCGGTAGTCGCCCCCGGTCGAGGGTGCGCCGATCATGTTGGCATCGAAGGCAAAGCCTTCGTCCACATACTCATAGCCCCAGTACCACTGGTACCCGGTCGCCTTGATCACCACGTCACCCTGCGGAATTTCCTGCTGCTTGAACAGAATGGGCAACGAGAAGGCACCGATGAACACCAGAATGACGATCGGCACCACCGTCCAGGTCACTTCCAGCGGCGAGTTGTGGGTGAACCGCGCGGGCACCGGATTGCGCTTGGCGTTGTAGCGGAAGATGCACCACAGCAGCAGCGCCGTGACGAAGATGGTGATGGCGGTGATCACATACAGCACCATCGTGTCCAGCCAGACGATGTCGTGCTTCAACTCGGTGGCCGAGGGCTGGAAGCCCATGGCGCCGTCCACCGGCTTGCCGATCACCGGCAGGTCCTGCGCAAGGGTCTGCCCGGCGACGAAAACGCTGGTGGCAAGGCTGGCGGCAAGGTGTGTCAGTCGCATCGTCGGTTCCCGTCCGTTGGCGCCGGGGTTCATGCCCCGGGTTGACCCAGGCCTGCGCCCGGAATCCCGTTGTATCCGAACGCGGTAAAATCACATCGCCTTGGGCCGGGCAAGGGCGGCGTTACCGTCAGGCTTGCGGCAAATGGGCGCCGCTTGACATGCGTCAGCGACAAGCGCCTGCCTGCGCCGGTGTGCCAAAGGGCAAGGGGAGGAACGTCGTGGTCTTGCGCCTGATCTTCGGAGGAATAGTGGCCGGATATCTGGCCTTGTGCGGGGCCATGCTGCTGTTCCAGCGCAACCTGCAGTATTTTCCCGGCCAGAACGCCCCCTCGCCTGCCGCCGCCGGGTTTGACGCGGTGACCGAGGTTGCGCTGGTGGCCGCTGACGGCACGCCGCTGCAGATGTGGTACTCCGCGGCACCGCCTGGCGCCCCGACAGTGCTTTACCTGCAAGGCAACGCCGGCGAAATCGCTGACCGGCCAAAGCGATGGGCCTTCCTGCGCGAACAGGGGTTCGGCGTGGCCTTCCTGTCGTACCGCGGTTTCGGCGGCAGCGGCGGCACAATCAGCGAACCGGGGCTGCACATGGATGCCGATGCCGCCTATGACTGGCTGATGGCACAGGGCGTGGCACCCGACCGGCTGGCCGTGGTGGGCGAATCACTGGGAACCGGGGTGGCCGTGCGGCTGGCAGCCGACCGGCCGGTGGGCGCGCTGCTGCTGGAAGCGCCCTACTCCTCGGCGGCCGACGTTGCGGCGCACCGCTTTCCGTTCGTGCCCGTGCGTCTGCTGATGCACGACCAGTTTCCTTCCGCAGACCGGATCGCCCGGGTAAACGCACCGATCCTGATCCAGCACGGCGAACGCGATCTGGTCATTCCCTTCAGCCTGGGACGGGCGCTGTACGACGCCGCACCCCAGCCCAAAGAGTTCCGCCAGGTTCCAGGCCACGGGCACGAACTTGTCTCCGAACCCGGCATCTGGCAGGCGGAGGCCGACTTCATCCGGCGCCACATGGGGCCGCAATCTGTCAACCTGCGGCAGGACGCGACCTCACCCTGACCGGAAGGGCAGTTCTCCTCGCACCGGACAATTCTGAAGAAACGGTTTACGCGCGCCCGCAACCCATTGATATTATTAAAACCATGAACATGTCCCACCGTGGGACGCAGCCTGTCCCACGGGCCGGTTGGCCAAATCGGGGCGCCCGGCTTCCCTCTGCCCGCCCCTTCCCTCTGCCCGCCCCCTGCCCTACCTTGCACACCAGACCCCCGCACAGGTGCCCCATGACCGACGCCCCCTTCCGCCCGTTCGAAACGCATCTGGACGAAGCCGCCACCCTGCGCATCCTGCGCGCGGCCACCGAGGGGGCCGACGACGGCGAGTTGTTCCTGGAACGCCGCAGGTCCGAAGCCATCGTGTTCGACGACGGCCGGGTGAAGACCGCCAGCTACGACGCCGCCGAAGGATTCGGGCTGCGCGCCGTGCGCGGCGAGGTGGCGGGCTACGCCCATGCCACCGAGATCAGCGAACGCGCCCTTCTGCGCGCGTCCGAAACCGCCCGGCTGGCGGTGGGCACCGGCGGCGGCACCCTCGCCCCCCCGCCCCCCGGCACCAACCGGCGGCTCTACGGCGATGCCGACCCGCTGTCGGATGCGGCCTTTCCGGTGAAGATCGACACCCTGCGCGAAATCGACGCCTGGCTGCGCGGGCAGGATACCCGCGTGGTGCAGGTCTCGGCCACCCTCTCGGCCAGCCATCAAGAGGTGGAAATCCTGCGCCCCGAGGGCCTGCGAATCGCCGATGTCCGGCCCATGGCGCGGCTGTCGATCAGCGTGATCGTCGAAAAGGACGGGCGGCGGGAATCGGGCAACGCAGGCGGCGGCGGGCGGCACGGGCTGGCGCAACTGATGGGGCGCGACAACTGGCAGAAGGTGGCGGCCGAGGCGCTGCGCATCGCCCGGGTGAACCTGGACGCGGTGCCCGCACCGGCAGGCGTGATGGATGTGGTGCTGGGGCCGGGCTGGCCCGGCGTCCTGCTGCACGAGGCGGTGGGGCACGGGCTGGAGGGTGACTTCAACCGCAAGCAGACCTCGGCTTTTGCGGGCCTGATGGGGCAGCGGATTGCCGCGCATGGGGTGACAGTGGTGGATGACGGCACGCTGGAAAACCGCCGCGGCTCCATCACGATAGATGACGAGGGCACACCGTCGGGCCGCACCGTGCTGATCGAGGACGGCATCCTTGTGGGCTACATGCAGGACCGCCAGAACGCCCGCCTGATGGGCGCAAACCCCACCGGCAACGGCCGCCGCGAAAGCTTTGCCCACATCCCCATGCCGCGCATGACCAACACCTACATGCTGGCGGGGGATGCGGACCCCGCCGCGATCCTGGCCGACCTGAAGGACGGCCTGTACGCCGTGGGCTTCGGCGGCGGGCAGGTGGATATCACCAACGGCAAGTTCGTGTTCAACTGCACCGAAGCCTACCGCGTGCAGAACGGCCGCATCGGCGCCCCCGTCCGCAACGCCACCATCATCGGCGACGGCGCCACCGCCCTGAAGCACATCCGCGCCATCGGCAACGACCTGGCGCTGGACCCCGGCATCGGCAACTGCGGCAAGTCGGGGCAATGGGTGCCGGTGGGCGTGGGCCAGCCCAGCCTGCGGATCGGCGGGCTGACGGTGGGCGGCGCGGCGGTCTAGCGTTGCACTGCCCGGTCACGCAGCGCGCGCCCGGCGAAAGGAATGCTTAGCCAATTCCCCTAGCCTCCGGCCCGAATCCTGCCGGAGCGACCGCATGTCCGATACCTCGCCGATCCTCGCCTTGCCGCTGATCCAGCCCGCGCAGGCGCAAAAACACGTCACCCACAACGAGGCACTGCGGCTTTTGGACGTGCTGGTGCAGGCGGCCGCGCTGACGCGCGGCGCCAACACCCCGCCACCCACGCCTGCCGCGGGCGACCGGCACATCACTGGCGCCGCGCCGACCGGAGCCTGGGCCGGGCAGCCTGGGCGCATTGCCGTGTGGGAGGATCCGTCGGGATGGTTCTTCCTGACACCCGCAGAGGGTTGGACAGTGCATGTGGTGGCCGAGGATGCCGCCGTCACCTTCATCGACGGACAGTGGGTGGCCATGGCCGACCGCGCCCTGCGGGTGGCGCAACTGGGCATCGGCACCGATGCCGATACGACCAACCGGCTGGCTGTCGTTTCCCCTGCTACGCTTTTGACGCATGCCGGCGCGGGGCACCAGGTAAAGGTGAACAAGGCCGCGGCGGGCGATACGGCCAGCCTGCTGTTCCAGACCAACTTTTCGGGCCGAGCCGAGATGGGCACGACCCAGACCGACGACTTCAGTGTGAAGGTCAGCAGCGACGGCCTGTTGTTTCGCGACGGGCTGAGCGTGGCGGCAGCGACGGGTGTGGTTTCGCTGCCGCAGGGCGTACGGGTGGCCGACGGCGCGGCAGCGACCCCTGGCCTCGGCTTTGCCGCCGATACCGATACCGGATTGGTGCGTCCGGGTGCCGACCAGATCGGGCTTGTCACAGGTGGCACGCAGCGCCTTCTGCTGTCGACCTCGGCGCTGACGCCCACGGTTCCGCTGCTTGCCCCCAATGGAACGGCCGCCTTGCCGTCCCTGTCATTTTCGGGCGATACCAACACCGGCATGCTGTCGGCGGGGGCCGACCAGATTGGCTGGGCAACCGGCGGAACGCAGCGCCTTCTGCTGTCGACCTCGGCGCTGACGCCCACGGTTCCGCTGCTTGCCCCCAATGGAACGGCCGCCTTGCCGTCCCTGTCATTTTCGGGCGATACCAACACCGGCATGCTGTCGGCGGGGGCCGACCAGATTGGTTGGGCAACCGGCGGAACGCAGCGGCTGTTGCTGTCGACCTCGGCGCTGACGCCCACGGTTCCGGTGCTGGCGTCGTCGGGCAGCGCGGCGGCACCTTCGCTGTCTTTCTCGGGCGACACGAACACGGGCCTGTTCTCGCTTGGCGCCGATGTCATCGGCTTTGCCACGAACGGCGCCGAACGCATGAGGGTGGGCAACAACGGCCTGCAGATCGGCGACCCCGTTGCAAATGGCGTGTTCGGTGTCCTCAGGGTTGCCGCACTCAGCAGCGGAGGTGCGGCGACGGTTCATGTCTCGGCCTATGGCGCGGATGCAGGCGGCCCGGCGCTGCGGATGGGCAAGTCGCGGTCTGCCACCCTGGGCGGCTCGGACATCGTTCAGACGAATGACGTGCTGGGCAGCGTGAACTTTCTAGGGTCCGACGGCACGACGATCAACAATCTTGGCGCGGACATCGTGTCGGTGGTCGTGGGTACCCCGGCCCTGGGGGACATCCGGGCGAACCTTCGGCTGAGGACGCGCGGCGCCGGGGGCGTTGCCGACCGGCTGGTGCTGGATGACACGGGGGCGGCGGTCACCGGGCGGCTGGCCGTGAACGGCTGCGCCGGTTGGGCGACAACGGTCATCATTGCCGACGACGCGGTGGCGACGGTCACGCCGGGCAGAACCGGCGGCTTTCTGGCCATGACCTGTGGTGGCCAGTCCGGTGCGGCCTCGACCAACGAAGCCCTGTCGGCCCACATCTTCTTTGACTGCGGATCGACCGCCCCGGCCATCAGCAAGGGCACCGGGTTTGCCAGCATCGGCGCAAACGTTGCCGTTGTGACGACCGACCTGACAGGCACCAGCGGCACCGACGGCAACGTCACGGTCAGCGCCCGCAACGACGGCACGCTGAAAATCGAGAACAGATCGGGCGCGAGCGCGACCTTCAACCTCTGGGTGATGTGATGGACCTTTACACGGCCGAAAACCTTGGCGGAACGATGTGGCGCGTGACCGATGGCGCCGCGTCATGGACGGTCAGCCTCCGCGCCGACAACAACGTGGCGGCTGCGGCCATTGCCGTGGTGGCCGAGATGCTGACACCTGATCCGGCCGTGCTTGCCGCGCAGGCCGCCGCGGCCCGCAACTTTGGGGCGCGGGAAGAGTGCCGCCGCCGCATCCTGGCCGTGGTGCCCGAAACGGCGCAGGTGAACCTGACCGCTGCCGCGGCCGCCGACCTGCTGTCGCCTGCGGATCTGGCCACGTTCAAGGCCGGGCTGGGCTGGATTGCCGCCATGCGCGCCGCATGGGGACAGATTGCGGCCAGCGGACAGCCGGTGGAAACCGCGGAGTGGCCCGCGCCCGGCGCGGCAATTGCCGAACTGGCCGCCCGGTTCTGAGGCCGGGCGGACGACGCCCGGCGCGGCAGACGTCAGCCGGAAGCGGCGGTGTCGACAGTGCGGGCCAGCCCGAACACGCTGCCGACGAGCTGCGAGATGGTGTTGAAGGCGGTGACCGGGCTTTCCGAGAAGTACACCACATCGTCGGGGTTGATGTGGAACTTGCGGGCGCTGAACAGGCCGTCGGCGCTGGTCATGTTGATCACGAAGATGGTCCGTTCGGCCTCGGGGCCGGTCAGGCCATCGGCCACCGCCGTGCGCGCGTACTGCCGCAGCACCAGGATCGCCTTGGGATCTCCGCGTGTGTCGTTCACGCCGCCGATGGCGGCAACGGCATCCAGCGCGGTGGGCTGGTCGTTGGGAAAGGGCATGATCTGCTCTTTGCCGGCGGCACCCAGCGCGATGAAGCTGCGGTCATCGGTCTCGACAATCACCCGGTCGCCACCGCGCAGGACGGTGTCGAGTTCGGGGGTCTCGTACAGGCGGTCCAGCGTGGTGACGTACATCGACCCGCCCCGCGCCAGCCGCACGATGGGCTGGGGCAGCGTTTCCGACACGCCGCCCCCCGCAGCCAGCAGGTTGAGCACCGTCATGGACCCGTCGGTGATGGGGTAGGTTCCGGGGCGGCCGACGGCGCCGATCAGGTCGACCGAATTGTTGCGGCCGGGAACCGCGGACAGCTGCACCTGCGCCGAGGGCGCGATCAGCGTCAGCCGGTCCTGAATCTCCATGCGGGCGGCCTCGGGCGTGCGCCCGGCCACCTCGACCCGGTCAAGGTAGGGCACGAAGATGCGGCCATCGGGCGCGACGGTGATGGCGTTCAGACCCACCTGGCGCGCGCCAGTTGGTGCCAGCAGCGAGGTTTCGGTGTTGTCCCAGACAACCAGGTTCAGCACGTCACCGGGGCGGATGGTGGTGGACGAACGCCCGCCGCCCCCCGAAAGCCAGCCGCCGCGCGGCGACTTACCGGTGGACGGCCAGTGTGCGACCCGGTCGACAAAGTTTGCCGTGACTTCATAGACGGCGTAGTCCTGCGTTTCATCCTTGGCGGCCGAGGCGATGATCGCCCCGCCGTTCGCGGCACCACGCGGAAGACTGCAGGCCGCCAGCCACGCCGAACCAGCCAGGAGCACAAAGCTGCGCCGAGGAAGCCTAGTCATTCACATCTCCTGATCCGGCAGAGAACCACGCGGCCAAAGCATGTGCCGGAACCGCCGCAGGTTACATTCGTGCTGTGTCGCGTCAACGCCCAGTGCTTGCGCACAGGCCCGCCCCGCACAACGAGTAGGCGGTCAGCCGCCATATCCACCCGCCTGCTGCCAGGCCCAGGCGTCCGCAATCATCTGCCGCATGGTCGACCGCCCGGGCGTCCATCCCAGCTCGGCACGCGCGCGGGCGCTGCCGCAGACCAGCCGCACCGCGTCACCGGGGCGCCGCGGACCCTCTACCATCGGGACGGCCCGGTTGGTGACGCTGCGCGCCTGATCCACCACTTCGCGCACCGAAAAGCCATGGCCGGTGCCCAGGCAGAACACCCGGCTGCCGCGGCCCGCCTGCAGCCAGCGCAACCCCGCCACATGGGCATCGACAAGGTCCGCCACATGCACATAGTCGCGGATCGGTGTGCCGTCGGCAGTGGGGTAGTCGGTGCCGTGCAGGGTAAGCGCAGGCCGCCTGCCCGCCACGGCATCCAGCATCAGCGGGATCAGGTGCGTTTCGGGCTGGTGCCATTCGCCCACCTCGCCCGCAGGGTCGGCGCCTGCCACGTTGAAGTAGCGGAAGATCACCGCATTCAGGCCGGCCGAACGGCCAAAGTCGCGCAGCATCTCCTCGATCGCGCGCTTGCTGGCGCCATAGGGGTTGATCGGGGCCTGCGGCGTGTCTTCATCGACCGAAACACCGTCAGGCTCGCCGTAGGTGGCGCAGGTGGAGGAGAAGATGACATCCTTCACGCCGGCCGCCAGGGCCGCCTCGATCAGGTTCAGCGAACCCTGCACGTTGCCGCGCCAGTACTTGCCGGGGTTCGCCATGGCTTCTCCGACCAGCGACAGGGCGGCGAAGTGCATCACCGCCACCGGGCGCCAGCTGTCGAAGGCGGCAGCAAGGCTGTCGGGGTTCAGAAGGTCACCTTCGTGCAGCGGGCCGAACTTCACCGCCTGCCGCCAGCCGGTTGACAGGTTGTCGAAGGTGACAGGAACGAAGCCCGCGCGCGCCAGCGCCTTGCAGGCGTGCGACCCGATGTAGCCCGCGCCCCCCGTGACCAGAACGTGTTCCGCCATGCCAAACCCCTGCCGGTTGCCGCCAAGACCATTGCCGGGGGCGCAGAGTCAAGCGCACGGCTTGGCAATTCTGCCTTCAAGCGGCTATCTGGGGGCATGCAGCCAGCGCCCGACACCCCCCGCACCCTGGAAACCGCCGCCCGCGTCTTGCGGATCGAGGGTGAGGCGGTGTTGGCGCTGGCGGCCGCGCTGCCGGACGGGCTGGCGCAGGCGGTGGACCGGGTGCTGGCATGCCGGGGCCGGGTGATCGTGTCCGGAATCGGCAAGTCGGGCCATGTGGCACGCAAGATTGCCGCCACATTCTCGTCCACCGGGACGCCCGCGCTGTTTGTCCACCCCGCCGAGGCCAGCCACGGCGACCTGGGCGCCATCACCGAGACCGACCTGTGCCTGGTCCTGTCGAATTCGGGCGAAACGTCGGAACTGTCGGACCTGATCGCGCATACGCGGCGGTTCGGCATCGGGCTGATCGCCATGACCGGCGGCGCCGACAGCACGCTGGGGCGGGCGGCGGACCTGACGCTGGCGATGCCTGCCGCACCGGAGGCCTGCATCATCGGACTGGCGCCGACCACCTCGACGACCATGGCGATGGCGCTGGGCGACGCGCTGGCGGTTGCGGTGATGGAGCGGCGCGGGTTTGCACCGGGCGACTTTCACGCGTTCCACCCTGGCGGGCGGCTGGGGGCCAGGCTGGTACGGGTCGACCGGCTGATGCGGACGGATTCGCTGCCGCTGGTCCCCGACGACCAGCCGATGGCGGAGGTGCTGGACGCGATGACGCAGGGCGGCGCCGGAATTGCCGGGCTGATGCGCGCGGGGCGGCTGGTAGGCGTGATCACCGACGGCGATCTGCGGCGCAACGCACGGGGGCTGCTGGAGCGGCGGGCGCAGGACGTGGCAACGATGGCGCCCCTGACCGCACCGCCGGGCATGCTGGCATCCGAGGCAGTGGCGGTGATGAATGCGCGCAAGATCACGCAGCTGTTCGTGGTGCAGGACGGCACGCCTGTGGGTCTGCTGCACATCCATGATTGCCTGCGCGCGGGGGTGGGCGGATGAAGATTGTGGTGCTGATCCCGGCGCGGTTCGCGTCGTCGCGCTATCCGGGCAAGCCGCTGGTCATGCTGCGGGGCGCAGACGGCGTGGCGAAGTCGCTGGTACGGCGAACCTGGGAAGCCGGCGTGGCCGTGCCCGGCGTGGCCGAAGTGCATGTACTGACCGACGATGACCGCATCGCCGACCATGCGCGCGGATTCGGGGCTTCGGTGGTGATGACGCCCGACACCTGTGCCAACGGCACCGAGCGCTGCGCGGCGGCGGTGATGCAGGGGGACGTGACGGGCGACTTGTTCGTCAACCTTCAGGGGGATGCCCCGCTGACGCCACCGTCCTTTGTTTCGGCGCTGATTGACAGCATGTCACAGGGGTCGATGCCGCCCATGGCCACGCCGGTGATCCGCTGCGACAGCGAAACGCTGGCGATGTTCCGGGCCGACCGCGCCGCTGGGCGCGTGGGCGGCACCACGGTCGTCTTTGCGCAGAACCGCCGGGCGCTGTACTTCTCGAAAGAGGTCATCCCCTTCGCCGCGCCCGAGGCCGACCCGGTGCCGGTGTTCCATCACGTTGGCCTTTACGCCTATCGTCCCGATGCCCTGCGCGCCTACCCGGACTGGGCACCAGGGCCGCTGGAGCGGCTGGAGGGGCTGGAGCAGCTGCGGTTTCTGGAGAACGGTGTGGAGATCGTCTGCGTCGAGGTGGCGCCGGGAGACCGGATGTTCTGGGAGATCAACAACCCCGTCGACGTGGCACGTGTCGAGGCGGCGCTGGCGTCACGCCGCTGATCGATGTCGCCCCCGGGGGGCACCGTCACATCAGCTCGATCATCTCGCGCCAGTAGCGGCGCATGAAGAAGAACGAGACCGGGAGCAGCAGCGCGATGATGATGGCGATGTAGGTGACCGACACATACGGGGCGTCATAGGTCGGAAAGATGCCGCGCCGCATCAGGCCGACCATGTGGACAGCCGGGTTCCACGACAGCCAGTCCCGATACGGCAGCGGGACCGTTTCGTACAGGTAGACAATCGCCGAGAACAGGAAAAGCGGGCGCGTGACCACGGACCACACCTGTTCGTACAGGGGAAGAAATGTCAGCAGCAGGCAGTTGATCGAGCCGACGGCCAGCCCGGCACAGAACGACAGCGTCAGGGCCAGCGCGATGCTGCCATAGTCAAAGAACACGCTCAGGTCGTAGATCTCGACGATCGCGACAAGCACGAAGGCGTAGACGAGGGCCTTGGTGGCGACGGCAAGGATGAACCGGGCCATCAGGGCGTGCAGGAAGGTGACGCCCGGATAGGCCAGGAGCGGCCGCGAGAAACGGATGGATGTCGACACCCGCTTGGCCGTTTCCAGGAAGAAGGCAAAGGGCAGGATGCCGGACGCATAGAACAGCGGGAAGTTGTTGCCCAGCGGTGGCGACCGGAAAAAAAGCTGCAGGATCATGGTGATTACGATGATTTCGATCACCGGGTCCAGGACTTCCCAAAGGTAGCCCAGGGCCGTGCGGCCATTGGTCATGGACACCTCGCGCAGGATCAGCGCCGCGGTCACGCGGAGAGATCCGGCCTGGCGCGGCGTCTGCGGCTGTTTGCCGATGGCCTGCATTGCGTTGTCTGGCATTCCTGCTGGGTTGGGAGTATTCTTGTCAGAACCGCAGCGCTTCGATTCTGCGCAGCAGCATAGACGAAAGGCCCGCATTTGGAAGACCAGCCAGGCCGAACCGATCAGGTTCCTTCCGAGGGTTCGACTCACGAAGACAGCGAGCAGGCACGGCGGCGCCGGGAACGGCAGGCCGCCCGCGAGCGCGAGATGATCGAGCGGCGCGCGGCGCGCAAGCGGGGCGGCGCAGCAGATAGCCCGGACGCCGACAACCGGCCGGAGGCGGTGGCGGATGAAAGCCCGGCGCTTTCGTCCGTTGCCGCTGTGGCGGCCGTGCAGCCTGAAACGCAGGCCAAACCAGCCCCGGCCATGGCCGCCGACCCGTCGGCCGCTGCCGCACCGCAAGTCGGCACGGCTTCCATGTCGGCCAAGGTCGTTCCCCTGCGGCCCGAAGATCCGGGCGGTGACACGTCCCGCCGCACTGCCGGTCCGGCCGCCGGCAAGGCGCCGCCACCGTCAGCACGTCGACTTAGCCTGAAGGCGGTCGCCGAAGAGCCGGTCTCCGCGCGCCCGACGCCGCCCGTTGCCTCGCCCAAGCCAGCGAAGGCGCCGCCCGCTGCGCCGGTGGTTGCGCCGCCTGCGGCGCGCCCCGCCGCCGCACCAGCGGCACAAATGCGCCCGCAGGTTCCCCTGGCCGGACCTGCGAAGCTGCGGACGCGCCATGCAGTGATGCTGTCGAGCTTCGTTCTGGGCGTGATCCTGCCCTCGATCCTGGTGGCCTGGTACATGTGGGGCGTTGCGCTGGACCAATACGCGTCCAAGGTCGGCTTCTCGGTGCAGCGGGACGAGACGGGATCGGCGGTCGAGCTCTTGGGCGGGATTACCGAGCTTTCGGGCAGTTCCAGCACCGACACCGACATCCTGTACAAGTACATTCAAAGCCGCGAGCTGATCGAGACGGTCAATGCGCGCCTGAACCTGGTGGACATGTTCACCCGGCCGGAAGACCCGATGTACACGATGGCGCCCAACCCGACGATCGAGGACATCGAGGCGCACTGGAGCCGGGTTGTCAAAGTCTTCTACGATACCGCGAGTTTCCTCATCGAGGTACGGGCCGTGGCGTTCCGTCCCGAGGATTCGAAGGCGATCACCGAACTCATCCTGGCCGAGAGCACGCGGACGCTGAACGAACTGGCCGCGGCGGGCCGGGCCGACGCGACGCGCTATGCGCGCGAGGAGCTGGAGGTTTCCAAGACGCGGCTGCGCCAAGCGCGGCAGGCGCTGACAAGCTTCCGCGTGCGAAACCAGATCGTCGACCCCACCGCCGACGTACAGGGGAGGATGGGCCTTCTGAACAGCCTGATGTCGCAGCAGGCCACCGCGCTGATCGAGCTTGACCTGGTGGCGGCGACGGCCGGGCCAAGCGATCCGCGCTACGTTCAGGCCCAGCGTCGCGTCGATGTGATCGAGGCGCGGCTGCGCGAAGAACGCGCCCGGTTCGGCGACCAGCCCGCGGCCGAGGACGAACGCTATGCCGACATTGTGGCCGAGTTCGAGTCGCTGTCGGTCGATCTGGAATTCGCGCAGCAGGCCTACCTGACCTCGCTGGCCACCTATGATGCCGCCGTCGCGGAAGCACAGCGCAAGTCGCGCTACCTGGCGACCTATCTTCCGCCCACGCTGGCCGAGCGGCCCGAATTCCCCAGCCGCCTGCTGGTCTTCGCGCTGGCGACCGGTGCGTTCTTCGCGATCTGGTCGATTGCCGTGCTGGTCTACTACACGCTGCGCGACCG
The DNA here is from genome assembly GCA_964559535.1 of uncultured Rhodobacterales bacterium. Classification (GTDB taxonomy): domain Bacteria; phylum Pseudomonadota; class Alphaproteobacteria; order Rhodobacterales; family Rhodobacteraceae; genus CAZLIC01. Next base: position 41,565 of record CAZLIC010000012.1, read on the forward strand.
GGTGTGACGAGGCTGGCGTGATCATTGTCGAGAATCTTTACAAGACCTACCGCGTCAATGGCACGCGGCGGGTCGTGTGTGACGGGATCAACGCGCGTTTCCCGACGACAGGGGGGGTGGCCATCTTTGGCCGCAACGGCGCGGGCAAGTCGACCTTCCTGCGGATCATTTCCGGACGGCAGGCCTATGATTCGGGGCGCATCATCCGGCAGGGCACCATTTCTTGGCCGATCGGATTTACCGGCAGCTTCCACCCCGACCTGACGGGGGCGCAGAACGTGCGCTTCGTTGCCCGCATCCAGGGCGTCGATACCGACGAGCTGGTGGCCTATGTGCAGGACTTCGCCGAACTTGGGCAGCACTTCCACCTGCCCGTGCGCACCTATTCATCCGGCATGCGCGGGCGGCTGGCCTTTGGCATTTCCATGGGCATCCGGTTTGACACCTACATTGCCGATGAATCCACCGCCACAGGCGACGAGATCTTCCGCAGCAAGGCTGTCGAGGTGTTCCGCGACCGGATGAAGGAGTGCGGCGTGATCATGGTCACCCACTCCATCGGCACGGCCAAGGAAGTGTGCAAACACGGCGGCGTGCTGGAGAACGGCAAGCTGCACTATTTCGACGATGTGAACGACGCCATCGCGATGCACATGGACAACGTCCGCCGCCAGCGCGCGCTGTCCGGCCGGGGCGACGACATCAGCGTGCAGCGCGCGATCGAGGCGGACTGACAGGCGCGAACGCCGGATTGGTGGGCGCCCGCCCGGATTGCGATCCGCCTTCTGCTGCGGCCGTGGTCAGGCCCCGCCGCCCGCCTTTGCCGCCGCCTCCAGCGCCGCGATCCGCGCCTCCAGCGCCGCGTTCTCCTCGCGCGCCTTCACCGCCATGGCCCGCACGGCATCGAACTCCTCGCGCGTCACGAAGTCGCGGTCGGCCATCCAGCGGTCGATCCAGGACTTCATCGCCGTCTCGGCTTCGGTGCGGGCGCCCTGCGCCACGCCCATCGCGTTCGTCATCAGCTGCGACAGGTCGTCGAAAAAGCGGTTGCTGGTCTGCATCTGCGCCTCCATGCGTTGCTTTCCATATGCGGGCTGTCGGGCCCGGCGACAAGGCGACGGAACCGCGCGGGCGTTGACTTCCCGCGCGGCGCCCCGGAAAACCCCCGCGCAGCAGCAAGGGCGGACCCATGGCGATTCCATTCCCCGACATCTCGCCCGAAATCTTCTCGGTCACGGTCTATGGCATCACCCTTTCGCTGCGCTGGTACGCGGTGGCGTATATCGTGGGGTTGGTCGTGGGCTTGCGGCTGATCGTGGCCGCCGTGCGCACGCCCCGCCTGTGGCCCGGCGCACCGCCGATGACCGCGGATCAGGCCGAGCGCCTGCTGACCTGGATCATCGTCGCCGTCATCCTGGGCGGACGGTTGGGATTCGTGCTGTTCTATCAGCCGGGCTATTATCTGGCGAACCCGCTGGACATCGTGAAGGTGTGGCAGGGCGGCATGGCCTTTCATGGCGGGTTTCTGGGCGTGGTGGTGGCGGGTGTCTGGTTCTGCCGCCGCGAAGGCATTCCGCTGCTGAACGCCGCCGACCTGATCGCGCTGGCCGCCCCGCCAGGCATTCTTCTGGGCCGCCTCGCCAACTTCATAAATGCCGAACTGTGGGGCCGCGCCACCACGCTGCCATGGGGCGTGGTGTTTCCGGGCAGTGCCGCGCAGGACTGCTCCGGCTTTCCCATCCCCTGCGCCCGCCACCCCTCGCAGCTTTACGAGGCCGGGATGGAGGGGCTGCTGCTGGGTGCGCTGTTGGTCTGGGCGGTCTGGCGCGGCGGCTGGCTGGCGCATCCGGGGCGCATCTGCGGGGCGTTCCTTGCGGGATATGGCCTTTCACGGTTTGTGGTGGAATTCGTGCGCCAGCCCGATGCGCAGTTCGTCTCGGAGGGCAACCCGGTGGGTCTTGCCTTTCACCTGGGCGGGTATGGCCTGACCATGGGGCAGGCGCTGTCGCTGCCGATGATTGCCGCGGGGCTGTGGTTCCTGCGCCGCGCAAGGCCCGCATGACGGCGCTTGCCGATCTTCTGCGCCGGCGAATCGCCGCCACGGGGCCGATGTCGGTGGCCGACTACATGGCCGAATGCCTGTGGCACCCCGCGTTCGGGTACTATTCCACCCGCGACCCGCTGGGCGCCGCGGGCGATTTCACCACCGCGCCCGAGATCAGCCAGATGTTCGGCGAATTGCTGGGCCTGTGTCTGGCGCAGGCATGGCTGGATCAGGGCGCGCCCTCCCCCTTCGCGCTGGTGGAACTCGGCCCCGGACGCGGCACGCTGATGGCCGACCTTTGGCGTGCGACCGCGCGGGTGCCGGGTTTCCACGCCGCGGCCTGCATGGTGTTGGTGGAGGCTTCGCGTCCGCTGCGTGCCGCGCAGGCCCGCGCCTTGCCCGACGCCGTGCCGCAGTGGGTGGACAGCGCCGACGACCTGCAGGACCTGCCCCTGTTCGCCATAGCGAACGAATTCTTCGACGCCCTGCCCATCCGCCAGTTCTGGCACAGCCCCGAAGGCTGGCGCGAGCGGATGGTGGGCCTGCAGGACGGCGCCCTTTCCTTCGGCCTTTCGCCGCCCGTTCCCTGCCCCGATCCGCGCTTTGCCGCCGACCCGCCAGGCACGCTGGTGGAAACCTGCCCGTCCGCGCGGCCCGTCATGCAGGCGCTGGCGGCCCGGATGCAGGTGCGCGGGGCGGCCATCCTGATCGACTATGGCGGCTGGCGGTCGAAGGGAGACACGCTGCAGGCCCTGCGCGCCCACGCGATGGAATCGCCCCTTGCCCATCCGGGCGAGGCCGACCTGACCGCGCATGTGGACTTCGAGGCTTTGGTCATGGCTGCCAGCCTGCCGCGCACCGCCCTGACGTTGCAAGGCAACCTGTTGCATGCGCTGGGCATCGACGCGCGGGCGGACCGGCTGGCCGCCGGGCTTGCCGGTGCAGCCCTGCAAGCGCACCGCGCGGCTCAGCACCGCTTGACCCAACCCGCGGAAATGGGTTCGCTGTTCAAAGCCGTCGCGATTCACGCGCCTGGCACCCCGCCGCCGCCCGGATTCGCCCCGTGATCGAAATCATTACCTCGCCCGCCCTGTCGGTGCGCCACGCGTTCTTCACCCGCAAGGGCGGGGCATCGTCGGGTATTTTCGCGGGCCTGAACTGCGGCACCGGGTCTTCGGACCTGGCCGAGATCGTGGCAATCAACCGCGCCCGCGCTGCCGCGACGCTGGGTGTGCCGCCTGAAAACCTGGTTTCGCTGCATCAGGTGCACTCGCCTGACGTCGTTACCGTGACCGGGTCCCTGCCCGAGCGGCCCCGTGCGGATGGCATGGTCACGGATGTGCCGGGCCTTGCGCTGGCGGTCCTGACGGCCGACTGCCAGCCGGTGCTGTTTGCCGATGCCGAAGCCGGGGTGATCGGCGCGGCGCATGCAGGCTGGCGCGGCGCGAAGGACGGCGTGCTGGAGGCCACGGTGGATGCCATGGAACGCCTGGGCGCGCGGCGCGGGCGGGTCGCCGCGGTGATCGGTCCTACCATCAGCCAGGCCGCCTACGAAGTGTCGCCCGACTTTGCCGAAGCCTTCATCGACGATGACCGGGACAATGCCCGGTTCTTCGTGAATGGCCGCGGCGGGCGCCCGATGTTCGATTTGCCCGCCTACGGCCTTTCGCGCCTGCGCGCCGCCGGTGTGGGCCATGCGGAGTGGACGGGCCATTGCACGTACCACGATGCAGAACGCTTCTACAGCTATCGTCGCACGACGCATCTGGGTGAAGCCGACTATGGCCGCCTTCTCTCTGCCATTCGCCTGTAGCCCCCCCGGACTGCGTCACGATTGGCCAGGCGCATCCGGCCCCTGCCCCAATCCGGTTGTTTCCCGCAAACCGCCGAGCGCGTACAAGATACTGAAATTTATATATTAATCCGTGACGATTGCCCGCAAGGGGCCGTGGCATCAAGGCCCTTTCGCCATAATCCCCGGTATCTGCCGCGGCTTCGCCCCAAACATTCCCTGCAACGGCCCCGCACGCCCCGAACCTCCGCCCCAAACCAACGCGAGATTGTTCCCAACGGCACAACAGGAGGCCACCATGAACGACCGCGAAATCGATGCGATTGCCCCGAAGACCCCCCGCTGGCTGCGTGGCGTCATCGCCAACGCCCGCGCCCCGATGCCGGCGCTGCCGTTCGAACGCAGCTGCCGCCAGACCGAACGCCGCGCCGAAGAGCGCAGCGCCGCGATCGCCGCTCACTAAGGATCAGGCGCTGCGCCGCAGGCGTTCTTCCAGAACGTCAAAGGAAAGCCCCGGCTCGTCCTTGGCGCAGCGAATCACCAGACTGGTCTTCACGCTGGACACGTTGTCGGCCCGTGTCAGTTCTCCGGTCAGGAAGCTCTGGAAGGTGGAAAGGTCCGGCGCCACGCACTTCAGGATGAAATCGATCTCGCCGTTCAGCATGTGGCACTCGCGCACCAGCGGCCAGGCCCGGCATCGTTCCTCGAAGGCCACAAGGTCGGTCTCGGCCTGACTGTGCAGGCGGACCATGGCGAACACCGCCACCTCGAATCCCAGTTCGCGCACGTCGATGTCGGCGTGATAGCCGCGGATGTATCCCGCCTCTTCCAGCGCGCGCACGCGGCGCAGGCATGGCGGTGCCGAGATTCCCACCCTGCGGGCAAGCTCGACGTTGGTCATCCGCCCGTCTGCCTGCAGTTCGGCAAGAATCTGGCGGTCGATGGGGTCGAGCTTGTGTCCGGGCATGGCGTCCATTCGGGCAAAGGTTGCGCTTTCCTTACGCGATGACCTGCGTGCACGCAAGAATATGTCGGGATTGGGCAATTTTCTGTCCCGCATGCCGCCAAAGTGACCGGCGGTTCCTGCGACCTTGGAAAGCGGCACGCAGATGGCTATCTCTCAGGTCCGCCCGAAGGAGCCCGCCATGGCCGATACCCGCCACACCCGCCTACTCATTGTCGGTTCCGGCCCCGCGGGCTACACCGCCGCGGTCTATTCCGCCCGGGCCATGCTGAACCCCGTGCTGATCCAGGGCATGCAGCCGGGTGGCCAGCTGACCATCACCACCGATGTGGAGAACTGGCCCGGCGACGCCAGCGTGATGGGCCCCGACCTGATGGTGCGGATGGAACACCACGCCCGCGAAATGGGCGCCGAGGTGATTTCCGACCTCGTCACCTCGCTTGACCTGTCGCAGCGTCCCTTTGCCGCGCAGACGGACAGCGGCACGGCATGGACGGCTGATGCCGTCATCCTTGCCACCGGGGCGCAGGCGAAGTGGCTGGGCATCCCCTCGGAAGACAAGTTCAAGGGCTTCGGCGTTTCGGCCTGCGCCACCTGCGACGGATTTTTCTACCGCGGCAAAGAGGTCGTGGTGATCGGGGGCGGCAACACGGCCGTGGAAGAGGCACTGTTCCTGACCAACTTCGCCTCGAAGGTCACGGTGATCCACCGCCGCGACAGCTTCCGCGCCGAACGCATCCTGCAGGACCGGCTTTTCAAGCACCCCAAGGTGCAGGTCATCTGGAACCACACGGTGGACGAGATTCTGGGCACCGAAGGCCCGCTTGGCGTGACCGGCGTGCGCGCCCGCAACGTGAAGACCGGTGAAGAGCAGACCATCCCCTGCGCGGGCTTCTTCGTGGCCATCGGCCACGCGCCCGCCTCGGAACTGGTGAAGGATCAACTCGAGCTGCACAACGGCGGCTACGTGAAGGTCACCCCCGGCGGTACCGCCACCAGCAAACCCGGCGTCTTTGCCGCGGGTGACCTGACCGACCATATCTATCGTCAGGCCGTCACCAGCGCAGGCATGGGCTGCATGGCGGCGCTGGATGCAGAAAGGTTCCTGAACGGGCATTGAACAGGCAGACTATTGCTGCATCGCAGCAGTTCTGCCACCGAGCTGAGCCATTCCTGCCCAATCCGCTTGCACCGCCGCGCGTCCGGGCCTATGGCGCGGCGCGCAACGGTGGGCATCCGGCCCGCCGACAGGCGACCTGACCGAAAGGCACGTTTCACGATGACCCTTGCAAATCTTGCCCCGATCCCGGAGCTCTACGTTTCCTATGAATCCGCCCAGAAGCTGAAGGTCGAGGCAGCGAGCCTGACGTCCTGGGACCTTACTCCCCGCCAGATCTGCGACCTTGAACTGCTGATGAACGGCGGTTTCAATCCGCTGAAGGGCTTTCTGTCCGAGGCCGACTACAACGGCGTTGTCGACAACATGCGGCTGGCCGACGGCACGCTGTGGCCGATGCCCATTACGCTGGATGTGTCCGAGAAGTTTGCCGATACGGTGGAACCCGGGCAGGACATCGCGCTGCGCGACCAGGAAGGCGTGATCCTTGCCATCCTGTCGATCACCGACAAGTGGGTGCCCAACAAGGCGCACGAGGCCGCGAGTGTGTTCGGCGCCGATGACCTCGCCCACCCGGCGGTGAACTATCTGCACAACTCCGCAGGCAAGGTGTACCTCGGCGGCCCGATCACCGGCATCCAGCAGCCCATCCACTATGACTTCCGCGCCCGCCGCGACACGCCGAATGAACTGCGCGCCTTCTTCCGCAAGATGGGCTGGCGCAAGGTCGTGGCCTTCCAGACGCGCAACCCGCTGCACCGCGCGCACCAGGAACTGACCTTCCGCGCCGCCAAGGAATCGCAGGCCAACCTGCTGATCCATCCGGTGGTCGGCATGACCAAGCCGGGCGACGTGGACCACTTCACTCGCGTGCGCTGCTACGAGGCGGTGCTGGACAAGTACCCGCAGGCCACAACCACCATGTCGCTGCTCAATCTGGCCATGCGCATGGCCGGCCCGCGCGAGGCGGTGTGGCACGGCCTGATCCGCCGCAACCACGGCGTCACCCACTTCATCGTGGGCCGCGACCATGCCGGTCCGGGCAAGAACAGTGCCGGCAAGGACTTCTACGATCCCTACGCCGCGCAGGACCTGTTCAAGGAACACGAGGCCGAGATCGGCGTGATCATGGTCGACTTCAAGCACATGGTCTTCGTGCAGGAGATGGCCCAGTACTTCCCGGCGAACGAGGTTCCGGCGGGCACCACCGTCTTGGACATTTCGGGCACCGAGTTGCGCCGCCGCCTGCGCGAGGGGCTGGAAATCCCTGAATGGTTCTCGTTCCCCGAGGTGGTCACCGAACTGCGCCGCACCTCGCCGCCGCGGTCAATGCAGGGCTTCACCGTGTTCTTCACGGGCCTGTCGGGCTCGGGCAAGTCCACCATCGCCAACGCGTTGATGGTGAAGCTGATGGAGATGGGCGGCCGCCCGGTGACGCTGCTGGACGGTGACGTGGTGCGCAAGCACCTGTCGTCGGAACTCGGCTTCTCGAAAGAGCACCGCGACATCAACATCCGCCGCATCGGCTATGTCGCGTCGGAAATCACCAAGAACGGCGGAATCGCCATCTGCGCCCCCATTGCCCCCTACACCGCCACCCGGCGGGCCGTGCGCGAGATGATCGAGGCCTATGGCGCTTTCATCGAGGTGCACGTCGCGACCACGGTGGAAGAGTGCGAGAAGCGCGACCGCAAGGGGCTGTACAAGCTGGCCCGCGAAGGCAAGATCAAGGAGTTCACCGGGATCTCCGACCCCTACGAGGCGCCCGAGAAGCCCGAACTGCGGCTGGAAACCGAAGGCACGGACGTGGACTTCTGCGCCCAGCAGGTGCTGCTGAAGCTGGAAGGCATGGGGCTGATCGCGGGCTGACCGCCAACAGGGGTGGGCATATTGCCCACCCTACCGCAGCGCGCCGCCACGTAGGGTGGGCAATCTGCCCACCTTCCTTTGCCCGTCACTCCGGGCGCATCATGCGCAGCAGCAGGCCGTCCTTCAGCACGTAGTGGTGCACCAGCGCCACCACCGCGTGCCCGCCCGCCAGGACCATCAGCAGCGTGCCACCCAGTTCGTGCAACTCGCCCAGCGACCGCTGGCCGCCGAACCACACCAGTGCTCCGCCAACCGGCACGCCCAGCGTCAGCAGATACAGCATTGCGTGTCCCCACCCCGCTGCGCGCACCACCAGCGATCCCGGGTTTCCGGGCGGGGAAGGCGCCCCGCGTGTCAGTCGAAGCCCCAGACGCGCGGCCGACAGCATGAGCGCCGCCAAGCCGAAAGCGACATGCGCATTTGCTGCCATTGGCGCCACCTGCCCCGCCAACTGGGCACGCAGCGCCTCGCCCATGCCGTCAGAAACAAGATAGGCCAGAACCACCAGCACCGCGACACCCCAGTGCAGGGCGATCTGCAGGCCCGAGTATCCCGCACGGGCAAGTGCCATCAGTGCACGTTCACCGGCACCAGGTCATTCTGGCGCGACAGCGCAAAGGCCAAGGGCCGGTTCGCCACCAGCGCCACGCGCTGCCCGTCGGGCCGGTGCACCGAATACACGACCTCCACGCCTTCGGCCTGTGCGCGGATCTCTTCCGGCAAGTCGGCCACCAGCACCGGACGGATGTAGACGATGCGGTCCTCGCCACCCGGCAACCCTGCGTATTTCGTATCCATCTGATGTCTCCTTACCTGTCCGATTTGCCTGACCGGATGGAAATGGTTTGCACCACTGTCTCTGGCACCGACCGCGCCAGATCGATGTGCAACAGACCATGCTCCAGCGACGCGCCCGCCACCTCAACTCCGTCGGCCAGCACGAAAGACCGCTGGAACGCCCGCGCCGCAATGCCGCGGTGCAGGAACACGCGTTCGCCCGTGTCATCCGCCTGCCGACCGCGCACGACCAATTGCCGGTCCTCGACCGTGATGGCAAGTTCCGCCTCGCGGAACCCCGCGACGGCCAGGGTGATGCGATAGGCGTTCTCTGCCACGGCCTCGATGTTGAACGGAGGATAGCCGTCACCGGCTGCCTTGGCCGTACGTTCCACCAGCCGTTCCAGCTGTTCGAACCCCAGAAGATAGGGGTGCGCTCCGAAGCTTAGCTTCGTCATCGGACATGCCCTTTCGATCAAGCGACATCTACCTGCGGCCCCTCTTTAGGCAGCCTGCTTTCTGAAATATGTGGCGCGCCCGGGCGCGCTGCAAGTCCTTACGTGGCACCACTTGAAACCTTGACGGACCGTGCAAATTTTTGCGGTGCCGGTGGCTTTCCGGTATAGGCTCAGGCCGAGCGGTCCCCCGACTCACAGGCAATACCCCGCGATGAATGCCCCTACCGAGCTTGATCACGAAGCGATGCTGCTGGTGCGGCTGGATGCCATGCGCCGTGAACACCGCGACCTGGACGAGGCGATCCGCGCCATGGAGGACGCGGTACGCCCCGACCAGCTGACGCTGCGCCGGCTGAAAAAGCAGAAGCTGGCGCTGAAGGACCAGATCGTGAAGATCGAGGACATGCTGATCCCCGACATCATCGCCTGACCATCACAGGTACAGCTGCACCACCCCGGTAAGGTGATCATTGCCATGGCCTGCCGCTGCAGCGCGGGCATAGACGGCCTGCGCAGCCTGTGCTATCGGCATCGGCTGGCCCTTGTCTGCTCCGGCAGCCACGGCCAGCGCCATGTCCTTCACGATCAGGTCTACCGGTGCCATCGGGGCAAAGTTGCGCGCCAGCATGGACGCCCCGGCAGCCTTCAGTGCCGGCGAGGCCACCGCCGTTTCCGCCACGGCGGCAAGCGCGTCTGCCGGGTCGACACCCGACTTCGCCAGCATCCCCAACCCCTCGGCCAGCACGGCCACACCCGCCGCCAGCAGCGCGTTGACCAACAGTTTCGCGGCGGCTCCCGCCCCCGGTCCGCCCACATGCTGCACCGCCCGCCCCATGGCCAACAGCAGTGGCTCGGCCGCCGCCACGTGTGCTGCGGCACCGCCCGCAAGAAACACCAGTTGCCCCGCCTCGGCCTGCGGTCGCGACCCGGCCACCGGCGCCTCGACGAACCGCACCGACCGGCCGACAGCAGCATCATGCAGCGCCCGTACCGTGGCGGGTGCCAGCGTTGAACAGTCGATGCCCAAAGCCCCAGGCGCCATGACGGGAAAGACCTCGTCCCATACCGCCATCGCCGCGGCATCGTCCCACAACATGGCCACCACGACCTCGGCACCTGTCACCGCCTGCACCACCGTCGCGGCCTGGGCGACGCCCGCGGGGGCCCCGCGCCCCGGCGTCCGGTTCCACACCGTCACCCCGTGCCCCGCCGCCGCCAGCCGCGCCGCCATGCGCGACCCCATCGCGCCCATCCCCAGAAATCCGACCTTCATGCTGTCCTCCGCCTAAAGAAAGGGGCGGCCCTTCGACGGGCCGCCCGGCTGCGTCATGCCACCCAGGCAAGTGCCGGATCCGCCATGAAGCTTTCCTTCGGCGTGTGGGTCAGGTGGTTGGCGTAGTTCGAGATGGTCTTGACCGCCACGATCACCAGCAGATCCAGCACGTTGGCCTGCGTGAACCCTGCCCGAATGAAGGCTTCGACGGCATCATCCCCGGCGTCGCCGCGCGTCTGCAGAACGCTGCGGGTGAACGTCACCAGCGCCGCCAGGCGTGCGTCCGCGGGCAGCGCGCGGTTGCGCACCGCCTGAACGGCCTCTTCCGGCACCTTGGCCGCCCGCGCCAGATAGGTGTGCCCCATCGTGCAGTATTCGCAGCCATGGAACACGCTGACCGTCAACAACGCCACTTGCGCCTCTTGCGGGGAAAACCCGGTCTTGCCCACCTGGGCGAACAGCGCTTCATAGCCTTCGAGGGCCGCCGGGCTTTCGGCCAGCGTGCCTTGCAGCTTGGGGACGAACCCCCAGCCCTTGGCGACGGCCGCAAGGGTGGCGCGGCTTCCTTCCGGGGCTGTTTCGGGTGTGTGGATGGTAAAGGTTGTCATCTTCCGTCTCCTGTCGCGCACGGGCCCCGTGCCCGCTGTGACCATGGCTGTATTCCTGCGCAGACACCGAAAAAATGACTTGATTCACGCGACACTCATGCGCAACACGCACGAATGGACATGCCCGATCTTCGCCTGTTGCAAGACGTCGCCCGGCTGGGAAGCTTTGCCGCCGCGGCGCGCCTGCGCAACACCGACCCATCCTCGATCAGCCGCGCGGTTGCGGCCGCAGAAGACCTGCTGGGGCTGCGCGTGTTCCAGCGGACCACCCGCAGCCTGTCGCTGACCGAAGCGGGAGAGGCCTATCTGTCCCGCGCCATACCGCTGGTCGAGGAACTGGCGGCACTGACCGAACAGGCGCGCAGCATCTCGGCCGAACCGGAGGGCGTCTTGCGGATGACGTCGTCGGTCACTTTCGGGCAGCGGATCATCGTTCCGCTTCTGCCTGCTTTTCGCGCACGCTACCCAAGGATCGGCGTGGAAGGGCTTTTTACCGATGCCAATCTGGATCTGGTGGCCGACCGGATGGATCTGGCAGTCCGGCTTGCGCCCACCGTCGAAGGCGATGTGATTGCCGCACGTCTGATGAACACCCGGTACCGCGTTGTCGCGGCACCCGGCTATCTCGCGGCCGCACCACCGCTGGACCGCCCGGTCGACCTGAAGCATCACCGGGTGCTTCTGTTCGCGCTGCGGGCGTTCCGACAGCACTGGCGCTTTCGCGACGTTGGCGGCAGCGTGACCGAGGTGCCGGTTCAGGGCGACATCACGCTTTCACCCGCCGGAATGCTGCGCGATGCCGCGATCAGCGGCCTTGGACCTGCGCTTCTTGCGGACTGGCTGGTGGACGACGACATCCGCGCGGGCCGCCTGACCCGCTGCCTTGCCGCCTGGGATGCCACGGCCACCACGTTTGATACCGGTGTCTGGGCCGTGTACCCCAGCCGCCCGTTTCTTCCAGGCAAGGTACGCGCGATGATCGACTTTCTACGCGGTGCAATCGCGCCCCCTTGACCCAACCCATGATTCTGTGGGCGTCTTTGGCGGGTCATGCCCGGGTAGAGGTCAAAGATGCCATCGCGCCACCTCTTCTTGCCGGTCCTGCTGGCCGCTTCGGCGGCCGCGGCCGATCAACCGCTGACGGTCAAGGCCGTAACGGCCCGGGCGGAACCGGCCTTCATGACCTTTGCACTCACGGGTGCGGTCGAAGCCAGCGAGACGGTGCCGACGGGATTCCGTTCAGGCGGAAGGGTCATCGAGGTTCCGGTGGATGTGGGAGAACGGGTCGAGGCGGGGCAGCTTGTCGCACAGGTGGATGCGGCCCAGGCCGCGGCGGCCGAACGGTCGGCGACTGCCCAGTTGACGGCCGCCGAGGCCGGACTTCGGCAGGCCCAGCAGGCGCGGGACCGGGCCGCTGGCCTGACGGAACGCGGCGCGGGCACGCGGGCCGACCTGGATGCCGCCGACGAGGCCCTGATCTCGGCCCGGTCACTGCGCGATCAGGCCGAAGCCGCTTTGGCCAAGGCACGCCAGGCGGTCCGCGACACGCGCCTTGTGGCGCCGGTGGCCGGCATCGTGACCGAGCGGATGGCCGAGCCCGGGCAGGTGGTCGGCCCGGCGCAGACTGTGGTCACGATTGCCCGCGACGGGCTGCGCGAGGTGGTCTTCCATGCGCCGGATACACCGGACCTGGACGGCTTTCTGGGCCAGTCTGTTCCGCTGCGGTCGTTCGACATACCCCCGGTCGCGGCACAGGCAACGGTGACCGAGATTTCCCCGCTGGCAAATCCGGACACCGGAACCGTCGAGGTCCGGGCACGCATGGACGACGGACCTGCCGCGCTGGGACTGGGCACTGCCGTGGCAAGCGAGGTGGCGCTGCTGCAGGGCACCACCGTTTCGCTGCCATGGTCGGCTCTGGCCACGCAGGGTGATGACCCGGCCGTCTGGGTGATCGACCCGGCGACGATGGCGGTGCAGCTGACCCGGGTGACGGTCACCTTCTACACCTCGGCGACAGTCGAGGTCGCAACGGGCGTCGCCGATGGCGATATGGTGGTGACCGATGGGGCGAACCTGCTGTTTCCCGGTCGCGTTGTGCAACTGGCCGGAGACGCGCAATGAATGCCGCATGCCTTTTTGCTGCCCTGCTGATTGTGGCCGCTCCGGCGCGCGCAGAAAACCCCGCGCCCGGATTGGCGCCCGCCACGGCACGCCCTGTCGTCAGCGAGGTGGTGACGGGCGAGGCACAGCGGCTTCGCAGCTTTCCGGGGTTTGTTGCGGCAACAGTGGAAACGACGCTGGCCTTTCAGACCTCGGGGCGCATCGCCACCCGGCCGGTCCAGGCGGGCGATGTGGTGCGTGCGGGCGACGTGATTGCCACGCTGGAGGAAATCACCCTGTCCGAAGATGTTGCCGCGGCCCGCGCGGCGCTTTCGGCGGTGCAGGCCGAGGCGGAACTGGCGCGGCGCAGCCTGGCGCGCATTGCCGAGTTGAACCGCCGGAACGTCGCGTCCGCGGCGCAGCTTGAGGCCGCGACAGCACAGCGCGATTCGGCCGAGGCGCGCGAGGCCGCGGCCGAAGCAGACCTGACAAGGGCCGCGGATGCCGAACAGTTCGGAACCTTGCACGCACCCGTCGACGGCGTGATCACCGCCGTTCTGGCCGAGCCGGGGGCGGAAGCTTCACCCGGCACGGCGGTGGCGACGCTGGCCACGCGGGCCGAGCGCGAAGCGGTGATCGATCTGCCCTCTGATGTTCTGGCCATCCTGCCACCTGACGCGCAGTTCGTTGTTGCCTCCAGGCAGGAAGGTGGTGCCGTGGTCGGCGGCAGGCTGCGGCTGATCGAGCCTGTGGCGGGCACGGCCACGCGCAGCCGCCGGGTGCGCATTGCCCTTGGCGAAGGGGCCGAACGGCTGCGTCTGGGCGCACTGGTGACGGCCGCGCTGGACATGCCTGTTGCGCCGGTCATTACCGTGCCGTCGATTGCGGTGCTTCCGGCCGGGGGCGGACCGGTTGTGTGGCGCGTCGGCAGCGGCCGGGCGGCCGAACCCGTGCCGGTGGTCCTGGGGCCGGTTGTCGGCGACCGGGTGGTGGTGGTGCAGGGCCTGAACACCGGGGACGAGATCATCACGCGCGGGATCAACTCGGTCACCCAAGGCCAGATCCTGGGGAACGGGGTGCAGCCATGAGCGGGTTCAACCTGTCGGACTGGGCGCTGAAACACCGGTCGGTGGTGTGGTACCTGATCCTGGTGTCGCTGCTGGCGGGGTTCTTTGCCTACAACAACCTCGGGCGCGAGGAAGATCCTTCGTTCACCATCAAGACCATGATCATCCGCGGCGCAATGCCCGGCGCCACCGCCGAGGAGACCCGCGAGCAGGTCACCGACCGCATCGAGAAGAAGCTTCAGGAGTTGCCAAGCCTGAAGAATACCCGATCCGAGAGCTTTCCGGGACTGGCCGTCGTCTATGTCGACCTGGTCCCCGAGGTGCGCGGCGACGCGGTGGCGCAAACCTGGGTCCGCGTGCGCCACATGATGGAGGACATCCGGTCCGATTTCCCCTCGGAGTTCGCGGGCTTCTCGTTCAACGACAGCTTCGGCGATGTCTACGGCAGCATCTATGCCTTCACCTATGACGGCTTCACCCCGCGCGAGATGAAGGCGCGGGTCGAAACGGTGCGCAGCGCGATCCTGACCCTGGACGATGCCGGCAAGGTCGAGATCATCGGCACGCGCGACCCGGTGATTCATGTCGAGTTGTCGGCGCGCAAGCTTGCCGCGCTGGGGCTGGACCGGACCGCGGTGATGCAGACGCTGGCCGCGCAAAACGCCATCGTTCCTTCGGGCGTCGTGCGCACGGCCGATGAACAGATATCGGTGCGGGTCAGCGGCCAGTTCGCCTCGGCGGCCGAACTGGCCGCCGCACCTTTGCGGTCGGGCGACACCTTCTTCACGCTGGCCGACGTTGCCACCGTTTCGGATGGCTACGAAGACCCGCCGGGCGCACTGTTCCGCTTCAACGGCAAGGAGGCTCTGGGGCTTGCCGTGGGCATGCGGCAGGGCGCCAACATCCTGGCCTATGGCGAAGACCTGGATGCGCTGATGGCCCGGGTGGCGGCAGAGCTGCCCGTGGGGATCGAACTGCACAAGGTGTCTGACCAGCCGCACGTGGTGAAGGAATCGGTCGACCACTTCCTGCAGGCGCTGGTCGAGGCGGTGTTGATCGTTCTGGCCGTCAGCTTTGTATCGCTGGGCATGCGGGCGGGGCTGGTGGTGACCATGACCATTCCGCTGGTGCTGGCGATGACCTTCGTGGTGCTGGACATCATGGACGTCACCCTGCAGCGCATTTCGCTGGGCGCGCTGATCATTGCGCTGGGCCTTCTGGTGGATGACGCGATGATCGCCATCGAGACCATGATCGCCCGGCTGGAGGCGGGTGACACGCTGGCCAAGGCCGCCTCCTATGCCTGGACCTCGATCGCCTTTCCCATGCTGTCGGGCACGCTGATTACTGTGGCAGGGTTCATTCCCATCGGCCTGAACACCTCGCAGGCCGGTGAATACACCATCTCGCTTTTCTACGTGATCGCCATTTCCCTTTTGCTCAGCTGGATCGTGGCCGTGCTGTTTGCCCCCCTCTTGGGTGCCACATTCCTGCCCGCCAAGATGGCCAAGCATCATGCCGGGCCGGGACGCCTGCGCCGGGCATTCGAAGCCGTGTTGCGGGTGGCGATGCGGGCGAAATGGGTGACCATTGCGTTCACCGTGGCGCTGTTCGGCCTGTCGATCTGGGGCATGCGGTTTGTCGAGCAGCAGTTCTTTCCGGCATCCGACCGGCCCGAGCTGCTGATCGACGTCAACCTGCGACAGAACAGCGGCATCGGCGCCACCGACCGGAACATGCGTGCGCTGGAGACGTTCCTGGCCGGGCGGGACGACGTGGTGTTCTGGTCCGCCTACGTCGGCC
This sequence comes from uncultured Rhodobacterales bacterium, assembly GCA_964559535.1. Lineage (GTDB taxonomy): Bacteria > Pseudomonadota > Alphaproteobacteria > Rhodobacterales > Rhodobacteraceae > CAZLIC01. The sequence goes on from CAZLIC010000012.1 coordinate 57,440, forward strand.
GTTCGGCGCCCCGGTTCCTTCTGTCGCTGGATGCGCCCTCGCCCGCGCCGTACATGGGACAGATCGTGGTGATGACGACGGGCATCGAGGCGCGCAACACGCTGCGCGATGCCGTTCAAGCCTTCGGCGATGCGGTTCCCGGCATGGACGTCTACCCCAAGTTCATCGAACTCGGGCCGCCGGTGGGCAAGCCGGTGCAGTACCGCGTGTCGGGCCCGGACAGGGCCATCCTTCTGGAACAGGCACGGGCCGTGGCGCAGCTGATGGCGCAGGATGCGCGGCTGGGCGCCATCACCCTGGACGAGGGCGAGCCGATCCGCGTGGTGCGGGTGGTGCTGGACCAGGAACGCCTGCGCCGCATGGGCGTGACACAGACGGACGTTGCCGAAGCACTGAACCGCCTGTTCGACGGCACGACCGTGACGCAGTTGCGCGATGGCCAGACACTGGTGGATGTGGTGGCGCGCGGCGCGCCCGAGGACCGCGGGTCGATCCAGGCCCTGCAGTCGCTGCAACTGCCCACCGCCTCGGGCATTGCCGTTCCGCTGTCGGCCTTTGCGCGGCTTGAATGGCGCACCGAGGCGCCGGTGATCCATGCGCGCGACCGCATTCCGACCATTACCGTCAAGGGTGCGGTGGTGACGAAGGACCAGCCGCCCACCATCGTTGCCGCCCTGCAGCCTGCCGTCGACCGCATGAACGCCAATCTTCCCGCGGGCTACGCCATTGCCACCGCCGGCGTTGCCGAATCCAGTGGCGAGAGCCAGGCACCGATCATTGCCGTGGTGCCCGTGATGATGCTGGTGATGCTGACGCTGGTCATGGCGCAGATGCAGAGTTTCCGCCTGATGTTCGTGGTTCTGGCGGTGGCGCCGCTGGGGCTGATCGGGGTGGTGGCGGCGCTGGTGCCCTCGGGGGCGCCATTGGGGTTCGTGGCCATTCTGGGCGTGCTGGCGCTGATCGGGATCCTGATCCGCAACTCGATCATCCTTGTGCACGAGATCGAAGTGCTGGTCGCCGGGGGCCGCAGCCGCTGGGACGCAGTGTTCGAGGCTTCGGAAAGCCGCGCGCGCCCCATCCTGCTGACCGCTGCCGCCGCCAGCCTGGCGTTGATCCCCATATCCTTCCAGGTGTTCTGGGGGCCCATGGCCTATGCCATGATGGGCGGCATCATCGCCGGAACGCTGATCACGCTCTTGTTCGTGCCGGCCCTCTACTGCGCGGTCTTCCGGCTTTCGCCCCCAGCACCGGCGCCCTTGCCCAAGGCATGACCCGGGGCCCTAGGACGCGGGTGGAAGATAGCCTGAGAAAGCCGACCTTTCCCGGCGAAACGCCGAAGGCGTGGTGCCAAATCGGCGGCGGAAGGCGCGGGCAAAGACCGCGGGCGAGGTAAAGCCGGTGCGCGCGGCCACCAGCGCCAGCGGATGGCGCGTATCAACCAGCATGCGCTGCGCGGCCTGCAGCCGGATTTCCAGGAAGAATGCCCCCGGCGTGGTGGCATAGGCCGCGCGGAACAGGGTCTCCAGCCGTCGTGCCGAAAGGCCAACCGCTGCTGCAATCGCCGGAAGCGGCGGCGGCGTCTCGATCTGCTCCTCCATCGCGCGGATGGCCCGGGCCACGCGCGGATCGGCCTCGCCCGTCACCTTTGCCTGCGGCACCGTTCCCCCCGTCTGGGTCGCGATGAAACTATGCGCCACCTCCAGCGCCGTCTGCGCGCCATGCCGCTGTCCGATCAGGTGCAGCATCAGATCGAAAGCCGGGGCCGCCCCGCCGGCGGTGATCCGGTTGCCGCTGACGACAAATCGGTCGGACACCACGGTCACGGCCGGAAAGGCCACCGCAAAGTCCTCCAACTCCTCCCAGTGAGTCGTCGCCCGGTGCCCGTCCAGCAGACCGGCGCGCGCCAGCACCCAAGACCCGGTCTCGATCGCGCCAACAACCGGAACGCCCCGCGCCGCCTGACGAATGGCACGCACGGTGGCCGCAGTGGCCACCTCGGCAATGCGGAAGCCCGCGACCACCAGCATCAGGTCGGCCCCCTCGGTCCGGACCTCGGGCCAGGCGGGAATGGTGAAGCCACAGGTCAGCGCGACCTGCGCTCGGCCCGGCGACAGGATGCGCCAGCGCCAAGCCTCGCGCCCCAGGTGCCGGTTGGCGTTGCGCAGCGGGTCCAGCACCGAGGCGACGGACAAGAGCGAGGCGTGTTCCAGCACCACAACCGAAACATCCACTACCGGCTTGTGGCGGAACTCGGCCAGAAAGTTTGCACTGGGCGCCATGTCGAATTCGTAAATAGCAAAGCATGCCGTGGCAACTGCTGCTATCCCGGGACAACTCAAGGGGGGACAGCATGCCGCTTGCCATGACCAAGGACGTCTTCATCACCTGCGCCGTCACCGGGTCGGGCGGCACGCAGGACCGCAGCCCGCATGTGCCGCGGTCGCCCGAACAGATCGCCGCCTCGGCCATCGACGCGGCCCGCGCGGGGGCGGCCATCGTACATTGCCATGTGCGCGACCCCGACACCGGCAAGCCGTCGCGCAAGCTGGAGTACTACCGCGAGGTCACCGACCGCATCCGCGCTTCCGAGGTGGACGTGGTGCTGAACCTGACCTGCGGCATGGGCGGCGACATCATTTTCGGCGACGTGGAACACCCCATGCCGGTGGGCCCCGGCACCGACATGGTGGGCGCGACCGAGCGTGTGGCGCATGTGGCCGAGTGCCTGCCGGAAATCTGCACCATCGACTGCGGCACGATGAACTTTGCCGAGGCCGATTATGTGATGACAAACACCCCCGGCATGCTGCGCGCCATGGGCAAGATGATGACCGATCTGGGCGTGCTGCCCGAGATCGAGGCTTTCGATACTGGGCACCTTTGGCTTGCCAAGCGGCTGGTCGAAGAGGGTGTGCTGAAGTCACCGGCGCTGGTGCAACTGTGCATGGGCGTGCCGTGGGGCGCCCCGAATGACCTGAACACCTTCATGGCCATGGTGAACAACGTGCCCGAAGACTGGAACTGGTCGGCCTTCTCGCTGGGCCGCGACCAGATGGCCTATGTGGCAGCGGCCGTGCTGGCCGGCGGCAACGTGCGCGTGGGGCTGGAAGACAACCTGTGGTTGGGCAAAGGCCAGCTGGCCACCAACGCGCAGCTGGTGGAACGGGCGGTCACGATCGTGTCGAACATGGGCGCCCGGGTGATGGGGCCAGCCGAGGTACGGGCCAAGCTTGGCCTGGTGAAGCGCGCGCCGGCGGGGGCATAGGCCATGGACTTCGGACTGACCGACGAACAGCGCATGATCGTCGAGACGACGCGCGCCTTTGTCGAAACCGAACTTTTCCCGCACGAGCAAATGGTTGAACGCAGCGGCGTTCTGCCCGTTGAGCTGATCCGCGAGATCCAGAAAAAGGCCATCGCGGCGGGGCTTTATGCCGCGAACATGCCGGAAGAGGTGGGCGGCGCGGGGCTGGATACGCTGTCGTGGCTGCTATATGAAAAGGAACTTGGCCGGGCGAACTATGCCCTGCACTGGACCTGCGTGGCGCGACCCTCGAACATCCTGCTGGCGGGGAACAAGGACCAGCGCGAGCGGTACCTGATGCCCTGTATCCGGGGCGAAACCTGGGATTGCCTGGCCATGACGGAACCGGGCGCCGGGTCGGACCTGCGGGGGATGAAGGCATCCGCCCGGCCCGATGGCGGCGACTGGGTGCTGAACGGCACCAAGCATTTCATTTCGCACGCCGACCTTGCCGGTTTCACCATCGCCTTCATGGCGACCGGAGAGGAACAGACAGCGCGCGGGCCGAAAAAGCTGATCACCGCCTTCTTCGTCGACAAGGGCACGCCAGGGTTCACGGTGCGCGAAGGCTACCGCAACGTCTCGCACCGCGGCTACACCAACGCGGTGCTGGAGTTCGATGACTGCCGGGTGCCCGCCGCCAATGTGCTGGGCGAGGTGCACAAGGGCTTTGAGGTGGCGAATTCCTGGCTGGGCGCAACGCGGCTGCAGGTGGCGTCCACCTGCCTGGGCCGCGCCGAACGGGCGCTGGACCTGGCCGTGCGCTATGCGGCCGACCGTCGCCAGTTCGGCCAGCAGATCGGCAAGTTCCAGGGAGTTTCCTTCAAGCTTGCGGACATGGCGCTGGAACTGAAGGCGGCCGAGTTGCTGACGCGCGAGGCGGCGTGGAAGTACGACCGGGGCACGGTCACCGACGGCGACATGGCGATGGCCAAGCTGAAGGCGACCGAGGTTCTGGCGATGGTGGCGGACGAGGCGATCCAGATTCACGGCGGCATGGGGCTGATGGACGAGTTGCCGCTGGAACGCATCTGGCGCGATTCGCGGGTGGAGCGCATCTGGGAGGGGACCAGCGAAATCCAGCGCCACATCATCAGCCGCGAGCTGCTGCGGCCGCACGGGGCGTGACGATGCGTGACCTGACACGCCTGTTCCGGCCGCGATCCATCGCGCTGTTCGGAGGCGGCTGGGTCGACAACGTGGTCGCCCAGTTGCAGAAATCGAACTATCAGGGCGCCATCTGGCCGGTGAACCCCAAGCGTTCACATATCCGCGGCATCCCCTGCATTGCCGATATCGAGCACTTGCCCGGCGCGCCCGATGCCGCCTTCGTGGGCGTGAACCGCGAGGCGTCAGTGGGGGTGATTGCCGCGCTGTCGGCCATGGGAGCGGGCGGGGCCACCTGTTTTGCGTCCGGCTTTGCCGAAAGCGAGGACACCGGCGGCGCCGATCTTCAGGCGCGGCTGGTGGCGGCGGCGGGCGACATGCCGATTGTGGGCCCCAACTGCTATGGCTTCTTGAACTACCTCGACAACGTCACCTTCTGGCCCGACCAGCATGGCGGGCTACCCGTGACGTCAGGTGTGGCGATTGTCGGCCAGTCGTCGAACATGGCAATCAACATGACGATGCAGGCGCGCGGCCTGCCGATTGCCTATGTGCTGACGGCGGGCAACCAGGCGCAGACTTCGCTGTCCGATCTGGGGCTTATGGCGCTGGCCGACGACCGCGTTACCGCGTTGGGCCTGCACATCGAGGGGTTTGGCGACATCCGCGCGTTCGAGGCATTGGCGGCCGAGGCGCGGGCGCAGGGCAAGCCGGTGGTGGTGCTGAAATCGGGGCACTCCGCGGCGGCGCAGGCGGCCACGATGACGCATACCGCCTCGCTGGCCGGGGGGGCCGCGGCCAGTTCGGCGCTGATCGCGCGACTGGGCATGGTTGAGGTGCGGGGGCTGGCGGCGTTTCTGGAAACGCTGAAACTGCTGCACTTCGGCGGGCCGCTGGCGGGCTCCGGCATCGGGTCGGTCAGTTGCTCGGGCGGCGAGGCCAGCCTGATGGCCGATGTGGCGCTGGGAACGGCGATCGAATGGCCTGCTTTCACGGCAGAGGGCAAGGCGCGGCTGAACACCATCCTCGGCCCCATCGTGACGGTCGCCAACCCGTTGGATTACCACACCTTCATCTGGGGTGACACGGCGCGGATGACGGATTGTTTCGCCGCCGTTTTGGGCGAAACCCGGGCGCTGACCGTGTTCGTGCTGGACCTGCCACGGAACGACCGCTGCGACCCTTCGGGCTATCGCTGTGCCGTCGATGCGATCATCGGGGCGGCGCGGCGAACCGGGGCGCGGTCGGCGGTGCTGGCCAGCCTGCCCGAGAACCTGACCGAGGCCCTGACGGCCGAGTTCATGGCGGCAGGCATCGTATGCCTGCATGGCATGGCCGAAGGGATTGCGGCGATTGATGCGGCGATCCGGGCGGGGCGTTCGGTGCCGGTTGCGGCGCCGGTTCTGCTGCACACCGAACCGCGGGCGGTGCGGGCGCTGACCGAGGGCGAGGCGAAGGCGGCGCTGGCGGCGCATGGGCTGGACGTGCCGCGGTCGGTGCTGGCGGATACGCCTGAAGCGCTGGGCAAAGCCTTGGCCGGATTGCGTTTTCCGCTAGCGGTGAAGGGGCAAGGGATCGCGCACAAGACCGAGGCAGGGGCGGTGCGATTGGGTGTCCTGTCACCGGACGCGGCGGTTTCGGCGGCTTTGGCGATGGGTGGGGCGACCGGGTATCTGGCCGAAGAGATGGTGACAGGTGCGGTGGCGGAACTGCTGATAGGCATCACGCGCGATCCGACGGGGCTGGTGCTGCTGACCGTCGGTGCCGGCGGGGTGATGGCCGAGTTGCTGGCCGATACCGCCAGCCTGCTGCTGCCCGCCGAAGATGCACAGATCGAACAGGCGCTGCGGCGGTTGAAGGTGGCGCGCCTGCTGGACGGCTGGCGCGGTGCGCCCGCAGCAGATTTTGCCAGCATCGTCCGGGCGATACAGGCCATCTCTTCTTATGCCATGGCAACCGCCGGGCTGGCCGAACTGGACGTGAACCCGCTGATCGCCACACCTGACCGGGTCGTGGCGGTGGATGCGTTGATCCTGAAAGGTGAACCATGACGATGCAGATGCGAACCGAAGTCCCGATCCGCACTCGCCGTGAAGGCGCTGTGCTGGAGGTGACGCTGGACCGTCCCAAGGCCAACGCGATTGACCTGGTCACCAGCCGCATCATGGGCCTGACCTTCCGCGATTTCCGCGACGACGACAGCCTGCGGGTGGCGATCCTGCGGGCCGAGGGCGACAAGTTCTTCTGCCCCGGCTGGGACTTGAAGGCCGCGGCGGCGGGCGATGCGGTGGATGGCGACTATGGCGTGGGCGGCTTTGGCGGGTTGCAGGAATTGCCCAATCTCAACAAGCCGGTGATCGCGGCTGTAAATGGAATCTGCTGTGGTGGGGGGCTGGAACTTGCACTTTCCTGCGATCTGATCCTGGCTTCGGCCAACGCGACCTTTGCCCTGCCGGAAATCCGGTCCGGCACGGTTGCCGATGCCGCCAGCATCAAGCTGCCCAAGCGCATTCCCTATCATGTGGCGATGGACCTGTTGTTGACCGGGCGGTGGATGGATGCGGAAGAGGCGCTGCGCTGGGGCATCCTGAAGGAAATCACCACGCCGGGCGACCTGCTGGCCAAGGCATGGGATCTTGCCCGGCTGCTCTCCTCCGGGCCGCCGCTGGTGTACGCGGCGATCAAGGAGGTGGTTCGGCAGGCCGAGGACATGCGGTTCCAGGACGCGCTGAACCGCATCACCAAGCGGCAGATGCCCACGGTGGACCGGCTGTATTCCAGCGAGGACCAGCTGGAGGGCGCGCGCGCCTTTGCCGAAAAGCGCGACCCGGTGTGGAAGGGGCGGTAGCTACCGCTCTTTCACGTAGGGCTCGCCGCCCGCGCGGGGCGGCACCGCCTTGCCGCCGAAGCCGGCCAGGATGACCACGGTCAGGATGTAGGGCAGCGCCTGGGTGAACTGCACGGGGATCACGAACAGGCCCAGGTCGATGTTCTGATAGCGGATGGCGATAGCCTCCAGGAGGCCGAACAGGAAACAGGCCCACAGCGCGGGCCAGGGCCGCCATTTGGCAAAGATCAGTGCTGCCAGGGCGATAAACCCCTTGCCTGCCGTCATTTCCTTGCCGAACCCCGCCGCCAGCGCGGTGGAAAGGTACGCCCCCGCCAGCCCGCACAGCACGCCGCAGATCAGCACGGCGGCAAAGCGGATGCCGTTGACGCTGACCCCTGCGGTATCGACGGCCGCGGGGTTTTCGCCCACCGCGCGCAGGCGCAGGCCGAAGCGTGTGGCATAGAGCAGCCAGGCAACAAACGGCACCATCGCCAGCGCCACATAGACCAGCACCGCATGCCCCGAGATCAGGTCGGAGTACACCGGTCCGGCAATGGGAATGCCAGCCACGCTGTCGGCAAAGGGCAGGTTGATGGGCAGCATCCGCGCGTCGCCCTGCAGGGGTGGCGTGCGGCCGCCCTGGCCGAACCAGCTCTGCGCCAGAAGCACCGTCAGGCCGCTGGCCAGGAAGTTGATGGCGACGCCGGAAATCAGCTGGTTGCCGCGGAAGGTGATCGAGGCGACGCCGTGGATCGCTGCCATCCCGACCGAGGCACTGATCCCCGCCAGCACCCCCAGCCAGACCGACCCGGTGACGGCCGCTATCGCCCCCGACAGAAAGGCAGAGGCCAGCATCTTGCCTTCGAGGCCAATGTCGAAGACGCCTGCGCGCTCTGAGAAGAGCCCGGCCAGGCAGGCCAGGATCAGGGGCGTAGACAGCCGCAGGGCCGAATCGAGCACCTGGATCAGCGTGGCGAAGCTTTCCATCAGAAGTTCTCCGCGAAGGCGGGCAGGTCGATGAAGGGAAACTGTTCGCGGAACCGCCGCATCACCCAGGTCTGCGCCTTCAGCGCGGCCAGCGCGCCCGCGCGGCTGATCGTGTCGGTCGGACCTTCGCCGCGCACATGGGCAATGCCGGCCAGCGCATCCAGCGCCTTTGCGCGCAGATCGGGGTCCGACGGGTTGAAGGGCAGCATCTTCGCGGTCTGGTTGACGCGGTCTGGGCGGGTGTCGGCCAGCGCATCCAGCAGGAGAAACATGTGGGATGGCAAATCGGCCGGGTCAGTCAGTTCGATCACCCGGTAGACCCAGTCCACCAGCTCATCCCGACTGACCGCCCCGCAATCCTTGCAGGCCAGCGCAAAGGCCAGATCGGCGCCGTCTTCCTTTGTCAGCCGAAACGGGCCCGCCATTGCCCTACCCCTTCCGTGCCATGGCAAAGATGGCTTCCACCGGGCGGCGCACCATGTTGTCCAAGGCCCCGGTGAACAGGATCACCAGCGCCTGGATCACGGTGATCAGTTCGCGCGGAATTTTTGTCCACAGCGCCAGTTCTGCGCCGCCCTGATAAAGGAAGCCGAACAGGACAGCGGCGAGAAACACGCCGAACGGGTGCGAACGGCCCATCAGAGCCACCGCAATGCCGATGAAGCCCGCCCCCTCCACGCTGTTCAACAGCAGCCGGTTCGCCTCTCCCTGCACGGTGTTGACGGCCATCAGCCCGGCCAGCCCGCCCGAGATCAGCATGGCATACATGGTGATCCGCACCGGCGAGATGCCTGCATAGACGGCGGCCTTTTCCGATTTGCCAAAGGCGCGGATCTGGTAGCCCAGCCGCGTGCGCCAGATCAGTGCCCAGACGCCAACGCAGGCGATCAGCGCCAGCGGCAGCGTGATGTTGGCAGGTGTCTTGTCCGAAAACGGAATGCCGAACACGCCCAGCACGGCGTGGAGGCCCGGCAGGTTCGTCACCTCGGGAAAGGTGCCGCTGGCCGGGTCCATGCTGCCTTCGGGGCGCAGCATGTTGACCAGCACGTAGTTCATCACGGCGGCGGCGATGAAGTTGAACATGATCGTGGTGATCACGATGTGGCTGCCGCGTTTCGCCTGCAGATAGGCGGGCAAGGCCGCCCACAGCGCGCCAAACGCCGCCGCCATCAGCACGGACGCCAGAAGCGCAATCGACCAGTGCGGCCAGGGGATGAACAGGCACGCGAGCGCCACGCCAAGGCCGCCCAGCGTCGCCTGCCCCTCGCCGCCAATGTTGAACAGCCCGGCGTGGAAGGCCACCGACACCGCCAGCCCGGTGAACATGAAGTTCGTGGCGTAGTACAGCGTGTAGCCCCAGCCGTAGGACGACATCAGCGACCCCTCGACCATGATCCACAAGGCATCGACCGGGTTCTCGCCGATGGCCCAGATCACCACGGCCGAAATCAGGAAGGCCAGTGCCAGGCTGATGGCAGGCACCAGCGCCACGTCGGCCCAGGCCGGAATGCGACCGGATGCCATGTCAGCCCCCTACCCCAGCCATCAGCAGGCCCAGCGCCCGCTCGTCCGTATCCTTTGGGTCACGCTCGCCCATGATGCGGCCATCGAACATCACCGCAATGCGGTCGGACAGGCTCATGATTTCATCCAGTTCCACGCTGACCAGCAGGATCGCCTTGCCTGCATCACGCAGCGCCACGATCTGCTTGTGGATGAACTCGATGGCACCGATGTCGACGCCCCGCGTCGGCTGGCCGATCAGCAGAAGATCCGGGTTCCGCTCCATTTCGCGCGCCACCACGATCTTCTGCTGGTTCCCGCCCGAGAAATTCTTGGCCGACAGCGCCGGAATCGGCGGGCGGACGTCGAAGGTCTCCATCTTCTTCGCGCAGTCGGCCCGCAATGCGGCATTGTCCATGAACAGCACGTTCTTCTGGTATTCCGGCGCGTGGTGATAGCCGAAGGCCACGTTTTCCCATGCGGCAAAGTCCATGATCAGGCCCAGCACCTGCCGGTCTTCGGGCACATGGGCGATGCCCATGGCGCGGCGGCCCTGCCCGTCCGGCCCCGAAAGGTCCAGCGTCGTGCCGTTCATCGTGACCGTGCCGGTACCGCGCTGGATGCCGCCCAACACCTCCAAGAGTTCCGTCTGCCCGTTCCCGGCCACCCCGGCGATGCCCAGGATTTCACCCGCGCGAATGGTCAGGCTCACGCCCTTCAGCCGCTCGACCCCCGCGCCGTCGCGCACCCGCAGGTCGCGCACATCCAGCACCGCCTTGCCGGGGGTGGCGGGTTTCTTGTCGACCCGCAGCAGCACCTTGCGGCCCACCATCAGCTCGGCCAGTTGCTCGGGGCTGGTCTCGGCGGTCTTTACCGTGGCCACCATCTGACCGCGGCGCATGACCGACACGTTGTCAGTCGTCTCCATGATCTCGCGCAGCTTGTGGGTGATCAGGATGATCGTTTTCCCCTGGTCGCGCAGGCCCCGCAGGATGCGGAACAGGTGGTCGGCCTCGGCGGGGGTCAGCACGCCGGTGGGTTCGTCCAGGATCAGGATATCGGCCTGCCGGTACAGCGCCTTCAGGATTTCCACGCGCTGCTGGTGGCCGACAGACAGGTCTTCGATCATCTTGTCGGGATCGACGTCCAGCTCGTATTCCCGCGCCAGATCGCCCAGCACCTTGCGCGCCTTGGCCAGCGAGGGCGCCAGCAGACCGCCCTCTTCGGCGCCCAGGATGATGTTTTCCAGAACGGTAAAGTTCTGCACCAGCTTGAAATGCTGGAACACCATGCCGATGCCGGCGCGGATGGCGCTCTGGCTGTCGGGAATGGCGGTTGGCTTGCCGCCGATCAGAATCTCGCCGCTGTCGGCGCGGTAGAAGCCGTACAATATCGACATCAGCGTCGATTTGCCCGCCCCGTTCTCGCCGATGATGCCGTGGATGGTGCCGCGGGGCACCTGGATGGAAATGTCCTTGTTCGCCTGCACCGGGCCGAAGGATTTGGAAATGCCGCGCAACTCGATGGCAAAGGGGGCGGCCGCTGCCGACCGCCCCCCCGCAATTTGCACATCCGTGACCATCAGAACGTGGCGGCCGGGCAGGTGCTGTCGCTCATGTAGTCGTGCACGGCCAGCGCGCCCGACTTGATGTCCTCGGCCGCCTTGTCGACCGCGGCCTTCATCTCGGCCGACACCAGCGGCGCGTTGTTGTCGTCCAGCGCATAGCCCACGCCGTCATTCGACAGACCCATCACGTTGATGCCGGGCTTCAGGTCGACGCCTTCCTTGAACGCCTCGTAGACCGCGTTGTCCACGCGCTTCAGCATCGAGGTCAGCACCTTGCCGGGGTGCATGTAGTTCTGGTTGCTGTCGACGCCGATCGACAGGATACCCTCGTCCGCCGCCGCCTGCAGCACGCCGATGCCGGTGCCGCCCGCGGCGGCATAAATCACGTCTGCACCGCTGGCCTTCTGCGCCTTGGCGATTTCGCCGCCCTTGACAGGGTTGTTCCAGGCCGAGGGGTCGTTGCCGGTGAAGTTGATGATCACGGTCGCATCCGGCTTCACCGCTTTCACGCCCTGCGCATAGCCGCAACCGAACTTGCGGATCAGCGGAATGTCCATGCCGCCGACAAAGCCGACCGTGCCGGTTTTCGAGGCCAGACCGGCCATCATGCCCACCAGGAAGCTGCCCTCATGCTCGTTGAACACCACCGACTTCACGTTCGGCGCGTCCACGACCATGTCGATGATGGCGAACTTGGTGTCCGGGAAGTCGGGGGCCACCTTGCCCAACACGTCGCCAAAGGCGAAGCCGGTCATCACCACGGGGTTTGCACCGGCCTCGGCCAGACGGCGCAGCGCCTGCTCGCGCTGGGCCTCGGACTGCATCTCGATTTCCTTGAAGGTGCCGCCCGTTTCGGTCGCCCAGCGGGTGGCACCGTTGAAGGCCGCCTCGTTGAACGACTTGTCGAACTTGCCGCCCAGGTCGAAGATGATGGCCGGATCGGCCGAGGCCATACCGGCCGCCAGCGCCAAGGTGGCCGCGGCCCCCGCAAGGGTTTTCAGAAGGGTCATGGAAGTCTCCCGGTTGCTTTTGTTCTATCGGTTTGCGCCGACCGTCCGGGCCACCCCAAGGGACCGCCCGGCAGCCGGTTCGTGTCCCATCTAGGGCGCCTTTGACGGATAGGGTCAACAGGAATTTGCGTGAAGCTGCGGCGGAATTTTATCTGTTGGTCAGGAAACCGGCAGGTCACGCGCCATGACAAGCGCGTCGATGCGGCGCCCGCCGGGCGCGCGGAAGTATCCGCGCCGCCGCCCCACAGCAGAAAACCCCGCGCGCGCATAGACCGCCCGGGCCACGGCGTTGTCCTCCGCCACCTCCAGAAACGCGCGGCCTGCCCCGCGCGCGGCGGCCCGCGCCAGAAACGCCGCGACCAGCGCCCCGCCGATCCCCCGGCCCTGCGCCGCCGGCCGCACCGCCACCGTCAGCAGTTCCGCCTCGTCCAGCACCACACGCCCCAGAAGGAACCCTGCCGTTCCACCTTGGGCCAGAACTCCCGCGGTGGGTCCGGGGGGCATGTCCCCCCTCGGACTCTCCACCAGGAACACGGCAGGATCAGCAAGCAGGGCGGAGAATTCGTCCGCCGACCACGGCCGCGGTACGGTGAACGCCGCGGCATGCATCGCGGCTAGGTCGGTCGGCGTCACGGCAGGATCACCGGTGGCGGGTCAGCAGGCGACGCGGCATCGGCGCCGCGCAGGTAGAACGGCGCCGGGCGCGGCGCGGCGTCGGTTGCGGCCGCAACCCGCGCAATCGCCTCGGTCAGCGGGTATCGCGGTTGCAGCACTGCCCCCCCCATCCCCTGTGCAGCCGACCCCACAAACGGACCGCCCAGCCCGGCCGCCTGGTCCATCGCCATCAACGCGGGCACTCCGCCCGGCAGTCGCAGCGCATAGACCTCGCCGCGCCGCGCGTCCTCCACCACCGTCAGCGGCCCGTCCAGCCCCAGCGCCAGAGCCTGGAACCGCGTCACCCCCACCGCCGGGATGCCCAGCCCCAGCGCCAGCCCGCGCGCCGCCGCCACGGCAATGCGCACGCCGGTGAAGTTGCCGGGACCCGTTCCCACCGCCAGCAACGAAAGGTCACGCCAGGCCACCCCGCCTGCCGCCAGCACCACTGCCAGCAGCGGCACCAACCGCTCGGCCTGTCCCGTGGCCATCGGCGCTTCGGCCGCTGCCAGCACCCGGTCGCCCGACAGCAAAGCGGCGGCGCAATGCGCCGCCGACGTGTCAAACCCCAGGATCAGGCGCTCAGGCCGCAACCGGCCGAACCTCGCGCACTTCCGGAATGTAGTGGCGCAGAAGGTTCTCGATGCCCATCTTCAGCGTCAGCGTGCTGGACGGGCAGCCCGCGCAGGACCCCTGCATGTGCAGGTAGACCACGCCGCGGTCAAAGCCGTGGAAGGTGATGTCGCCGCCGTCCTGCGCCACGGCGGGGCGCACGCGGGTATCCAGCAATTCCTTGATCTGGCGAACGATGTCGCCATCCTCACCCACATGTTCGGCATGGCCGCCGCCCGCCTCGCCCTCGATCACCGGCGCGCCGGACTGGAAATGTTCCATGATCGCGCCCAGGATGCCCGGTTTCACATGCGCCCAGTCCGTGCCCTCGGCCTTGGTCACGGTGACAAAGTCTGTGCCCAGGAATACCCCGGTGACCGGCCCCGCGGCAAAGATGCGCCGGGCCAAGGGCGACTTCGCTGCAGTGTCGGCATTCGGGAAATCGGCGGTTCCGGCCTCCAGCACGGTCTGCCCGGGCAGGAACTTCAGCGTCGCGGGGTTGGGGGTGGACTCGGTCTGAATGAACATGGCGGTCTCCGACGGCTTCACTCGGATATGCGCCCGCCAGCCCCGGGTGTCAATGATCCGGAACGGTTCTAAGTCTGGCCGAGGGTCGCCATCCGGCCGGTCGATCCTTTCGCGGCCGCACCTTCCCCGCCATCGTTCCCGTGTCACGCGCGTCGGCGGGAACACCCTCCCGGCCGTCGAAGCGGCAGCGCCGTCCTGTCAAAAGTCCGTCGGCGTCAATGCCCGCACGGCACCTGTGGCGGAACCCCGACACCGGCCAGGCGCGCAGCGGTATGCCAAGCCCCTGACCTGCGTGAATCTTTTCATCAAGGCCAAGGGTGGCACGAATCCTGCCCCTGCTTCTTCGGTTGCAGCAAAGGAACGCGCATGACCACAGTCCATATCCATGACACCGGGCTCGCCTGCGCTGACGAGTTGTCCGGAATTCTGGCGAGGCGCCGGGTACCACATTCCATCGGCGGTCAGACGGCAGCCGCAGGCGCAAGCACCCTGGTGTCCGCCGCACGCGATGGGGCGGCGGCACGGCATGCGGTCGACATGGCGCGCGCAAGCGGCATCCGGTCGCTGATCACCGTTCAGGAAGGCGCGCCCGCCCTGTCCTTCGACACCGACAAGGGCGGGCGGCATGTGCATGTCGCCTTGCCGTCGCGCCACAGAAGGCCCGCAGACCCCGACACGGGCATCCTGTTGCTGGCCGACATGATTGCCACCCCGATCCGCCCCATGGTGGCTGCCGCGCCGACAACCGGCGCGCTGGTCGATCTGGCCCTGCGGGTGGCGCGGTCCGACGTCACGGTGTTCGTGAACGGCCCGACGGGCAGCGGAAAAGAGGTTCTGGCCAGAACCATCCACCTTGGCAGCCGCCGCGCGGCTGGACCTTTCGTGGCCATCAACTGCGCCGCCATCCCGGAAAACATGCTGGAAGCCATGCTGTTCGGCCACGAGAAGGGCGCCTTCACCGGCGCCAACGTCGCCAACCGCGGTCTCATCCGCGCGGCAGAAGGCGGCACGCTGCTGCTGGACGAGATATCGGAAATGCCGCTTGGCCTTCAGGCCAAACTGCTGCGGGTCATCCAGGAACGGCAGGTTTCACCTCTCGGTGCCTCGGCCGACGTCGGCGTCGACATCCGCATCATCGCCACATCCAACCGCGACATGGCGGCCGAAGTGCGCAGCGGCCGCTTCCGCGAAGACCTGTTCTACCGGCTCAATGTCTTTCCCCTGCAGACGCATCCGCTGAACCTGCGGCGCGAGGACATCGCGCCATTGGCCGTGGCCCTGTTGCGTCGGCATGCCGGCGCGGTCGTGCCGCCGCTCTTCGCGCCCGATGCGCTTGCGCTGCTGTGTACGCATGACTGGCCGGGCAACGTGCGCGAACTTGAAAACGTGGTGCAACGCGCGCTGGTCCTGGCTGACGAACCGACGATCCGCGCATCGGATATCGTCTTCGACGTGGGCCGCGGCATGCCGCCGACAGCCGCTCCCGTTCTCGCCCTCGCGGTCTGACGGAGTTCAGTCATGAACATCTCTCCACTCTCGCGCAGCGTCGGCGTCACCGCGCCTGGCCAGCCCATCGTCCTCATGCCCGGCCAGGCTTCCTCGGCCACCGACTTCGGCACGCGCATCGACTCCGCGCTTGACGCGCTGGTCGATGCGCAGCGGCAGGCCCGCACCTCGGCCGCCGAATGGGAAGCGGGCCTGCGTACCGACCTTGCCGCGGTCATGATCGACCAGCAGGTCGCCTCGCTTGGGTTCCAGCTGGCGCTGAACGTGCGGAACAAGGCGATCACCGCCTATCGCGACATCATGAACATGCCGATCTGAACTGAACCGCCAGGACCAGCAGGCCCGACAATATGACGTCATTTCCCGCCCAGAAACCCGACACAAAGCAGGCCCAGGCCTTCCCGGCCCCTGCCGGAATGCAGCGCATGGGCGACCGTCTGCGCCGGTTTGCCGATGACCCGGCGGTGCGGCGCGCGCTGCCTGCCATGGTCACCGTTTCGGTGATTGCGGTCCTGATCGGGGCCTGGATGGTCTTTCACGAAGCGCCCAGGGCCACGCTGTTTCCGCAGCTTGACGAGGCGGGCAAGGCGCGCGTGGTCGAGGCGCTGACGGCGGCGGGCCTCGATGTGCGTGTCGACCCCGGCGCAGGTGCCGTGACGGTGCCCGCCGATGACTATTACCGGGCGCGCATGGCGCTTGCGGCCCAGGGCCTGCCGACCGCCGCCCCGGACGGAAACCGGATTCTGTCCGAGCTTCCTGTCGGCGCCAGCCGCGCGCTGGAGACGACGCGCCTGCGGCAGGCACAGGAACTTGATCTTGCCCGCACGATTGCCGAGATCGACGGTGTCGATGGGGCCCGCGTGCACCTGGCCCTGCCGGAACGCACGGCCTTCCTGCGCGAAGACAACGCCCCGCGCGCTTCGGTCTTTGTCTCGCTGGCGCCGGGCCGCAATCTGGCCGACCGCGAGGTCGGCGCCATCGTGCAGCTCGTGGCGGCCTCGGTCCCGGGCCTGTCGCCGCAGGACGTGACCGTTGTCGACCAGACGGGGCGCCTGCTGTCGCGCAATGACGAAGACCCGCAGTCGGGTCTCAGCGACCGGCAGCTGCGCCACCGGGTCGAGGTGGAAACCCTGCTGCGCCGCCGGATCGAGGCGGTCCTGACCCCGATCGTCGGCATGGGCAACCTGTCGGTCGAGGTTACCGCGGACGTCGACTTCACGGTGACCGAACTGACCGAGGAACGCGTCGACCCCGAGGGTAACACGCTGCGCAGCGAACAGACGACAACCTCGGAAAGCCGCGATGCCCCCGCGGGCGGAATTCCCGGCGCATTGGCCAATACGCCTCCTGCCAACGCCACACTCACCGAGAAGCCGCCCGCCGCGGCTTCCCCCGCACCACTGCAGACCCGCTCATCCGGCATCGTGCGCAACTTCGAGGTCAGCCGCACGGTCACCAAGACACGCCCCGAAACCGGCGGAGTCCGCCGCGTTTCGGCGGCCATTGCCGTGCGCGGCACGGCTGCAGCCGCCGAAGGCGCGGCGGCGGATGCCCTGGCCCCGACGATCACCCCGGAGCTCTTGCAGAACCTGCAGCGGCTGGCCGAAACGGCCATCGGTTTCGACGCCGAGCGCGGCGACAGCGTGACCGTCATCGCCCAGCCCTTCGCCATCTCGATGGCCGAAGCCGAAATGCCCACCGACCTGTCCTGGCTGCCGGGAACCGTCCGCGAAATCGGGCTGGTGATCGTGCTGCTTGTCGTCGGGCTTGGCGTCCTGCGTCCCCTGCTCTTGCGCCAGTTGCGGCCCGCCGACCCCAGACCCGCGCTGCGCGGAGCAGGCACCGTCGAGGTGGCCGAGGGCGAGACACTGGATGATGTGGAGGCCCGGCTGGACCGGCGCCACAAGGAACTTGCGGCAAGTGTTGTCGGTGCACGGGCGGGCCGCGCCGAGAAGCAGACCGTGCTGCGCCAGCTTGCCGCCGATGACCCGGTGCGCGTGGCCGCCGTGCTGCAGCGCATGCTGAAGTCCGACACGCCGACGCCGCTCTGAAGGGTTTCGCCATGGCAACCGCCCAGCCCCCAGCAGGACCCGGCACGTTCGATGCGGCCGTGCTGATGCTGCTTTTCGGCGAGGACGCGGCGGCGGCCGTGCTGCGCCATCTGCCTCCTGCGGCCGTCCAGCAGCTTGGTTCCGCCATCTACGGCGTCGAGGACGTGACCGACCGCGATGTCGACCGCATCGTCGAGGGCTTCCTGAACCAGGTCGCCGGGGAAAACGGGTTGGCCCTTGGCCGGTCCGACTATGTGCGCAGCATCCTGACGCAGGCGCTGGGGGGCGAGCGCGCGCAATCCGTTCTGGGGCGCATCAGCCCCGGCTCGGACGACCGGCCGATTGCCCTTCTGGACTGGATGGATGCCGCGGCCGTGCACGATGCCATTGCCGACGAGCACCCGCAGATCATGGCGCTGGTCATTGCCTGCCTGCCCTACCAGCAGGGGGCTGAGGTGCTGGCATTGCTGCCAGAGGACCTGCAGCCCGATGTGGTGCGGCGGGTAGCGCAGCTCGGCTCGGTTCCCCCCGAGGCGCTGCGCGATCTGGAACTGGTGCTGCATCGCAAGTTCCAGGGCTCGTCACGTTCGTCGGCGTCCAGCATCGGCGGGGTGCGGACCGCCGCGCGCATCATGAACCACGCCCGCGACGGGGCCGAGGCGCGGATCATGCGCGACCTGCGCAAGGCCGACAAGGACCTGATGACCGCCATCCAGGACAACATGTTCGTCTTCGACAACCTCGTGCGGTCCGATGACCGCAGCCTGCAGACCCTGCTGCGCGGCATCGAGCCGGACAGGCTGGCGCTGGCCCTGAAGGGCGCCGACGAAACTGTCCGCGACCGGCTGCTGGCCTGCATCAGCGCCCGCGCCGCCAGCGGTGTGCGCGACGAGATGCAGGCAATGGGTCCGGTGAAGCTGAGCGAGGTGGTCGAGGCGCAGAAGCAGATCGTCGCCACGGCCCGCCGCATGGCCGACGAGGGCACCATCGTGCTGGCCGGTCGTGGCGGCGAGGAGCTGGTCTGAAATGCCCGACGGATCAAAGCTGGCCGACAGGATCCCCCGGCGCTTTCACGCCGACCGCAAGGTCGGCGGGCAGGAGGCATTCGTGGCGCGGTTCCTGCCCACTCCGACGGCAGAGACACGGCCGCGGCCGATGTCCGAACCTCCCTCCGGCCCCGGCGGAACCGGCGTTCCAACCGGCGCGCCAGGCCCGTCGCTGGTGGCGGCCGACCTGCGCAGCGCCCGGGCGCGCCAGAGACCGGCCGAAGTCTCGGCTCTGCCCGAGACGCTGGCCCCCCGGGTTGCCGAAGAGCCGCAGCCTGGCCGGACGGCCGACGTTGAACGCATGCCGTCCCCTGTTGCCGACCTGCCCCTTGCCCTTGATCCCGCCGACCTGGAACGCCAGCTGGCCAACGCCAGGAACGCAGGGCGCGAAGAAGGCCGTGCCGAGATGGCCGCCCAGCTGGACGCGGAACGCACCGGCCTCGCCCGGGCCGCGCAGGCGCTGGCGTCGGCCCTTGCGCGGCTTGAACGGCCCTCGGACGACCAGGTGGCCGTTCTGGCGCAGGCCATCGATGCTGCCGTCCTCCGCCTGGCCACCGAGCGGGCCGGGGTCGCCATCGACCACGCGCCGGCCGGGTTCGCCCTGCGGGTGGCCCGCCTGGCCGAACGCCTGGCTGCCCATCCGGGCGGCACGACCGTTCGCCTGCACCCGGACGACCTTGCCGCCGTCCTGCCCGTGCTGACCGGTGCCGTGGCGCATGATCTATCGTGCCTGGCCGCGGCCCGGCTGGTGGGCGACCCCGGCCTGCAGCGCGGCGATGCCGATCTGCAGACGGCCGAAATCCGGATCGCCGATCTGATCGACCCGCCCTCTGGGGACGCGGAATGACCGGCCACGCCACGACGGGCAGCCCGGTGGTGGCGGCCCTTGTCGCGCATCTGGCGCAGGTGCCGCCGCACCGGCTGCACAGTGCCGGGAAAGTGACGCGCTATGACGGGCTGACGATCGAAACCACGGGCTTTCCGGCCAGCCCGGGCGCGCTTTGCCGTGTCGAGACGGAGACCGGCACCACCGCACTGGCCGAGGTCGTCGGGTTCCGCGACGGACGGAATCTTCTGTTCAGCATCGACCCCCAGGCGCGCATCATTGCCGGGGCGACGGCACGCCTGGTCCCCGGCGGGCAGGAGGTGGGTGTCGGCACGGCCCTGCTGGGGCGTGCACTGGATGCAACCGGGCGGCCGCTTGACGGCCTGCCCTCACCGACCGGCCTGTCATCCTGGCCGCTGAACGGCCGCCAGCTCAACCCGCTGGCGCGCCGACCGGTCGACACGGCGCTGGATGTCGGGGTCCGGGCGATCAACGCGGCGCTGACCCTGGGCGAGGGGCAGCGCATCGGAATCATCGCCGGGTCGGGCGTCGGCAAGTCGGTGCTGATCGAGATGATGGCGCGCCACGCCGCCGCCGATGTCGTGGTCATCGCCCTGATCGGCGAACGTGCGCGCGAGGTCGGCCATTTCGTGCGCAGCCTGATGAGCGGCCCATCGCGCGGCCGCACCTGCCTGGTGGCGGTTCCGGCGGACCGCTCGCCTCTGTTGCGGCTGCGCGGGGCGCGGCTCGCGCTCTCGGTCGCCGAGTGGTTCCGTACACAGGGCCAGCGCGTGTTGCTGGTGCTCGACAGCCTCACGCGGGTCGCCCATGCCCAGCGCGAGATCGGCCTTGCCCTGGGCGAACAGCCCACCGCCAAGGGATACCCGCCCTCGGTCGTTGCCACCATTCCGGCACTGCTCGAACGCGCGGGCCCCGGCCTTGCCGGAGAGGGCACCATCACTGCCATCTGCACTGTACTGGCCGATGGCGACGATATTGTCGGCGACCCGGTGGTCGATACCGCTCGCGCGATCCTGGATGGCCATGTCGTGCTGTCGCGCCGGATGACGCAGATGGGCATGTACCCGGCCATTGACCTCACACAGTCGGTCAGCCGCACGATGCCCGACGTGACCGACCCCGCGCATCTGGCTGCGGCACTGCACCTTCGGACGCTGATCTCGGCCTATCTCGACAACCGCGACCTTGTGCTGATGGGCGGGCACACGGCTGGCCAGGACACGACATTGGACGCGGCGCTGCGGCACTGGCCGCAGATCCGCGCCTTCCTCACGCAGGACCGCGACACGCCGGCCTCGCTGGCCGACAGCCGCGAGGCGCTGTTCGCCCTCATCCGCGGGGCCGAGGGGTGAGCGACCGGTCACGCCTTCTTGTCTTGCTTGCCCGGCGCGAGGCGTTGCGCGCCAAGGCCGCGGCCGCCGCTGCGGCCGCGGCGCAGATGCGCGCCGATGCGGCAACCGCCCTGGCAAACCGGCTTTCCGCCGTCCTGCACGAATCCGGCCCCGGCGGTGCGCGCCCGGCCGCAGACATGCAGAACCGGCACCGCCTGATGCTCGACATTGCCAGCGAACACGAACGCCAGCGCGACCGGAGCCGCGTTGAGTCCGAACAGGCCGCCGTCCAGCGCCAGGCCCTGGAACTTCACACGCACAGACGCCTCAAGCTGGAGGAAGCCGCCGACCAGCACCGCGCCCGGAACGCGGCAGAGCGAGAGGCGCGGGCCATGTCGCTCTTGCCGGAACAGGGCAACCGCCGGTGATCTGGCATCAGACTTGCAGCCGCAGTCATGAACCCGGGTGGATACACCATGATCACCGTGAACTCGCAGCCTGCAGATCCGTTGCCTTCGGCCCCCACACATGCGGTAGCGCCCGCCGCGGGGGATTTCGCGCTGCAGCTGCAGTTCGAATTGGCCGGGGCCGGGCTTGTGCGGGATCCGGGCAAGCCCACCGAAACGGCCGCCGGAGCGGACGTCGCAGCGAAGGTCGATCTTCCTCCCGTGTCTGTTCAGGTAGCGGTCCAGACATGGCCCGATCCGGCCCCGCCCGCTACTGCGGTTACGGCTGACCGGGCAATCGGGAACGGCATTGCCATCCGGGCCACTTTGCTATCGCCCGAGGCGGTTGAGGCTTCGCCCGTGTCATCCTCGTCCAATGGACGGGGCATGGACGTGACCATGCCACCGCCGCACCGGGACGCAGCCCCCACCCGTCCGCCACAGGCAAGCGGCCCTTCCG
>CAZLIC010000013.1:0-79145 GCA_964559535.1 uncultured Rhodobacterales bacterium
CGATCACCGTCGCCATCTCGTCATGCACGGGGCCCGCGACGAAGATGATCCGCTCCTTCAGCAGGCGCGAGAAGATGTCATAGCGGATCGACCCTCGTGCGCTGGTTTCCTCGACCGTGGGGATGATGAAGCTTCTGAACAGATCGACTGGGTCGCGCATCGAAGGGGTACCTTTCGTGCTTTCCGGGGGGATACGCCGTATTGCTTGCGGGAATCTTAGTCGTGCGTTTCGGGGGCCGCAAGGGCACCCCCCGGAACTTGCCGGTCGCCCTGCAAGAAACGCGCAATTGCGCGACCCGATGCCGCGGCGTTCCTAACTAATTGGTAAACATTGCATTCCGCGTTGTGGCTTCGGGCAGGCGCCAGCCCGATCACGCATCCGGCATCGCGGGCGGCACGTCCATGGTGATGACCTTCTCGCCCTCCTCGAAGCCGCCGGTCCAGCGGAACCCCAGCCGTTCGTAGAAGCCCATGTTGCTGTGCGGCACGGCGGCGACGCCCGAGGTGATCCGCGGGCAGCCCCAGGCGCGCGCCACGTCCACCGCCATTGCAATGGCCTGCCGCCCATAGCCGCGCCCCTGGAACGGCGCAGCGATCATCAGCCGCCACAGATAGGCGGCCTCGCGGTCAAGTCCGTCATCGGGCTGGAAGTACTGGTATTCGCCGGGATGCACCATGGCCATCAGCCCCACCGGCTGTTGGCCGTCCCACAGGCCCCAGACATGGGCGCCCGTCTCATACGGCGACTCGGCAAAGGTCTTCATGTTTGACGACACCAGGTCGCGCTGGTCGGGCCGCACCTCCAGCCGGATCAGCGGCCACAGCGTGTCGCGGGTGACCTCCCGTTTCTCCAGCATCAGCGTGGCAGCCTGCGGATCAGGCTGGACGTGTCGTTTCGCCCCCCGCCCATCGCCTGCACATCGGCATAGAACTGGTCCACCAGCGCCGTCACCGGCAGCACCGCGCCGATCTCGCGCGCCTGCGCCAGGCAGATGCCCAGATCCTTGCGCATCCAGTCCACCGCAAAGCCGAAGTCGAACCGGTCCTCCAGCATGCTCTTGTGACGGTTCGCCATCTGCCAGGAACCCGCGGCGCCCTGCGAGATCACCTCGACAACCGCCGCGCCGTCCATCCCCGCCTTCTGGCCAAAGGCCAGCGCCTCGGCCAGACCCTGCACCAGCCCGGCAATGCAGATCTGGTTCATCATCTTGGCAATCTGCCCGGCCCCCGAAGGCCCCAGCAGACGGCAGGCCCGCGCATAGGCGGCAATCACCGGCTCGGCCCGGGCGTAATCGGCTGCGTCGCCGCCGCACATCACCGACAGCTGCCCGTTCTCGGCCCCCGCCTGCCCGCCCGACACCGGCGCGTCCAAAAACCCCAGTCCCCGCGCGCCCGCCAGCGCCGCCAACTCGCGCGTGACGGTGGCCGACACCGTGGTGTGGTCCACGAACACCGCGTCCGGGTCCATCCCCGCAAAGGCGCCGTCCACACCCACGCACACCGCGCGCAGGTCATCGTCGTTGCCCACGCAGGCCATCACGAAATCCTGGCCCAGCGCGGCCTCGCGCGGGGTGCCCGCCGCCCGCCCGCCGTGTTTTTCCACCCAGGCCGCCGCCTTGGCCCCGGTCCGGTTAAAGACCGTCACCGTATGCCCCTTGGCCGCCAGATGCCCCGCCATCGGGAATCCCATGACGCCCAGGCCCAGAAACGCCACCTTTGCCATGCCCGCCCCCCGCGATTGCCTGCCCTTGCATGATCGACTAGGTATCCACCCCACTCCCGCCGTCAAGCCGTACAGGCCGCCCCATGCTGACCCTCTTCCGCTGGACGCTTCGCCTTTTCCTGGGCGCCGTGGCACTTGCCACGCTGTTTCTGGTCATCAGCTACTACTTCCTGTCGCGTTCGCTGCCCGATTACGACGAATCCTTCGCCCTGCCCGGCATTTCTGCTCCGGTCGACATCGTGCGCAACAACGCCAACGTCCCGCACATCTTTGGCGCCACCGACGACGACGTGTTCTTTGCCCTGGGGTTCGCCCATGCGCAGGACCGGCTGTGGCAGATGACCATGCTGCGCCGCACCGCGCAGGGCCGGTTGTCGGAACTGTTCGGCGAACGCACCTTGCCCATCGACGAACTCTTGCGGCGGCTTGACCTTTACGGTCTGGCGCTGTCGTCGGTCGACGCGCAGGACGACGACACGAAGAAGGCGCTCGAAGCCTATGCCCGTGGCGTCAACGCGTGGATCGGCCAGATCAACGCCGGTGCCCGCGGCCGCGGCGCCCCGGAGTTCTTCCTGTTCTCCCGCGAAATCGCCGCCTGGCAGCCCGCCGACAGCATCGCCATCATCAAGCTGATGGCCCTGCAACTGTCGTCGAACCTCGAATCCGAGGTGCTGCGCGCCCGCACGTCGTTGCTGCTGTCACCCGAACGGCTCGCCGACATCCTGCCCGATGACCCCGGCACCGGCGTCACCGCCCCCGCCCGCTATGGCGACCTGATGCCGGGCCTTGAGCCGAATGCGAAGCCGCAGGACTGGGCGCTGTGGACCGATCCGCTGTCGCCGGTGCGCAAGATTCCGTTTGCCGGAGCATCGAACGCCTGGGCCGCCATGCCCGCCCGGTCGGCCGCGCGCGGCACACTGCTGGCATCGGACCCGCACCTTGGCTTCACCGCGCCGTCGATCTGGTACCTGGCGCGGCTGGAACTTTCCACCGGCGGGGTGATCGGCGGCACCATCCCCGGCGTGCCCGCCATCATCGTCGGGCGGTCCGACCGGCTGGGTTGGGGCCTGACCACCGCCTATGTCGATGATCAGGACGTGGTCATCGAGAGGCTGAACCCCGACAACCCGGACGAATACGCCACCGTCACCGGCTGGAAACCCTTTGTCAGCCGCCGCACCATCATCACCGTCAAGGATGCCGATCCCGTCACCGTCACCCTGCGCTGGTCCGATGCCGGGCCGGTGCTGCCCGGCTCGGCCTATGACCTGTCCACCGTCACGCCCGAAGGCCATGTCGCCGCCCTGGAATGGACCGCACTTGACCCTGCCGACACCTCGATGACCTCGGCCATGCGCATCATGCGGGCGGCCACGGTGCCCGAGGCGATTGCCGCCGGGGAAGCCTACATCGCCCCGGCGCAGAACCTGATGGTGGCCGACAACCAAGGCAACATCGCGCTGGCCGTCATCGGCCGCGTCCCGGCCCGGGACCCCTCACACCAGACGCAGGGCCGCCTGCCCGCCCTTGGCGAAAACCCCGTCAACCGCTGGAAGGGAACATTTCCATATGCCGACAATTTCCGCGTGGTCAATCCGGCCTCAGGCCTGCTGGGCAACACCAACAACAAGACGCATGACACCCCCTTTCCGCGCCACCAGTCCTTCGTGTGGGGCGACACGCAACGCATCCAACGCTGGCTGACGCTGATGGCCACGCGCGATGTCCATACCCGCGAAAGCTTCATCGAGGCGCAGTTGGATACCGTTTCACCCACCGCCCGCGCCCTGCTGCCGCTGATCGGTGCCGACCTGTGGTTCACTGGCGAACCGGCGCCCGACGGCACGCCGGAACGGTTCCGCCAGCGCGCACTGGCGCTCTTGGCCGAATGGAACGGCGAGATGAACGAACACCTGCCCGAACCGCTGATCACCGAGGCCTGGCTGCGCGCCCTGCAGGACCGGCTGATCCGCGACGAACTTGGGCCGCTGGCCAACGACTACACCCATGTCGACCCGGTGTTCATCGAACGCGTCTTCAACAACACCAACGGTGCAGGCGCATGGTGTGACGTGATCCAGTCCGCCGCCGTGGAAACCTGCCCCGAAATCGCCCGTCAGGCGCTGGACGAGGCGCTGCTGCGGCTGTCCGAAAGGTATGGCGACAACATGGAAAGCTGGCGCTGGGGCGATGCGCATCAGGCCACGCACGACCACCCCGTGCTGGGCAACATCGGGCCGCTGAAGCCCTTCGTGAACATCCGCCAGTCCACCAGCGGCGGCGACACCACGCTGATGCGCGGCCGCACCTCGGGGCAAGACCCAGAACCCTTCCTCAACGTCCACGGCGCGGGCTACCGCGGCGTCTACGACTTCGCCGATCCGGACAGCTCGGTGTTCATCACCGCCACCGGCCAGTCCGGCCACCCGCTGTCGCGCCACTATGACGACTTGGGCGAGCTGTGGCGCCGCGGCGAATACATCCCGATGAGTCTTGACCGCGAACTCGCCCGCGCCGCTGCCGTGGGCATCACCACGCTGACCCCGGCGCCATAGCTCCGATCGGCGCAGGCGCCGCCGCGCCGGGGACGCCACCGCCGACTCAGCGGCTTGGCTGCACACGCAGCGGATAGTCGGCCATCTCCTCGTACACGCTTCCCGCCTTGGTCGGGATCGACCGGAAAAGTACCACCCGGTCGGCCACCCACGGCCCCGTGCGAAACCCCTGCTCGGCTGCGACCGCGCGTTCAAGCTTCAGTGCAACTTCCGGATTCGGCGGGGAAAAGCGCCCCAACGTGACATGCGGCAAGAACCGGCGTGCCTCGATCCGCGCCCCGGCCTGCCGCGCGATGCGCTCGCACTTCGCCTGCAGCCGGTCCAGCGGCTCCCCCCCTTTTACCCCCGCCCACACCGCCGTCGGCCGCGCCCCCCCGAACATCCCCACGCCCTCGACCCGCAACTCGACCCCGTCCTGCCGAAGAAGGCGCATTTCATCGTCCACGGAAATCAGAACGGAGTCAGGTACTTCCCCGATGAAGCTCAGCGTCAGGTGGAACCCCGCGGGCTCCACCCGCCGCGGCAGGGGCAGCAGGAACTGCAGCACCGTCAGCCGCGACCGCACGTCTTCGGGCACCGGCAAGGCCAGAAAGGCACGGATCATCGCCGCTCCAGAACCTCCAGCCGTTCGCGGATCACCGCGCGCACCGGCCCCTCGCGCGGCGGATCGGCCAGCGTCGTCAGCAGGTTGCGCGCAGGAGGTGGCCGCCGCGACCAGCGCAGGCCCGCCAGCACCGCCGCTGCCGCGTCAGGCAGCACGTCCGGCACTGGGTACCCCGCGATGTCGGCCCAGATGCAGGCCCATGTCCGCCCCACCGTCCACGGGTTGTAGCCGCCGCCGCCTGTCACCACCATCCGCGGCGCAAGCCCCCGCAGCGCCGCCAGCACGCCGCGGTGCGCGTTGTTCGACAGCGCCAGCCGCGACAGCGGGTCCTCCTCAACGGCATCCGATCCGCATTGCAGAACAATGGCCTGCGGCCGGTGCGCGGCGACCCGCGGCACGATCAGCCGGTCCACGACCTCGCGCATTTCGCTGTCATTGAACCCCCGCGGCACCGGCAGGTTGAACACGTTCCCGCCTCCCCCGTCGGCCAGAAGCCCGGTGAAGGGCCAGCGGTACTCCTCGTGCACCGACATCACCAGCACCTCGGGGTCCGCCGCAAAGGCATGCTCCACCCCGTCACCGTGATGCGCATCGATGTCGACATAGGCAATGCGCCCCAGCCCCAGCCGTTTCAGCGCCAGCATGCCCAGCACCACATCGTTCAGATAGCAGAACCCCGCCGCACGGTCGGGCATGCCGTGGTGCGTGCCGCCGCCCGGCACATGCACGATGCCACCGTCGCGCACCAGTTCCGCCGCCAGCATCATGCCCCCCGCCCCCGTTGCCGGGCGGCGGAACATCTGGGGGAACACCGGATTCGAGAGGGTGCCCAGATGGTGGCGTGCCCGCACGTCGGGGGGCACCTCGCCGGTTGTCTCGGCCTGCTGCAGCGCGGCCACATAGGCGGGGGTGTGCCAGGCCGTCAGCGCCGCCGCCTTGGCGCGCGGCGCGGTCACATACCGGTCGGGCGGCAGCCAGCCCAGGGCACGGCACAGGTCCATCACCGTGGAGACGCGCGGAATGCGCAAGGGGTGCGCCCCGCCATAGGACGAGCCGCGATAGATCTCTGCCCCGACAAACCGCGCCGTCCGGCGCAGCGCCGCCCCGGGGACGGAACGCAATGCGTCTTCCACCTGCATGCAAGGACGGTAGCACAGCGACAGGTCCGTTCAATTCGGCAGGTCGACAAACTTTCCTGTGGGCAACTCGGGCTGCGCGTGGCATCCTGCCTACATTGGTATACGAGTGGTCCTTTCGGAAGAAGGCAGAGCGCCCGACCGATGCAGGACAATAGGCAAACGGCAGGACAGGACGTGAAGCGCAGCCCGTCAGAGAGTTTCCGCCCCGTGGGGCTGGAGGCAGGACCTTGCACTCAGGTCGGCGCGCTGTGCTGGCGGCACGGCGACGACGGTGTGCAGGTGCTTCTGGTGACCAGCCGCGAAACCGGCCGCTGGATCATTCCAAAGGGCTGGCCGATGCCCGGCCTGCGCCCCGAGGAGACCGCGGCGCAGGAAGCCTGGGAGGAGGCGGGGGTACGTGGGGTGGCATCGCCGCGCGCGCTGGGCGTCTTCACCTACGACAAGGTGGTGGACAGGCAAGCCAGCCCGCCCTTGTCGGTGCCCTGTGTGGTGGCGGTGTATACGGTGCACACCGTGCTGCGCGACCGCGCTTTCCCCGAGGCAGACGAGCGTCGGCACAAGTGGTTGTCGCGCAAGAAGGCCGCCCGCAAGGTGGATGAGCCGGAACTTGCGGCACTTATCGCCGGATTCGCCCCCGAAAAGTAAAGACGGGCTTGAACCGCCGCGGGTATTGCATAGGTTCCGCCGATGCCTGATGGGCCATGTCCATGATCCGCTACACGCTTGCCTGCGACAATGACCACCGCTTCGACAGCTGGTTCCCCTCGGCCGCGGGGTTTGACCGGCTGGCGGAAGGCGGGCATCTGGCCTGCCCTGATTGCGGGTCGGCCAAGGTGGGCAAGGCGCTGATGGCGCCTGCCGTTGCCACGCATGACGCGCGGCCGCTGTCGGCCCCGCCCTCGGACCCGCGGGCCGAGGCGCTGGAACGGCTGCGGCGCGAGGTCGAGGCGAAGTCCGAGTATGTGGGCATGCGCTTTGCCACCGAGGCGCGGGCGATCCATGCCGGGGACGCGCCCGGACGGTCGATCTGGGGCGAGACCAGGCCCGACGAGGCGCGCGCGCTGATCGAGGATGGCGTGCCGGTGGCGCCCCTGCCCTTTGTGCCCACCCGCAAGGCGAACTGAGCCTGCGTCCCAGCGTGGGACAAAACATGGGTCAAGCGAAATCAATGGCTTGCAAGACCGTCTTCATGATTTGGTAACACCTGCGCGTCAGGTGCCGCACGCCCCGGGCGCGCGGGCGACGGGGCCAGCGTCGCGCACGGCGATCTTCCCACCGTCCAGCTGCACCTCTTGCCAGCGTTGCCAGTCGGCATCGGGCAGGACCAGCCGGTCGGCGTTGCCGCAGCGGCGCACGGTGCCGGTGATGGCATCCTCGCCGATCCGGTGGTTGGAAAAGCCCGGCGCCCGCGCGATTTCGGTGATCCGTGCGCCTTCCAGCCGCCCGATCACCAGCACCCTGTCGGCGTGGGGGCGCTGTACCCAGGCAATTTCCACCCGCCCGTCCCCGTCGAAATCGCCCACACCGGCAGGGGCCAGCCAGCGGTAGGGCGCGCCCGCAGGAGCCGTTGCGGCCAGCAGGGCGAAGCTGCCGCCGGTGACGCCATAGACGGCAAGCTGGGCGCCGCGGGCGATGTGGCTGCGCACCACGATGACTTCGTTCGTGCCGTCTCCGTTCAGGTCATGCAGGCGCGGGGCAATGTCTTCGAACACCCGCCCGTCACCGGCGGCGATGGCGGCGCCGCAGTCGGTGCCGTCCGGCGGGTGCTGCACGAACAGCAGCGCCGGTTCGCTGTCACGCCCAAGGACGAGGTGGTCGTAGATGGTGCTGGGCCCGGCGAACCAGGCGCGCACGATGTCGCCCCGGCTGTCGGCATCCACCGCCAGCGACTCTGGGAATGGCGAATTCAGGTAGGGGTCGATCGCGCAGGCCGCTGCGGGCGACGCAGACAGGGCCAGCGCAAGCGCCGCCCCGATGCGCATCAGATCTGCTTTTCGGGCATGAAGACCTTCAGCCCGTCCAGCGCCGGGGTGACCTTCAGCTGGCAGGTCAGGCGCGACCGGGCCGGGTCGGGCTGCCAGGCGAAATCCAGCATGTCTTCCTCCATGCTGTCCTTCTTCGGCAGCTTCCCGACCCAGGCGGGGTCCACGTAGACGTGGCAGGTGGAACAGGCACAGGCACCGCCGCAATCGGCCTCGATCCCCGGGATGCCGTTGTCGCGTGCGCCTTCCATCACGGTCAGGCCGTTCGGCACCTCGACCACATGCTCGCGCCCGCCATGCTCGACATAGGTGATCCTTGCCATTCCTTCGCCCTTCCCAGCCGGAAACCGTAACGGACATAGGACGATTCCGCGGCGGATGCCAGTGGGCGGCAGGAACGACGGGGGTTCCCATTTTCCGCAGATGTTCTATGTTCGTTCGCATGGTCACGCCCCGCGCGCCCCGCCACTGGATCGACCCCACCCCCCGCCCCGGCGGCTGGCCGCGGCCGCCCGCCTGCCTGCCTGCCGTGCAGCAGGATGAACCGCCCGCGGGGGCGCGGGTGGCGGTGGCGGGGCTGGTCTTGCTGCGGCAGCGGCCGGGCACCGCCAAGGGGGTGATCTTCCTGACGCTGGAGGATGAGACGGGCACGGTGAACGTGGTGGTCTGGGCGCAGGTGTACGAACGGTTCCGCCGCGCGGTGATTGCCGGGCGGCTGTTGCGGGTGACGGGCAAGCTGCAGCGCGAGGCGGGCGTGGTGCATGTGGTGGCGGAAACCATCGAGGATCTGTCGCACCTGTTGGACCGGCTGCTGCTGCCGGGGTTCGCGGTTGACGGCCACCGCGCGGGTGATCAGCCCTGAGCGAAAAAGCTTGCCAACACCGGCGGAACCACGGTTACCTGGCGTTATCAGTCAACTGAACGCAGCCTTTTGACCCATATTTGACAAGGAGCCAGCCATGGCCTTTTCCGGACCCCCGATTCCGGTCACCCCGGTCAATACCTATACCGATGGCGAGCAGGAACACTCGGCAATTGCCGGGCTTGCCGGTGGCGGGCATGTCGTCGCCTGGTCGTCGTCGCAGCAGGACGGCGCCCTGGGCGGCATCTATGCGCAGATGTTCGACGCCGGCGGCAACCCCACCGGGGGCGAGTTCCTGGTGAACACCACCACCGCCGACAACCAGGACTTTCCCGACATCGCCGCGCTGACCGGTGGCGACTTCGTGGTGACATGGGAATCCTTTGGCCAGGACGGCGAGTTCGGCGGCATCTACATGCAACGCTACACCTCGGCCGGCGTGGCGGTGGGCAGCGAGACGCTGGTGAACACCACCACGGCCGGCGGGCAAAGCGACGCGCAGGTGGTGCCGCTGTCGGACGGCGGGTTCGCGGTGGTGTGGTACGACAGCAGCGACGACGGGTCGCTGCGGATGCAGCGCTATGATGCCGCGGGGCTGGCGACGGGCGGCGAGGTGGTGGTGGCCGAAGGCAACGCGGCGGAAACCCCGATCTGGCCGCGGATCACCGAAATGGAAAGCGGCCGCCTGGCGGTGGTCTGGACGATGGACCCCGGGGCGATTGCGGCCGACACCTATTTCCAGCTGGTGAACGATGACGGCACGCTGTCGGGCGGCCCGACGCAGATGAACACCACGCCCGACACGCATGCGGCACAGACGCAGGTGGTGGCGCTGCCGGGTGGCGGGTTCATGGCGCTGTGGGTGGAATCGATCGGGGTGACCGGCGCCGTGGGCGTGGGCGATGCGCGCATCGTGGGCCGCATCTACCGCAACAGCGGCACCGCGGTGACGGACGAATTCACCGTGTCCGAGGGCACCACGGGGCGGCGCTTCAATCTGGCGGTCACGCTGGGCGGCGATGGCCACGTCTATGCCGGGTGGACCGAAGAAGAGGAAAACGGCGAAGTCTACGTCATGCGCGGGCTTGACGAGGACGGCAACCTTCTGGGCGACGAGTTCTTTGTCAGCGATCTGGCCGAACAGTCGGGGATCAACCGCTTCCTTGACCTGACCACGCTGGACAACGGCGACGTGATGGCCGCCTGGCAGACCTGGCAGGGCACCTCCGACATCGTGACGCGCTACATCTTCACCGACCGCGAGGATGCGCGGGCCACCGACGCGGCCGACACCGTGACGCTGGCCAATGGCGGCGACACGCTGTCTTCGCTGGACGGCGACGACAGCATCACCGGCGGCAACGGCGATGACGTGATGCACGGCGCCGATGGCAAGGATACGCTGAACGGCCAGTCGGGCGCCGACTGGCTGGACGGCGCCAGGGGCGGCGACAGCCTGTACGGCGGGTCCGACAACGACACGGTCAAGGGTGGCGACGGGTCGGATTCGATTTCGGGCGGCGGTGGCGACGACCTTCTTGCGGGCGAAGCCGACGATGACACCATCGACGGATCGTCGGGCAACGATTCCCTGATCGGCGGAGGCGGCGGCGATGAACTGTCGGGCGGCAATGACAATGACACCATCTGGGGCGACACCAACCCCTATGCCGACTGGACCGAAGACGCGGGCGCCGGTGACGTGATGTATGGCGGCGACGGTGATGACCTGATGTACGGCGGCGCCGGCGACGACACGATGGAAGGCGGCGAAGGCACCGATACGCTGTATGGCGACGGCCTCTTCGGCGACGGCATCGTGCCGGGGGACGACACTTTCATCCTCAGCGCGGGCAGCGACACGATGAACGGCCTGGACGGGACCGACACGCTGGACCTGTCCACCGCCACGGCCGCAGTGACGCTGACGATGAACGTGTTCGGCAACAACCTGGGCACCTATGATGCCGGGGCGGGCTGGTCCGGCGGGTTCTACTACATCGAGCGGTTCCTCGGCAGCGACTTCAACGACACGTTGAACGGCGATGCCGAAGGCAACGACTTTGCCGGAGATGACGGCGACGATTCGCTGACCGGCAATGACGGCAACGACACGCTGACCGGCGACAAGGGCAACGACGTGCTGCTGGGGGGCGCGGACAACGATGTGCTGGATGGCGGCAAGGATGACGACGTCCTGAGCGGCGGCCTGAAGAATGACACGATGGACGGCGGCAAGGGCAACGATTCAATGGCCGGGGGCAAGGGCAAGGACGAATTCGTCTTCCTTGACAGCTATGGTGCGGACACCGTTGTGGCCTATGCGCAGGGTGTCGACCGGGTGACGCTGGACGAAGATCTGTGGGGCGGCGGTCTGACCGTCGATGACGTGCTGGCAACCTATGGCACGCTGGCGGCCAGCGGGCGCACCTACACGCTGGACTTCGGCGGCGGCGACATTCTGGTGCTGCGCTCGGCGGTGGTGTTCGACCTGCTGACGCTGGCCGACGACTTCAGCTTCTGACCTTGCGCCGGGTCACCCGTCATACCGGGTGGCCCCGCGGCGGCGTTCGTCCACCGGCTGGGTCAGCACCGCCGCATGGTGCGCGCGCTGGTCGCAACTGGCGCGCGGGCAGATGCGGCAGTTGATGCCGATGGGGGTGACGGGGGCGCCGCGCGGCGTGAAGGCCTCGGCATAGCCCACCTCGGGCGCGTGCTCGATGGCGCAGCCCATGGCCACGGCCAGCCGGTTGTCCTGCGTGTGCCGCGCCCAGGTGGGCCGGTCCACCGTGCGGGAAAAGACGAAGAACTGGCTGCGGTCGGGCATTTCCACGAACTGCGGCACGATGCGGCCGGGGGTGCGGAAAGAGGTGTGCACGTCCAGCCGCGGACAGGCGCCGCCGTATTCGGCCAGGTGAAAGCCTGTGGCGCTGAACCGCTTGGTCACGTTGCCGCCCTTGTCGATGCGCAGAAAGAAGAACGGCACGCCCTGCGCCCCTTCGCGCTGCAGCGTGGTGGCGCGGTGGCAGGCCTGTTCGTAGCTGACGCCGAACCGGGTGGCGATGCGGTCGAAGTCGTACTTGGTGGCGCGGGCGGCCTGCAGGTAATCGTCATAGGGCATCAGCACGGCGGCGGCGAAGTAGTTGGCCAGTTCCACCCGCAGCCGCCCCTGCGCGCGCGGGTCGGTGATGCCCGCGCGGGCCACGATGGCATCGATGGTGGCGCGCTGTTCCAGAAGGGCAGTCATGTGGACCAACTGGAAGATGCGGTTGGTGTGGTCGAACGCCTCGGACAGCAGGATCTCGCGCCGCGTCTCGTCGTACTGGCGCAGCGTGCCGGGCAGCGCCTCGACTTCGACCACCCGCACGGTCACACCAAGATAGTCGCGCAGGCGGGCCTTCAGCGCCGAATAGACCTCGTCGCGTTCGGGCGGCCGGACCCAGAACCGCTGCGCCGCTTCTTCCAGCGTGGGGAAGTGGTTGCGGTTGCGGCGGAACACGTCGTGCACCGCGGCCTCAGGGGAAGCCGCAAGGTCGGGCGTGCCGGTTTCCGACAGGGTCAAGAGCTGGTCGCTGGCCGCCGACCACGCACGGTGCAGGGCAAGGAAGGCCTGCACAAGGCCCGGTGCATGGACAAGTGCCGCGCGCAGTTGCGGCAGGTCGGGGCGGGTGGCGGCGAAGACCGGGTCCTGCAGGGCGGTGCGCAGGTCGGCCAGTTCGCGGGCGCCCTCATCCTCTGCCAGCTGGCGCCAATCGACCCCGTAGGTCTCGAACAGTCGCAGCAGCACCCCGACGCTGACGGAACGCTCGTTGTTTTCCAGCAGGTTGACGTAGGCCGGGCTGATCCCTAGCGCCTTGGCCATGCCGCCTTGGGTTTCGCCACGTTCCTGCCGCAGGCGGCGCAGGTGCGGGCCGATGAAGGTTTTCTGGGGCGCTTTCGGCATACGGTCGCACACATTCAGCAGTCTGTTGCGTTTACAATATTACAGATACGGCATCTTGTAAACTTTCGCGTTCACAGCGGAACCCGGTTTCGTTTTGCATCTTGGCCCGTCGGTGGCATCAGCATCGCAACCAGCGGAGGATCTCATGCGCACCGGTATCAACAACCTGTTCATTCCCGGCCCCACCAACGTTCCAGAAGACGTCCGCCGCGCCATGAACGTGGCCCAGGAAGACCAGCGCGGGCCGGAGTTCGGCGGGTTCGTGCTGTCGATCCTGAATGACCTGAAGGACGTGTTCCGCACCAAGACCGGCACGGTGATCCTGTATCCGGGTTCGGGCACTGGCGCATGGGAAGCTGCCATCACCAACACGCTGAACCCCGGCGACCGCGTGCTGATGGCGCGGCACGGGCAGTTTTCCACGCTGTGGGTGCAGATGGCCGAACGCCTGGGCCTGAATGTCGACGTGATCGACGTGCCATGGGGTGCGGGCGTGCCGGTCAGCGAATTTGTGCGCCGCCTGGGCAATGACGCGAAGGGCGAGATCAAGGCGGTGTTCGTGACGCACAACGAAACCGCCACCGGCGTGACCAGCGACGTGTCGGCGGTGCGCCGGGCGCTGGACGAATGCTTTCACGATGCGCTGCTGTTCGTGGATGGCGTGTCGTCGGTTGCCTCGCTGGACTTCCGCATGGATGACTGGCGTGTGGACCTTGCCGTGACCGGCAGCCAGAAGGGGCTGATGTGCCCTGCCGGTCTTGGTGTGCTGGGCGTCAGCGTCAAGGCAATGGCGGCGGCAAAAACCGCCACGATGCGCCGCGCCTATTTCGAGTTCGCCGACTTTGCCGCCACCGCGCAGACCGGCTATTTCCCCTACACGCCCCCCGCGCCCTTGCTGCACGGCCTGCGCGCCGCGCTGGACCGGATCAAGAAAGAGGGGCTGGACAACGTGATCGCCCGCCACCACCGCATCGCCGAGGGCGTGCGCCGCGGTGTGGCAGCCTGGGGCATGCAGATATGTGCCGAGCATCCGTCGCTGTACTCCGACACCGTCACTGCAATCCGCACTCCGGCGGATGTGGACGCCCGCGAAGTGATCAAGATCGGCTACGAGCGCTACAACACGTCCTTCGGGTCGGGTCTGGCGCGGCTGGCGGGCAAGGTGTTCCGCATCGGCCACCTGGGCGACTTCAACGAGGCGATGGCGCTGACCGCGCTGTCAGTGGCCGAAATGGCGCTGGCCGAGGCCGGGGCCGACATCGAATTCGGGTCGGGCGTGGCTGCCGCACAAGCGCACTTCGCCACCGCCCGCAACAAACCGGCGCTCTTGCGCCTGGCTGCCGAGTAATCCGGGAAGAAAATGTCTCATACCCTGTACCCCCTGCGCCGGGCGCGTCTGCACCGGTCCGAACTGGCTGTGCCTGCATCGAACCCGGCGATGATCGACAAAGCCGCCGCCAGTGCCGCCGACGTGGTGTTCCTGGACCTTGAAGACGCGGTTGCCCCGCCCGACAAGGAACAGGCCCGCAAGAACGCCATCCAGGCCCTGAACGACATCGACTGGGCCGCCAAGGGCAAGACGGTCAGCGTGCGGATCAACGGGCTTGATACGCACTACATGTACCGCGACGTCGTCGACGTGATGGAACAGGCCGGGTCGCGCGTTCACACACTGCTGGTTCCCAAGGTGGGCGTGCCTGCCGACCTTTACATGGTCGAGGCGATGGCCAACCAGATTGAACAGGCCAAGGGTCTGACGAGCCGCGTGGGGCTGGAAGCGCTGATCGAGACGGCGCTGGGGATGGCGAATGTCGAAGCCATCGCCCAGTTCGGCGGCAGGCTGGAATGCCTGCACTTCGGTGTGGCGGACTATGCGGCCAGCATGCGCGCCCGCACCACGAACATCGGCGGCTTGAACCCGCATTACCCGGGCGACCAGTGGCATGCGTCCATCACCCGCATGGTGGTGGCCTGCCGCGCCTATGGCCTGCGGGCGGTCGATGGCCCGTTCGGCGATTTCAGCGACCCCGAGGGGTTCAAGGATGCCGCCCGCCGCGCCGCAGCCCTGGGCTGTGAAGGCAAATGGGCGATCCATCCCAGCCAGGTGGCGCTGGCCAACGAGGTGTTCAGCCCGACCGAGGCCGAAGTGACCAAGGCCCGGCGCATCCTGGAAGAACTGAAGATCGCCGAAGCGCAGGGCAAGGGCGCGGCCAGCCTGGACGGCAAGATGATCGACGCGGCGTCGGAGAAGATGGCGAAGAACCTGTTGGCCATGGCCGAGGCGATCGCGGGACGGTGAAGGGTCTAAAGGTCTTCTGCGAAGACCTTTAGACCCGCGAGCCTAAGGATTTTCACGGAAAATCCTTAGGCTTTGGCGCCCAAGAATTTTCGAAGAAAATTCTTGGGCTTGCGCAGCGGAGAAGGTGATGGACATCCACGAATACCAGGCCAAGGACATTCTTGCGCGCTTTGGCGTGCCGGTGCCGAAGGGGGGCCTTGCCTGGTCGCCCGAACAGGCCGAGTTCCGGGCGCGAGAGCTGGGCGACGGTCCCTATGTGGTGAAGGTGCAGGTCCATGCCGGTGGCCGCGGGGCCGCGGGCGGGGTGAAGGTCGTCAAGACCCCGGCCGATGTGCGCGCCTATGCCGCCACGCTGTTCGGCCGCAATCTGGTGACGAAACAGACGGGCGCCGAGGGCAAGCCGGTGTACCGGGTGTGGGTGGAACAGGCGACCGATATCGCGCGCGAGATGTATCTGGGCTTTGTGCTGGATCGCAAATCCGAGCGGATCATGATCGTGGCCTCGGCCCATGGCGGCATGGAGATCGAGGATCTGGCGGAAACCGACCCCGACAGTCTGCGCCGCATGGTGGTGGACCCGGCCGTGGGACTGGCCGAATTCGAGGCGCGAGAACTGGCGTTCGGCCTTGGCCTGAACGCGAAACAGGTGGGGCAGATGGTGGGAGTGCTGCGCGCCTGTTACCGCGCCTACCGCGACATGGACGCGATGATGGTCGAGATCAACCCGCTGGTCATTACCGGCGCGGGCGATCTGGTGGCCTGCGACGCGAAAATGTCTTTCGACACCAACGCCCTGTTCCGCCGCCCCGAAGTGGCCGCGCTGCGCGACCGCAGCCAGGAAGACCCGCGCGAAAGCACGGCAGGCGACCATGGCCTGTCCTATGTGGGCCTGTCGGGCGATATCGGCTGCCTGATCAACGGCGCCGGTCTGGCGATGGCGACCATGGACATGATCAAGCTGGCGGGCGGTGAACCGGCCAATTTCCTGGACATCGGCGGCGGTGCCAGCCCCGAGCGGGTGGTGAAGGCGTTCCAGACGGTTCTGGCCGACGGAAATGTGTCGGTGATCCTGGTGAACATCTTTGCCGGCATCAACCGGTGTGACTGGGTGGCCGAGGGTGTGGTGATCGCCTACCGCCAGCTGGGCCTGACGCTGCCCGTGGTGGTGCGGCTGGCCGGAACGAATGTCGAGGAAGGCCGCCGGATCATCGACCAGTCGGGCCTGCCGCTGATTTCTGCCGACACGCTGGCCGAGGCGGCCGCCGCCGCCGTGGCCGCCCGCCCCCGCAAAGCCGCCTGAGGAGCAACCGACATGGCCATCCTGATTACCGAAACCACCCGCGTCATCGTGCAGGGCATGTCGGGGCGGATAGGCGCCTTCCATGCCGCAGACATGATCAAGCACGGCACCAATGTGGTGGGTGGTGTCACGCCCGGCCGCGGCGGCACCACGCACCTGGACCGCCCGATGTTCGACACTGTCCGTCAAGCGGTGCAGGCCACCGGGGCCGAGGCGAGCCTGGTGTTCGTGCCCCCGCCGATGGCCGCCGATGCCATCATGGAGGCCGCGGATGCGGGCATCCGCACGGCCGTGTGCGTGACCGACGGCATTCCGGCGCAGGACATGATGAAGGTGAAGCGGTTCCTTCGCCGGTACCCTGAATCGCGCAAGATGCGGCTGATCGGGCCGAACTGCGCGGGCGTGATCAGCCCCGGCAAGGGCTTCATGGGCATCATGCCGCCGCACATCTACATGCCGGGCCGCGTGGGCATCGTCGGCCGGTCGGGGACGCTGGGGTATGAGGCGGCCAGCCAGATGAAGGCGCTGGGGATCGGCGTGTCCACCAGCGTGGGCATCGGCGGCGACCCCATCAACGGCTCGTCCTTCCGTGACATCCTAGAACTGTTTCAGCAGGATCCCGAGACCGATGCGGTGATGCTGATCGGCGAGATCGGCGGGCCGCAGGAGGCCGAGGCGGCGGCATGGGTCGCGCGGAACATGACGAAGCCGGTGGTGGCCTACATCGCCGGGCTGTCGGCGCCCAAGGGCCGCAAGATGGGTCACGCGGGCGCGATCATCAGCGCCTTCGGCGAATCGGCGCAGGAGAAGGTGGAAATCCTGTCGGCCGCGGGCATCACCGTGGCGCCGAACCCCAGCGCGATGGGCGAGACGATGGCCCGCGTGCTGCAAGTGAAGGCCGCCGCCTGACCCCCTGCCCCATTGCAACGAAAAAGGGCCGCACCCGAAGGTGCAGCCCTTTCCGTTCCGGCAGGTCCGGTCAGCCGCGCGGGCGGTTGCGGATCATGAAGGTATCGAAGGTGTACTCGGCCACCTGGTTCCACAGGTTCGCCTCGTTGCGGTAGGCGGTCTGCGCTTCCCAGATCGCCTTGAAGTCGGCGTTTTCGGCCGAGATCGTGGCGTACAGCGCATTCGCCGCTTCGAAGGCCGCCTTCAGCACATCATCCGGATACGGGCGCAGTTGCGCGCCGCCGGCAATCAGGCGGCGCAAGGCAGCCGGGTTGCGGTAGTCGTACTTGGCCAGCATCGTGGCGTTGGCACGGGCTGCAGCCGATTCCAGAACCGCCTTGTAGTTGGCCGGAAGCTCGTTCCACTTGTCCAGGTTGATCAGGAAGTGAAGCATCGCGCCGCCTTCCCAGAAGCCTGGGTAATAGTAGAACGGCGCCACCTTGTTCAGCCCCAGCTTTTCGTCGTCATAGGGGCCAACCCATTCCGCCGCATCGATCGTGCCGCGTTCCAGCGACGGATAGATCTCGCCGCCCGGAATCTGCTGCGGCACCGCACCCAGCGCTTCCATCACCTTGCCGCCCATGCCGCCGATGCGCATCTTCACCCCGGCCAGGTCGGCCACCGAGTTGATTTCCTTGCGCCACCAGCCACCCATCTGGCAGCCGGTGTTGCCGCCCGGGAAGCCGTGCAGGTTCTGCTTGTTGTAGAAGGCGTTCATCATGTCGACGCCGCCGCCGTCATAGTTCCAGGCGTTCAGCCCGCGCACGTTCAGCCCGAAGGGAACGGCGGTGCCGAGCGCATAGGCGGCGTTCTTTCCCCAGTAGTAGTACGACGCGGTATGCGTCATCTCGACGGTGCCCGAACCCACGGCATCGGCCGCTTCAGGCATCGGAACGATCTCGCCGGCCGGGAAGGCCTGGATCTGGAAGTTGCCGTCGGTGGCGTCCGAGATGTACTTGGCGAAGTCTTCCGCCGCACCGAAGATGGTGTCCAGCGCCTTCGGGAAGCCCGAGGTCAGGCGCCAGCTGACCTTCGGCGCCGATTGCGCCACGGCCGGGGCTGCCAGGCCCGCGGCAGCGGTGCCGAGCGCGGCCGTCGTCAGGAAATTACGTCTTTTCATTGGTTTCCTCCCATCAGGATTGGTCGTTCACGGATTGGCGGGGGGCGTCGGCAGGGCCGGTGCCGGGCCAAGGTCAAGGTCTAGAGGCGGCGGCGCCAGATCGGGCATCGGGATCGCCTCAAGTTGCAGGTCGATCGCCGCGTCGTCCAGCAGCACAGGTTCGGTGATGAAGCTGTCGACGATGCCGGGGAAGGTGATGATCATCGCCACAAGGATCAGCTGCAAGATGATGAACGGGATCGAGCCGAGGTAGATGTCGCGGCTCTTCACCTCGGGCGGGGCGATGCCGCGCAGGTAGAACAGCGCAAACCCGAAGGGCGGATGCATGAAGGCCGTCTGCATGTTCACGCAGATCAGCACGCCCAGCCAGACCAAGTCGATGTCCAGCGCAATGGCCGTGGGGATCAGCAGCGGAATGATGATGAAGACGATCTCGAAGAAATCGAGGAAGAAGGCGATGAAGAAGATGAAGATGTTGACGAAGATCAGGAACCCCAGCCGCCCGCCGGGAATGTGCGACAGCAGGTATTCGATCCATTTGCCGCCGTTGACCCCCTGGAATACCAGCGAAAACACCGTGGCCCCGATCAGGATGAAGATCACCATCGCGGTGATCCGCATCGTGCCCTCTGATGCCTCCCACAGCATCTTCCAGGTGAACCGGCCATGCGCCACCGCCAGAAGGATCGCCCCGGCCGAACCCATGGCGCCCGCTTCGGTCGGTGTCGCCAGCCCCATGAAGATGGTGCCCAGCACGAGGAAGATCAGCACCAGTGACGGCACCATGCCCCAGGCCAGCTTCTTGGCCAGTTCGCTGCCGTGCAGCGTGCGCGCCTCGGGCGGCAGGGCGGGCACCCTGTGCGGCTGGAAGATCGAGACCAGCAGGATGAAGCCCGAGAACAGCAGCACCTGCGCCACCGACGGACCGATCGCGCCGATGTACATGTCGCCCACCGGCACGCCCAGCTGGAAGGCCAGCACGATGAGCACCAGCGACGGCGGGATCACCTGCGTGATCGTGCCCGAGGCGGCAATCACGCCGGTGCCGATCTTCATGTCGTAACCGTACTTCAGCATGATCGGGATCGAGATCATGCCGATGGCAATGACCGAGGCCGCCACCGTGCCGGTGATCGCCCCAAGGATGGCCCCCACATAGATGACCGCCTGCGCCAGCCCGCCCGGAAAGTTTCCGAACAACTGCCCGAATCCTTCCATCAGGTCTTCGGCCAGTCCCGATTTCTCCAGCACCACCCCCATCAGGGTGAAGAACGGGATGGCCAGCAGCAGGTCGTTCGACATGATGCCGAAGACGCGGGCAGGCAGCGCCTGCAGGAAGGGCAACCCGAAGTAGCCCACCTCGATGGCGATGAACCCGAACGACAGGCCCAGCGCCGCCAGCGAGAAGGCGACCGGAAACCCGACCAGCAGAAAAACGATCAGCCCCGCGAACATCGCCGGCGCAAGATAACCGAATTCGAGCATCAGGAGCGCCTTCCGGTCATTGCACGGGTTTTTCGTAGGAGACGTCGATGTGGATCGCGCCGCGCAAGGCCGCCACGCGGCGGATCAGTTCGGCCAGCCCCTGCAACGCCAGCAGCGTGAACCCGAGCGGAAGCAGCAGCTTTACCGGCCACACCGGCAGGCCGCCCGCGTTGGCCGAAATCTCGCCTTCGCGCATGGCGCTCCAGGCCCAGGGATAGGCCATTGCCAGCATCACGAAGCAGACCGGGAACAGGAAGAAGAGAAAGCCGAAGATGTCGACCTTCAGCTTCGTGCGGGGGCCGTACATGCTGTACAGCAGGTCGACGCGCACATGTTCGTTCAGCTTCATCACCCAGGGCGCGCCCAGAAGGAAGATCGCGGCGAACATCTGCCACTGGATTTCCAGAAATGCGTTCGACGAGGCGTCAAAGGCATAGCGCGACAGCGCGTTGCCCGCGCTGATGAGACAGGCCAGCGTTCCGATCACGGACGCGGCGATTCCGAAAATACGGCTGATCCGGTCAATGCCGGTGGCAAGCGCCAGCAAGCCCTGCAAAGCCTTCCTCCCATTCAGGCCGTCTGACGCGACCATATGACGTCTATCTGCGACACTCCGCCCCTCATTTCAAGGACAACCGCCGCCGACGCGCAGGAAAGTGTCGCGGCTCGCGCCTGCCCTTGCGTAAAGTCCGATCTGCGCGGCGTTTTCGCCCCCCGCTTGCCCCCTTTCCCGCGGCCCCCCGATGTTCCATAACCCGTCCATGTCCAAGCCCACCGACAACCCCGCCGAACCGTTCAAGAAGGCCCTCGCCGAGGCGACGCGCACCATGGCCGATGACCCGGACATGGGCGTGACCTATTCGGTCGACCCTTCGGGCATGAACAAGGAAGGCGTGCGCCTGCCGCAGGTCAGCCGCCGCATGACGCGCGACGAGGTGCTGCTGGCGCGCGGCACGGCCGATGCCTTTGCCCTGCGCCGACGCTTCCACGACGAAGGCGTGGCCGCGAAGTACCAGCCCGTCGGGCAGCTTGCGCGCGACATCTTCGACGCGATGGAGACGGCGCGCTGCGAGGCGGTGGGGGCGCGGGCCATGCCCGGCACGGCCGGAAACATTGACGCCAAGATCGCCAGCGAGGCCGACCGCAAGGGCTATGGCCAGATCACCCAGGCTTCCGACGCGCCGCTGCCGGTGGCGGCGGGCTATCTGGTGCGGCATCTGGCGACGGGGCGCGACATGCCGCGCGGTGCGCAGAACGTGATGGACCTGTGGCGCGGTTTCATCGAGGAGCAGGCGGGCGGCACGCTGGATGGCGTGGGCGATGCGCTGGCCGACCAGCAGGCCTTTGCACGGCTGACCCGTCAGGTGATCCGCGACCTGGGCTACGGCGACCAGCTGGGCGACGACCCCGACGCGCCCGAGGACGATGCGGGCGGCGACGACGAGGAAGAGGCCGAGGACCAGCCCGACAGCCAGGGCGACGAGCAGGATCAGGACGACGAGTCGGACGCCAGCCCCGAACAGTCCCAGGACGAACAGCAGGACGCGGCGCAGGCGCAGGTGTCGCAGGACGATCTGGCCGATGTGGAACAGGGCGAGGAGGCCGAGCTTCCCGACGGCG
The DNA here is from genome assembly GCA_964559535.1 of uncultured Rhodobacterales bacterium. Taxonomy (GTDB): domain Bacteria; phylum Pseudomonadota; class Alphaproteobacteria; order Rhodobacterales; family Rhodobacteraceae; genus CAZLIC01. The sequence goes on from CAZLIC010000013.1 coordinate 21,581, forward strand.
AGGCGCCGCCCGAACCGCCGTCGCCGCCGCCCTATTCCGATGCCGACCCGAACTACACGGTGTTCACGCAGGCCTTCGACGAGGAAATCCGTGCCGAGGATCTGGCCGAGCCCCCGGAACTGGAACGCCTGCGCGCCTATCTGGACCAGCAGCTGGAACCCTTGAAGGGCGCCGTGTCGCGGCTGGCCAACAAGTTGCAGCGCCGGTTGCAGGCGCAGCAGAACCGGTCGTGGGAGTTCGACCGCGAGGAAGGCATCCTGGATGCGGGCCGGCTGGCCCGCGTGGTGGCGAACCCGACCACGCCGCTGTCCTTCAAGGTGGAGAAGGACACAGAGTTCCGCGACACCTGCGTGACGCTGCTGCTGGACAATTCGGGGTCGATGCGCGGCAGGCCGATTTCCATTGCCGCGATCTGCGCCGATGTCCTGGCGCGCACGCTGGAACGCTGCGACGTGAAGGTCGAGATTCTGGGCTTCACGACGCGTGCCTGGAAGGGCGGGCAAAGCCGTGAAAAGTGGCTGGCCACCGGCCGGCAGGCGGGCCCCGGCCGCCTGAACGACCTGCGGCACATCATCTACAAATCCGCCGATGCGCCCTGGCGGCGGGTGCGGGCGAACCTTGGCCTGATGATGAAGGAAGGCCTGCTGAAGGAGAACATCGACGGCGAGGCGCTGGAATGGGCGCACCGCCGCTCGATCCGCCGCCCTGAAGCGCGCAAGATCCTGATGGTGATCTCGGACGGTGCGCCGGTGGACGATTCGACGCTGTCGGTCAACGCGGCAAGCTTCCTTGAGAAGCACCTGCGCGATGTGATTTCCATGGTCGAGAAGAAGCGCGCGGTCGAACTCATCGCCATCGGCATCGGCCATGACGTGACGCGCTATTACCAGCGTGCCGTGACCATCACCGATGTCGAGCAGCTGGCGGGGGCGATGACCGAACAGCTGGCGGCCCTGTTCGAAAGCGACCCGCGGAAGCGTGCCAAGGCGGCCATGCGGCGGGCGGGATAGAACTGCAGTTGACATTCCGACCATCGGATCAGCCGCAATCTTCACTTGATGCGCCTCGGCTTCACGCCGATATTGTGACCGCAGATGGAGGCCAGCATGACCGGCAAGAACCAACACGTCATTCCCTCGGGCGACCGTTGGGCGGTACGACGGGTGGGGGCGAGCCGTTCATCGGGGGTCTATGACACTCTTGCCGAAGCCATCAATGCGGCGCGGGGCATCGCCCGGAACCAAAGGTCCGAGGTGTTCATCCACGACCTGAACGGCCGCATCCGCGAGCATGAGAGCTTTGGCAAGACTCCGGTGAAGGCCGAGGGCTGATCGATTGCCGTTCGCGGAGAACGTCTTCATCAATTGTCCTTTCGATGACCGCTACCGACCGATCCTGGACGCGATGCTGTTTTGCGTCGTGAGAGCCGGGCTAGTGCCACGCCTGGCCACGGAGACTGCCGATGCAGGGGACAATCGGCTGGACAGAATCTGCCGTATCATGCGCGAGTGCCGATTTTCCATTCATGACCTGTCCCGTTGTCAGGCAATCCGGAAAGGGGAAATCGCGCGCCTCAACATGCCGTTCGAACTTGGGATAGACCATGGCTACAGAACGTCGGGAAGCGCCGACCTTGCGACGAAACGGTTTCTCGTCCTGGACGAAATCCCCTACAGATTGCAGCGGGCGATCTCGGACATCAACGGCTGGGACCCGAGCGCGCACCGAGGCAAGCAGGAAAATGCACTCAAGATCCTGCGGAACTGGCTGCATCAGGAGGCCGGGTCGGCGCTTCCGGGCGGCGAAGTTCTTCTCGGACAGAAACTCGTATTCGACGAATGGAAATATGGCCAGCCGGATCATGCCCCGGGGGATGTCGACGCCTTCTCCCCATACCAGTTGATCCAATCGATGCAGCGCTGGTGCGAATTGGGCTTTCCCGTGGATCCGGCAATCAGGTAGCAGCATGTTCCAGACCTTCGACACAACCGCCGATCCCACGCAGGGCGCCGCCCGCCTGCGCGCCTTGCGTGCGGCGCTGGAGGCCGAAGGGCTGGCGGGGTTCATGGTGCCGCGCGCCGACGCGCATCAGGGCGAATACGTGGCGGCGCGGGATGAGCGGTTGCAATGGCTGAGCGGCTTCACCGGGTCGGCCGGGTTCTGCATCGTGCTGCCCGCCATTGCGGGGGTGTTCATCGACGGGCGGTACCGCACGCAGGTGAAGGGTCAGGTGGACCTTGCCGAGTTCACCCCGGTGCCGTGGCCCGAAACCAAGCCCGGCGACTGGATCCGCGCGCATCTGGCGGCGGGCCGGGTGGGGTTCGACCCCTGGCTGCACACGGCGGAGGAGATCGCCAAACTTGAGACGGCGCTGGAAGGATCGGGCGTAACACTTTCGGCCACGCAGAATTTTGTCGATGCGGTCTGGCCCGATCAGCCCGCCGCGCCGCTGGGCCGCGCTTTCCCGCACCCCGATGATCTGGCCGGGCGCACCTCGGCCGACAAACGTGCCGACCTGGCCGCCGACCTGCGCCGCGCCGGGCAGAAGGCCGCCGTCATCACCCTGCCCGATTCGCTGTGCTGGCTGTTGAACGTGCGGGGCGCGGATGTGCCGCGCAACCCGATCCTGCATGGCTTCGCCGTGCTGCACGACGACGCGCGCGTGTCGCTGTTCACCGACCCCGCCAAGTTCGACGCCGCCACGCGCGCGCATCTGGGCGGGCATGTGACCCTGCGCCCACCCGAGGCCTTTGTGCCCGCCCTGCACACGCTGCCGGGGCCGGTGCGGGTGGACAGGACCACGGCGCCGCTGGCCATCAGCCGCGAACTGACTGAGGCGGGGGTTGAGGTGGCCTGGGGCGACGACCCGTGCCGGTTGCCCAAGGCGAAGAAGAACGCGGCAGAGATCGCCGCCACCCGCGCGGCGCATCTGCGCGACGGGGCGGCGGTGGTGGAATTCCTGTGCTGGCTGGACACGGCCGCGCCCAGGGGCGGGCTGACCGAAATCGATGTGGTGCGCGCGCTGGAATCGCGGCGCCGCGCCACCAACGCCCTGCACGACCTGTCCTTCGACACCATCTGCGGGTCGGGGCCGAACGGCGCCATCATGCACTACCGCGTGACCGACGCCACCAACCGCCCGTTGCGCGAGGGCGAGTTGCTGCTGGTGGACAGCGGCGCGCAGTATCTGGACGGCACCACTGACATCACCCGCACGGTGGCCATCGGTGACCCGGGCGAGGAGGCGCGCGCCTGCTATACCCGCGTGCTGCAGGGGATGATCGCCATCAGCCGGGCGCGCTGGCCCAAGGGGCTGGCGGGGCGCGACCTTGACCCGCTGGCGCGGCAGTTCCTCTGGGCCGCGGGGCAGGACTATGACCACGGCACGGGGCATGGTGTGGGCGCCTTCCTGAGTGTCCACGAAGGCCCGCAGCGGATTTCCCGCATTTCCGAGGTGCCGCTGGAACCGGGCATGATCCTGTCGAACGAACCCGGCTACTACCGCGAGGGGGCCTTCGGCATTCGCCTGGAGAACCTGATCGTGGTGCAGGAGGCCGCGCCGCTGGGCGACAACCGGGCACAATACGCCTTCGAAACGGTCACCGTCGTGCCCTTCGACCGCCGCCTGATCCTGACGGGCGAACTTTCCCCGGCCGAACGCCGCTGGCTGGACGCCTACCACGCGCAGGTGCGCGAAAAACTGGCAGACCGGGTGTCGGCCCCGGCAAGGGACTGGCTTTTCGCCGCGACCGCGCCACTTTAGCCAAAAACAGGGGGACAGCATGGCCGACCACATCCGCATCCGCACGGCGCCGGGCACATGGGTGGTGCGCGCCGGGGGCGCCGTGCTGGGCGAAAGCAAACGCGCGCAGGAACTGACCGAAGGCGGATACGACCCGGTGATCTATTTCCCGCGCGAGGACATCGCCATGGCGATGCTGGACCGCACCGACCGCAGCACGACCTGCCCGCACAAGGGCGCCGCCAGCTATTACTCCATCGTCACGCCGGGCGGCACGCTGGCCAACGCCGTGTGGTCCTACGAGGCCCCCAAGGCCGGGTGCGAGGCGATTGCGGGGCATCTGGCCTTCTACACCGACCGGGTGACGGTGGAGCGGGTGTAGGGGCGGGCGCGATTGTGGAATATCCGCTGCGATCGAGAGAGTAAGGTTTGGTGCCGTATCTGCTTTGGCTTTGTCGATGGGTTTGCTGTCTTGCGAAGCCAGGCAGGACGTACGCGAAAGCGAATACCCTTCGTTCGTTCGAATGCCTCCTGGGCCTGAATGTCCGCCCGGGGAGTTCATGGCAGGCATTCAACCGCACATATTCTGCATGACCGAAGAGACATTTCAGGGGCTGTTCGGAAAGGTCTGAATTGGTTTCTGACTTCCAATTTTCGGTGACCCAGCGAACGTAGGGTGAGCTTCAGTTGACCTTGTTCGCCCCAAGATTGGCACGCTGAAGTGTGGCCTGGCGCTTTGCCCACCACCGCCGGATCGTGGGCAGATTGCCCACCCTACGCCGCCGCCGCCACCTCCTTTATCCGTTCCACCATCGACCGCAGCCCGTTCGACCGCTGCGACGACAGGTGCTCCTCCAGCGACAGCCGCCCCAGTTCGGCCTGCACGTCCACGCGGCCCACCTCGGCCACCGTCAGCCCGGAATACAGCGCGTGCAGCACCGCGATCAGGCCGCGCACGATCATCGCGTCGCTGTCGCCCTGAAAGTCGAACGTGGCCCCCGGCCCCTGCCCCGCGATCACGGGGCGTATCCACACCTGGCTGGCGCAGCCCGTCACCTTGTAGGCGGGCACCTTGAAGGCGTCGTCCAGCGGCGGCATCGCACGGCCCAGGTCGATCACGTGGCGATAGCGGTCCTCCCAGTCGTCCAGGAAGGCGAAGGTGTCGGCGATGTCGTCGAAGGCGGGGGTGGACATGGGGCGTGCTCCTGCTTGGGGGCACAGGTAGGGTCAGCGGCGCCGAAGGTAAAGCAGGCGGGTTTCCAAAGCGCGCGCCTTGGGCTAGCCAAGGGGCAACAGGGAGACGACGATGCGCAGACAGGTGTTGGCGGGGCTTGCGGCAACCTTGGTGCTGGCCGCCTGCGGACAGTCGCGGTGGAACCCGCGCAACTGGTTCGGCCGGTCTCGCCGCGCCGCGCCGGACACCGCGCCGGTGCCCGCGGCCGAACCGGGCGATCCGCGGCAACTGGTGGCCGAGGTCACCGGGCTGACCATTGACCGCACCCCCACCGGCGCCATCGTGCGCGCCACCGGCCTGCCGCCGACGCAGGGGTACTGGGAGGCCGAGCTGGTGGAGGTTGCGACCGAGGACCCCGAGGCCGCGGTGTTCGACTTCCGCGTGTCGCCGCCGCAGGAACCCTTCCCTGCCTCGACCCCGCGTTCGCGCGAGGTGATCGTGGCCACGTTCCTGAGCAACACGCGGCTGGCCACGCTGCGGCAGATCACGGTGCAGGGGGCGAATTCGGCGCGGACAGCGGGGCGCTGACCAAATTCCTTGAAGAAAGGAATTTGCAAAAGTCTTGCTTCAAGACTTTTGTGGTCAGTCCTGGTTCGTGGTCAGTCCTGGTTCTTGGTCAGTCCTGGTTCAGCCGGACGGTCCGCACCTCGGACCCCTTCGCCGTCAGCGCGATCTCGCCCTTGCACAGGCGCAGGGCATCCTCGCCGAAGGCCTCGCGCCGCCAACCGCCCAGGCAGGGCAGGTTTCGCGCGCCCGCCGCAATGGCATCCAGTTCCGAAGTCGGCGCGATCAGCCGCGGCGCGACGCCCAGCGTTTCCGCCTTGGCCTTCAACAGGACGCGCAGCAGGTCGGCCAGTGCCGGGTTCACCTGCGCGATGTCGCGTTCGGGCTCGGGCCGGGGCAGCTGGTCGGCGGGCATGTCCAGCCCCGCCTTCACCGCCGCCAGGATGCCGTCGGCGATGTCGCCCCGCCGCCCTTCGCGCAAGAGAAGGCGCGACCGGCCCAGTTCCTCGTGGTTGGTGGGCTTGGTCGAGGCGATTTCCAGAAGGGCGTCATCCTTCATCACCCGCGCCCGCGGCACGTTCTGGCGCTGCGCATAGTCTTCGCGGAAGCGGGCGAGTTCCTTGACGATGGCAAGGAACCGCCCCGACTGCGTGCGCGTCTTGATGCGCAGCCAGGCTTCGTCGGGGTGGACAGTGTAGGTGGCGGGGTCGGTCAGGATCGCCAGTTCCTCGGCCACCCAGCCTGTGCGGCCGTTCTTCGCAATCTGCGAGGCCAGGCTTTCGTAGATCACCCGCAGGTGCGTCACGTCGGCCAGCGCGTATTCCATCTGTGCATCGCTTAACGGGCGGCGCGACCAGTCGGTGAAGCGGCTGGTCTTGTCCAAAGGCTTTTGCGCGATGCGTCGCACCAGCGTTTCATAGCCCGCCTGTTCGCCGAACCCGCAGACCATGGCCGCGACCTGCGTGTCGAACAGGGGTTTCGGGAACACCCGGCCTTCCACCCAGAAGATCTCCAGGTCCTGCCGGGCGGCGTGGAACACCTTGACCGTCGCCTCGTGGCGGAACAGGTCGTACAGCGGTTCCATCGACATGCCCTCGCCCGCGACGGGGTCGATCAGCACCGCATCGCCCGTCTTGCCCGGCAGCGCCGCCTGGATCAGGCAGAGCTTGGACCAGTAGGTGCGTTCGCGCAGGAATTCGGTGTCGAGCGTGACGTAGGGCTGCGCCTTGGCGGCCTCGCAGAAGGCGGCGAGGTCGTCGGTGGTGGTGATTGTGCGCATCGGGCGCCCTTTCGGCCGGTGTCGCGGGGGCATCCCGCAGGTCTTGCGCTGGTAGCCGACCGGCGGCCGGATGAAAAGCGTTTCGTCAGACCTGCCGGAACGATGGCGCGGCACCCGGTGGGTGCCCGTCGACTGGCTGGCTTTTGCCGCGCGGATCGGCCACGCATCGGCGGCACCCGGAGAATCGGCCCATGCCGCCATTGCAGACCGCACGCCTGATCGTTGCGCTGGGGATCACGCAGGTGATCGGCTACGGCACGCTGTACTATGCCTTCGGCGTGGTGGTGGCGGCGCTGTCGGCCGACCTGGGCATCGGCCAGCCTGCGGCATTCGCGGCCTTTTCAGCAGCGCTGGTGGCGGGCGGGCTGGTGGCGCCTGCCGTGGGGCGCGCGATCGACCGGTTCGGCGCGCGGCGGGTGATGGCGGCAGGGTCGGTGGGGGCGGCAGTGGCGCTGGCCGTCCTGTCGCAGGTGGGCAGCCTGCCTGCGCTGGTGGCGGGCCTGATGCTGGCCGAGGTGGTGGCGGCCGCGATCCTGTACGACGCGGCCTTTGCCGCGCTGGCGCAGGGGGTGGGGGCGGCACGGGCGCGGCGGGCGATCACGCTGATGACGCTAATCGGCGGCTTCGCCTCGACCGTGTTCTGGCCGATCACCAGCCTGTTGTCCGATGCCCTGGGCTGGCGCGAGACGTTTCTTGTCTTCGCCGTGCTGCACCTGGCCGTCTGCCTGCCGCTGCACCTGACCCTGCCCCGCCCGGCCCCGCAGGGCGACGGTGCCGCCGCCCCGGCCCCGCCCTTCCCGCCCCTGCCGCCCGAACGCCACCCGCAGGCGATGGTCTGGCTGGCCATCGGGTTTTCGCTGGCGGGCATGGTGCTGTCGGCGGTGGCGGCACAGTGGGTGCCGGTGCTGATGGCGCTGGGCCTTTCGCGCGATGCGGCGGTGGCTGCCGGCGTGGTGATGGGTCCGTCGCAGGTGGCCGTGCGTCTGGTGGACCTGTTCTTCGGCGTGCGCACGCACCCGCTTTCGGTGGCGATCCTGTCGGTGGGGCTGGTGATGCTGGCCTTCGTCCTGCTGCTTGCGCTGCCGCTGGGGCCGGTGCTGGCGGCCCTTTTTTCCTTCAGTTTCGGCATGGCCAGCGGGTTGACCAGCATCGTGCGGGGCACCGTGCCGCTGGCGCTGTTCGGGGCGCAGGGGTTCGGCGCGCGGCTGGGCACGCTGGCCGGGCTGCGGCTTTTGACCGGGGCGGCGGCGCCGTTCCTTTTATCGTTGGCGCTGGCGGGGCTGGGGGCCGGGGCAACGGTGGCGCTGTGCGCGGGCCTGTCGCTGGCGGCGATGCTGGCGCTGTGGCGGGTGCCTAGAGCATGACCGGGGTACGGTCACCCTCGGCGAACCGGCGCAGCACTGCCGGATACAGCCGGTGTTCCTGCACCAGAACGCGCGCGGCCAGCGTGTGTTCGGTATCACCGGGCAGCACCGGCACCCGCGCCTGACCCAGCACCGGCCCCGCGTCCAGATCGACCGTCACCTCGTGCACGGTGCAGCCGGCTTTCGCGTCACCCGCGGCAATCGCCCTGGCGTGGGTGTGCAGCCCCGGATACTTCGGCAGCAGCGAGGGGTGGATGTTCAGCATCCGGCCGTTGAAGCGGTCTACGAACGCAGGCGTCAGGATGCGCATGAAGCCCGCAAGGCAGATGATGTCGGGCCGCACCGCATCCAGTTCCGCCGCCATAGCCGCTTCGAATGCCGTGCGGTCAAGGCCCCGGTGGTCCACCGCCGCCACCGGCACCCCCCGGTCGGCGGCCAGCGCAAGGCCCCGCGCGGCAGGGTCGTTCGACAGCACCAGAACAGGCCGCGCCGGATGGTCGCCCACCATGCTGGCGACCAGCGCCAGCATGTTCGACCCGCCGCCCGAAATCAGGATGGCGACCCGCTTCACGCAAGCGTGCCGTGGTAGACGACCCCCTGCCCCTCGGTCACGCGGCCGATGGTCACAACCGTCTCGCCCATGCCCGCCAGCAGGTCGGCCAGCGGCTCGGCACGGTCGGCGGCCACCACCAGCACCATGCCGATGCCGCAGTTGAAGGTCTTCAGGACTTCGCCCTGCTCCATCCCGGCCGTGTCCCGCAGCCAGCGGAACACCGGGGGCAGGCGCCATGTGGCAAGGTCAATTTCGCAAGCCAGCCCCAGGGGCAGCGCGCGGGGTGGGTTCTCGGTCAGCCCGCCGCCGGTGATGTGGGCCAGCCCATGCACCCCGCCCGCCCGGATCGCAGCCAGCACGGGCTTCACATAGAGCCGCGTGGGGGCCAGCAGCGCCTGCTCCACCGAACCTTCGGCGAAGGGTGCCGCGTCGGCCCAAGACAGCCCCGCCAGTTCCACCACCTTGCGGACGAAGGAGTAACCGTTGGAATGCACCCCGTTCGAGGCAAGACCCAACAGCACATCCCCCGCCTGCACGCCCTTGGGCAGGTCGCCCCCCCGCTCCATCGCGCCCACGGCAAAGCCCGCAAGATCGAAGTCGCCGCCGTGGTACATCCCCGGCATCTCGGCCGTCTCGCCGCCGATCAGCGCGCAGCCACTGGCCGCACAGGCCGCCGCAATGCCCTTCACCACCCGCGCCGCCTGCCCCACGTCCAGCTTGCCGGTGGCGAAATAGTCCAGGAAGAACAACGGCTCCGCCCCCTGGCAGACCAGATCGTTCACGCACATCGCCACCAGATCCTGCCCGATGCTGTCCAGATGCCCGGTGTCGATGGCGATGCGCAGCTTGGTGCCCACCCCGTCGGTCGCGGCCACCAGCACCGGGTCGGTGTAGCCCGCGGCCTTCAGGTCGAACAGCGCGCCGAACCCGCCCAGCCCCGCCATGGTGCCGGGCCGCGCCGTGGCCGCCGCCGCAGGTTTGATCGCCTCGACCAGCGCGTTTCCCGCGTCGATGTCCACACCCGCCTGCGCGTAGGTCAATCCCGCCATGCCCGCCCCCGTTGCCTGATGCCGCCCCCGTAAAGGATCGGGCCGGGGGCCGCAACGGACGGCTACAGCAGGAAATCCGCATCCGTCAGCGTGAACACCCCGGTCAGCACCAGCGTCACGTCGGCCAGCCCGTCGCCGTTCATGTCGGCGGTGACGGTGGTATTGCCCCCCGACACCTCGGCCCGCACCTGCCCCGCTGCGGTGAACGCGTCCGCCTCGATGAAATCAAACGCGTCGTTCACCCCCGCGGTCAGGGTGTTGGCGTCCAGCACCGACAGGTCGATCATGTCGGACCCTTGCGCAAAGCCGCGGATGATGTCGCGGTTGGCCTCACCCGCCCCCAGCACGAAGGCGTCCACCGCATACACATCGGCCCCCGCCCGCCCGTCCAGCACGTCGATGCCCAGGCCGCCCGACAGCCGGTCGCTGCCCTTGCCGCCGTCCAGCGTGTCGTCACCCGCCATGCCCACCAGCAGGTCATTGCCCCTGCCGCCCGTCAGGCTGTCGGTGTCCAGCGCGTCGCCGTTGTAGCCCCAGCCGCGCAGGGTGTCATTGCCGTCACCGCCGCGCAGCGTGTCGGCCCGCGCACCGCCCGAGATGTTCAGCGTCTCGAACCCGGTGGCCAGCACCACCTGCAAGCCGTCCACCGTGATGTAAACTTCGCCACCGAAAATGCCCGCATCCATTACCCGGAACCGGTTGTTGTTGAACTCCAGGTCCGCCGACAGCAGGTCTTGCCCACTGCCGCCCGACACGTTGTCGGCCAGCATGTCCAGCGACACATAGACGGAATCGTTGCCCGCCCCGCCCGCCAGCGTGACGGCACTGTTGTTGCCGCCGCCCTGCACCACATCGTTGCCGTCGCCGCCCGTCACGCTGTCGTTGCCGCCGCCGCCGAACAGCCGGTCATCCCCCAGACCGCCGACAATCGTGTCGGCCAGGTTCCAGCCACCCAACTGGTCATTGCCGTCGCCGCCGTACACCTGCTTGCCGCCCGACCCCAGGTCGAACCCGACCGACGAATTGACCGTGTCGTTCCCCGCCCCGGCATAGACGACATCGCCCCCGGCGCCGGAATTGATCGAATCATCCCCGCCACCGCTGTCGATCACGTCATTGCCAAGGTTGGTCTCGATCCGGTCGGCCAGATCACCGCCCGTCACCACGTCGTTGCCCGCGCCGGTGCGCAGGTCGAACGCCTCGATCGACTTCACCACCACGGTCAGCGCGCCGACGGTGACTGTCGCGTCAACGCCCGCCTGAAGCACGATGTCACCGGTGGCGGAACTGAACGACGCTGTCAGCTTGTCCAGCCCCTTGCCACCATCCACCTGCTTGGTTCCGCTGGTGCCCAGCGAAAAGCTGTCATTGCCCCGGCCACCCTTCAGCGTGTCGTTGCCGTTGAAGGCGTTGATCACGTCGTCATAGTCTCCGCCCACGATCAGGTCGGCGTTGTCGGTGGACGATACCGTCAGCGCCTCGCAGTTCTGGATGTTCACCGCCTGCGCCCCGCCCAGCAGGACGAACAGCGCCGATCCCATCATCACCGTCAGGCCGAAACTGCCGGCCGAGGAATAGGCCAGCGACACCCTGTCGATGCCGATGCCGCCGTCGATGATGTCGCCGAAATCGGCGTTGTTGGTGAATACCGTATCGTTGCCGTCACCGCCGTAGTAGCGGTTCAGGTCGCCGGGCGAGCTGTCGTACAGCTGGTCGTCTCCATTGCCCCCGAACAGATCGTCGCTGCCGGTGCCGCCGTCCAGCGTGTCGTTGCCGTCCTCGCCGTTGATCTGGTCGTTGCTGTTGGCGCTGCCGTTGAAGAAATTGTTGCCGGGGCCAAGGTTGAAAACGGTCATCGCAATCACTCCAGGGGATGGCCGAGGCTAGCGCGAAATCCCCTACCCCGCTACCCCCCGCAACAGCCGCGCCCGCGCCGGGGGAATCGCGCGGATTTCCAGCCCGGTAAAGACGTGCAGCGTGTTCAGGTCGCGGTCCACCACGGCATGATCGCTGACCCAGCCGCCCATCATCAGGTAGGTGCGCAAGAGGGGCGGCATGCGCAGCATGGCGAGCTTTGGGTCGGGCTGGCGCAGGCGCAGGCGGCGGGCAAAGCGGAACACCTGCGGCGCCTTTACCCGCGGCAGCCAGCGGCGCGGCGCCAGGTGGCGGTCCTTCAGCATGGCGAAAGCGTCCAGATAGGCGTCGGCATCGGTGCCGTGGAAGGACGAGCAGCCGAACAGCATTTCCACCTGTTCGCGGTCGACGAAGGCCGTCATCGCGCCCCAGGCCACGCGCAGGATGTCGGGATCGTGCCAGTCGGGGTGAATGCAGAAGCGGCCCATCTCCACCATGCGGCCCGGGTAGCCCGCCAGCCGGTCAAGGTTGTAATACTGCGCCGAATAGCTGCGCGCGATCTCGCAGCCGCCGGTCAGCGGCAAGAGGCGAAAGCAGCACACCAGCGTGCCACTGCGCACCTCTTCGACCAGCACATGCGTGCAGGCGGCATCGAAGGGGTCGGCATCGCGCCCGTCCGTGGCGGCGCCGGGCGTCCCGGCCCGGAACGCCAGCCAGCGCAGGGCCTGCGCGCGGTCGACATCGGCGGGGGATTGGGCCGTGCGGGCACGGAACCGGCCACGAAGCAGTGACAGCAACCGTCTATCCTTTCCCTTGGCGGCAGGGCGCCTGGATACTAGATGTTGCGCGTTACCGTATCATGCATGGCATGACAGCCGTGCGAAAGGGGGAAATCGGAATGTCCAACGTGACCGACCGGATCGAGAAATCCGACGCCGAGTGGCGCGCGCAACTGTCCGACCTGGCCTACAAGGTGCTGCGCCAGCACGGCACCGAACGCGCTTTCACCCATGACGACTTTCCGAAACAGCCGGGCATGTTCCACTGCGCGGGCTGTGGCGCCGGACTGTTCGACCAGGCGCAGAAATTCGACAGCGGCACCGGCTGGCCGTCGTTCTGGGCACCGGCCGACGGCGCGCAGGTGGGCACCTCCGATGACAGCAGCTGGTTCATGCGCCGCACCGAGGTCCATTGTGACCGCTGCGGTGGCCACCTGGGCCACGTCTTTCCCGACGGCCCGCGCCCCACGGGACTGCGCTACTGCATCAACGGCGTCGCGCTGCAGTTCAAGCCACAGGGCTGACGCGGCGCCGCCGCATCACTCGCGCCCCAGGACCTGCCCGGCGTCGAACCGGCCGAAGTTGCCCAAGAGCTGCTGGATCAGCGTCACGCCCTTGATGTTCGTCTCGGTCACCCGCCGCGACAGGGCCACGACGCGGCCCTGCTCCAGCCCGAAGCGTTCGATGTTGGTGATCGTTCCATCCTCGGCAAAGCTGATCGCCACCACTTGGCGGTCGATCTCTTCGGGCTCGCGCGGGCCAAGCAGGCGGAACCGGCTTTGCACATAGTACCAGGCATCCGCCGTCAGCAGGCCGGTGGCCGACGGCGGGCCGACGGCGGCCTGCACCGTGTCGCGCGTGTCCTCGCCCACGGTCAGCAGGGCAAGATCCGTCTCGGTGGGGGCATAGCCGTGATTGCGGTAGACGGCCGTGCAGGCGGCCACCAGCGCGCAGAGCGCCACCGCCATCACCGCACGCAGGCACCGCGCCACAGCCCTGTCCGAATGCCTGCCCATACCGTTCCCTTTGCGGCCCTGGCCCGTGCCCGAGATCGGGCACCGGGCGGGGCTTCATCCGGAACGGACTTAGCGAAGGTTGCGAACGGGTTCAAGAAAGTTGCACACAGCCCGGCGGGCGCCTAACCTGCAACCATGACCGAGAACACGATCACGCACCCGAAGGTTGCAACCCGCAAGCTGAACCGGCGGAATCCCGCCCGCTTCGACGTGGCACCCGATGCCGACACGCGCGCCCGCATGGCCAAAGACCTTGGGCTGCTCGCGCTTCCCTCGCTGCGGCTTGTGGGCGACCTGGTGCCGCGCGGTGGCGAAGACCTTGACCTGCGGGCCACGCTGGAGGCCACCGTGGCGCAGCCCTGCGTAGTGACGCTGGCCCCTGTCACCACCCGGCTGGCCGAACGGGTGGAGCGCCGCTTTGTCGCCCAGTGGACCGAACCCGAAGGCGGCGGCGAAACCGAGATGGACGACGACACGCGCGAACCACTGCCCGACACCATCGACCTTCTGGCCGTGGCGGCCGAGGCGCTGGTGCTGGCGGTGCCGCTGTACCCCCGCGCCGCGGGCGCCGAACTGGGCGAGGCGGTGTACGGCCCGCCTGGCGCCGAACCGCTGCGTGACGAAGACCTGCGGCCGTTTGCGGCGCTTGCCGCGCTGAAGGGCGCGCAGACGCCGGAATAGCTGCGGATTCCCCTTGCGCCCGGCCCGGAAAGCCGTATGTTCCGCGCCTCACGCAGGTCCGGCCGCTGGCTGCCCGGTTAACCCGGGGTCGCGGCCGGATTTCTTTGGAAATCCGGGGCACTGTCCCGAAGACACGATAGGTTGACAGATGGCTGTCCCGCAGAACCGCACCACCCGTTCGCGCCGCAACATGCGCCGGGCCCATGACGCGCTGGTTGCCGCGAACCCCAACGCCTGCTCGAATTGCGGCGAACTGAAGCGTCCGCATCACGTGTGCCCGTCCTGCGGCCACTACGACGGGCGCGAAGTCGTCGCGCTGTCGGCCGGCGTGGATGCGGACGAGGATGCGGCCTGACCGCCGCTGTCACCTTTTCCCATGACGCCGCCCCATGACCGAGGCCCGGCCAACGCCTGACCCAGGCGCGACACCCAAGGCCGCCACGGCTGCGCAGGCGGAACGCATCGTCATTTCGGTTGACGCCATGGGCGGTGACCTTGGCCCCGCCACGGTGATCGGCGGACTTGCGCGCGTGGCCGAATCCAACGCGAAGGTCAGCTTCATCCTGCATGGGGACGAAGCGGTGCTGCGCCCGCTGGCCAACCGCCGCCCTGCACTTGCAGGCCGCTGCGACATCCGCCACGCGCCGCGCACCGTGACCATGCAGGACAAGCCCAGCCAGGTGATGCGCCATGGCGAGGGCACCTCGATGTGGTCCTGCATCGACTCGGTCAAGACGGGCGAGGCGACGGTCGCGGTCAGCAGCGGCAATACCGGCGCGCTGATGGCGCTGTCGATGATCCGGCTGCGCAAGCTGCCGGGGGTCAACCGCCCGGCCATTGCCTGCCTGTGGCCCAGCCGCAATTCCGGCGGGTTCAACGTCATGCTGGACGTGGGCGCCGACGTGAAGGCCGATGCCGACGACTTCCTGCAGTATGCGGCCATGGGCGCCAGCTATGCCCGCAACGGCCTGGGGCTGGAACATCCGCGTGTCGGCCTGCTGAATGTCGGCACCGAAGAACACAAGGGCCGGGCAGAGTTGAAGCTGGCGCATGACCGGATGCTGGCCAACGCCGAGGCCGGCGGTTATTCTTTCGTCGGCTTCGTCGAGGGTGGCGACATTCCGTCAGACCGCGTCGATGTGATCGTGACCGACGGTTTTACCGGCAACATCGCGCTCAAGACCGGCGAAGGCACCGCCAAGCTGATTGCCGACTTCCTGAAGGAAGCGTTCAACGCCGGCTGGCTGTCGCGCTTTGCCGCCCTGTTGGCGCTGAACTCGCTGAAGCGGCTGCAGAAACGTATTGACCCTCGGCGGGTGAACGGCGGCGTTTTTCTGGGGCTGAACGGCACTGTCGTCAAATCGCACGGATCGGCCGACGAAACCGGTACCGCAGCGGCCATCCGGCTGGCCTTCCGGCTGGCCGAGTCGGGTTTTCAGGAAAGACTTGCGGCGCGGGTTGCGCAGGCGGGCCGGGCGGGGCAGGATGCGCCGCAAGGGGCAGGGGGCAGCGGAACGGAATGACGGTGCGCGCCGTGGTGAGTGGCGTCGGGCACTACCTGCCCGAGCGCGTGGTGCCGAACGCTTGGTTCGCCGAACGCATTGACACTTCAGATGAATGGATCCGCGCCCGTTCCGGTATCGAGCGCCGCCACTTTGCCGCCGAAGGGCAGACGACCAGCGACCTTGCCCTGCACGCCGCGCGCGCCGCGCTGTCCTCGGCGGGTCTGACGGCCGCCGATATCGACGCCGTCATCGTGGCCACCTCGACCCCCGACTTTACCTTCCCGTCGGTGGCCACCATGGTGCAGGCTGCGCTGGGCATGACGCGCGGCTTTGCCTATGACGTGCAGGCGGTCTGTGCCGGTTTCGTCTTTGCCCTGGCCAATGCGGATGCCATGATCCGCGGCGGCATGGCGCGGCGGGTGCTGGTGATCGGTGCCGAAACCTTCAGCCGCCTGATGGACTGGACCGACCGCACCACCTGCGTGCTGTTCGGCGACGGCGCCGGAGCGCTGGTGCTGGAAGCCGCGCACGGAACCGGCACCGCGGCCGACCGCGGCATCCTGGCCTGCGACCTGAACTCGGACGGCCGCCACCGGGACCTCCTGTATGTCGACGGCGGCACCTCGACCGGCGCCACCGGCCACCTGCGCATGCAGGGCAAAGAGGTGTTCCGCCACGCGGTCGAAAAGCTGGCCGCCACGGCCGAAACCGCGATGGAACGCGCGGGCGTCACTGCAGACCAGGTGGACTGGGTGGTGCCGCACCAGGCTAACATCCGCATCATCGAAGGCACGGCACGCAAGATGGGCGTGCCGATGGACCGCGTGGTGGTCACCGTGCAGGACCACGGCAACACCTCGGCCGCGTCCATTCCGCTGGCGCTGTCCGTCGCGCATGGCGAAGCGCGGCTGCAGCCCGGCCAGCTGATCGTGACCGAGGCGATCGGCGGCGGTCTGGCCTGGGGGGCCGTGGTGCTGCGCTGGTAGCCGCTTCTGGCGCGGAATCAGGAACCCCGCCCAAGTGTCTGATATTGACTCGCAAATCCGCCCCGCGCATGGTCATGCGAAACAGGGGGATGGCATGGGCGACAAGACGTTGACACGCATGGATCTCAGCGAGGCCGTGTTCCGCGAAGTGGGGCTTTCCCGCAACGAATCTGCGCATCTGGTGGAAAGCGTGCTGCAGCACGTCTCGGATGCGCTGGCGTCGGGCGACACGGTCAAGATTTCGTCCTTCGGCACCTTTTCCATCCGCGACAAGTCGGCCCGCGTCGGCCGCAACCCGAAGACCGGGGACGAAGTGCCGATCTCGCCCCGCCGCGTGCTGACCTTCCGCCCCTCGCACCTGATGAAGGACCGCGTGGCCGCCGGGTCGAAGTCGTAACTTACGGGGGACCGCACGGTGGACAAATCGCCGGACGCGTTCCGCACCATCAGCGAAGTGGCCGATCACCTGGATACGCCTGCACATGTGCTGCGGTTCTGGGAATCGCGCTTTCCGCAGATCCGCCCGGTGAAACGGGCGGGCGGACGGCGGTACTACCGCCCGTCGGACGTGGCGTTGCTGGGGGGCATCAAGCGGCTTCTGCATGACGACGGCATGACGATCCGCGGCGTGCAGAAGGTGCTGCGCGACCACGGCGTGCGCCATGTGCAGGCCTTGTCGGGCGAGACCCTGTCCGAACTGCCCGATCCCGCCGCACCGGTCGAACTGGCCATGCCGGTGCCCGCCGCACCGGCCCTGGCCGAGATCATTCCTTTTGCCCAGTTGGCCGGTCCCGCCGCGCCGCTGTCCGAAGACCCTGCCCCGCAGACCGAGGCGGCTGAGGCCGAACCGGAACCGGCCCCCGAGACGGAGGACGGCACGGCCGAGGAAGGCGCTGCAGTCGACGCCGTGGCCGACGAAGCCGAAGCCGCGCCGTCCGAAGAGGATTCGCTGCCGCTTCCCGAGCCCCAGGCCACCGCAGAAGATCCCCAGGTGCCCCTGCCCCCGGCCGACACCGGCCCCGCCACCCTGCCGTTCCTGCAGCCACGCCCGACGCCCGCGCCGCCGCTTCCGGAACTGCCGCTGTTCACGGCCCCGGTCGCCCCGGTCCGCCCTCCGCCCGCCAACTTGTCCGAACTGCGCGAACGTCTGCGTGCCCTTGCCCCCGGCTCGCTTGCCCACAGTCGCGATGCCGTGGTCGCCCTGTCCCGCCGCCTGCAGGCCCTGCTGCCCGATGGCGCACCCGACGACGCCCCGGACGACGCCCCCGACGATGCCGCGTGACGCGGGCCATGTTTCGTGCTTGCCCCGGCTGTGGATATCGCTATGTATCGCCGCCGTCGGGCCGTAGCGCAGTCTGGTTAGCGCGTCCGTCTGGGGGGCGGGAGGTCGTGAGTTCGAATCTCACCGGCCCGACCATGGAGAGCCTTTCCCTGCCCCCCCGGCGCCCGGCATGACCGGCGTTCTGCCCGACAGCGCCCTGCGCAGCCTGATCGCCCGCGGCGCCATTGCCGCCGACCTGCCCGTGACTGCGGCACAGGTGCAACCCGCCAGTCTGGACCTGCGGCTGGGCCGCACCGCCTGGCGCATCCGTGCCTCGTTCCTGGCCGGGCATGGCCGCAGCGTGCAGGACAGGCTTGCCACCTTTGCCATGCACCAGATGGACCTCTCGCAGGGTGCGGTGCTGGAAAAGGGCTGCGTCTACCTGATTCCGCTGATGGAACGGCTGACCCTGCCTGCGGGCCTGTCGGGCGTGGCCAATGCCAAATCCTCGACCGGGCGGCTGGACCTCTTGACCCGCACCATCACCGACAGCGGCACCGAGTTCGACCGCATCGCCGAAGGCTATCACGGCCCGCTGTTTGCCGAGGTCTGCCCGCGGTCGTTCAGCGTGCTGGTGCGCCCCGGCATGCGGCTGAACCAGCTGCGCCTGCGCGACGGCCATGCCACGCTGACCGACGACGCGCTGCGCGCGCTGCACGCCGCCACGCCGCTGGTTGACGGCCCCGCCGTCATCGACGGCGGGCTGGGGTTTTCGGTGGACCTGCGGCTTCCGGGGCAGGTGGCGGGCTACCGCGCCAAGCCGCACAGCGGCGTGATCGACCTGGACCGCATCGCCCACTATCCCGCCGCGCAATTCTGGGAACCGGTGGTGGCCGAAGACGGGCAGGTGATCCTTGACCCCGGCGCCTTCTACATCCTTGTCTCGCGCGAAGCCGTCACGATCCCGCCCACCCACGCCGCCGAAATGGCGCCCTATCTGGCCATGGCGGGCGAATTCCGCGTGCACTATGCGGGCTTCTTCGACCCGGGCTTCGGCTGGGGTCCGGCCGGGGGCGCAGGGTCGCGCGGCGTGCTTGAGGTGCGCTGCCACGAGGCGCCCTTCGTGCTGGAACACGGGCAGGTCGTGGGGCGGCTGGTCTACGAACGCATGGCCGCGGTGCCCGACCGCCTGTACGGCACCGGCATCGCGTCGAACTATCAGGGCCAGGGGTTGAAGCTGGCCAAGCAATTCCGCAACCCGTAGGGCGGTGTTCACCCCGACAAAGGGGCCGTCGCTAGAACTTGCCCGCGATCTTGGTCGCCTTGCGCGCCTGCTTGGCGGCCCGGCGGGCGGACTTTTCGGCCTCACGGTCCCCCCCGCCACCCTCGCCCCGGGCAGGCTTGCTGCTGCCAATCGTGCGGTCCATTGCCGTCTTCACACCGCGGCGCACGAACACGCCCGCGATCATCGACACGATCTTGCTGATGATGCTTTCCATGGTCGCCCCCTGCCAGCTGCACAGCCGCCATTCTGCCGCAACGGCACGCCCCCGTCACCCCTGCACATGACGCGCGGCGCGTCAGCGCACGCGCAGATGCCGGGCAATGTCCTCCAGCGCATCCTTCTGGCGCGGCGAAAGGGTGCCACCACCGGCCAACGCCACCTCTTTCAGCACCTGCATCACCGGCCGAAGTGCGTTGGACCCGTCAATCTGATACAGCCGTTTGGCCAGCCGTTCGACCGCGGGCTGCGCGCCGTTGCACCGGCCCACCAGCCAGTGGCCCAGCACCAGAATCTCTTCGGCGTCCTTGCCCACCAGCGCGAACTGCCGCACCAGCGCCTGCGTCAGCGCGCCCTTCATCTCGGACGAGGGCAAGCCGTCCAGTTCCACGAAGGCCAGCGCCAGGGCGCCGGTGGCGATGTCCACCCGCTCGATCCCGTCCACCGGGTGTGCGTTCGCCCGGCGCCGGAACCCGAACCTCCGCGCGGCATTCAGCACATCGGTTGCCGCATAGGCCAGTTCAGAGGCCACACCCGCCGCTGTTCGCGCGCGGTACATCCACCACAGCACTGCCGCCGCTGCTGCAGCAATGGCAATCAACACGGGCATTGGCGACTCCACGCATTTGCCGCCCGCAGCGTGCTGCGGGCGGGCACAGCGGTCAAGCCACAGCGTGCCGGCCGGGCGTCAGGCCGACGGCTGCGTCATTCCTCGAACAACTCCGACTGGCCCGCCATGTCTTCGCTTTCCGGGTCCGTTTCGCCCTGCCCCGGCATGGCGCGGCCGTCCAGCAGCCCCGCTGCCCGCAGGTCCTTGATCCCCGGCAGGTCGCGCGCCGATTCCAGCCCGAAGTGGTCCAGGAACGCCTCGGTCACCACGAAGGTCACCGGGCGACCCGGGGACATGCGGCGGCGCCCGAACCTTATCCAATCCAGTTCGATCAACTGGTCGATGGTGCCACGGCTGACGGCAACACCCCGGATTTCCTCGATTTCCGCCCGCGTCACCGGCTGGTGATAGGCGACGATGGCCAGCGTTTCGATGGCCGCGCGCGACAGCTTGCGCGTCTCGACCCGTTCGCGCGCCATCAGGTGGCCAAGGTCGGGCGCGGTACGGAAGGCAAAGGCATCGCCCACCCGCACAACCTGCACCCCCCGCCCTTCGTACCGGCGGCGCAACAGCACCATGGCTTCGGCCGCATCGCAGCCCAGGGGCAGACGCGCGGCGATTTCGGCCATGGTCAATGGCGCCGAAGTAGCAAAAAGGATGGCCTCGACCATGCGCTCCTGCTCGGCCCGCGGCGGGGCGGAAAACAGCCCGGGTTCGGCAGCTTCGGTCATGGATTGTCCCGCCGCCGCAACAGGATGGGCGCAAAGGTGGATGACTGGCGCAATTCGACCTGCCCACGCTTGGCCAGTTCCAGCGAAGCCACGAAATGGGCGGCCATCGCCGACCGCCGCCGCCCCGGATGCACCGTCCAGCCCTCGGGCAGGAAGGACTCCAGGTCAGTCCAGGCCATTGCCGCCCCCACCAGTCCGCGCATCCGGTCCAGCGCCTGCTCCATGGTGAAGGTGTTCTCGCGGTCCATCACAAAGGGGCGGAATTCGTCTTTCGTGCGCAGCCGCGCGTAGGCGCGCAGCAGGTCCAGAAGGCCTGCCGTCCATTTGACGGTGCGCCGCTCGGTCAGCGCCTGGACTTCCCCGCGGGGAAAGAAATCGCGTCCCATCCGGTCGCGCGCCATCAGCTGGGCCGCCGCCTCGCGCATTGCCTCCAGCCGTTGCAGCTGAAAGGCCAGATGCGCGGCCATGTCTTCGGCGCTGGGGCCTTCGTCCGCCGGGTCGGGCGGCAGCAGAAGGCGCGATTTCAGGAAGGCCAGCCAGGCCGCCATCACCAGATAATCCGCCGCCAGCTCAATGCGCAGCTTCCGCACGCGATCGACATGCGCCAGATACTGCTCGGCCAGGTGCAGCACCGAAATTCGCCGCAGATCCACCTTCTGCGTGCGTGCCAGGGTCAGCAGCAGGTCCAGCGGCCCCTCGAAGCCATCCACATCGACGATCAGCGCCTCGTCGGCCTGCCGTTCTTCGGTGCTGCGCGGGTCGTCGTCCCAATCATCCGCCATGTGGCCCCCAAAGCGGCAAGGCCGCCTAAGCTGCCGTCAGGGCGCGAAGTTCCGCTTCCAGCGCGGCGATGTCAACCGGAGCGGGCGTCCGCCGGGCGGCCAGCGCGCGGACGGCGCGTTCGGCGGCGGGCAGCGTCATCCGCCCTGCCGCCGCCACCACCTCCGCCATGTCCTCGCGGCTGCCGTTGCAGTGAAGCACCGCGTCGCAGCCCGCCGCAATGGCCGCCGCCGCCCGCACCGCAGGCGAGCCCGACAGCGCGTTCATCCCGATGTCGTCCGTCATCAGAAGCCCGTCAAAACCGATGTCGTGGCGGATGCGGGCAATCATGGTGGCCGAGGTGGTGGCGGGCGAGCCGTCGAGCGCGGCATAGACGACATGCGCGGTCATCCCCAAGGGCAGGTCGGCCAGCGCCTTGAACGGGGCGAAATCCGCGGCCAGTTCCTCGGCCGCCACCTCGGTGAAGGGCAGCGCGTGGTGGCTGTCGGCCACCGCCCGGCCATGCCCTGGCATGTGCTTGACCACCGGCAGCACGCCGCCGTCCATGTGGCCGTCGGCCACCGCACGGCCCAGCAATGCCACCGCGGCGGGATTGTCCGACAGGCAGCGGTTGCGCAGGAACGGGTGCGTTTCAGGGCGCGCCACATCCAGGCAGGGGGCGCAGTTGCCGTCGATGCCCACGTCGCGCAACTCTTGCGCGATCAACCGGTAGCGCAGATGCAGCGCGCGCGCCGCCGCGGCCCCGGCCTGCGCCACGAAATCCATCGGCGGCGTCCATTCGCGCCAGTGCGGCGCCCGCAGCCGCTGCACCCGCCCGCCTTCCTGATCGACGAACACCGGGGCATCCCGCCCCACCGCGGCGCGCAGATCGGCGGTCAGCCGCCGCACCTGCGCCGGGGTTCCGATGTTGCGCGCAAACAGGATGAAGCCCCAGGGGTCGGCCTCACGCAGGAAGGCCGCCTCGTCGGCGTCCAGGTGCAGGCCCTGCACGCCAAGGATGGTGGCGCCCGGCGTCATGGCGTCAGCGCTGGGTGACGGGAATGCAGGCCGTCTGCTCGCTCAGGAAGGCCGCGCAGAACTTGCGGGCCTCGGTTTCGGTGTCAAACCCGTGGGCGCGCAGGCGAAAGAAGGTGCGCCCGCCGGATTGCGCGGCCTCGATCACCCGGCCCTTGCCCGCCATCAGGTCGCCAAAGCGCGCGGCCAGCTTCAGCCATTCCTCGCGCGCAAGGTCCTGCGTTTCAAAGGCGCCCAGCTGCACCAGGCGCGTACCCGGCTGCAGCGTGGCGGGATCAATTTCAGCGGGGGAGGTGGCCGGAGTCAGCGCAGCGGGTGCCGCCGCGGGCGCGCCTTCCAGCGACAGGCCAAGGTCGGGCACCGCGTCGGGCGCGGCGGGTTCGGCGGGCGTTGCGGCGCCGCCCAGCCAAACCGGCTTGGGCATCGGTCGCACGAACCCGGCCGGCAGAGCCTGCACCTTTGGCGCGGCAACCGGCGTGCCGGTGCCATCCAGCGACCCGGACAGGTTCACCGCATCGGCTACGGCCAGTTCGATGGCTGCCGCATCGGCGCCCGTCTCCAGTTCAAGCCCCGCATTGGTGGCCGCGCGGGCCGAGGTGTCGGCCGCGGGTGCCGCCATCGTGCCGGCCGCATCTTCCTCGGCCAGGTCCATCGCGGCGGGCGCCAGGATCAGCTGGTCGGCAGGCCCGGCCGCAGTCCCCTCGGCCGCCACATCATTCACCGCAAGCCCCTGATGTGCCGCAACTTCCCCGCCGGGGTCATCGGGGGCCACGCGCATGGGGCCTTCCATGGCGCGGACCACGGGAATGCCCGTCACGTCGCGCACGGCCAGGCGATAGCCCCACAGGCCCACCCCCGCCATCAGCCCCACCGACAGCACCGCAGCGCCCATCTGCACAACGCGGCTTGCGTGTGTGCCCAGCGCAGGACGCCCCAGTCCTTCGAAATCAACGTCAGCCATGCTCTGCCTCGAACCGCCGGGGTTATGCCCCCGTGCGTTTGCCTGTTTCACCCGGCCAAGGCGGCTGATCGTGCGATCGTCAGCGCATTTCCTCGACGGGATTGACGCCAAGGATAGCAAGCCCGGCCCGGATCACAACGCCCGTGGCGCGGGCCAGCGCGATTTTGGCCGAAGTTGTGGCAAGATCGCCCTCCTGCACGAAGCGCAGCGCAGGCTCATCGTTGCCGCGGTTCCACAAGGCGTGCAGTTCCGACGCCAGTTCGTACAGGTAGAAGGCCACCCGGTGCGGCTCGTTCCCGCGCGCGGCAATCTCGACGAGGCGGGGCCATTCGGCAATCTTGCGCAGCATGGCGATCTCGGCCGGGTGCGACAGGCGCGACAGGTCGGGCGCAGGCAAGTCCAGGCCTGCCACCTTGCGCTCCACCGACCGCACGCGGGCATGGGCGTACTGCACATAGAAGACCGGGTTGTCCTTCGACTGCTCCAGCACCTTGTCGAAATCGAAATCCAGCGCCACGTCGTTCTTGCGCGTCAGCATGATGAACCGGGTGACATCCGCCCCCGCTTGTTCCACCACGTCGCGCAGCGTCACAAAGGTGCCCGCGCGCTTGGACATCTTGAAGGGCTGGCCGCCCTTGTAGAGCTTCACCAGCTGGATCAGCTTGATGTCCAGCGGAACGCGGTTGTCCGACAGCGCCCCCACCACCGCCTTCAGCCGCTTCACATAGCCCGAATGGTCGGCGCCGAAGATGTTGATCAGGCTGTCAAACCCGCGGCTGACCTTGTCATAGTGATAGGCGATGTCGGGGGCAAAATAGGTCCACGACCCGTCCGACTTCTTCACCGGCCGGTCCACGTCATCGCCGAAAGCCGTTGAACGGAACAGCGTTTGCGCCCGCGGCTCCCAGTCATCGGGCGTCTTGCCCTTGGGCGGCTCCAGCACGCCCTCGTAGATCAGGCCCTGTGACGCGAGCCGCTCCAGCGCGGCCTCGATCTTGCCGGTGCCGTACAGGGCCTTCTCCGACGCATAGACATCCATCGTCACGCCCAGCGCTGCCAGATCCTCGCGGATCATGGCCATCATCCGGAGCGTGGCAAAGTTGCGGATCGTCACCATCCATTCGGATTCCGGCTTGTCCAGAAAGGCGGTGCCATAGGTCTCTTTCAGCGCCTCGCCCACCGGGATCAGGTAGTCACCGGGATACAGCCCCTCGCGGATTTCGGGTTCAAGCCCGTTCGCCTCGCGGTAGCGTTCATAGGCGCTGCGCGCCAGCACGTCGACCTGCGCACCGCCGTCGTTGATGTAGTATTCCCGCGTCACCTCGTGGCCTGCAAAGGCCAGAAGCCGCGCCAGTGCGTCGCCCACCACGGCGCCCCGCACATGGCCCACATGCATGGGGCCGGTGGGGTTGGCCGACACGAACTCGACGTTCACCTTCTGCCCGGCGCCCAGCGACGACCGGCCATAGTCGGCCCCCTGTGCCAGCACGGCCCCCGCCAGCCCCTGCCACACTTCGGGCCGCAGCGTGATGTTGATGAACCCCGGCCCCGCAACCGTGGCCCCTTCCACCCGCGCATCCGCCATCAGCCCGGCCGCCAGCGCATCGGCAATCTGGCGCGGCGGCAGGCCCGCGGGCTTGGCCAGCACCATCGCCGCATTGGTGGCCATGTCACCATGCCCGGCATCGCGCGGCGGCTCCACGGCCACAGCCTCGGTCGCCAGCCCCTGCGGCAGTTCGCCCGCTGCCTGCATCGCCGCGATTTCGGCCAGCACCAGGTCGCGGATATCGTTGAAGAGGTTCATGTCATGTCCCCGTGATCCCGTTGGGGGTGCCAGAGGGGCGGGCGGCGGTCAAGGGCGGCCCGCGGGGCACCCGGCGCCAAAATCCTTCGTACGAAGGATTTTGGCGACGCTGGCCTAAAAGTTTTCTGCGAAAACTCTTAGGCCCGGACGGCCAAGGATTTTCGCAGAAAATCCTTGGCCTGGCGCGACAGACCGGGCAGTCTTCGGACGAAAGGAAACCGCCATGTGGCCCGACGGACGCCTGTGCGACCTGCTGAAGATCGACCATCCGATCATCCAGGCGCCGATGGCCGGAGCGGCCACCCCGGCACTGGCGTGTGCGGTCAGCAACGCAGGCGGCCTTGGCTCGCTGGGCAGTGCCGAATGGGCGCCAGACCAGGTGCGTGCGGCGGCCGACGAGATGCGGGCGGGAACCAACCGTCCCTTCAACCTGAACTTCTTCATCCATGACGCCCCGCACACCGACCCCGCCGTCCTGCAGCACACCCGCGAACGCCTTGCGCCATGGTACCACAAGCTTGGCCTCGGCGACCCGCCCGCCACGCTGCCCGACATCGGACCCGGCTTCGATGGCGCGAAGCTCGCCCTTGTCCTCGACCTGCGCCCCCCGGTCGTCAGCTTCCACTTCGGCGCCCCCGGCCCCGCGGCGGTTACTGCGCTGAAGCAGGCCGGCATTCGGCTGCTTTCCACCGCCACCACAGTGGCCGAGGCGCGGGTGCTGCAGGCCTCGGGCATGGATGCCATCATCGCGCAGGGGTACGAGGCCGGGGGCCACCGCGGCGCGCACCACCCGCGCGCGCCGGGCGACGGTATCGGCACGCTGGCGCTGGTGCCGCAGGTCGCCGATGCCGTCACCGTGCCGGTGATCGCCGCGGGCGGCATCGGCGACGGGCGCGGCATCGCGGCGGCCTTCGCGCTGGGGGCCGCAGGGGTGCAGATGGGCACCGCTTTCCTGTCCTGCCCCGAGGCCGGAACCGACCCCGCCCGCCGCGCCCGCCTGCGCCGGGCGCAGGACAACGACACGATGATGAGCGACGCCTTCTCAGGCCGCGCCGCCCGCACCCTGCGTTCGCGCTATGCCGAGGCGATGGACGCCACCCGCGCGCCGCTGCCCGGCTTCATGCAGATGTACACGCTGTCCGACCCGCTGGTGACTGCAGGCGCCGAGGACGAAGCGAACTTCCACCTGTACGGCCAGTCCGCTGCCCTGAACCGCGAACTTCCGGCAGCCGACCTGATGCGCTGGCTGGTGAATGATACGGCCGACGCTTTCGCCCGGCTGTCATGCCGCTGAACGCCCTAACCCAGCCGCGCCGCCCTTGCCGCGCGCAGTTGCGCGAAATCGTCGCCCGCGTGATAGGATGACCGCGTCAGCGGCGTGGCCGAGACCATCAGGAACCCCTTGCCGCGCGCGGCCTGCTCGTAGGCCGCGAATTCCTCGGGCGTCACGAAACGGTCCACGCGGTGGTGCTTCGGCGTGGGTTGCAGGTACTGCCCGATGGTCAGGAAATCGACATCGGCCGACCGCATGTCGTCCATCACCTGCCCCACTGCCTGCCGGTCCTCGCCCAGGCCCACCATGATGCCCGACTTGGTGAACATGCCCGGATCAAGTTCCTTCACCCGCTGCAACAGCCGCAGCGAATGGAAATACCGCGCGCCGGGGCGCACCTCGGGGTACAGGCCCGGCACGGTTTCCAGGTTGTGGTTGAACACATCGGGCTTCGCCGCCACCACGGTTTCCAGCGCATCCGGCCCGCAGCGCAGGAAATCGGGCACCAGCACCTCGATGGTGGTCGCGGGCGCCCGGTGGCGAATGGCGCGGATCGTATGGGCAAAGTGCTCGGCCCCGCCGTCGGGCAGGTCGTCGCGGTCCACTGACGTGACCACCACATGCGAAAGGCCCAACTGCGCCACCGCATGCGCCACCCGCCCGGGTTCAAACGCATCCAGCGTCTGCGGCCTGCCGGTGGCCACATTGCAGAAGGTGCAGCCGCGGGTGCAGATCTCGCCCATGATCATCATGGTGGCGTGGCCCTGGCTCCAGCACTCGCCCACGTTCGGGCAGCCCGCCTCTTCGCACACAGTCACCAGCCTCTGCTCGCGGATCACGTCGCGCGTGCGCTTGTATCCCTCGGACGTCGGCGCCTTGACCCGGATCCACGCCGGTTTCTTCGGCTGCGGCTGGTCGGGGCGGTGCGCCTTTTCCGGGTGGCGTTCGTCGGGAAGGGTGAGATCGCGCAACGGGTTTTCCCCCTAGGTCGATGGCCAGTCCCGAGATATGCCTTTTACATCCGCAGGGCAACCTGCGGCGGGGGCATGGCCCCCTTCGCGCAACGCAAGGGGCAGCAGACCCCTGACACGGAAGGGAAAACGCATGAGCAAGAAACTGGTTGCCGAAGTGATCGGCACCTTCATCCTTGTCTTCTTCGGCGTCGGTTCGGCGGTCATTGCCGGGGCAAATGGCGAGACGGGCATCGGGCTGACGGGCATTTCGCTGGCCTTCGGCATCTCGATCGTCGCCGCCGCCTATGGCCTGGGCGCCATCTCGGGCGCGCACCTGAACCCGGCGGTGTCGCTGGGCATGGTGACCGCGGGCCGCATGTCGGTTGGCGACTTCGTGGGCTACGCCATCGCCCAGGTCGCGGGTGCCATCGCCGGGGCCGCCG
Source organism: uncultured Rhodobacterales bacterium (assembly GCA_964559535.1). Classification (GTDB taxonomy): domain Bacteria; phylum Pseudomonadota; class Alphaproteobacteria; order Rhodobacterales; family Rhodobacteraceae; genus CAZLIC01. Next base: position 49,458 of record CAZLIC010000013.1, read on the forward strand.
TGATTTTGCTGATTGCCAGCGGCAAGGCCGACTACAGCCTGGCCACCAACGGCCTTGGCCAGAACGGCTATGGCGCGGGCTACCTGGGCGAGTATTCGCTGGTGGCCGCCCTGGTGTTCGAGTTCGTGGCGACCTTCCTGTTCGTCACTGTCATCCTGGGGTCCACCGGGCCGGGTGCCGCCGCAGGCTTTGCCGGGCTGGCCATCGGCCTGACGCTGGCGGCGATCCACCTTGTGGGTATCAACGTGACCGGTGTGTCGGTGAACCCGGCGCGGTCCATCGGCCCGGCGATCTTTGTCGGCGGCAAGGCGCTGGCCGACCTGTGGGTGTTCATCGTGGCGCCGCTGGCCGGCGGCGCGGTGGCGGGCCTCGTCTATGCCGCGGGGCTGACCAAGGCTGACTGAGACCGTCAGGCAGGCGGCCCGGTACAGGGCCGCCCGTCATCACGCAGGTTCAGTGGCCGCGTGCAGCCGCCTGCCTGCGCATCCGGGCGTTGCGTGTCCATATGTTCAGGAACTCGACCCCGGCCGAAAACGCCATCGCCGCATAGATGTAACCCTTGGGCACATGGAACCCCATGCCCTCGGCGATCAGCGTGGTGCCGATCAGCAGCAGGAACGACAGCGCCAGCATCACGATGGTGGGGTTGCGTTCGATGAAGTTGGCCAGCGGCGTGGCCGCGAACAGCATCACCGCCACCGTCACCAGCACCGCAATCACCATGATCTGGACGTGCGGGGTCATGCCGACCGCCGTGATGATCGAATCCACCGAGAATACCAGGTCCAGCAGCAGGATCTGCCCGATGGCCCCGGCAAAGGAGGTGGCCACCTTCTGTGTCACCGGGCTGCCTTCCTCGGCATGGTCAACCGGGTCCATCGCGTGATGGATTTCCTTTGTCGCCTTCCACACCAGGAACAGGCCGCCGCCGATCAGGATCATGTCCTTCCAGCTGAATTCGTTGCCCCACAGGGTGAAGACCGGCGTCGTCAGCTTGACGATCCAGGCAATGGTGCCCAGCAGGACAAGCCGCATGATCAGGGCAAGCCCGATGCCGATGCGCCGCGCAAGGACACGGTTTTCGGCGGGCAGCTTGTTGGTGAGAATCGAGATGAAGATCAGGTTGTCGATGCCCAGCACGACTTCCATCGCGATCAGCGTGGTCAGCGCGATCCAGGCTTCGGGGCTTGCAGCAAGGGTCAGAAGGTCGGTCATGTGTCAGGTCCTGGCGTTACGGGCGTCGGGGCCGCGCCCCGCCGGCCGTCGCGGAAGGCGCATTGTGCGCATCTAGGCGCTCAGGGCCCCTTCACCAAGGCGTGAACGCGGCCGGGAAGCATGTTTTCTGCGGCCGACAGCAATTCCTGCCCCGCATCGGCAAGAACCCCCGCCAGTTCGGTGAACCACCCCTCGCGCGGGGTCGCCGCCCGGCGCACCAGTGCAATGTCGCGCGCGGGCTCGGGCGCCGCAAACCGGGCCAGCCGCATGCCGGGCGCCGCCGCCGTTTCCACCCGCACCGCGATCTCGGGCAGGAAGGTCAGCCCGAAGCCCTGCGCCACCAGCCCGACCAGCGTCGACAGGGAACTGGCCCCCAGATCGATCCGCATCTGCCGCCGCGTCAGCCCGCAGACCTCCAGCGCCTGGTCAGCCAGACAGTGACCCTCGTCCAGCAGCAGCAGATGGTCGGGGTCCAGGGCCACGGGCCGCAGCGTCTCGGCCTGAAGCCCGGCCATGCGCACGACACTGCCCGCCAGCACGAAACGGTCGGTGAACAGCACCTCTGCCGCCAGATCGGCCTCGCGCGCCGCGGGCCGCGCGATGACCACGGCATCCAGCGCCCCCGTTCCCAGTTCCTCAAGCAACCGGTCGGTCCGCGCCTCGCGCAGGCGCAATTCGCGCGATACACCCCCCAGGCGCGCCAGAACCGGAGGCAGAAGGTACGGTGCCACCGTGGGAATGATGCCCAGGTTCACCCGCCCCCCCGGCCCCTGCCGACGCCCCATCCCCTCGATCTCGCGCACCTCGGCCAGCGCCCGCGCCCCACGCAGCAGCACCTCGCGCCCCGCGGGCGTCAGCCGCACCTCACGCGCGCCACGCTCGACCAGACGAAGGCCCAGCTGGTCCTCCATCTCCTTGATCTGCATCGACAGCGCGGGCTGCGTCACGTTCACCCGCGCCGCCGCTCGCACGAACGAGCCATCTTCGGCCAGCGCCGCGAAGTAGGACAGTTGCCGGAGCGTGATCGCCATCAGGCAACCTTATCATATCTGGGGCAGAGCATCAGCCTAGCTCGGATGTCTTTCGCTGTCCACCCGGCCGCAGCGACGTTGACGGGTGGACCCGGATCACCGTCCGTACCCGCATCCCGGCTTTTCCGGCGCGCCGACGGGTGCTAGACGCACGCCGTTTCCCGTGCCGCAGAACCTTGCGGCGGCGGGTGACCTGCCAGAGGAGACGGCGATGAACCTGATGGTCTGGGCCGGCGCGGCCACAACCCTTGCGGGCGTTGCAGGGCTGTGGCGCTGTATCCAGCTGGCCATGCGGGCCAAGCGCGCGGGGCTGGATGAGGACGCGATGCGCCGTGCGCTGCAGCGGGTGGTCACGCTGAACCTGGTGGCGCTGGCGCTGTCGGCCATCGGGCTCATGCTGGTGGTCGCGGGTCTCACGCTGGGTTAAGGCACCGCGCAACGGCTTCCATCGGGGGCGCCTTGGCCACGTTTCCGGCCCACGGCCAATGGTCGCCGGTGCGGAAAACGTTCAGGCCGCTTCCAGCGCGGTCAGCCGGATGCCGTCGCGGATCAGCCCGTCCAGAAGCGGTGCGGGGGTCCACAGGCCCGGCGCTTCGGGCGCCCAGCCCCGCAAATCCGCACGCAGCACCAGTGGCCCGCGCATTTCGGCCCAGGCCATGGGCGCGGTGACATGGCGGGGCCAGCCAAGGCCATGCACCAGGGCAAGGTCCACATCGCTGGGCCGCATCGCCACGCCGTCCCCCAGAAGCCGCATGCCCTGGTTGGCCAGTGCCCCCAGCAGCCGCGGCAGCAGCGGTGCCGGGTCACCCTCGGCCCCGTCCGTTGCCATGCCGACCCGGACCATCAGCGCCGCGGCCAGGCCGACACCATGCCGCTCGGCCAAGTGCTGAAGCCCCGCGGCCAGAACCGCCGCCATCGGCGCCACGATCCCCGCCCGCCGCGCCACCACAGGCAGCCGCCCGGCGCGACGCAGGACATCGGCCAGCCGGTCCGTCACGGCCGGATCGCTGCCCTCGGTTGCAAGAATTTCGGCCAGAACCGATCCGGTCGGCAGCAGCAGCCCATGCGCCGCGGCCCCTCCGGCCGCCGGTGCGCCCCCCAGAACCACCACCGGCGCGTCGGCCCCCACGCCGCCGGCCACCTCGGGCAGCCGGTCGGCCGCACCGGGTGCCGAAAAGATGATGTCCACCTCGACCGGTGCATCGTCAAACAACGCCGGCGACAGGCGCGACCAGGCGCTGTCCCACACAGCCGCCGCAAGTGTACCGCGCGACACCTCGGCCTCGCCCGCCGCCGCAACGGATTCCAGTGCGGGGACAAGCTGTTCTGCCTCGGCATCGGCCATCACCACCGACAGCCCGGCCGCCAGCAGCGGCCGCACCAGCGACACCGCTCCCGCCCCCAAGACCAGCGCGCGCTGCACCGGTGGCGCGGATGACAGGGTCATGGCGCGTGCTTCGGCGGCGGCGGCACGGCGCAGCGCCTGCGCCTCGGGCGTGGCGCGCAGATCCTCGAAGGCGGCGCGCTCGAAGGCTTCGCCCTGGGCAAAGGGCAACAGAACGGCGGCCTCGATGCAGGCCGCAATGCGTTCTGGCGCTTGCGTGGGGGCGCCTTCGGCAGCCTTGCGGGCCACGGCGACAGCGGCTGCGATCGCGGAATTGTCCTGCAGCCTTTCGGCCCTGTCACGGGTTCGCGGGGGCAGATTGGCCGCCATCACCTCGGCCGCGGCAATCGCCGTTTCCAGAAGCATGTCAGGCGCCGCCTCGATGTCGATGATGCCGGCAGTCCTGGCCGCCTCTGACGAGGCAGTCCTGCCGCCCGCCAGCATGTCCAGCGCCAGGTCAGGGCCGGCCAGCCGAAGCAGCCGCTGCGTCACCCCGCCATCCGGCGACAGGCCAAGCCGCACCCCCGGAAAGCCAAGCGCGCCGCCCGCCACCGCAACCCGCGCGCGGGCCGCCAGTGCCAGCCCAAGGGCCGCCCCCTCTGCCCGAAGTGGCAAAGCCATCACGACGGCGTTGTCCTCGATCAGCCGGCCCAGTTCGCCCAGGGTCGGCGCAGCGTCGTCCATCGGGTCGGGGTCTGCGGGCAGGCTGTCGCCCTCGGCAATCAGAACGCAGATGGTTCCGTGGGTGGCGGCCACCGCTTCTGCCAGCGCCGCCCGTCCGGCAGCGTCCAGCCGCATGTCTCCCGCCATCACAAGGACCGGCGTGTCGCCCACCCTGTCCTGCCGCACTGTCATGCCCTGCCCCCGTCCCATCCTGTGCATCAAGCCAGCAGGCAGAGGCATTGGCAATCCCGCAGGCAGGATGCGGCTTTGCCGCACCACCGGATGTGGCACGGGCGCCGCGCGCCATGCCACCCGGCACACGCGCGTGCCGGTACCGGACGGCCTTGTCCGGGAGAGAGAGTTCTTCCGGAAGGTTCAAGGAATTGGCGCACCCGACAGGATTCGAACCTGTGACCTCTGCCTTCGGAGGGCAGCACTCTATCCAGCTGAGCTACGGGTGCCGATGGCGGCTTCTTAGGGTAAGTCGGCGTCTACTGCAACCGCCAGAAGCTAGGGCAGCGGCACGGCCAGCACGCGGCCTTCGTAGGGGGGGCCGGCCTCGTTGTCGACGGCCATGACAAACATCGTCTTGCCATCGGCGCTGAACGCCATGTTCGGTGCGCCAGCCGAGGCGAAGGTGTGCCGCGCCACGACGGCGGACCCGTCGGGTGCCACTTCCAGCACCACAGGCGCGCTGTTCAAGCCGATGAAGAAGTTGCCATTGGGCCCGACCTTGATGCCATCCGGGAAGACCCCCGGGTCTTCGCCCTTCTGGTACAGGTGGACAAAGCTTTGGCGGTCGGACAGCGAACCATCCGCGCCGATGGCAAAGGACGTGACGGTCCCGGCATAGGATTCATTGACGTAGAGCCTGCCATCGGTCCCCAGCACGATGCCGTTGGGATAGTTCAGGTCATCGGCCACCCCGCTCAGCGTGCCGTCCGCGGCCAGATGCACCACGCGTCCCACGACCGGACCCGGCGTCCAGGGTCCCGAAAGCGTCAGATACGCCCCGCCCTTGCCGTCGGGCGTGCCATCGTTCGGTCCGACCAGCGCGGCGCCCGACGCGTCCTTGTCATGGCCTGCCACCGGCTTGCCCTCACGCGTGATCACCTCGATCCGGCCATTGTCATAGCAGGTGATCGCGAAGTTGTCCCCGACCGGCACCACAGCCGAAGGACCGCAACCCTCGCCTGTCCAGAAATCGACATTCTCCGTGCCGTCCCAGACAGTTGCGACGTTGCCCGCATACTGGGCGAAGTACAGCTTGCCGTCGATCACCACCGGGCCTTCCGGAAAGAAGGTCTTGTCGTGGATCACGGCGATACTGTCGGCGTGGGTCATGGAGGCAGAAGCAGCAAGGACAAGGGGGGCGATCCAGGTGCGCATGGCGTTCTCCTTGGCGGGATGACGACAGTGAAACCGGTTCGGGCCCTTTGTCTGCAAGATTTGCGACAACGCGGCCTGGATTCGTCCGGAAAGCAGGCGTCAGCCGAACAGTTCGCGGCACAGTTCCAGCGCATCCACCAGCGCATCCACTTCGGCGGCGGTGTTGTACAGACCGAAGGACGCGCGGCAGGTGGCGGTGACGCCCATGTGCGCCATCAGCGGCATGGCGCAATGCGTGCCCGCCCGCACCGCGATGCCCCGCTTGTCCAGCACCGTCGAGATGTCATGCGCATGCGCCAGGCCATCCAGTGTGAAGCTGAAGATGGCGCCCTTGCCGGCCGATTTTCCCTGCACCTGCAGCCAGTTCAGCCCGTCCAGGCGGGCGCGGGCATAGTCGCGAAGCGACCGTTCGTGCGCCGCGATGTTGGCCATGCCCAGGCCTGTCATGTAGTCCAGCGCGACGCCCAGCCCGATCTGGTTCACGATGCCCGGCGTGCCGGCCTCGAACTTCATCGGCGGGTCGTTCCAGGTGACGGTGTCGCGCGTGACATCGCGGATCATGTCGCCCCCGCCCAGGAAGGGGTGCATCTCCTCCATCCTGTCACGCCGGATGAAGATCGCCCCGGAACCGCTTGGCCCGTATAGCTTGTGTCCGGTGATAGCGTAGAAATCGCAACCCATCGCCGCCACATCGACCGGCATGTGGACTGCCGCCTGCGAGCCATCGACCAGCACCGGAACGCCTTTCGCGCGGGCGCCTGCGCAGATTGCGGCCACATCGACCACCGTGCCCAGCACATTCGACATGTGCGTGACGGCGACCAGCCGGGTGCGCGGCCCGATCGCATCCATCACCGCCTGCGGGTCAAGGTCGCCGTTGGCGTCCACATCCACCCATTTCAGCACGACGCCTTGCCGTTCGCGCAGGAAATGCCAGGGCACGATGTTGGCGTGGTGCTCCATGATCGACAGGACAATCTCGTCTCCGGCCTGCAGCCGCGGCGCGGCCCAGCCATAGGACACCAGGTTGATCGCCTCGGTGGTGCCGGTGGCGAACACGATCTCGTCCTCGGACGGCGCATTCAGGAACCGCGCGATCTTGCCGCGCACGCCTTCATAGGCCTCGGTTGCCACCGTTGACAGATAGTGCAACCCGCGGTGCACGTTCGCATATTCCTGCGAGTAGGACTGTGTGACGGCGTCGATCACCACCTGCGGCTTCTGCGCGCTGGCGCCGTTGTCCAGATACACCAGCGGCCGCCCGTTCACCTGCCGCGAGAGGATGGGAAAGTCGGCGCGGACCGCCTGCACGTCATACATGGCTACATCCCCGCCGGAACCGGCACGAAGGGCGCGACCAGCAGCGCCAGAAGGAAGCCCAGCATCATCATCGTGCCCAGAATCCCGAACGTGGTGGCCGCAACCGAGCGGAAACCGTGCAATTCCATCACGAAGTGCACCAGAAGCCACAGGAACAGGCCGACCGACGCATAGGCCAGAAAGATGGCAAAGGGCGGAAGGACAATCTCGGCGGCGATCTGTGCCACTTGCAGGATCAGCATGACGAACTGCAGCCAGGCAAACAGGGCCAGCGTCTGCGGCAACGTTCCGCGGCCGCCGCGCCAACGCCCGATCACCTGGGCGGCAAAGGCGCCCGCAACTGCGACCACCACCTGCACGACGGCGGTTCGCAGCGGGCTGGCCATCATGTTCTCGAAACCGGCCTTGGCCGAAGCGGGCAGCAGCGCAAAGCTGAGGTGCGCCAGGATTGCAGACAGCACCGACGTCAGAAGCAGTGCCATCAACGCGCCCTGCAACGGCAGGTCCAGCGCCTTGACCCTGCGGGCTGCGCCGCGCGGGTCCACGACCGTGGTCCGTGCCGCCGACAGAAGGGCGGGAAGGGTCAGGTCCATGCATGATCTCCGGCTTCGGCGGTGCGCAGCAGCGCAACCCACAGCCACAGGAAGGCCAGAAACACCGCCAGCCCCACCGTTGCCGACATCGCGCCCGGCCCCGACAGTCCGGCGACCGCGCCATAGACCAGCATCAGCGGTGCCGTGGCCAGCATCGCCCAGAACAGCGCCAGCCGCGCGCCCGCATGCGTGCCCCTGCCGCCCCCCAGCTGCGCCAGAAGATGCGACAGGCCGGCCAGGCCATAGGCGATCAGCGGCAGCAGGAACACCGCCCCCATCAGCGCCCCACCCAGCCGTGCGTCCAGCGGAACAGACGGATCCAGATGCGCGGCACGGGCGTGCTGCGGCCATTGCGCAACGAAGTACAGCGCGCTCGCGCCCATCAGCACGGCCAGCGCGCGGTCTTCGCGCGGACCCTGGGCCAGCTTGGCCCGGAAGGTTTCACGCGGGCGGCGCCACAGCGCGATGATGTCGGAAACGACGGTCATTCCTGAATGTCGATCCCCAACAGGTGCGCGATACGGGCGTTGATCGCCTCGGCAATCATCGGATCGGCGATTTCGGCCACCGCATCGGCCAGGAATGCCAGCACAAGGAAGGCGCGCGCCTGCGCCATGGGCACGCCACGCGACCGCAGGTAGAACAGCGCCGTGTCGTCGATGGCCCCGCTGGTGGACCCGTGGCTGCACTTCACGTCGTCGGCATAGATCTCGAGCTCGGGCTTGGCCAGAAACTGGCTGCCCTCGTCCAGCAGAAGCGACTGGCTGATCTGGTAGCCGTCGGTCTTCTGCGCGCCGGGCTTCACCAGGATCTTGCCCTGGAACACGCCTGTTGCGCCGCCGCCCAGCACCTTCTTGAACACCTGCCGGCTTTCGCAATGCGTCGCGGCATGCGTCACAAACACCGTATCGTCGTGGTGCACCGCGCCATGGCCCAGCACCGCCCCCGCGACATGGGCACTGGCATGATCGCCCGCAAGCTCGACCACCGCTTCGTTGCGGGTCATGCGGCCATCGGCGGACAGCGTGAAGGACTTGGCCCTGGCCCCGCCCCCCAGCCGCAGGAACAGATGGCTGGCCGCGGCACGGGCCGCCCCCGGCGCCTGCACCCGGATGTGGTGGAAGGTGCCACCGGGCGCCACGTCGACTTCCATCACCGAGACCGACCGGCCCAGGGTCGCGTCGGTTTCCAGAACCGTCAGCGTCGCCCCCGCATCCACCTTCACAACATGGTGGAGGATCGGGCCGGAACCATCCGGTTCGTCCAGAACAACCAGTTCGACGGCCCGCGTCCGACCGGCTGTTGCATGGATCACCGCGCCGTCGCGCGCATAGGCAACAGCCAGCGCGGCAAAGGGGCGAGGCACCGGCTGTTGGCCACGCGCCTCGAGCACACCCAGAAGGTCGCGCGCCCAGTGGATGTCGGCCAGCGCGGCCTGCGACAGCGGCTCGGCCCCGGTGCCCGAAACGTCCGAGGCAGCCGCATCGAATGTTCCGCCGCGGAACACCATGCGTGCCCGGTCCAGCCCGGCGAACACGTCCAGCGTCGCCGCATCGGCCTCGCCCTGCACCGCCACATCAGGTGCGTTGAACGCCGCGGGGTCGGTGTAACGCCAGTATTCGTCGCGCCGCCCCGGCAGTCCCATGGACGCCATCCGATCCGCCGCCGCACCGCGCGCCGCACCGGCCCAGCCCGACCGGTCAAGGGCCAGCCCGGCCAGACGCGCGGCCAGCGTGTCGGCCTTTGCTGCCGCAGCCATCATGCCGCTCCTTCCAGCAGCCGGGCATAGCCGTTCGCCTCGACCTCCAGCGCCAGTTCCGGGCCCCCGGTGGCGATGATGCGGCCGTCGGCCATGATGTGCACCACGTCGGGGCGGATGTGGTCCAGCAGGCGCTGGTAGTGGGTAATCACCAGGAAGGCCCGGTCGGGCGACCGCAGCGCGTTCACCCCGTCGGCCACCAGCCGCATCGCATCGACGTCCAACCCGCTGTCGGTTTCGTCCAGGATGCACATGCGCGGTTCCAGCATGGCCATCTGCAGGATTTCGTTGCGCTTCTTTTCGCCGCCCGAGAACCCCACGTTGACCGGCCGCTTCATCATGTCGGCGTCGATCTTCAGGCTTGCAGCCTTCTGCCGCACCACCTTCAGGAACTCGCCCGACGAGAGTTCAGCCTCGCCGCGCGCCTTTCTCTGTGCATTCACCGCGGTGCGCAGGAAGGTCATGTTGCCCACGCCGGGAATTTCGACCGGATACTGGAAGGCCAGGAACAGCCCCGCGGCCGCCCGCTCTTCGGGGTCCAGCGCCAGCAGGTCCGCACCGTCCAGCGTGGCGGTACCGTCGGTCACCTCGTACCCGTCCCGCCCTGACAGGACATAGGACAGCGTCGATTTGCCCGACCCGTTCGGGCCCATGATGGCGTGCACCGTGCCCGGCGCGACGGCCAGCGTCACGCCTTTCAGGATCGCCTTGTCCTCTTCCGTCAGCTTGACGTGCAGGTTGTTGATTTCCAGCATCTTCTTCCTTCCTGCCCCGTCACCCGGGGTCCAGCATCAAGCCGATCACCCGGCGCAGGTCGGCCGCATCCAGCCGCACCGGCACCACCTCGAACCGCGCCATGCGGCCGATCCTGGCCACCGGCGCCGCAAACTCTTCTGCCACGCGATACCGCTTGCGCGGGACATAGTCATCAAACAGCACCACGGCAGGGCGCGTCAGACGCAAAAGCGTTGCGACGAAACAGCCCAGCCGGAACCGCCCGTCAATCAGCACCACGTCGGGCTGCACGAAATCGGGCCGGTCCCAGACCGACAGCGGATAGTCCGGCCATTGCCGGAACGCCTCGTCCCCCTTCGGGATGCCCCATTGCTTGACGCGGCCAACGTCCACCCAGTGCAGGTTGACCTTTGCCGCAGGCGGGTTTTCCGCAAACCAGCCCTTCATCATGCGCACCCATTTCCGGTCGCTCTCCACCGAAAACACCACCCGGCCGGGCAATCCCGCCGCCACCACCGTCGAACCGCCCGACCCGTATTCCAGAATGGCCTTCGCGCCCGTGTAGGCCTCGCGCAGCGCCCCGGCCTCGGCCGGGGGCAGCGTCAGCACCGGCGCCTCAGGCAATCCGCACCGCCGTGCCCGAGGCCGTCACCATCATCATGTTGTTGATGACCTCGTAGTCCAGGTCGATCCCCACCACCGCGTTGGCCCCCACCTCGACGGCCTTCGCCTCCAGCTCTTTCAGCGCGATCTCGCGGGCATTGGCCAGCTCGCCCTCGTACGCGCCCGACCGGCCACCGATCATGTCGGTGATCCCGGCAAATATGTCGCGGAACAGGTTGGCGCCCAGGATCGCCTCGCCGACGATGATGCCCTTGTACTCGGCAATGCTGTAGCCCTCGACCGAGGGGGTGGTGGTCAGGATCATTCTCTCAGTCCCTCAGGTCCAGGCGCCGTTCAATCCGGTCAAGCCGCTGTTTCACATCCGCAAGGTCGGTGTCCTGCCGGAACTCGGACTGCATGAACCCCGACATGTGCGATTTCACGCTGCGCAGATCCGACGCCACGTCCGACATGTTGTTTTCCAGACGTGCAATGCTGACCTGCATCCGCTTCAGGATTTCCAGCATCAGGTCGGCACGGTCGTCGGTCATCCCACCGACCCCTCCAGCGAAATCGCCACCAGTGCCTGCGCTTCCATGGCAAACTCCATCGGCAGCGCCTGCAGCACCTCGCGGCAGAAGCCGTTCACCACCAGCGCCACCGCCGCCTCTTCGCCAATCCCGCGCGACCGGCAGTAGAACAGCTGGTCGTCATCCACCTTGCTGGTGGTGGCTTCGTGTTCCACGCGGGAGGTGGTGTTCTTGACCTCGATGTAGGGCACGGTGTGGGCGCCGCACTTGTCACCGATCAGCAGGCTGTCGCACTGGGTGTAGTTGCGGCTGTCCGACGCCTTGGGGTGCATCGACACCAGACCACGATAGGTGTTCTGCGCGCGGCCCGCCGAAATGCCCTTGGACACGATGCGCGACTTCGTCCGCTTGCCCAGATGCACCATCTTGGTCCCGGTATCGGCCTGCTGTGCGTTGTTGGCGATGGCAATCGAGTAGAACTCGCCCTGCGAGTCATCACCGCGCAGGATGCACGAGGGATACTTCCAGGTGATCGCCGACCCAGTTTCCACCTGCGTCCACATCACCTTGGACCGGTGGCCCCGGCAATCGGCCCGCTTGGTGACAAAGTTGTAGATCCCGCCGCGGCCTTCCTCGTCGCCCGGATACCAGTTCTGCACCGTGGAATACTTCACCTCGGCATCGTCCAGCGCCACGATCTCCACCACTGCCGCGTGCAGCTGGTGGGTGTCGCGCTTGGGCGCCGTGCAGCCCTCCAGGTAACTGACATGCGAGCCCTTGTCGGCCACGATCAGCGTGCGCTCGAACTGCCCGGTATTCTCGGCGTTGATGCGGAAATAGGTGCTCAGTTCCATCGGGCAGCGCACGCCCTCGGGAATGTAGACGAACGAGCCATCGGAAAAGACGGCGCTGTTCAGCGTGGCAAAGAAGTTGTCGGTCGCAGGGACCACGGACCCAAGGTACTTCTTCACCAGATCGGGGTGTTCCTTCACGGCTTCCGAGATCGAGCAGAAGATCACGCCTGCCTTCTTCAGCTCTTCCTTGAAGGTGGTGCCTACCGACACGGAATCGAACACCGCATCCACCGCCACCTTGCGCCCCTCGACGCCCGCCAGCACCTCGCGCTCGCGCAGCGGGATGCCCAGCTTCTCGTAGGTGGCCAGCAGTTTCGGGTCGACATCAGCCAGCGATTTCGGCTTGACGGCCAGGGACTTGGGCTTGGCGTAGTAGTACTGGTCCTGATAGTCGATGGCCGGATAGTTCACCATCGCCCAGGTCGGCTCTGCCATCAGCTGCCAGCGGCGGAAGGCAGCAAGGCGCCAGTCCAGCAGCCATTCAGGCTCGCCGTTCTTGGCGCTGATCAGCCGGACGATATCCTCGTTCACGCCTTTGGGCGCGTATTCCATCTCGATGTCAGTGTTCCAGCCGTGCTTGTACGTGCCAGACATGGCCTGCACGGTCTCGATCGTCTCGCGGTCGACCCCTTCCCGCACGTCCTCGATCACCGGCATCACGTTCATCGCACTGCGCCCCCGCGCTTGTTCCAGGCCTTCAACCACACTTCGGCAAAGCGCAGCACCTCGTCTTCGGTCGTCGCGGGCCCGATGGACACGCGGATTGCACATCCGGCCTCTTCCGCCGACCGCCCCATCGACGTCAGCACGCGCGATGCGCGCACCTTGCCGCTGGAACAGGCCGACCCGGCCGAAATCGCGAAACCCGCAAGGTCCATCGCCATCACCTGCGTCTCGCCCTTCCAGCCCGGCGCGATCACGCAGGTGGTGTTCGGCAGCCGGACCCCCGCTTTCCCGACAAGAATAGTCTCCTTCCCTCCGGCCGACAATGCCTGTTCTAGAATATTTCTAATTCCAGAAACCCGCTCCCACACCCCGTCGGCCAGATCGCGCGCCGCCGCCACTGCCGCGGCGCCGAACCCGGCAATGCCGATCACATTCTCGGTGCCCGCGCGCCGCCCCATCTCTTGCCCGCCGCCGCGCAACTGCGCCGCCACATCCAGCCCGCGGCGGATCACCAGCGCACCAATCCCCTTCGGCCCGCCCAGCTTGTGCGCAGACACCAGCCCCATGCCGCAGCCCAGCCAGTCAAACGCCAAGGGCAGCTTGCCGAACCCCTGCGTCAGGTCGCTCACGGCCAGACCGGCGGGCAGGTCCTGCACCACGCCGGTCTCGGAATTGGCCAGTTGCAGCGCCGTCCGGGCCGGATCGCCCACGGCGACCTGCCCACGGGCATCGACGGGCAAGGACGGGTCGCACCACGCCGCCACCGCATCATGCTCCACGCCCGCACAGGCCAGCCGCCGCCCGGCGCAGGCCAGCGCCGCCGCTTCGGTGGCCCCCGAAGTGAACACGATGTCGGCCCCATGCGCGCCCAGCGCCTCGGCCACCTCTGCCCGCGCGCGCTCCACCAGCGCCTTGGCCGCCCGCCCTTCGGCATGCACCGAAGACGGGTTGCCCGCCACATCCATCGCCGCCAGCATCGCCGCCCGCGCCTCGGGCCGCAGCGGCGCGGTCGCGTTCCAGTCCAGATAGACCCGTACCGATCTCATCTTTGCCAAAATACCCCGGGGTCCGGGGCAGCGCCCCGGGTCTTTTCACCTGCGAAACGCCTCAGGCCTCGTCCACCACGCGAAACAGCGCGGGCACGGCGGGGCACGGCGCCATCTTGTTCGTCACCACATCCGACAGCCGGGTCTGGAACAGGAACACATAGACCTGCGCCGAAAGCCCCTCCCACAGCCGGTTGGTCAGCGACTGCGCCTTGGTGCCCGACAGCCCGCCGCTGGCCCCTGCCCCGGTGTGCATGGCGTCAACGGTTTCTTCCACCGCCTCCATCACCTCGCTGATGCGGATGGCGTCGGGGCTGCGTGCCAGGCGGTAGCCGCCACCCGGCCCCCGCACCGCCTCGACCAGCCCGGCACGGCGCAGCTTGACGAACAGCTGTTCCAGGTAGGGCAGGCTGATGTCCTGGCGCTTCGACACCTCGGCCAGCGACACAAGCCCTTCGTTGCCCGCCAGCGCCAGATCGGCCAGTGCCACCATCGCATATCGGCCCTTGGTCGAGAGCTTCACCGTGACCCTCCATTGACGCCGGGCCACCCGGCGCTTAAGTGCCAGCGGTGATCCCGCATTCGGCTTAGGTCACCCGAAGCCCATTGTCCACCAAGCCGATCGCCCACCAAGCCGCAACGGACCCGCCGCACCCATGCCCGAAGTCATCTTCGCCGGACCCGACGGTCGCCTCGAAGGCCGCTACCACCCGCAGAAAGACCGTGACGCCCCCATTGCCATCGTGCTGCATCCGCATCCGCAGTTCGGCGGCACGATGAACAACAAGGTCGTCTACAACCTGCACTACGCCTTCTACAACCTGGGCTTTACCGTGCTGCGGTTCAATTTCCGCGGCGTCGGCCGGTCGCAGGGGGAATACGACCAGGGCATCGGCGAATTGTCCGATGCGGCCAGCGCGCTCGACTACCTGCAGTCGATGAACCAGAACGCCAAGCACTGCTGGGTGGCGGGCTTCAGCTTCGGCGCCTGGATCGGGATGCAGCTGCTGATGCGGCGCCCCGAGATCACCGGGTTCATCAGTGTCTCGCCCCCGGCCAACATGTACGACTTCAGTTTCCTCGCCCCCTGCCCCTCCTCGGGCCTCATCATCAACGGCACCGCCGACAAGGTGGCGCCGCCCAAGGACACGCAGGTTCTGGTGAACAAGCTGCACGAGCAGAAGGGCATCAAGATCACCCATGTGCAGGTCGACGGCGCCGACCACTTCTACAAGGACGACGAAACGCACATGAAGCCGATGATCCAGACGGTGTCCGACTATGTGAAGCGCCGCCTGACCGAGAGCACGCGCTGACATGGCGATGATCGACGAGGTCATCGACCAGCTGGCACGCGATGTGCTGGCGGCGATGGACGAGACGGGCGACGACCGGCTGCACGACAAAATCGCCAAGGTGCTGCTGGACGCCTCGCCCACGACGCAAGAGGTGTTCATCAAGGCGATCCGGGCCCTGATTGCCGAGCGCCGCGCGCGCGAATACCTGGACCGCTCGCTGACCGCGTCGCGGACCGGCGGCAAGGCCCCCGATGCGCCGCGCGGCTCGGACGGCGGGCATTGAGCGATAGGCTGGCACAGCAGCTGGCCTTTCTTGATGAGGCCGACCGGCTGAAGGGCGTGCTGCGCGCCACCACCGTGATGGGCGGCGCGCGGTTGGAAAACAGCGGCGAGCATTCGTGGCATCTGGCGTTGTATGCTCTGGTGCTGGCCGATCAGGCCGGGCCGGGGGTGGATATTGGCCGCGTGATCCGCATGTTGCTGATCCACGACCTTGTGGAAATCGACACCGGCGATGTGCCGATCCATTCTGCGAATGGACAGGCGCATGGGTCGGCCGGTGTTTTGGCCGCCGAACAGGCCGCTGCCGACCGCATTTTCGGCATGCTACCCAAGGACATCGGAGACGATCTTCGCGCCCTGTGGGAAGAGTTCGAGGCCGCCGAGACGCCGGATGCCGTGTTTGCCAAGTCCTTGGACCGCGTGCAGCCGGTGCTGCAGAACATGGCGGCGGGCGGGGGGACGTGGGTGACCTATGGCGTGACCTTCGCGCAGCTGGAGACGCGCGTTGGCGCAAAGGTGGAACGGGGCGCGCCCGGGCTGTGGGCCATGGTGCGCGAACGCGCGCGCGCGTTCTTTGCGATCTGACGAAGTTTCCGGCTTCAATCTTGTCGCGACATTTCGGTATACCACCGCATACCATCTTTCCCGCCGCCCGACGATCCGCTATGTGAAGTGCAACGCGACTCCAGCCGAGGGAACCCAGGGATGACCAAGATCAAGGTGCAGAACCCCGTTGTCGAGCTTGACGGGGATGAGATGACGCGGATCATCTGGGACTTTATCAAGAAGAAGTTGATCCTTCCCTACCTCGACGTCGACCTGCACTACTACGACCTTGGTATCGAGGAGCGCGACCGCACCAACGACCAAATCACCATCGACGCCGCCAACGCCATCAAGACCCATGGCGTCGGTGTGAAGTGCGCCACGATCACCCCGGACGAGGCGCGGGTCGAGGAGTTCGGGCTGAAGCAGATGTGGAAGTCGCCCAACGGCACGATCCGCAACATCCTTGGCGGCGTGATCTTCCGCGAGCCGATCATCTGCCGCAACGTGCCGCGCCTGGTGCCGCACTGGACGCAGCCCATCGTGGTGGGCCGCCATGCCTTTGGCGACCAGTACCGCGCCACCGACTTCCGCTTCCCCGGCAAGGGCAAGCTGACCATGAAGTTCGTGGGCGACGATGGCACGGTGATCGAGAAGGATGTCTATTCGGCGCCTTCGTCGGGCGTCTACATGGGCATGTACAACCTTGACGACAGCATCTTCGACTTTGCCCGCGCGTCGCTGAACTATGGGTTGCAGCGCGGCGTGCCGGTTTACCTGTCGACAAAAAACACCATCCTGAAGGCCTATGACGGGCGGTTCAAGGACATCTTCCAGCAGGTGTTCAACGAAGAGTTTGCCGATGCCTTCAAGAAGGCCGGGATCACCTACGAACACCGGCTGATCGACGACATGGTGGCCAGCGCGCTGAAATGGTCGGGCGGCTATGTCTGGGCCTGCAAGAACTATGACGGCGACGTGCAGTCCGACATCGTGGCGCAGGGGTTCGGCTCGCTGGGTCTGATGACCAGTGTGCTGATGACGCCTGATGGCAAAATCGTGGAGGCCGAGGCGGCCCACGGCACCGTCACCCGCCACTACCGCGAGCACCAGAAGGGCAAGGCGACCTCGACCAACTCGATCGCCTCGATCTATGCCTGGACGGGCGGGCTGAAGCACCGCGCGAAACTGGACGGCAACGCAGCGCTGATGACCTTCGCCACCACGCTGGAAAAGGTGACGGTTCAGACGGTGGAAGACGGGTTCATGACCAAGGACCTGGCGCTGCTGGTCGGCCCCGACCAGAAGTGGCTGACCACCATCGGCTATCTGGAGAAGGTGGACGAGTACCTGAACAAGGCCCTGGCGGGGTAAAGGCGCGTGGGCAGATTGCCCACCCTACCGGAAAGGGGTGGGCAGACTGCCCACCCTACGCAGGCCAACCGCCGCGTGTCCCACGCTGGGACGCCTCGCGCGATACAATAGAATCAATGGGTTGCGAGCGGCCATTCACCAATTCGTAACGTTTGCCCCAGCTTCGGCCCGCTGTCACGCGACCGCCGACAGTGCCGGACGGATGTCGGTTTTCCCGAAATCGTTTCCGACATAGAGGAGCAGCAGGTCGCGCGACTTTGCCAGCGCGTAGGCAAAGCAGTCGCCGAAGTTGAGTCCGGCGGGGTGCTGACCCTTTCCCCATTCGCCGTAGGCCGCACCGACAAGACGCGTGAACAATGCATCCACCGGGACGATATCGATCTGAAGCGCAAAGATCCGCGCGCGCAGGTCGGTCAGCGTTCCCCTTGCAGCGTTCATCACCTCAAGCTCTGCAAGCGTTCCGGCGGACATCACAAGTTCGGGGGCCTCGGCAAGCACTCTTGCCACGGCTTCCGCCCCGGACTCCCGCAGCGCAACGGTCATGATCGCCGAAGAATCGACAACGATCACGCCGGAAGCCCACTCTCGTCGTAGAGGAAATCGTGGTCGCTTGACTGGTTCGGCGATGCAAGGCCCTTCGCGCGGACTTCCTGCTGGATGTCGAGAATGACCGCCATGATCTCTTCCGGCGACTTCCGCCTGCGCGGCATCACCGCCACCAGCCGCACTGCGGGCTGACCGTCCCGCGTCAGCACGATCTCTTCTCCTGCCTCGGCGCGGCGGACAAGTTCGGCCAGTCTTGCCTGGGCTTCGGTGATGCTCATGTCCATGGCGGCCTCCTGACGGAACGATAAACCGGCGCGGCCCGCGTTTCAACCGGACGGCCGCCTCTGGCCTTTTCTGCGCCTGCAAGATAAGGCCGCGCCAACCTTGGCAAAGAGACCCCCATGGACCTGCGCAACATCGCCATCATCGCCCACGTCGACCACGGCAAGACGACGCTGGTGGACGAGCTTCTGAAACAGTCTGGCGCGTTCCGCGAAGGCCAGCAGGTGGCCGAGCGCGCGATGGACAGCAACGACATCGAGCGCGAGCGCGGGATCACCATCCTGGCCAAGTGTACCTCGGTGGAATGGACCGGCACGCGGATCAACATCGTCGACACCCCCGGCCACGCCGACTTTGGCGGCGAGGTGGAGCGGATCCTGAGCATGGTCGATGGCGTGTGCCTGCTGGTGGACGCCGCCGAAGGCCCGATGCCGCAGACCAAGTTCGTGCTGGCCAAGGCGCTGGCGCTGGGTCTGCGGCCCATCGTGGTGCTGAACAAGGTGGACAAGCCCGACGCCGAGCCCGACCGCGCGCTGAACGAGGTGTTCGACCTGTTCGCCAACCTGGGCGCCGATGACGACCAGCTGGATTTCCCGCACATCTATGCCAGTGGCCGCAACGGCTGGGCCGATGCCGAGCTGGACGGGCCGCGCAAGGACCTGTCGGCGCTGTTCGACCTGATCGTGCGCCATGTGCCGCCGCCCAAGGTTCTGAGCCGCGTGGACGAGCCGTTCCGCATGCTGGCCACAACGCTGTCGGCCGACCCCTATATCGGGCGCATCCTGACGGGCCGTGTGGAATCGGGCCGGCTGGCGGTGGGCACGTCGCTGAAGGCGCTGTCGCGAGATGGCGAGAAGATCGAGCAGTTCCGGGTGACCAAGGTGCTGGCCTTCCGCGGCCTGAACCAGACGGCCATCGACGAGGCGGTGGCGGGCGACATCATCACGGTTGCGGGCATGACCAAGGCCACGGTGGCCGACACGCTGTGCGCGCTGGAGATCGAGGACCCGCTGCCCGCCCAGCCGATCGACCCGCCGACCATTACGGTGACCTTCGGCATCAACGACAGCCCGCTGGCGGGCCGTGACGGCAGCAAGGTGCAAAGCCGCGTCATCCGCGACCGCCTGCTGAAGGAAGCCGAAACGAACGTGGCGATCAAGGTTGCCGACACACCCGGCGGCGAAGCCTTCGAGGTGTCGGGGCGCGGCGAACTGCAGATGGGCGTGCTGATTGAAAACATGCGGCGCGAGGGGTTCGAGCTGTCGATTTCCCGCCCCCGGGTGATCCTGCGCGACGAAGACGGGAAGAAGATGGAACCGGTGGAAGAGGTCATCATCGATGTCGATGACGAGTACACCGGCGCCGTGATCGACAAGCTGACCGGCGAGCGGAAGGGCGATCTGGTGGAGATGAAGCCCGCCGGTGTGGGCAAGACGCGGATCGTCGCGCATGTGCCGTCGCGCGGGCTGATCGGCTATCATGGCCAGTTCCTGACGGATACGCGCGGCACCGGCGTGCTGAACCGCATCTTCCACGGCTGGGTGGCGCACCGCGGCCCGATCCAGGGGCGGCGGCAGGGCGTGCTGATTTCCATGGAGAACGGCGTGTCGGTGGCCTATGCGCTGTGGAACCTGGAAGAGCGTGGCAAGATGTTCATCGGCGCGCAGGAAGCCGTCTACGAAGGCATGATCATCGGCGAGCACAGCCGCGACAACGATCTGGAAGTGAACCCGCTGAAGGGCAAGAAGCTGACCAACGTGCGCGCCAGCGGCAACGACGAAGCCGTGCGGCTGACGGTGCCGGTGCGGATGTCGCTGGAAGAGGCCATCGCCTATATCGCCGATGACGAACTGGTCGAGGTGACGCCCAAGATCGTGCGCCTGCGCAAACGGTTCCTTGACCCGCACGAGCGCAAGCGGCAGTCGCGCGGCTAGACGATCAGCAGATCGCCCGCGTTGACGGTGCCCTGCACATGCAGGGCCAAGTCGGCGACGCCATCACCGTCGCGGTCGGCCAGAATCCGGACGGACGCGCCCTGCGGAACCAGCAGCACTTCGCCCGCGATGCCGCTGAAGGTGGCGCCCGCGGACAGGGTGAGGTCGCCCAGGCGCGTCAGGTCGATGCGGTCCAGTCCGGTTTCGACGTCGCGCAGCCGGTCGGCGGCCGCACCGGTGCCGCTGTCGGACCAGCGGAACACGAAGAGGTCGGCCCCCTGCCCCCCTGTCAGCCGGTCCGCGCCGGTTCCGCCGTCCAGCCGGTCACTGCCGCTGCCGCCGTCCAGACTGTCATCGCCCGCGCCGCCGCGCAGGTCGTTTTCGCCGCTGTCGCCAAACAGGCGGTCGCCATGGGCGGACCCGGTCAGGTTCTCGATCTGGGTCAGGACGTCGCCGTCCGACCCGGTGCCGTCCAGCCGCGCGACCACGCCCGCAACGGCGCCCGCATAGCTGGCCGTGTCGCGCCCTGCGCCGCCCTCGATCTCGTCTGCCCCGGCGCCGCCCAGAAACACGTCGCGGCCCTGAAGCCCCACCATGATGTCGTTGCCCGGCGACCCCACCAACGCATCCGCCTGCGTCGTGCCGGTCACGACCTGCCCGCCGCGGAAGGCCGTCATCTGCGCCCACGGCATGTCGGCAAAGCCGGGCGGGCCGGTGACCGAGAAGTTCCCTGCGTTCGCGTCCGCGAAAGGCGACGCGGGCAGCAACTGGCTGCCCAGATCGAAGCCCAGCGCCTGCCAGTCGGCAAAGCTGCGGTAGTAGAACTGCGGCACGCCGTTCGCGGTCAGGAACCAGTTTCCGAACAGCGTGCCGGGTGCCACAAACGCGGGGTTTGCCTCGATGGCATTGCCGCCGGTGCCGGTCATGCCCACGATGTTGCCGCTGATCACATTGCCCACCATCAGCGCGCCGATCTCGAACAGCTGGATGCCGATGTCGCGGTTGTCGATGGTGATGTTGCCGGTGACGGTGTTGAACGACCCGCCGTGCAGGTAGATGCCGCCGCGCACCGCGCCCTGGATGAAATTGCCCACCACGCTGGCCCGGCTGGTGAAATCGTCAAGGTAGATGCCGTTGGAGTATTCGAAGTCGGGGTAGAACCCGCCGTCCGGCCGGGTTTCGACCCCGCCGGCATCGATGATGCGGTTCCAGCGGATGGTTTCGCCATTGTGCACAGTGTCGGGGTTGGACCAGAAATTGATCGCCCCGGCATCCGACGTGGCCTGCACGGTGTGGATGAAGGTGTTGAATTCGATGATGTTTCCGCCCGAAAGGTGGTTCGGGTCATAGTTCGCCCCGCTGATCCCGGCGCGCGGCACGTCGCGCACCAGATTGCCCGAAATCAGGTTGCCGCGGGTTTCGGCAAGGTTGATCGCCCCGGCGGCAACCAGAACTTCGCCGGCATTGCGGATGCTGTTGCCGGTGACGGTGCTGTCATGCGACCCATAGTCGAAGTCGATCGCCGCCGCCCAGATATGGGCGAAATCGTTGCCGTCCACAGACACGTCATGGCTGCCGCTGTCCAGCCGCACGCCCTTGGCCAGGTTGACAAAGGTGTTGTCCAGAATCTGCACGTCGCTGCCGTCGCGCACCAGAATGCCCGCGGTGTAGAAATCGGTCGAGGACGCCCCGGTTGCCGCATCGGAGATGGTGAACCCCTCGATCCGGATGTCCGTACCGCCGGTGATGTCGATCACGGTGCCATTGCCGGACGCCACCGCGCCACGGCCGTCAAACCCCTGGGGCGCCTTGAAATGCACTGTCTTGGTTACGGCGTCGAAGTACCATTCGCCCGCGGCGTCGAGCTGCACCCCGGTGCCTTGCACGAAATAGCGGCTGGCAGCCGACAGGGCATAGGGCGCCGGTTCGGCAAAGGTCACGACGCCCGTCGCCGCATCGTAGCTTTCCACCGTCAACACGGCATTGGCCCAGCCCGCCGCGGCAAAGATGTGCACCTCTGCCCCCGGCGCGATGGCGGCCCCGCCCCGGTCTTCAGGGCGCACGACAATCTGGGTCAGGGGATCGACGCCCGCTGTTGGCGCGTCGGCAAACAGCCAGCCGCCGCGGACCGGATCATCCGGCACCTCGTTCGGAAACCGCGCCTCGGTCATCCGCACACCGTCCAGCGTCAACTGGTTCAGGTCGGCGGCATTCACACGCGCGGTCCAGACGCCGTTCGCCCCCTCGACCCAGCCGGTCACCGCACGGCCGCCCGACAGGGTGACCGCTTCGCCCGGCGCCGCGACAAAGGCGCTGCCGCTGTCGGCCCCCGTCAGCAGCAGATCTGTGCGGTAGTATGTTCCTTCGTGCACCATCGTCTGGTCGGCTCCGGCCGCGTCGCGCATCGCCGCCTGCGCCGCTTCCAGCGTGCGAAAGGCTGTGGCTTCGCTGAGGCCGTCGTTGTCGTCACTGCCCGACGTCGAGACATGAAAGACGGCCATTTCACTCTTGCCCGCAAGCCCAGCCTGAGCCGAGGCTAGCAGCGGGCCCATGGTTGGTCCAACCCGGCGGTTCGGCCTGCGCGGGGGACCGCCGAGGGGTGCGCGGAATGCCGCACGGGCGATGTCTGGCAGGCGCGGGGTCGGCGCGCTAGGCTTGCATCAAACCGCAGTGCGCCATGCCCAGATCCATTATGCCGCAACTCATCCGATTCTACATCCGCCATGTGCTGACCGGCTTTGCGCTGGCGGCGGTGTTTACGGGCCTGCTGTTCTGGCTGAACGTGGGCAACCTGTGGCACCTTGTGACCCACACGTCCGAGGGGCCGCTGGCGGCGTTCCTGCTGTTCTTCTTCAACGGCATCGTCTTTGGCGGCGTGCAGCATGGCATCTCGATCATGCTGATGGGGCGCGAGGGTGACACGCCGGGCGGACATGCGCCGCCCGCGGGGGGCGTTCCTGCGCGCGTCCGGGTGACGGCGGGGCGCCGCTAGGCGGCCTGCGCCAGTTCGTGGCGGCAAGGCAGGAAGGGCTGTACGGCAACGTCGGCGCCTGTGAAGGTGCAGAAGCTGGCGGCGGGGACTTCTTCCCAGTCGGCTTCGCCGGTTTCCAGCGGTTCGGACACCACGGCACGGCCGCCCCTTGTGTCGGACCAGCGGTGGTACAGCGTTGGTGCGGCGCTGTCGGTGGCGTAGCGCACGGCATAGAGCGCCTGCCCGTCCGACAACGCGGCGGTCAGGCGCAGGTGGGGTGCCGCGCCCTTGCGCCGGGCCAACGCGATGAACCGGGCCGCGGCGCGTTCCAGCGCCCTGCAGGGGTCGGCATCCAGCCCTTCGGACACGGCCAGCAGGAACAGCGCCTCGCTGTCGGTCGCGCCCTTGCGCGAGGGGTAGAGATCTTCCGGGATCAGCATGTCGGCGTCGCGGCGGAAGGATTCGTAGCCGCCGACCTGACCGTTGTGCATGAAGGACCAGCGGCCGTGCACGAAGGGGTGGCAGTTGTTGCGGCTGGTGGCGGTGCCGGTGCTGGCGCGCACGTGAGCCAGGAACAGGGGCGAGCGGACCTGTGCCGTCAGGCTGCGCAGGTTGGGGTCCGACCAGGCGGGCAGCACGTCGCGGAACAGGCCCGGCTCAGCGCGTTCACCGTACCAGGCGATGCCGAAGCCGTCGGCGTTGATCGCCGTGTGGCACTGCGTGGCGCAATGGCTTTGATGGATGAGCGAGTGGCCCGGGCGGCTGACGATTTCCTCAAGAAAGATCGGCGCCCCGACATAGGCGGCCCAACGGCACATCTGAAGACACTCCTGCTCTGCTTCTGACTGTTTTTTTCCTGAACGTAACGTGTTGACAGGCCATTGTCATCCATCTGTCACGGGGGTGAGCGGATCGCCGCGGCGGATTGGCCCGGGCTGCACGATTTCTGCGCACCAGCCGCCATGGCCGCGCATGGCGTTGTAGCCGCCGGAGCCAAGGGCGGCCTCCATCCGGCTGCAAGGCGCGCAGGGGCCGGTCAGGCGGATCATGGCATTGCCCAGCCGCAGGGTTGCGCCGTTCAGGGCGGCCAGGTTGACGTCGGATACCACCAGATTGCGCCGCAACAGCGCGGGGGTGACCGCGGCGCGGGCCAGCGCGGCGATGACGGGCAGGTGTTCGGCCTGGATCAGCGTGAGGGCGCGCTTGCCGGGGCGGGCGTGGTCGCCCTTCAGCCCTTCCGGGCTGAGGTCAGCGCTTTCCACCTCGGCCATCGCGGCCAACCGCGCCGGGCGCAGGCCGATCCAGTCCACCCGGCCCGGCCCGGCATGGGTGGCAATCAGGCGGGCAAGGTCACCCTTCAACTTCCTCGACCACCATCAGGTCGCGCACCGCCGCGCCCTTGGCGTGGGCCAGCGCGGCCTGATAGGCGGGCGAGTGGTAGCATTCGACTGCGCGTTCCAGCGAGGGGAAGCGGGCCACCACGTTGCGCGGTCTGTCCTGCCCTTCCAGCACGGCATACCGCCCACCGCGGGCCAGAAAGACGCCACCATGGGCCGTGATGGCCTCGGTGGCGCCCCTGGCGTAGCGGCCATAGGCCTCGGCATCGGTGACGGTGACGTGGGCAATCCAGAGTGCGGTCGGCATCTATCCCTCCAGCGCGGCTTCGACCGCCTTCAGCGCGGCATCGGCCAGCGCGATATCGGCGCCGCCGGCCTGCGCCATGTCAGGGCGGCCGCCGCCGCCCTTGCCACCCATGGCTTCGGCCGCGGCCTTGACCAGCGTGACGGCGCTGATCCGCCCCGTCATGTCGGCCGTGACGCCCGCCGCGACGGCGGGTTTCGCCCCCGTGTCGGCGATGAGCACCACGGCGCCCGAGCCGATCTGCGCCTTCATCGCGTCGATCAGCGCGGGCAGGTCCTTGCCCGACACGCCCTGCATGACCTGCGCGATCAGCTTGACCCCGCCGATCTCCTTCACCTGCGGGCCGCCGCCCGAGCCGCCCATGGCGAGGTCACGGCGCAGTTGCGCCACCTCGTTCGCCAGCGCGCGGCGTTCCTCGGCCAGCGCGCGCACGCGGTCGAGCGTTTCGCCCATCGGGGCCTTCAGCGCTGCCGCGATCTCGGCCAGAACGGTGCCTTGCGCACGCAGATGGTCGAGGGCGGCCTGACCCGTCAGCGCCTCGATCCGGCGCACGCCGGCAGAGGACGCGCTGTCGCCCAGCATGACGAAGGCGCCGATGTCACCGGTGCGTTTCACATGGGTGCCACCGCAGAGTTCGAGGCTGTAGGTCGCGCCATCCGCGCCTTTGCCCGACCCCGGCAGGGTGCCCATGGACACCACGCGCACCTCGTCGCCGTATTTCTCGCCGAACAGCGCCTGCGCGCCGATGGCGCGGGCGTCGTCGGGCGTCATGATGCGGGTGTCCACCGGAGCGTTCTGCCGGACAAAGGCGTTCACCTCGGCCTCGACCGTGGCCAGTTCGGCAGGCGACACGGCCTTGCCATGGCTGAAGTCGAAGCGCAGCCGGTCGGGCGCGTTCAGCGACCCCTTTTGCGCCACGTGGTCGCCCAACGCGCGGCGCAGGGCTTCGTGCAGCAGGTGGGTGGCCGAATGGTTGGCGCGGATGGCACCGCGGCGGGCGGTATCGACCGTCAGGCGGGCGGGCTGGCCCTTCTCGATGCAGCCGTCGGTCACCTCGGCCACGTGCAGGAACACGCCCTGCGCCTTTTTCGTGTCGGTGATGCGGGCGGTGCCGGTGGCCGTGGCGATGGTGCCCATGTCGCCCACCTGGCCGCCGGATTCGGCGTAGAAGGGCGTCTGGTTGACCACGATCTGCACCTGCTGGCCTGCCGCGGCCGCCTGCACCTGTGCGCCCTGCTGAACCAGTGCGGTCACCTGGCCTTCGGCCGCCTCGGTGTCGTAGCCCAGGAATTCGGTGGGGCCGCCGGCCTCGGCAATCTCGAACCAGACCGTGGCATCCTTGGACTCGCCAGTACCCGACCAGGCGGCGCGGGCGCGGGCCTTCTGTTCGGCCATGGCCGCCTCGAACCCCGCCACGTCCACACCGCGCCCCTTCTCGCGCAGCGCGTCCTGCGTCAGGTCCAGTGGAAAGCCGAAGGTGTCATACAGCCTGAACGCCGCAGCCCCCGGCAGGTCGGCGCCTTCGGGGATGCGCGCCAGTTCGTCGTCCAGAAGGCGCAGGCCGCGGTCCAGCGTCTGCTTGAACCGCGTTTCCTCGCCGCGCAGGGTTTCCTCGATCAGCGACTGGGCCTGGGCGAGTTCGGGGTAGGCCGCACCCATCTGGCGCACCAGCGCCGGGACAAGGCGGAACATCACCGGGTCCTGCGCGCCCAGCATGTGGGCATGGCGCATGGCGCGGCGCATGATGCGGCGCAGCACGTAACCGCGGCCCTCGTTCGACGGCGTCACGCCATCGGCGATCAGGAACGATGTCGAGCGCAGGTGGTCGGCAATCACGCGGTGGTGGATGCGGCCGGTGCCATCGGGCTCGCTGCCGGTGGCGTTGGCGCTGGCCTCGATCAGGCTGCGCATCAGGTCGGTGTCATAGTTGTCGTGCTTGCCCTGCAGAAGCGCGCCGATGCGTTCCAGCCCCATGCCGGTGTCGATCGACTGCATCTCCAGCACGCGCAGGCTGCCATCCGGCATCTGCTCGTTCTGCATGAACACGTTGTTCCAGATCTCGATGAACCGGTCGCCGTCCTGGTCTGCGCTGCCAGGCGGGCCGCCCCAGATGGAGGGGCCGTGGTCGTAGAAGATTTCGGTGCAGGGGCCGCAGGGGCCGGTGGGGCCCATGCGCCAGAAGTTGTCGTCGCTGGCGATGCGGATGATGCGGTCGTCGGGCAGGCCCGCGATGCGTTTCCAGAACGAGGCCGCCTCGTCGTCGGTATGATAGACGGTGACCAAGAGGCGGTCCTTGGCCAGGCCGAAATCGGTGGTCAGCAGTTCCCAGGCAAAGCCGATGGCCTGTTCCTTGAAATAGTCGCCGAACGAAAAATTGCCCAGCATTTCGAAGAAGGTGTGGTGGCGCGCGGTGTAGCCCACGTTGTCGAGGTCATTGTGCTTGCCGCCCGCCCGCACGCATTTCTGCGCGGTGGTGGCGCGGACGTAGTCGCGCTTTTCCACACCGGTGAAGCAGTTCTTGAACTGCACCATGCCCGAGTTGGCGAACATCAGCGTCGGGTCGTTGCGCGGGACCAGCGGGCTGGAGGCCACGGCGCGGTGCCCGTTGCGCACGAAGTAATCAAGGAAGGTCGAGCGGATATCGTTCAGCGACGGCATGGGCGGCGGCCCCCTGGGAAAGCGGTTCGGGCTTGCGGTTTAGCCCCCTGCCCCGTGCCTGTCCACCGCCCTTTGCCTGCCGCAGGAATGCGAAGGGCCGCGGATGACCGCGGCCCCCATGCCTTGCGGTTGCGCTGCTGACCGGCGTCACATCTCGGTCACGTCATCGCGTTCGGGCGCCGCCGAGAAGTCCAGCCCGTGGCTGGCGCGGATGCGGTCCTCGACTTCCATCGCGACCGACGGGTTCTGCTTCATGAAGTTCTTCGCGTTCTCGCGGCCCTGGCCGATGCGTTCGTCCTTGAACGAATACCACGACCCCGACTTCTCGACGACGCCGGCCTTCACGCCCAGGTCGATCAACTCGCCCGTCTTGGAGATGCCTTCGCCGTACATGATGTCGAATTCCACCTCGCGGAAGGGGGGCGCGACCTTGTTCTTCACCACCTTCACGCGGGTCGAGTTGCCGACCACCTCGTCGCGGTCCTTGATCGAGCCGATGCGGCGGATGTCCAGCCGGACGGAGGCGTAGAACTTCAGCGCGTTGCCGCCGGTGGTGGTTTCGGGCGAGCCGAACATCACGCCGATCTTCATGCGGATCTGGTTGATGAAGATCACCATGCAGTTCGACCGGCCAATGCTGGCGGTCAGCTTGCGCATGGCCTGGCTCATCAGGCGGGCCTGGCTGCCCATCTGCATGTCGCCCATGTCGCCCTCGATTTCGGACTTGGGGACCAGCGCCGCCACCGAGTCGACCACGATCAGCGACACCGCGCCCGACCGCACCAGCGTATCCACGATTTCCAGCGCCTGCTCGCCCGTGTCGGGCTGCGAGATCAGCAGCTCGTCCAGGTTCACGCCCAGCTTTTTCGCATACTGCGGGTCCAGCGCGTGTTCGGCATCGACGAAGGCGCAGACGCCGCCCTTCTTCTGCTCTTCGGCCACCACATGCAGCGTCAGCGTCGTCTTGCCCGAGCTTTCCGGCCCGTAGATCTCGATGATCCGCCCCTTGGGCAGCCCGCCGATCCCGAGCGCGATGTCGAGGCCGAGCGAGCCCGTCGAGGTCGCCTCGACGTCCATGATCGCATTCTCGGACCCAAGCTTCATGATCGAGCCCTTGCCGAACTGCCGCTCGATCTGCGCAAGCGCGCTTTCCAGCGCCTTGGCCTTGTCGGTGTCGCGCTTGTCTTTCATGCTGAGTAGGTTCGCCGCTGCCGTTGCCATTGCCTTCGCCCCTTATTCCACAGCCGCCCGCAGGCGTCCATTGCCCAAGTGTTCTTCCCTTGTTCTCGCCGTTATGAGATCAAATCGGGAACATTTCAATCGAATTCTCGTAAACCCAGCTTTTTCAGGTTTGGGTTAAGGGATAGTTTACGGCGGCCCGCGCAAACGGGCTGTGGGTGCAGGAAAGGACGGAGATGCTCGTATTCTGGGATCAGCGGCTGGCTTTTCTTGCCACGCCCAAGACGGGTTCGACGGCGATCGCGGTGGCACTCGAATCACTTGCGGCCCTGTCGATCCAGCGCCCGCCCGTTCTCAAGCACACGACCGTCCACCGCTACCGTCGTTTCGTCGGGCCCTATCTCGAAGCGGCGGCCGGTGCGCCCTTCGAGGTCTGCGCCCTGATGCGAGAGCCGCGGGACTGGCTGGGCAGCTGGTACCGCTTCCGCTCGCGCGAGGGGGTCGAGCCGGACCGCAGCACACAAGGCATGGATTTCGATGCGTTCGTGCAGGCCTGGTGCCGCGACCCGCAGCCAGAGTTTGCAGCTGTGGGCGCCCAGTCGCGGTTCCTGACGCCCCGCAACGGGGCCCGCGTGGATCACCTGTTCCGCTACGACCGCATCGAGCGTTTCGTGGATTTCCTCGAGGACCGGCTCGGATGCGAGATCGTGCTGCCGCGGGTCAACGTGTCGCCCACTGGTGTCACGGACCTGCGCCCCGAGACCGAGGCCCTGTTGCGCCGCGTCGCCGCCGCCGATTTCGCGCTTTACGATGCGATCCGCGCATGACGGGAGCCTACAGGGCCCTCGCCTCCACGGGCTCTCGTCGCTCAGTGCAACTGCCGCTGCACCGTCGTGGTCAGATCGTTGAGCGAGAAGGGTTTCGGCAGGAACACCGCGTTCGGAATCTCTGCCTGCGTCGCGCTGATGCCTTCCTCGGTATAGCCCGAGACGAAGATCACCCGCACATTCGGCCGCGCGCGCAGCGCCTCGCGGACCCAGGACGGGCCGTCCATCCCCGGCATCACCACATCGGTCACGAAGATATCGACGTCCAGCCGCGGATCCTCGAGCGTGCGCAGCGCCTCGTCGGCGCTGTCGGCCTCGAGGACGGTGTACCCCCGCATCCGGAGCGCGCGCGAGGCACAGGC
>CAZLIC010000014.1:0-72605 GCA_964559535.1 uncultured Rhodobacterales bacterium
ATGAACAACGGCATGTCGATCCTGGGCATCGGCATCGACTATCAGCAGGTCATCAAGGGGCTGGTGCTGCTGGCCGCGGTGATCTTTGACGTCTACAACAAATCGAAGTGATATCATGCATCTAAGCCAGATCTGGGCGGACGACTGCAGCTACATCGTGGTGGCCCGCCACGGCGATGCGGCGCATGTGGTGCGGGGGGCGGCCAGCGTCTATGCGCTGGCCATCAAGGCCGCGGCATCCGGCCTGACGCTGGCCGAGGTGGTGGCGCAGCACGGGCTGGGCAAGGCGGTGGACCTGCCCGCCATGGCCGCTGCCGGGCGGCTGGCGCAGCCGCTGACCCACCCCGACCCGGCGCACCTGCACCTGACGGGAACCGGGCTGACCCACCTTGGGTCTGCGGCCACCCGCGATGCCATGCACGCCAAGGCGACCGATGCGAACGCCACCGACAGCATGAAGATGTTCCGGATGGGGCTGGAGGGTGGCAAGCCCGCCACCCTTCCGGGGGCGCAGCCCGAATGGTTTTACAAGGGCAACGGGCACAGTGCGATTGCACCCGGCAAGCCGCTGCTGTCGCCGGGGTTCGCGCTGGACGGGGGGGAAGAGCCTGAGATCGCCGGGCTTTATGTGATCTCGCCTGGGGGGGAGCCGTGCCGGGTGGGATGGGCGCTGGCCAATGAATTTTCCGACCATGTTACGGAACGCATCAACTATCTGTATCTGGCGCATTCCAAGCTGCGGGTGGCGTCCTTCGGGCCGGAAATCCTGGTCGGTGCGCTGCCGCAGGACATCCGCGGCACCAGCCGCATCCTGCGGGGCGGCAAGGTGATCTGGGAAAAGCCGTTCCTGTCGGGCGAGGCGAACATGAGCCATTCCTTTGCCAACCTGGAACACCACCACTTCAAGTATCCGCTGTTCCGTCATCCCGGCGACGTGCATGTGCACATGTTCGGCACCGCCACGCTGTCCTTTGCCGACGGGGTAAAGCCCGAATCGGGTGATGTGTTCGAGATTCAGGCGGCGCCGTTCGGCCTGCCGCTGCAAAACCCGCTGGCCGTGGCCGCGCCCGAAGGCGTGGCCACCGTGCGCGCGCTGTAAAGGAGCCGAAAGATGGCCTTCACCCCCAAGCCCTGGCCGCGCGAACTGCGGTCGCAGCACTGGTTCGGCGGATCGTCGCGCGACGTGATCTATCACCGCGGCTGGATGAAGAACCAGGGCTTCCCGCACGACCTGTTCGACGGGCGGCCGGTGATCGGCATCCTGAACACCTGGTCGGAACTGACGCCCTGCAACGCCCACCTGCGCGACCTGGCCGAACGGGTGAAGCGCGGGGTGTACGAGGCGGGCGGGTTTCCGGTGGAGGTGCCGGTGTTCAGCGCGTCGGAATCCGCCTTCCGCCCCACTGCGATGATGTTCCGCAACATCGCCGCCATGTCGGTTGAAGAGCAGATCAGGGGCCAGCCGATGGACGGCGTGGTGCTGATGGTGGGCTGCGACAAGACCACACCGTCGCTGCTGATGGGGGCCGCCAGTTGCGACCTGCCTGCCATCGTCATTTCGGGCGGCCCCATGCTGAACGGCCGGTTCCGCAACGAGGCGACCGGGTCGGGCACGCACCTGTGGCGGTTCTCCGAGGCGGTGAAGGCCGGCGAGATGACGCAGGCCGAATTCCTGGAGGCTGAGGCAGGGATGAGCCGAAGCCCCGGGTCGTGCAACACGATGGGCACTGCCAGCACGATGGCGTCGATGGCCGAGGCGCTGGGGATGGCGCTGTCGGGCAATGCCGCGATTCCGGCGGTGGACAGCCGCCGCCGGGTGATGGCGCAACTGACCGGGCGGCGCATCGTGCAGATGGTGAAGGACGATCTGAAACCTTCGGACGTGCTGACCCGGGATGCCTTCATGAACGCCATCCGCACCAATGCGGCCATCGGCGGCTCGACCAACGCGGTGATCCACCTGCTGGCCATCGCGGGCCGGGTGGGCATTGACCTGAGCCTTGACGACTGGGACCAGTGGGGCAGGGACGTGCCGACCATCGTGAACCTGATGCCCTCGGGCAAGTACCTGATGGAAGAGTTCTTCTATGCCGGCGGCCTGCCGGTGGTCATCAAGCGGCTGGGCGAGGCGGGGCTTTTGGCCAACGACGCGCTGACGGTCAGCGGCCAGACGGCGTGGGAACAGGTGAAGGACGTGGTGAACCACAACCCCGACGTCATCCTGCCCGCCGAGAAGGCGCTGGCAAAGTCGGGTGGCATTGTGGTGCTGAAGGGCAACCTGGCGCCGAAGGGGGCGGTGCTGAAACCCTCGGCGGCGTCGCCGCACCTGATGGTGCACCGCGGCCGCGCCGTGGTGTTCGAGGACATCGACGACTACAAGCGCAAGATCAACGACGACGCGCTGGACATTGACGAGTCCTGCGTGATGGTGCTGAAGAATTGCGGGCCGAAGGGCTATCCGGGCATGGCCGAGGTCGGCAACATGGGCCTGCCGCCCAAGGTGCTGAAGAAGGGCATCACCGACATGGTGCGCATTTCCGATGCCCGCATGTCTGGCACGGCCTATGGCACGGTCTGCCTGCACACCAGCCCCGAAGCGGCCGCCGGTGGCCCGCTGGCGGTGGTGCGCGACGGCGACATGATCGAGCTGGACGTGCCGAACCGCCGTTTGCACCTGGATGTTTCCGAGGCGGAACTGGCCACGCGTCTGGCCGCCTGGGCGCCGCCGGTCGATGCGCCCGACAGCGGCTATGCCATGCTGCACAACCGGCATGTGATGGGCGCCGACACCGGCGCCGACCTTGATTTCCTGCGCGGCTGCCGGGGTGCGCCGGTTGGCAGGGATTCGCACTGATGCCCGCCTCACCTCTTCGCGTGGCTCTCGTTGGCATCGGCAAGATCGCGCGCGACCAGCACGTGCCCGCCATTGCCGCCAGCCCCGATTGGGACCTGGCGGCGACAGTCTCTCGGTCTGGCACGGTGGATGGGGTCGAGGCATTCACCGACTTCGGCGCTTTCCTGAACGCGCGTCCAGATGTGGAAACGGTCAGCCTGTGCCTTCCGCCGCAGCCGCGTTACCCCTATGCCGAGGCGGCCCTGCGGGCGGGGCGGCATGTGATGCTGGAGAAACCGCCGGGCCAGACCCTGGCCGAGGTGCATGCCCTGCAGGCGCTGGCCGCGGCGCAGGGAGTGACGCTGTACGCCACCTGGCACTCGCGCATGGCGCATGCGGTGGCGGCGGCCAAGGCGTGGCTGGCCGGACGCCAGGTTCTGAAGGCCCATATCACCTGGCGCGAGGATGTGCGGCACTGGCACCCCGGGCAGGACTGGGTGTTCGAGCCCGGCGGCATGGGCGTGTTCGACCCGGGCATCAACGCGCTGTCGATCCTGACGGAAATCCTGCCCGCCCCGGTGCACATGACCGGCGCCGAACTGGAGTTCCCGGAGAACCGCCAGACGCCCATTGCGGCGCGGCTGACGTTCAGTGGCGGCGTGACGGCCGATTTCGACTGGCGGCAGACCGGCCCGCAGACCTGGGACATCGAGGTGGAAACCGACGCGGGCGGCATGGCCCTGCGGATGGGCGGCAACGTGCTGGAAATCGGCGGGCATACGCAGGGCGAGCGCAGCATCATGGGTGAGTATCCTGCGCTTTATGCGCGGATGGCAGACCTGGTGCGCGCGGGGCAATCCGAGGTGGACCTTGCGCCGATGGTGCATGTGGCCGATGCGCTGACGCTGGGCCGCCGGGTGGTGACCGACGCTTTCCATTTCTGACGGCAGCACGGTGCGCTTGACCTGCGCGGCCTGTGCCGCGCAGACTGGGGGCGTGATTTGACGGGGGCATTGCCATGGCCGAAGAGTTTCCGGTTCCTGCGGACAAGCTGCGCAAGCTGATCAAGAAGTCACGGCAGATGCCGATTGCCTTTGGCTTCAACGCCGGCACATCGGATGACGACGACGAGTACCTTGCCGCGCACGAGCGCAAGGCGCCCGAACTGCTGGGCAAGATCGCGAAGACCGAGGGGGCGGGCACCAAAAGCGCCTTTGGCACCTTTGTTGCCGAAGGCAGCGAGATGAAGCTGACCTGTTTCCAGACGATCGGGCAGCTGGCGAAGAAGTTCAAGAAATACCTGAAGGTGAACAAGGTCACGCTGAACGTGATCGTCATGGACCCTGACGGCAATGTCATCGACAGCGATGTCGAGGTGCTGGACAACTGGTTCCGCGAAGAGGGCGACGACGAGGACGACGAGGCACCCGCGGCGCCACCGCGCACCCAGGGTCCTGCCCCCGCGGCGCCATCCGGGCCAGCTGCGGCACGGCCGCAACAGCCCGCTTCGCCGCCTGCACGGCCAAAGGTCCGGTCGGCCGCCCCTTTGGCACCGCCGCCGCCCTCGGCTGACCCCCAGATGGACGACCGTCTGGACCGCATCTGCGGCATGCAGGAGAAGCTGCGCACGCTGCCGCCCGCCGTGGCCGAACGGCTGATGCCGGACCTGCAGAAGGCCGTGGCGCTGTTGCGCGACCGGCGGTTCGAGGATGTCGACGCAGTGACGAAGCAGCTTGTGGCCGTGCTGGCGCGGCTGCAGCTGGCCGGCGCCAAGGCCCGCCCAACGGCATCTGCCCCGCCACAGCCACCGCCACAAAGGCCGCAGCCGCAGGCCAAGGCGCCGCCGCCAAAGCCGCAGACACCTCAGGCTGCGCCCGCGGTCGGAAAGGCGGCCGAGGTTTCGGCGCGGATGCGCGGCGCGCTGGACGCGCTGCGCCGGCAGGCCGATGGTCTGCCCGAGGCTGCCGCAGCCGGGGTGCGCCCGATGCTGGACCGCGCCACCGCTGCACTTGCGGCAGGCGAGGCCGAGGCGGCTCTGGCGGCCATGCGGCAAGCGCGTGACCGCCTGCGCGACGTGCAGGCGGCGCGGCAGAAGTGGGGCAAGGTTCAGGGCATGATGCAGGGTCCGGTGGCAGAGGCGATTGCCGGCGGCGGGCTGGCCAACCCGGCGGCGCTGCAGCAACGCTGGGCGGCGGTGGTGGCGCTGGCCGATGGCGGTGGCTGGGCCGATGCGCTGGCCGCCGTGCCGCGCATTGCCGCGCTGGTGCGCCATGCCGTGCTGTCGGCGCGCAAGACCACGGCCTGACGCCGCGTTCTAGCGGCCCAGCAGCCGCGTGCCGCGCGCGATGCCTTCCAGCGTCATCGGCACCATGCGGTCGCCGGTCAGGCCGCGGATCAGCCGGGTGGACTGGCTGTGCGGCCAGAACCGTTCGGGCACCGGGTTGATCCACAGATGCCCCGGCCATTGTGCAAAGGCGCGTTCCAGCCAGACCTGCCCGGATTCAGCATTCCAGTGTTCGTTGGCGCCGCCGGGGTGCAGGATTTCGTAGGGTGACATCGCTGCATCGCCCACGAAGATGCACTTCCAGTCGGTGCCATAGGTGCGCAGCACCTCCCATGTCGGTGTCTGCGCGTCCCAGCGGCGGCGGTTGTCGCGCCAGACGCCTTCGTACAGGCAGTTGTGGAAATAGAATGGCTCCAGATGCCGGAACTCGCTGCGGGCGGCGCTGAACAGTTCCTCCACCACCTTCACGTGCGGGTCCATGGAACCCCCGATGTCCAGGAACAGCAGAACCTTCACCGCATTGCGACGTTCGGGGCGGGTCTTCACGTCCAGCCAGCCGTGTTCGGCGGTGGCGCGGATGGTGCCGTCAAGATCCAGCTCCTCGGCCGCGCCGTCACGCGCCCATTTGCGCAGGCGGCGCAGGGCAACCTTGATGTTGCGGGTGCCCAGTTCCACCGTGTCGTCCAGATTGCGGAACTCGCGCCGGTCCCACACCTTGACCGCGCGCTGGTGGCGGCTTTGGTCCTGCCCGATGCGCACGCCCTCGGGGTTGTAGCCATGGGCGCCGAAGGGCGAGGTGCCCGCGGTGCCGATCCATTTCGATCCGCCCTGATGCCGCCCCTGCTGTTCGGCCAGCCGCTGGCGCAGGGTTTCCATCAGCTTGTCGAACCCGCCAAGCGCCTGCACCGCCGCACGCTCCTCTTCGGTCATGTGGCGTTCGGCAAGTTTCGTCAGCCAGTCGGCAGGCAGGTTCAGGGCTTCCAGAACCTGCTCGACGGTGAGGGTTTCCAGGCCGCGGAAGGCTTCGGCAAAGGCGCGGTCGAACCGGTCAAGATGGCGTTCGTCCTTCACCATGGCGGTGCGGGCCAGGTGATAGAAGCCGTCGACATCGAAGGTCACCAGCCCCTTGGCCATGCCTTCCAGAAAGGCCAGGAATTCGCGCAGCGACACCGGCACGCCTGTCTTCCGCAGGGTCAGGAAGAAGGGGATGAACACCGCAACCCCCTGTGCCGTCAGGCCATGCGGGCGATGACGATGGTGACGATCATGCCCACAAGCCCCCCGGCAATGCCATAGGCGGCGGCGTGGTGCAGAAGGTCCAGCGTCTTGCCCCCGCGGCGGCGGGCCTGCACGGCACCCAGAAGGGCGCCGACGCCCAGTCCTGCAAACACGATCATCTGTTTCCGGCGTCCTGTCAGCCCGGATGCCGCGCGATCACCGCGATTTCGGCCATCCGCGCGCGCACCATTTCGTCCGAGCCAAAGCCATAGCGCCCCCAGTTGCGGCTGTCCATGCGGGCGGCCTCGGCTGCGGCAGACTGCCCGAGCGCGTCCAGCGCCTCGGCCCGCATCATCAGAAGCGTGGCCACCAGCGCCGCGTTCTCGGCGCCCGCGGCCACCGGAACGGCCTGTTCGGCCAGCGTCAGGACCGACCGATGGTCGCCCCGCGTCAACGCCATGGCGGCCAGCTGCATGTCCACATGCGCGGCCTGGATCGCCCCGCCGGGCAGCGTGGCGTAGATCTCGCGCGCCTCGGTCAGGGCGGAAAACGCGGTGTCGGGGTCGCGTGACAGGGTCAGGCGGCCCAATGCAAAATAGCCAAGCGCCAGCCGCGCATCGCCCCAGCCCTGTTCGCGCGCCAGCGCGATGGCCTGCCGCGCCGACAGTTCGCGCTGCGCCGTGGTGCCGCGACCCGACAGCGCGACCTCGATCGCGTTGGTCCATGCCGTGGGCGTGGATCCGCCTTGGCTGCCCGCCACGTCGGCGCCGAACTGCGCCAGGATGGCGGGCAGGCGGTCGGCCACGGCCTGCGGCGACATGCCGGGCCGCAGGTCGGGGGCATAGACCGCGCGCAGCACCAGCATGTCGAACGGCGTCAGCACGTTGTGGAAGTTGTCGTCGTTGAAGACCGAATCCGACAGGCGGTACAGGTCGTTCACCGGACCCAGCGCCTGCGCCAGTTCCTCGTGCAGGCAGTCGCGCGTTTCCTGCGGGCTGCCGTCCGAGGGGATGAAGATCGCCGCCCTGGTGCGCACGGTCAGCTGCGCCCAGTCGGTGGCTGCGCTGTTGCGGTTGGCACGGAACCCCGCCCAGTCCGACACGCCGGGCACCACGAAGCAGGCCACGTTGGCATAGGTGGCCTGGATGCGCGCGCGGGGCAGGAAGGTGATGGTCACCGCGGCTGGCCCGTCGGTTGCGGAAATGTCGATGCCCGCCTCGCCACGCAGGCGGGCCAGCAGCCTGTCAAGGTCGGCACGGGCGCTGGGCGGCACGTCGCCTGCCAGGCGCACCGTCACCGGCCCCTCGAAGCGCGACAGCACGGGCAGGGCGCGGCCGCTTTCCATGCGGAAGGTCAGATCCAGGATGTCCTGTGCCAGGCCGCCGCTGTAGGGAAGTGCTGCCAGTTGCGGGGCGTATCCGGTGTCAAGGCCGTTCGCGTTCATCGTCACGGCGGCCTCGGAGGAGGGCAGGCAGGCGCTGAGCAGCACGAGGGCCGATGCGGCCGCCGCAGGCAATGCGTGCGCCCGGAGGGGCGTTCTGGCGGCGTCACGATGCATTCCGGGCAGGCCCCGACAAAAGAGTTGGCTTTGACGGCAGTCAAGCGCGGGCGAGTGTCCGGGCGGTGGCGGGATCGTGTCAATTGCGCGGATTCGGGGGATGCCCGCGGATTCAACGGGTTGCGGCACGAGGTGTCAGTAGCGCAGGATGTGCGGTCGTCGTGGTCACGAAATGTGACCAAAGTGTGGCGATTGGTTGCATGCCGTGAACAACCCGCCACGACGCAGGCGTCGACGCAGCCCGATTCCCGTTTGGGATATCAATGGTTAGCGGCGATTCTTCACGTTACTCGCGCCCCGAACGGGCCATGAAGGCCAGCCGTTCGAACAGGTGCACGTCCTGTTCGTTTTTCAGAAGGGCGCCGTGCAGGCGGGGCAGCGCCTGCTTCGGGTCGCGCTTCAGGTCCTCGGGCGTCAGGTCCTCGGCCAGCAGAAGCTTCAGCCAGTCCAGCATCTCGGAGGTTGAGGGTTTCTTCTTGATGCCGGGGGTTTCGCGGACTTCGAAGAAGCGGGTCAGGGCGGTGGCCAGCAGGGCGTCCTTGATGCCGGGAAAGTGGACACGGACGATGGCCGACAGAGTGTCGGCATCGGGAAAGCGGATGTAGTGGAAAAAGCAGCGGCGCAGGAAGGCGTCGGGCAGCTCTTTTTCGTTGTTCGAGGTGATGATGACCACCGGGCGGTGGCGGGCGGTGACCGTTTCGCCGGTCTCGTAGACGTGGAACTCCATGCGGTCGAGTTCCTGCAGAAGATCGTTCGGAAACTCGATGTCGGCCTTGTCGATCTCGTCGATCAAGAGCACCACGCGGACCTCGGCGGAAAAGGCCTGCCACAGCTTGCCCTTGCGGATGTAGTTCGCCACGTCGTGCACCCGGGCGTCGCCCAGCTGGCTGTCGCGCAGGCGGCTGACGGCATCGTATTCGTACAGGCCCTGCTGCGCCTTGGTGGTGGACTTCACGTGCCATTCCATCAGCGGCATGCCCATGGCGGCGGCCACTTGCCGGGCAAGTTCGGTCTTGCCGGTGCCGGGTTCGCCCTTCACCAGCAGCGGACGTTCCAGCGCCACGGCCGCATTCACCGCAATGGCCAGGTCCGGAGCGGCGACGTAGGTGGCTGTGGTGGCGAATTTCATCGGCATGGCAAGGGTTTTCCCGCGTTGGTTGAAGCGTTGGTAGCCGCCGCCGGGAATCCGCGCAACCGCTAGTGACAAGCCATCTAGCATCGGCTATCAGCCGCGCAAACGGAGGCATGCATGACGGTGGCCCACCTGTCGGCACGTTCCGGTGAGCAGGAGAGTGACGCGATGAAGGCCGAGACATTCCTTCCCGACGACTACCGCCCCGCCGAGAACGAGCCTTTCATGAACGACCGGCAGCTGGAATATTTCCGGCGCAAGCTGATGAACTGGAAGCAGGAACTGCTGGACCAGTCGGCCGAGACGATCGACAACCTGTCCGACAGCGCCCGCGCCGTTCCCGACATCACCGACCGCGCCAGCGAGGAAACCGACCGTGCGCTGGAACTGCGGACCCGCGACCGGCAGCGCAAGCTGATTGCCAAGATCGACGCCGCGCTGCGGCGGATCGACAACGGCGAATACGGATATTGCGAGGCCACCGGCGAGCCGATCAGCCTGAAGCGGCTGGATGCCCGCCCGATTGCCACGATGACGCTGGAAGCGCAGGAAAAGCATGAGCGCCGCGAGAAGGTTCACCGCGACGACTGAGCCTGTTTCAGCGTGACGCATTGCGCCGGGCCCGAGGGTCCGGCGTTTTCGTTTCCGGGGGTGCGCGATGGAAGTTCTGGTGGTGGGCGCGGGGGTGGCGGGGCTGGCGGCAGCGCTGGCCTTTGCGCGGCGCGGCGCGCGGGTGACGGTGCTGGAGCAGGCGCCTGCAGTGGGGGAGGTGGGGGCCGGGCTGCAGATCGGGCCGAACGGGGCGCGGGTGCTGCGGGCGCTGGGGCTGGGCGCGGCGTTTGATGCGGGCGGCGTGGCAGCGCAGGCAGTGGCGCTGTGCGACGGGCTGACGGGGCGCGGCGTGCTGCGGATGGATTTGCGCGGGTACGCGGGCGACTGGCGGTTCCTGCACCGGGCCGACCTTGTGCGGCTGCTGCTGGACGGAGCCGTGGCGGCCGGGGTGGAGGTACGCACCGGTGATCGGGTCGTTTCGCTGGACGGCGATGCGGTGGTGACGGCCGGGGGGCGGCTGGTGGCCGATCTGGTGGTGGGGGCCGACGGGCTGCATTCGCTGGTGCACCGCAGCTTGAACGGGCGGGTGGCGCCGTTCTTCACCATGCAGGCGGCGTGGCGGGCTTTGGTGCCTTGCGAGCCGGGGGCGGAGGCGGTGGCCGAGGTGCACATGGGGCCGGGGCGGCATGTCGTCAGCTATCCGCTGCGCGGGGGGACCTTGCGCAACATCGTGGCGGTGGAGGAACGGCGCGCCTGGACCGAGGAGGGCTGGGCGCAGGTGGGCGACCCCGAGGCGATGCGGGCGGCCTTTGCTGGGTTCGGCCCCCGGGTGCGGGGGTGGCTGGCGCAGGTGGACCAGTGCGGGCTGTGGGGGCTGTTCCGGCATCCCGTGGCGCCGGTTTGGCACCGCGCCAGTAACGGGGCGGGCGTGGCGATCATCGGCGATGCGGCGCATCCGACGCTGCCGTTTCTGGCGCAGGGGGCGGCGCTGGGGCTGGAGGATGCCTGGACGCTGGCGGCGGCGGTGATGGACGGCGGGCTGGAGGCCTTGCCTGCGTGGCAGGCGGCAAGGCGGCCGCGGGCCGCGCGGGTGGTGGATGCGGCGACGGCGAACGCGCGGGTGTACCACATGCGGGCGCCGTGGCGGGGGCCTGCCTATGCCGCGATGCGGGCGGGGGCTATGCTGGCGCCGGGGGCGGCGCTGCGGCGGTTCGACTGGCTGTACCGGCACGACGTGACTGCGGGGTAGAGTGCGTCCCACCGTGGGACATTGCGTGGGACATGCGATTTCAATGGCTTGCGGACGCGTGTTTACCGTTTGGAAAGGATTTCCGCGTGGCGGCACGGGACGGGGACCGCCACCTTTGGCGGCGGCCCCCCGTTGGCCATTGCGTCCTTACAGACCCAGGAAGTCGGCCGAGAAGATGCCGACGGTGAACCTTGTCACCCCTTCGCCCAGCACATCGACGCGGTCGCCGTCGCCGTCGAAGATGATCCGCACGCCACCCGCAATGTCGCGCACGTCGCGCACCACCGCGCTGTCATCGAAATAGATGCGGTCAACGCCCGCTTCGTAGTTCACGATGCGGTCGGTATCGCGGCGGCCATCGCGGGTTTCATTGCCGAACACGAAGCTGTCGGCATCGGCGCCACCGTCCATGGTGTCGCTGCGGCCAAGGCCGCGGATCAGGTCGCGCCCGTCGCTGCCCAGCAGGCTGTCGGCGCGCCCGGTGCCGGTGACTTCGTTGAAGACGAACGGTTCGGGATCGGGGGTGAAGGGGCCGCCGTCGCCCTGTGCGGTCAGGGTCAGGCCCAGGTCTTCCCAGTTCAGGCTGTGGTCGGTGGTGGCAAAGGACTGCACGCCGGTGATGTCGGCCAGGGTCTTGCCCACGGCGGCCAGCGCGTCCGAGTCGAACAGGAAGTTGCGGGTGAATTCGCCGTAGCTGCCCGACAGGGTGGCCAAGAGCCCGCGGACGCCCGCGATGGCGGTGCCGTCGGCGAATTCGACCGAGGCCACGATTTCCTGCGCAGAGTCGAGACCGATGGGGCGGATGCCGGACAGGGCCAGTTCCTCGCCCACGCTGTCGGCGGTGCCACGGATCCCGTCGGCGTCGAACACGTCCAGCGCGGCGGTGCCAGTGCCGAAGCGGGTGCTGCCGAAGAAGTTCTCGGTGTAGTAGCTGCCGGAATAGGTATTGGCATTTTCCGGGCGCAGGCCGAATTCACCCACAGCCAGACCACCTGCGGCGGAAGTGGCGATCGTGGCCGAGGCGGTGGTCACCGTGTCGGCGGTGGCGGGAAACTCGGCGCGCGGCACGATGTAGGTGTTGCCCCCGGCGGTGAAGGCGCGGGCAGTGAAGGTGCCTTCGGCGGTGACGATCTGCACGGCGGAAAAGCTGGGCACGGTTTCGGCAACACTGATGCCGTCAATGCGCAGCGAGACCAGTTCGCCGCGGTTGACGTTGAAGGGGTCGAAGTTCAGGCCCAGCGGGCCCAGCGGGCCTGCATCCTCGTCGATGGTGGTCAGGCGCACCGATTCCAGCGCGGTGCCCGCGGCAATGATCTGGCCCGGGCCGATGGCGGTGCCGCTGATGCGGAAGATGTCGCGTTCCAGTGTCGTGAAGGCCATGTCGCTCTCCCCTTCGCGGGGGCACTGCGGTGCCGCCCGTGTTTCCGGTGGGGTGACGCTAGCAGATACAACCGCAGGCTGCGGTCAAACCATGTTCACCGGCTGGCAGGAGATGTGATGTAACCGCGGGCGATGTCGTGCCGCGCCTTTGGCCCCCCCTCCCCATCCCACCCCCAC
This sequence comes from uncultured Rhodobacterales bacterium, assembly GCA_964559535.1. GTDB lineage: Bacteria > Pseudomonadota > Alphaproteobacteria > Rhodobacterales > Rhodobacteraceae > CAZLIC01. Next base: position 12,384 of record CAZLIC010000014.1, read on the forward strand.
AAAGGGGGAGGGATGGGGAGGGGCGGAGGCGGTGCGCGGGTGTTCAGGCCGCGGCGAGATCGCGCAGGACGTAGTGCAGCACGCCGCCGTGGCGGACGTAGTCGATCTCGATCTCGGTATCGATGCGGCACTTGATCTGGATCGTCTCGGTGCTGCCATCGGCGCGGGTGATGGTGCAGGGGACCACCGACAGCGGCTTCAGGTCACCGGCAAGGCCGTGGATGGCGACGGTTTCATCGCCCTTCAGGCCCAGCGACCTGCGGGTCTGGCCGCCGGTGAATTCGAACGGGATCACGCCCATGCCGACGAGGTTGGAGCGGTGGATGCGTTCGAAGCTTTCCGAGATCACCGCCTTGACGCCCAGAAGGGCGGTGCCCTTCGCCGCCCAGTCGCGGCTGGAGCCTGCGCCGTATTCGATGCCGCCGAAGATCACCAGCGGCGTGCCCTGCGCCTGCCAGGCCATCGAGGCGTCGAAGATCGAGGTCTGCTGGCCGTCCGGCCCCAGAGTATAGCCGCCCTCCACCCCGCTGCCGTCAGAATTGGCCAGCATCTCGTTCTTGATGCGGATGTTGGCGAAGGTGCCGCGCATCATCACCTCGTGGTTGCCGCGGCGGGCGCCATAGCTGTTGAAATCGCGTACCGGGACCTGGCGGTCGGTCAGGTATTTCCCGGCCGGAGTCGTGGCCTTGAAGCTGCCCGCGGGCGAGATGTGGTCGGTGGTGATCATGTCGCCCAGAAGGGCGAGGATGCGGGCGCCGTGCAGGTCGGAGATCACCCCCGGCGTGGGGGCCATGCCGCGGAAGTAGGGCGGGTTCTGGATGTAGGTGCTGGTGGGCGGCCAGTCGTAGGTCTGGCTGTCGGTGACCTGCACCGCCTGCCATTTTTCATCGCCCTTGAAGACGTCGGCGTATTTCTTCTGGAACGCCTCGCGCGTCACCACCGCATCGACGATGTCGGCGATTTCGCGGTTGGTGGGCCAGATGTCCTTCAGGAACACCGGGGTGCCTTCGGGGGTGTGGCCAAGGGGTTCGGTGGTGAGGTCGATGTTCATGTCACCGGCCAGCGCGTAGGCCACGACCAGCGGCGGCGAGGCGAGGTAGTTGGCGCGCACGTCTGGCGAGATCCGCCCTTCGAAGTTGCGGTTGCCCGAAAGGACGGCGGCGGCAACAAGGTCGCCTTCGTTGATGGCGGCACTGATTTCCGGCTGCAGCGGCCCCGAGTTGCCGATGCAGGTGGTGCAGCCGTAGCCCACCAGGTTGAAGCCCACGGCATCGAGGTCTTCCTGCAAACCGGCGGCGTTCAGGTATTCCGACACCACCTGCGACCCCGGCGCCAGCGAGGTTTTCACCCATGGCTTCCGGTTCAGGCCCAGCGCGCGGGCCTTGCGTGCCACCAGACCGGCGCCGATCAGCACGTAGGGGTTCGAGGTGTTGGTGCAGGAGGTGATCGAGGCGATCACCACCTTGCCCGAGGACATGGTATAGGCCTCGCCCTTGACCGGCACCTGCGTGTCCATCGGCCGCTTGAAGCTGGTCTCCATTTCCTTGGCGAAGGACGCCTTGGCGCCGGTCAGCGGCAGCCAGTCCTGCGGACGCTTCGGGCCGCTGATGGCGGGCACTATGGTGCCCATGTCCAGCTCCAGCGTGCTGGTGTAGACGGGGGCATAGTTCGGGCCGCGCCACATGCCCTGTTCCTTGGCATAGGCTTCAACCAGCGCAATCCGCGCCTCGTCCCGGCCGGTTTGGCGCAGGTAGCGCAGGGTCTCAGTATCGACCGGGAAGAAGCCGCAGGTCGCGCCGTATTCGGGGGCCATGTTGGCGATCGTGGCACGGTCGGCCAGCGGCAGGTGATCCAGCCCTTCGCCGTAGAATTCGACGAACTTGTTCACCACGCCATGCTTGCGCAGCATCTGCACGACCTTCAGCACCAGATCGGTGGCGGTGGTACCTTCGACCATGCGGCCGGTCAGCTTGAAGCCCACCACCTCGGGGATCAGCATGCTGACAGGCTGGCCCAGCATCGCCGCCTCGGCCTCGATCCCGCCGACGCCCCAGCCCAACACGGCCAGGCCGTTGACCATGGTGGTGTGCGAATCGGTGCCGACCAGCGTGTCGGGGTAGGCGACGGTTTCGCCGTTCTGGTCGGTGTCGGTCCACACCGTTTGCGCCAGGTATTCCAGGTTCACCTGATGGCAGATGCCGGTGCCCGGCGGCACCACGCGGAAGTTGCGGAACGCGTTCTGGCCCCATTTCAGGAACACATAGCGTTCCATGTTCCGCTCGTATTCACGGTCGACGTTGGCCTGGAACGCGCGGGGGGTGCCGAATTCGTCGATCATCACCGAGTGGTCGATCACCAGATCCACCGGGACCAGCGGGTTGATCCTGGTGGGGTCGCCGCCCAGGCCCAGGATGCCGTCGCGCATGGCCGCGAGGTCGACCACCGCCGGAACCCCGGTGAAGTCCTGCATCAGCACGCGGGCGGGGCGGTAGGCGATTTCGCGGGTGGATTTGCCGCCGTTCGCGCCCCAGTCGCCGAAGGCGCGGATGTCGTCGACCGTGACGGTGCGCCCGTCTTCAAACCGCAGCATGTTTTCCAGCACCACCTTCAGGCTGGCGGGCAGGCGGTCGAAGTCGCCCAGACCGGCGGCCTGTGCGGCGGGGATCGAGTAGTAGGCGACACTTGCCCCCCCGGCGGAAAGGGTGCGGCGGGTGCCGGTCTGGTCGTGGCCGACGGTGACGGTCATGGCGGTCTCCTTGGCAGGATGGCTTGGGCGAAAGCATGGGTCAGGCAGAGGCCGGAAGGCAAGCGATCCGGTGTGACGTTTTCAGTATACAAAGGTATGCAGAAAATCCAGAGTCAGTTCCAATGCCGTGTCCGCATGGTCACGTCCGCGTTTCCTCGCAAAACCTTGATTGGCAGAGCGGGCATGCGTCCTCTAACTGCGCAGAACCTGAGAGCATGGGGTCAGCGGATGCGACATTTTGTCGGGGCACTTGCGTGTGCCGTTCTTGGTTTCGGCACGTTGACGGCCGGGGCGCAAGAGGCGGCGCCGGCCCGGGTGCTGGTCGAACTGTTCACGTCGCAGGGTTGTACGGCCTGCCCGAAGGCAGATTTGGTGCTGGCGGGGCTGACGCAGGACCCACGCGTGATCGCGCTGGCCTTGCATGTGGACTACTGGGACTATCTGGGCTGGAAGGACAGCTTCGGGCAGGAACGGTTCACCAAGCGGCAAAAGGCCTATGCCCGGCAGGCGGGCGACCGGATGATCTATACGCCGCAGATCATTGTCGGCGGAACCGACCGTATGGTCGGCAGTGAAGGCGGCACCGTGGCTGCGGCCGTGGCGCGGCATGCCGGGCAACCCATGCGGGTTCGCCTGACGCTGAGCCGCGATGCCGAGGGCCGGCTGGTGATCCGTGCCGAAGCGGTGCCGCCTACCGACAAGGTGCTGCGGGTGGATGTGGTGCGGTTCCTGCCCGAGGCGACGGTGGACATCCGGCGGGGCGAGAATGCCGGGCGCACGATCACCTACCACAACGTGGTGACAAGCTGGGAAAACGTGGCGCGGTGGCAGGCGACCGGTCCGTTCGAGATTGCGGCCGCCATGGCCGGTTCGGAGCCCGCGGTGGTGGTGGTGCAGGCCGAAGGGCCGGCCGAGGTGCTGGCGGTGGCAGAACTGCGGTAGGGGCGGGGGGTCAGTCGCCCACTTCCTCGATGCGGAAATCGCGCAGGATGCTGCGGGTGGCGGTGAACCAGGGGCTTTCGCGGGTGCGGGCCTGGTGGGTGGCAAAGCCCGCGTGGTCGCGGAAGGACTCGATCACCTCGAACACCATGGGGTCGTCCGTTTCGGCGATGTCGAAGGACAGGCAGGCGGGTTCGGCGCGCGACAGGCGGATGTGTTCTTCCATGGTTGCCAGAACCTTGGCGCGTTCACCTTCGGTCATGCAGCGCAGCTGGCCTCGCAGGCGGATCATGTCCCAAACCTCCAGCGCCAAGATCCTGTCAGCCCGCGCGGCACGGCGCCCTGCGCGACGGATTCGCCCTGGGGACTACTTGACCGCATCGACCAGCTTGCCGTCCATGCTGAACACCGCATAGCCGCCGATGCGATGGTCCGGCGGAACGCCGACGCGGACATCGAACAGCGGCCGCCCCTTGGGGTCGCGCCAGAAGGGCGCGCCGCTGGACAGCGACATGCGCTCGACCTCGGCCCCGTCGATGCCGATCGCCGCGACAGCCTGTTCGCGGATCGAGGCGATGAGGGCCGCGTCGATTCCGGCCAGCGCGCCCAGAGTGAACAGGTCGTCTTCGGTCTCCATCATCAGCGGGAACTCCGACCAGTCCGACACGCCGTCTTCTTTCAGCATGGCATTGATCGTCATGCCGGGCCGCGACGGGTGCGGCCGCTTGACCGTTGCCGTGTCCTCGCGGAAATGCATGTCGTAGATGCGCATGTCGTCGCCGAAATGCTGCCGGAAGGCGGCGATGGTCTGCACGACACCCTCGGGGGTGGCGCGGTGGGCGGCTGCGACGTTTTCGGCAGGCGTTGCGACGGCGGCAACCACGCCGTCCCTGTTCAGCCGGATGGAGGCCGTTTCCAGCTTGCGGATCGGTCCGAGCCCGGGCATCGACACTTCGACGTCGATGTCCCACACGACCTGCGGCGCGGCTGTGCCGTCGGCCGCCGCGACGATCCGCATCACGTCGACGAACATCGCATCCGGCCCCGCCGCCTGCTTGGCGACGTCCTTGAGTGCATCGACCCTGGACAGGTCGATGTCGTCCAGCGAATAGGTCGGGCTGTCCAGCTGCACGTCCGGGTCGACCGTGCCGCCGACGCGCACCGCGGGATCGTGGGTGCTGCCGTCCCATATCCATGCGCGCAGGAGATCCGGGCGATCGGGCGCGGTCGCCGTCATGGTGACGTCCTTTTCCGTGATCACGATGCTGCGGACCACCGGCGCGCGCCCCACAACCTTGAGGAAGCCGTCCTGCGCCCGGTCGAACGGCCAGCCGGAGCCGATGTGAAAGTGGCGCTCGCGCCAGCGTCGCGTCTCGCCGATGTCGGCCCCCAGGACCTTGCCGCCGGCGTCGGTGTAGACAATTGCGCTTTCGTCGTAGCTCTTGAGGGCGATGGTCCAGCCGACCTCGCCGTAGCGCGCCGGGTCATCGCCCGCTGCCTTGCGCTGGATGCGGACCGTGCCGGAACGCGCACGGCTGTCGAACCGGACATGGCGTTCCGCGCGGCCGAGGATCACCGGAAGGCGGTCGAGCGGGATCTCCGAGAGCCGGAACAGGCTGCCTTCGACATCATTCCTGCCACTGGTGTCCACCGGTTCGGGGCCGGTCAACTGATTGACATGCAGACCGAAAAGCTCGACAGCCTTGACATACCAGCGCACCAGGCCGCCGCCGCTGCCGGGCACGCGGCCGATGACCACGAGTTCGTCGTCATCCACGGCGAAGAACCCGACGTCGATGTCGCTGCCCGCCTTGGTGGTGATCTGGGCCAGCGCGGTTTCGAAGCGTTTGGGTTCGGTGAGGTAACTCGCCTCCTGCGCGTGCAGGGGGTAGGCAAAGACGATGAGCGAAAGAGCGGCGGCGCGGAAACGCATGGCAAAACTCCGGGATGAAAAAGGCGGCAATACGTATGGCAGAAAGTATCGGCCTACGGCGGGCCGCCTGTCAATTGCGATCGTGTGCGGCCTGCCGTGGCGGCCCTGCTGACTATTCCAGTTCGATCGTCCCCGGCGGCTTCGACGTGCAGTCGTAGAACACCCGGTTGATGCCGCGCACCTCGTTGATGATGCGGGTGGCGGTTTCCCCCAGGAAATCGTGGGTGAAGGGGTAGTAGTCGGCGGTCATGCCGTCCACCGAGGTGACGGCGCGCAGGGCGAGGGCATGGTCGTAGGTGCGCCCGTCGCCCATCACGCCCACGGTGCGCATCGGCAGGATCGCGGCGAAGGCCTGCCAGATGTCGTCGTACAGGCCGTGCTTGCGGATCTGGTCCAGGTAGACCGCATCGGCACGGCGCAGGATGTCCAGCTTTTCCGCCGTGATCTCGCCGGGGCAGCGGATGGCCAGGCCGGGGCCGGGGAAGGGGTGGCGGCGGATGAAGGCCTCGGGCAGGCCCAGTTCGCGGCCCAGCGCGCGCACCTCGTCCTTGAAGAGTTCGCGCAGCGGTTCGACCAGCTTCAGCCCCATCTTCTCGGGCAGGCCGCCGACGTTGTGGTGCGACTTGATGGTGACCGAGGGGCCGCCGCTGAACGAGACCGATTCGATCACGTCGGGGTACAGCGTGCCTTGCGCCAGGAATTCGGCACCGCCCACGGCGGCCGCGTGTTTCTGGAAGACCTCGATGAACAGCCGCCCGATGGTCTTGCGCTTGACCTCGGGGTCGCTGACGCCTTCCAGCGCGCCAAGGAACAGGGCGGATTCATCGGCGTGGATCAGCGGGATGTTGTAGGCATCGCGGAACATCGACACCACCTGTTCCGCCTCGCCCAGCCGCAACAGGCCGTGGTCGACGAAGACGCAGGTCAGCCGGTCGCCGATGGCCTGGTGGATCAGGATGGCGGCCACCGAGGAATCGACGCCGCCCGACAGGCCGCAGATCACGCGGCGGTCGCCCACCTGCGCGCGGATCTTTGCGATGGCCTCGGCGCGGTAGGCGCCCATCGTCCAGTCGCCGCGGAACCCGGCCAGCCGCACGAAGTTTTCGTACAGTTTCGCGCCCCTGGGGGTGTGGTGCACCTCGGGGTGGAACTGCACGGCGTAGAAACGGCGGGCAGGGTCGGCGGTGATGGCGAAGGGGGCGTTGGGCGAGGTGCCGTAGACGTTGAAGCCTGGTGCGATCTTCGAGACGTGGTCGCCGTGGCTCATCCATACCTGTTCGGGGCCCGCCTCGAACCAGCCCTCCAGCAGGGGCAGGCGCGCGTCGGTGGGGGTGACGACGGCGCGGCCGAATTCGGCGGTGCCGTGGCCGCGTTCCACATGGCCGCCCAGACAGTGCATCATCACCTGCTGGCCGTAGCAGATGCCAAGGATCGGCACGCCCATGGTGAAGGCGGCCGACGGCGGCATCGGCGCGCCGTCCTGGAACACGCTGGCGGGGCCGCCCGAGAAGATGATCGCCTTCGGCCCGAAGGCCGCAAGGAAGGCATCGTCCACCCGGTTGTAGGGGTGGATTTCGCAGTAGACGCTCAGCTCGCGCAGGCGACGCGCGATCAGCTGCGTCACCTGGCTGCCGAAGTCGATGATCAGAAGGCGGTCATGTGCGGTCATGGCGTCGCCTAGCGCGGGCCAATGGGGGGTGCAAGGGGGCCGCGCGCCGTGTCTGTGGCGAGCCCCGGGGCGCTGCCCCGGACCCCGGGGTACTTGGGCAAAGATGAGGAGCGGGATGCGTCGCTTTCGACGCAGGGCAATGTCGCTTTCGCGTCTGAAGCGGCGGATTCGGGGGGCGGATTGTCGGCGTTTGCCGCCATAAGCGGCGCAAAGCGATGCGCAGGGCGGCGGAGGCGATGATGAGCGATGTGGCAGAGGCTGTGGTCGGGCTTGGGGCCGGGGCGGGGCGGCGGGCGCGGGGCGGCGGCGGCGCGGCGCGGCGGGCCGAGCGGACGGCGGTGCATTTCGAGACGGCGCGGTTCATCGAGCGCAACATCCCGAACTTCGAGATCCTGAACGAAGAGGCGCTGGCGATCATCGAATGGAACGCCGAGACGGTGCTGGAGGAGATCGGCGTCAATTTCGTGGAGAACCCCGGCGCGCTGGAGTTGTGGCGGCAGGCAGGCGCCGATGTGCGGGGCGAGCGGGTGCGCATTCCCCGCGGGCTGGCGCGCAGATTGTGCGCGACGGCGCCGTCGCGGTTCACGCAGCTTGCGCGCAACCCGGAACGCAACGTCGAGATCGGCGGGCGCAACCTGGTGCTGGCGCCGGTCTATGGCCCGCCCTTCGTGCGCGATGTCGAAGGCGGGCGGCGCTATGCCACCATCGCCGACTTCCGCAACTTCGTGAAGCTGGGCTACATGTCGAAGTGGCTGCACCATTCGGGCGGCACGGTGTGCGAACCCACCGACGTGGCGGTGAACAAGCGCCACCTCGACATGCTGCTGGCGCACATGACGCTGAGCGACAAGCCCTTCATGGGGTCGGTGACGGCGCCCGAGCGGGCGGCCGATTCGGTGGAGATGGCGAAACTGCTGTTCGGTGCGGATGTGGTGGATGCCGGGCCGGTGATGACCAGCCTGATCAACATCAACTCGCCGCTGACCTTTGACGGCATCATGATGGGCGCGTTGGAGGTCTATGCGAAGGCCAACCAGGCCACCATCATTTCGCCCTTCATCGTGGGCGGCGCGATGGCACCGGTGACGGTGGCGGGCACGCTGACGCAGGTGCTGGCCGAGGTGCTGGCGGGGGTGGCCTATTCGCAGCTGGTGCGCGCGGGCGCGCCGGTGATCTTTGGCGCCTTCGTGACCTCGATCGACATGAACTCGGGCGCGCCCACCTTCGGCACACCCGAGGCGGCGCATATCACCTGGGGCGCGGGGCAGTTGGCGCGGCGGCTGGGCCTGCCCTACCGCAGCGGCGGGGCGTTCTGCGGGTCGAAGCTGCCGGATGCACAGGCGGCCTACGAGAGCGCGAATTCACTGAACATGGCGCTGACGGCCGGAGTGAACTTCATGCTGCACGCCTGCGGCTGGCTGGAGGGCGGACTCGTGTCCAGTTACGAGAAGTTCGTGATGGATGCCGACCAGCTGGGCACGCTGCACCACCTGGCGCAGGGCGTGTCGGTGGATGAAAACGCGCAGGCCATGGGCGCCATCCGCGAGGTGGGTCCGGGCGGGCACTACCTGGGCTGCGAGCACACGCAGGCGAACTTCAAGAGCGCGTTCTGGCGGACCGAGGTGCTGGACTACAAGCCCTTCGAGACCTGGGACGAGGAAGGCGCCCGCGACACGCAGGCGCTGGCCGGGGCGCGGGTCAAGAAACTTCTGGCCGACTATCAGGCGCCGGTGCTGGACGAGGGTATCCGCGATGCGCTGGAGTCGTATGTCGCGCGGCGCAAGTCGGAAATGCCCGACGCCTTCGTCTGACCTGCGCGGGATCGGAGCGGGCGCCCCTGTGCGGGGCGCCACGCGGACTGCTTCAGCCCTGTGCCGGGGCAGCGGTCAGCCGCGCCTCGGCCAGCAAGGCGATCAGCAGTTCGACATGCCTTGAGATCGAATAGCTGGCGTCGCCGCGGCAGCGGGTTGCCTCGGCGTCGGCTTCGGCGGCAATCAGGCGGGGCAGCGCGTCGCCGCCGGAATGTCCACCAAGGGGCAACAATCGCCGCAAGTCACGCTCTCGGCGATAGTCCTGCAGACCGTGGCGCGCTGCCCGGAGAAGCAGCCGCGGACGCAGCATGTCGTTCGGCAGGTTTCTGGCAATGCACATCGGTGTCCTCCTGAGTTGAGAGAGACACACATTGCATCTTTACAACTTGGCGTTGCGTATTCGTCTTGTCGGGCGCGCGCTGGGGTCCTCATTTGTTGAATATCTGTAAACGATTGTGGGCCTCTCCGGAGATCGGGCCGAGTCGGAACGCATGCAGCCCCTGGTTGAAAAAGTCCAAGTTTGCAGTGTTGCCTGCACAGATCTGTCAAAGGAAGCTGACATGCCGACACGCATTTCAGAGGCAGGGTCTTTGCCGTCCTGGCTTCCGGATTCGGTGCGCCTGTACCTGCACCACACCGAAGAGGGCCTGTCGCTGCGGGCGCTGGCCCGGCGCGAAGGCTGTCATGCCTCGACCGTCATGCGGCAGGTCCGGCGATCCGAGAGCCGCCGCGACGATCCGCTGTGGGACGAGGGTGTGGCGGCCCTGGCGCGTCTCCGGTCAGCCAGAACCCCCGTCAGCGAGGACGTCCACATGACCGCATCGATCCGCACCGAGACCATCGTTCCGCCGGAGGAGGTGATCGACCAGGAGGCACGGCGCATCCTGCGCCGTCTGGCCGAGCCCGGCGCCGTGCTGGCCATTGCGCCGGACATGGAGAAGGCCGCCGTGTTGAAGACCCTGCCGGACGGGCAGACGATGCGCACCGGCGTGGTCGAGCGCGCGGTGGCGCAGGCCTTTGCCCTGCGCGACTGGATCCACTGCCGCAAGCCGGGCCGGATCGCGACCTACGAGATCACGGCGGCCGGGCGGGCGGCACTGAAGCGCATTCTGGAACCGGACATGGCGATGCCCGATGGTCCGATGCGCGGCATGGCCGAGGCTGCGACGCCCTTTGCCGACCAGCACCGGTCCTGGGGTGAAAGGGCGGTGACGGATGCGCAAGGCACCCGGCGCATCCGGGTGAACCTGGCCGAAAGCCCGGTTCAGGTGCTGGCCCGGCGACGCGACAGCGATGGCAAGCCCTATCTGGAGCCCGAACTGGTGACGGCGGCCGAACGCCTGCGCGAGGATTTCGAACTGGCGCAGATGGGGCCGCGGGTGGCGCAGAACTGGGAGCGGTTCCTGACGGCGGGTGACCGCGGCGGCTGGCGGCCCGATTCCGGTGGTGCCGAAGGGCCGCGCGGCGCCCGCGAACGGGTGGCGGCGGCGCTGCGCGACCTGGGGCCCGGCCTTGGCGACGTGGTCCTGCGCGTGTGCTGTTTTCTGGAGGGGCTGGAGGCGGTGGAAAAGCGGATGGGCTGGGCGGCGCGGTCGGGCAAGATTGTGCTGCGCATCGCGCTGATGCGGCTGCGGCGGCACTATGACGAGACCTATGGGCGCTCAGGCCCGCTGATCGGCTAGGACCGTGTCCAGGATGCGCGCCGCCTCGGCCCGCGGGTCGGCCAGTGGCGCGCGGTCCTCGCCGGGAAAGAAGCGGGCGCGGGTGGCGGTGGGCATGGGGGCGGGGGTGGCGATCACCACGCGCGGGCCGGTGCGCACCGTTTCGGCCTGCCAGCTGCGGGCAAGCGCCATCTGCGCGGCCTTGGTGGCGCCGTAGGCCCCGAAGAAGGGCTGACCGGCGCGGGGGTCGTCGAAGAACAGGGCCGTGCCCCGGTGGGCCAGCAGCAGCGGCGCGATGAAGGGGATCAGCGTGGCGGTGGCGGTGGCATTCACCTTTGCCGACTTGTCCCAGTCCTTCGCGTCTACCGATGATGCGGGGGCCAGGGGGGCCGCATGGATGGCGGCATGCACCCACAGGCGCAGGCCCCCCCAGCGGTCATAGACGGACCGGCAAAGGTGGCGCATGGCGCCGTCGTCGGTGATGTCCATGGGGGCAAGCGTGAGGGCCCCGGCGCCCGGCATTCCCGCAGCCTTCACCCGGTCGTCCAGATCTTCCAGACCGCCTGCAGTGCGGGCCACCGCCACCACATGCCAGCCACGGAAGGCCAGCTGTTCGGCCAGCGCCGTGCCAAGGCCGCGGCTGGCGCCGGTGACGAGGGCGATCTTTTCGGGCATCGGGCGGCTCCTTGTGGCGCGCGCCGGGGGGCTTCGCGCCCCCCGGACCCCCCGCGGGATATTTGCGCCAAGATGAAAGGGCAAGCCGGGGGGAAGGCGCGGGCTACTCGGCCGCGGCCTTCATCTCGAACCCCTTCTCGATCATGTCGGAAGGGGCCACTGGATAGTCGCCCGAGAAGCAGGCATCGCAGTAGCGCGGTGCCTTGGGATCGCGCCCTTTGGCTTCTCCGGCGGCGCGATACAGGCCATCGAGCGAAACGAAGCGCAGGCTGTTCACCCCGATCCAGTCGCGCATCTCGTCTTCCGACATGGTGGCGGCCAGAAGCTTGGACCGTTCCGGGGTGTCGACGCCGTAGAAGCAGGGCCAGGCGGTGGGCGGCGAGGCGATGCGGAAGTGCACCTCGGCGGCGCCGGCTTCCAGGATCATGTCCTTGATCTTGCGCGAGGTGGTGCCGCGCACGACCGAATCGTCCACCAGCACGATGCGCTTGCCTGCCACCAGCGCGCGGTTCACGTTCAGTTTCAGCCGGACACCCATGTTGCGGATGCTTTCGGTGGGTTCGATGAAGGTGCGCCCGACGTACTGGTTGCGCACGATGCCGAAGCCGAAGGGAATGCCCGATTCCTGTGCAAAGCCGATGGCGGCGGGGGTGCCGCTGTCGGGCACGGGGCAGACCAGATCGCCCTCGGCGGGCGCTTCGCGTGCAAGCTCGACGCCGATCTGGCGGCGCGTTTCATAGACCGACCGGCCGCCGATGATGGAATCGGGGCGGCTGAAGTAGACGTGCTCGAACACGCAGAAGCGCGCCGCGGCAGGGCCGAAGGGGCGGTGGCTGACACAGATGCCGTTTTCGATGACCACCATCTCGCCCGGTTCGATCTCGCGCTCGAAGCGCGCGCCGATGATGTCAAGCGCGCAGGTTTCCGACGCCAGCACCCAGCCGGTTTCGCCGACGCGGCCCATCACCAGCGGGCGCACCCCCAGCGGGTCGCGCACGCCGATCAGTTTGGTGCGGGTCATGGCGATGACGCTGAACGCGCCTTCGACGGCGCGCAGCGCGTCCTTGATGCGTTCGGCCAGCGTCTTCTGCATGGACCGGGCCATGAGGTGGATGATGCATTCGGTGTCGGACGAGGACTGGAAGATCGCGCCGCGTTCGATCAGCTGCTTGCGCAGGGCGGTTGCGTTCGTCAGGTTGCCGTTGTGGGCTATGGCACAGCCGCCCACCGAGAATTCGCCGAAGAAGGGCTGCACGTCGCGAATCTGCGTGGCGCCCTTGGAGCCGGCCGTCGAATAGCGGACGTGACCGATGGCCAGGGATCCGGGCAGCGTCTTCATCACGTCGGCCGTGGTGAAGTTGTCGCGCACATAGCCGAAGCGGCGGGCCGAGTTGAACCCCTGGTCGGGGTGGTAGGTAACGATGCCGCCCGCTTCCTGCCCGCGGTGTTGCAGGGCGTGCAGGCCCAGCGCCACGAATTGCGCGGCATCCTCGACGCCGATCACGCCGAAAACCCCGCACTCTTCCTTCAGCTTGTCGTCATCGAAGGGATGGCTGCGGAAGGTGGGCATGTGCAGGCTCCGAATCCGCCTTGGGTGCGCGCCACTATCTAGGGCGCGTCCTGCGGAATGTCACGCGGCTGTCGTGCTGCGGTGCAGAAAATCAGCCGCCCGAGGGTGCGGGTGCCGCGGGCGCCGGGGCGGGGGCCGGGGCGGCGCCGGTGGTGCAGACGGCAGTCAGTTCCTCGTACCGCGCGACGATCCAGCCCGGCGCGTCGGACGGAATCGACTCGTCGATGTTGGTCTGGAAGCTGGCAAACACCTTGGCCGAGCGGGAGCTGTCGATCATCGGCACGGTGTTGGCGGCAACCGCCCGGTCGTAGACGATGAAGGCCACGGCGACGAGGACGATGCCGCGCAGCACGCCGAACAGGAAGCCCATCCCCTGGTCCAAACCGCCCAGCACCGAGCGCTGCACGGCCGAGGACAGGAGCGGCGCAAAGAGCGACGTCAGCACCAGCACGATGGCAAAGACCGCGGCGAAGGCCGCAATGACCGACAACTCGCAGCTGTCGCCCAGAAACTCGCCGATGACCGGCAGTTCCTTGATCAGCGGTTGCGCCTGCCCGGCAAACACGAAGGCCGCCACGGCCGCCACCACCCAGCCCAGGATTGCCAGCGATTCCCGCACCACCCCGCGCGAATAGGCCAGGATCGCCGAGAGCACGATCACGATCGCCACGCCCGCGTCGATCAGCGTGAAGCCTTCCATTCCGTTCCTCCGCCGGTGGCGCGCGCCCTAGCCCGCCCCGAACATGCCGCCTGCCAGTGCCGCCAGATCGGGCAGGGATTGCAGGGTCATGCCTGCGTCACCCGTTGCCTTCGACCCCGCGGCCAGTGTGGCCCGTGTGAAACCAAGTTTTGCCGCTTCTTTCAACCGGCTTTCGGATTGTGCCACGGGCCGCAGGGCGCCCGACAGGCTGATCTCGCCGAAAAACACCATGTCTGGCGGCGCGGCCACATCTTCACGGGCTGACAGTAGCGCGGCAGCAACAGCCAGATCGGCCGCCGGTTCCGTGACCCGCAGCCCGCCCGCGACGTTCAGGAACACATCGAGGCCTGCGAAGGGAATGCCGCAGCGGGCCTCCAGCACGGCCAGGATGGTGGAGACGCGGCCGCTGTCCAGCCCCACGACGGTGCGGCGCGGCGTGCCGAGGGTAGAGGGCGCCACCAGCGCCTGCACCTCGGTCAGCACCGGCCGCGTGCCTTCGATGCCCGCGAACACGGCCGATCCGGGGCTGGGCGTGCCGCGTTCGGACAGGAACAGCGCACTGGGGTTTGACACTTCGGCCAGCCCGGCGCCTGTCATCTCGAACACGCCGATCTCGTCGGCCGGGCCGAAGCGGTTCTTCACGGCGCGCAGGATGCGGAAGGCGTGGCCGCGGTCGCCCTCGAAATACAGCACGGTGTCGACCATGTGTTCCACCACCCGTGGGCCGGCGATCTGGCCATCCTTCGTGACATGGCCCACAAGGATGACTGCCGTGCCGCGCCGTTTGGCGAAGGTCACCAGCTCATGCGCCGCCGCCCGCACCTGCCCCACCGACCCGGGCGCGGCCTCGACGCTGTCCAGCCACATCGTCTGGATCGAATCGATGATGGCCAGCGCCGGGCGCGTCTGGTCGAGCGTGGTCAGGATGTCGCGCAGGGCGGTTTCGGCGCCCAGCTTCACCGGCGCGTCGGTCAGCCCCAGCCGGGCGGCGCGCATGCGCACCTGCGCCGCCGCCTCTTCGCCCGACAGATAGATCACCGACAGGCCCTGGCGGGCATAGGCGGCGGCGGCCTGCAGCAGCAGCGTGGACTTGCCGATGCCTGGATCGCCGCCCACCAGAATGGCCGAGGCGGGCACAAGGCCGCCGCCCAGCACCCGGTCCAGTTCCGCCATGCCCGAGGCCGCGCGGGGCGGGGGCGGTTCGCTGCTGGCAAGGTTACCCAGCGGCACTGCGGTGCCCTTGGCCACCGGCCCCTTCGGCCCCGCTGACAGCGGCGCCTCCTCGATGATGGTGTTCCAGCCGCCGCAGGCGTCGCACCGGCCCGCCCATTTGCGATGGACGGCACCGCAGGCAGTGCAGGTGAACAGGGGGGCGGATTTGGCCATGGGCCCATAGGCGCAATCCACAGTCAAGGTGCAAGCCCCGATGGGCAGGAATGTGCCTAGCCCGCCAGGGTCAGGATGTTCGATGCGCCGTTGTAGATCAGCACACAGCGCGACAGGACATCCCGGCCGATCAGCCCCTCGATGCCCTGCGACCGCAAATGCGTTTCGAGTACAGGCATCGCGTCCAGGGACAGGCACACTCCGGTATCAGACGGGATCAGCAGGGACACATCATACTGCAGGCAGGTGACAGCGTCGCCGTTCGTGGATGGCGTCTGGATGTCGATCAGGCCTGTGGCAACCAGGTTCAGCGGCCCGACAAAGTCGGGATCGACGCAGGTGCACGACGCGCCGGTGTCGACCAGAAAGGTTCCGATCACGCCTTTCGGGACTGTCTTGCCCTCTGCCTCGAGTGCGTGGCGATGCGGCGCACTGATTCCGATGACGACCTGCAACAAGGGCCCGTTGGGCGCGTTCGGCAGGGTAATGCTGGGCATCTACATTGCCAAGTCACGGGTAAAGAATGCCACATGCTCGGCCGGAACGATGCGCTTGATCATGAACTCGCCCGGCTTGGCCTGCGCGTAGGCGGCCCGCAATGCATCGGCGTAGGTGTCGAAGACTTCAACAACCCGATCGCCCCGGATGAACACATACTTGCCCGCATGTTGCAGCAGTTCCGGCAAGTGCGCCCGGTATGTCGCCATTTCCCGTTCAAGCACGGACATCTTGGACCCCCGCATACCTGTGCGTCGATTCGTAACCTAGCACGGGACAATTCAACAACCACCGTGTTCCTGCAAAGGCGATGAAAGGTTTGCCAACGCGGCGCACAGCTTCCTGCGCCACGCTTGCCACACCCGGACCTTCATCGTTGCAAAGCAGAGTCGCCAACGCATGCAGCGCTACCGCGGTCAGTGGCGTTCGCGCCGCATCGACAGGCCGAGCGACAAGAGGATGCAGCCGGAGAACAGCCACAGGCCCCAGGCCGTTTCCACATGCGCCATGCCCACCCCCTTCACCACCACGATGTAGAGCGCGATCAGGAAGATGTCGGCCATGGCCAGCTTGCCCAACATGTGCAGCGCGGGCAGGACGCGGGGCGACAACAGGCGGAAGTCCAGCAGCGCGATGCCCAGCACCTTGAGGTAAGGTGCGAAGATGGCAAGGAAGGTGACCAGCAGCGCCAGTGCCGGATCACTCTCCCACAGCGCCTGCAGGCCCGAGGTCACGCTGATTTCCGACAGGCCGAAAATCGGCAGCAGGGCGGCGCGCAAAAGCGGCGCGAACCAGGCAACCGGGAACAGCAGGACCAGAGACAGGTTCAGAAGGACATGGGGGCGGGGCAATGGGCAGGTCCTGCGATGCGTCCCCTGCATGTGACCATGCGGGGCAGCCAAATCAACCCGGATGCTTCTGCGGCAGGGGGACCACGTTCTGCTCGCGCACGTCGTCCACTTCATAGCCGAGGCTGGGCAGGATTTCCCGCAGGTCGGCCTCGAGCCGCCGCATTGCCGTGCTGTTGCGGCGTTCCTCGGCTTCGACATCGGTCAGCCAGCGGCGCAGTTCGTCGCAGGTCTGCCGGGCGATGCGCAGCCGGTCAGCCATTCGCTCGGCCTCTTCCTGGCGCTGCCGCAGAAAGCCCTTGGCGCGGGTGACCCGGTCTTCCGAATAGACCCGCGCCAGTTCGCGTGCGGCGTAGCTCATCTGGGCGGCCAGTTCCAGAATCTCGGGCTCGAGTTCCGCCAGGTCGGGGTGCTTGCGCAGGTGGTCCATCCTGGCGCGCACGGCATCGAATTCGGTCGAAAGGGCAAACGCCCCGCGGCGGTCGGCGGCATGGGCCATGTCGTAGGCCCGCAGCACGTCGTCGAGTCCGATGTGGAAGCTGCGGTGCGAGCGTTCCAGCCGCGCCATGCGGGTGTTGGCAGGCAGGAACAGGCACAGCGCCACGAACAGCGCCGTCAGCGCCAGTTGCGCAATCATTCCGGCGTGGGGCACCGGCGCGCCGTTCCAGACGACCGAGAGCTCGGGCCAGGCGATCCAGCCCAGTGCCGCCGTCGCGGATGCAGCAAGCAGCGCGACCGCCGCCGCCACCACCAGACCTTGCGCCACACGTTGCCCCACGCGCAGCGCGGGACCCGCCCACTCATTCCGACCCGACATCGCCCACCCTCGACACGGCACGGGTACAGACTGCGGATGGTTAAGGAAGAATCAACGTCCTTCTGCGCTGATCCCACAGAAAACCGCGCAAAAGCAGGGGTTTGGCAAGGGTTGTCCAGGTTCTGGAAACAGTGGCGCAACTCAGGGCTGACCGTTGCGCAGGGGCGCACGCGGAAAGGGTGCCTCGCCCGACTCAGCGCACCGTCTCGATCGGGCCCTCGGCGCGGCCGTGGATGAACTGCTGCAGGTAGGGATCTTCGGCCGAATCCATCTGCGTCACCGGCCCGGTCCAGCGTACGCGGCCGCCGTGCAGCATGGCCACGTTGTCGGCAATCGCCCGGACCGAGGACATGTCATGCGTGATGGTCATGGCCGTCGCGCCCATCTCGGTGACGATTTCGCGGATCAGCGCGTTGATGACGCCCGACATGATGGGGTCCAGCCCGGTGGTGGGTTCGTCGAAGAAGATGATCCCGGGCTGGGCGGCAATGGCGCGGGCCAGCCCCACCCGTTTCTGCATGCCGCCCGACAGTTCGGCCGGAAAGAGGTCGGCCACCCGTTCGTTCAGGCCGACGCGCGCGAGCTTTTCCAGCGCGATGGCGCGGGCCTGGTCCTTTGACAGTTTCTGGTGGCCGCGCAACAGGCGGAACGCCACGTTTTCCCATACCCGCAGGCTGTCGAACAGGGCGCCGCCCTGGAACAGCATGCCAAAGCGGGCGAGGAAGGCGTCGCGGTCGCCCTTGGTCACGTCCTGCCCGTCCAGCGTGATGGTGCCGCTGTCGGGGCGGATCAGGCCAAGGATGCATTTCAAGAGCACCGACTTGCCGGTGCCCGAACCGCCGATGATGACCATGGAGGTGCCGCTGGTGATGGACAGGTCCACACCCTGCAGCACGCGGTTGGGGCCGAACGCCTTGTGGACTGCGCGCAGCTCGATCATGCGGAGAAGAACAGTTCGGTCAGCACATAGTTCGCGGCCAGGATCAGCACCGAGGCCGCCACCACCGCGGCCTTCGTCGCCGCCCCCACACCCTGCGCCCCGCGGCCCGAATTCATGCCGTGGTAGCAGCCCATCAGCGCCACAAGGAAACCGAACACCGCGCCCTTCACCAGACCCGAGCCCACATCCCAGGCTTCCAGGAAGGTGGCGGTGTTGTGCAGATAGGCGGCCGAGTTGAAGCCCAGGCGCGTGATGCCCACCAGCCAGCCGCCCATGATGCCGATGGCATCGCCCACGCCCACCAGCACCGGCACTGAAAGGGTGGCCGCCAGAACGCGCGGAACGGCCAGGTATTTCAGCGGGTTGGTGGACAGCGTCACCAGCGCGTCGATCTGTTCGGTGACCTTCATCGTGCCGATTTCGGCGGCGATGGAAGAGGCCACCCGTGCGGCCACCATCAGCCCGCCCAGCACGGGGCCCAGTTCGCGCGCCATGCCGATGGCCACGATCTGCGGCACCACCGAGCCTGCGTTGAAGCGCGACCCGCCGGCGTAGATTTGCAGGGCCAGCGCCCCGCCGGTGAACAGGGCGGTCATGCCCACCACGGGCAGCGACAGCCAGCCGATCTGCAGAAGCTGGTGCAGGAATTCGCGCGGGTAGAACGGCGGGCGGAACAGGTGGCTGACGACGCTGCCGCCGAAGATGGCGATGCGCCCAAGCGCGGCCCAGCCCCGGACGATAGGGCGGCCGACGCGGGCGAGGATCGCGTCGGGGGTTACGGCGGGGGTCACGTTCCCTCCATGTACCGGCGCGCATAGCGCGGGCCGAGGGCGGTGAGGATTTCGTAGCCGATGGTGCCCGCCGCCGTGGCCAGGTCATCGACCGTCTGGTGCGGACCGAGAATGTCGAGCGACCGGGGGTCGTCGGCCAGGTGGGTGACGTCGACGATGATGAGGTCCATCGACACCCGGCCCGCGATGGGGCAGGGCGTGTCGCCGTGCCACAGCATGCCCACGCCCGACATGGCCCGGATCAGCCCGTCGGCATAGCCGCCCGCGACCGTGGCCAGCCGCGACGGGACCTCGGCCGTCCAGGCATTGCCATAGCCCGCCGACTCTCCGGCCTCCACGTCGCGCAGTTGCACCACGGGCAGCGACAGGCCCACCACGCGCGCCGCATCGGCAAAGGGGGCGCCGCCGTACAGGCCGATGCCGGGGCGGGTCAGGTCGAAGTGATAGTCGCGGCCCAGCAGAATTCCGCCGGTGGCCGACAGAGACCGCGGCACATCGGTGCCGTCGGTCATGGCGCGGAACGCGGCCAGCTGCGCCGGGTTCATCGGGTGGCCAGGTTCGTCGGCGCAGGCCAGATGGCTCATCAGCAGCACGGGTTCGGCCGACAGCACGAAGCCTGCCACCGCGTCCCATTCCGCGGACTCCATTCCCAGGCGGTTCATGCCTGTGTCGAGCTGTACACCGAAGGGATGGCCCGGCAGCGATTCCAGATGACGCGTGACCTGGTCGATCGAGTTCAGCATCGGCGTCAGGTCAAGGTCGCCGATCATCTCGGTATCGCCCGCCATGTGCCCGGAAAATATGCAGATCTGCGGACCCGAGCCGAGCGCCTGCCGGATTGCCGCGCCTTCCTCGGCCACCGCCACGAAGAACCGCCGCGCGCCAGCCTGTGCCAGTGCCCGCGCCACGCGCCCGACACCCAGGCCGTAGGCATTGGCCTTGACCACCGCGCCTGTCTGTGTGCCCTGGCCCGACATCCGGTCCAGCGCGCGCCAGTTGGCAGCGACGGCGTTCAGGTCGACGGTCAGGGTTCCGGTGGCCATTGCGGCGGTAAGCCCCAAGGCCGCGGCGCGGTCAAGAGGGAACGGCCACGGGAAACAGTCTGGTCGAATTGTCCGTTCGCGCGGGGGTTGCGCGAAAGGCTGTCTGCGCCGATCATGGTTAGGAAAAGGTGTCGCTTGCGGCATCTGTGGCCGTGTGCGCATGTCGCGCGGACGGGGTGAATCCATTCGAGTTTGTGCAATGAAGTCTGGAACAACGTCGGGACAGCAAGACGACGAGAATGACACGGCGCCGCAGCTGTTGCCCGGCGCCTGGCGCGAGATGATTGCGCAGGTTGGCGACGACGAAGGCTATTGGGAACCGCTGGGTGACAGGCATGCGGCGTTTTTTGCCGATGCCGGACAGGGAACGCTTCTGGTCAGCTTCGAGGACGGGCACGCGATCCGGGAAAGCGGCGAGGCGCAGTTGCCCGATGCCCTGCGTCTGGCGCGAAAGCATGGCTGGTCCTGCCTGACGCTGATCGCCGAGGGCGAGACATGGTGGCGCGACCCGGCCGTGTTCCGGTTCTTCGACCGGCAGGTGGACGACGCGTTCTTCGAGGATTTCGACCGGGTCGTGTTCTATGGCGCCGGTGCGGCCGGCTATGCCGCGGCGGCCTATTCGGTGGCGGCGCCCGGTGCCACGGTGCTGGCGCTGGCCCCGCGCGCAACGATGGATGCGCGCGTGCGCGAGTGGGACAATCGCCATCCTGCCGCGCGGCGGCTGGATTTTTCCGGGCGCTATGCCTTTGCCCCGGACATGACCGAAGGCGCCGGAAAGACCTTTTTGGCCTATGACCCGACCGAACCGGCCGACGCGATGCACGCCTCGCTGTTCAACCGGGCCTGGGTGACTTTTCTTCGCATGCGTCGGCTGGGCGGGCGTCCGGAACTGGCGCTGCGGCGGATGGGCATTCTGGACGACCTGATTGTCGCTGCGGCGGACGGCAGCCTGACGGCGGTCCGTTTCGCGCAGATGCTGCGCGTGCGGCGGAACTATGCCCCCTATCTGAAGCGCATGCTGAGCATCTGTGCCAATGCCGAAAGCATCTGGCGCGAAGCGATGGTATGCCGGTCGGCCGTGCGACGGCTGCGTGGACCGGCCTACATCAAGCGGCTGGCCGAGCTGGAGCGCCTGCAGCCCGGCGTGGCGGGGACGGCTTCGGCGGGCCCGGGGGACTGAACGCCCGTCCGTTTTGGCAGTGGCATCCCGGCCTTCCGCGGCGCTATGGTCATGCGGGGGGATTGGCCATGGATCACGACAACATTCCGGAAATCGCGCTGGACTGGCACCGGTCCGGTCGGGGCGCGGCGCTGGCTACGGTGGTGGAGACCTGGGGCTCGGCTCCCAGGCCGGTGGGCAGCCAACTGGCGGTGTCGGCCGCGGGCGAGATCATGGGGTCGGTCTCGGGCGGCTGCGTGGAAGGCGCGGTGGTGGCCGAGGCGGTAGACGCGCTGGCCGATGGCAAGCCGCGGCTTCTGTCCTTTGGCGTGTCGGATGATGATGCCTTTGCCGTGGGACTGGCCTGCGGGGGCAAGATCAGCGTGCTGGTCGAACCGGTGGGGGCTGCGGTGCCCGAGCCGATGCTGGCCGAACTGGTGGCGGCGCGTGCGGCGCGGCAGGCGGTGGCCTATGTCACGCGGGCCGATGGCGGCGGGCGGCGGCTGACGGCGGGGCCGGGCGATGTGTTCGAGGCGGCGATTGCCGCGCGGATGCGCGCCGACCGGTCGGGGATGGAAGAGGACGGCAGTTTCATCGCCATCCACAACCCGCCCTTGCGGATGATCGTGGTGGGGGCCGTGCACATTGCGCAGCCGCTGGTCGCCATGGCGCGGCTGTGCGGCTATGACCCGGTGCTGATCGATCCGCGCGGCAGTTTCGGCGCGGCGCACCGGTTTCCGGGCGAGCGGATCGTCGAGGACTGGCCGGACGAGGCGCTGGCGGCGCTGGCCCCCGACGCCCGGACGGCGGTGGTGACGCTGACGCATGACCCAAAGCTGGACGACCCCGCGCTGCGGATCGCGCTGGCGTCGCGGGCGTTCTACATCGGCTGTCTGGGGTCTCCGCGGACGCATTCGAAACGGCTGGAGCGGCTGCGGGCCGGCGGCGTGACCGACGACGCCATCGCCCGCATCCATGCGCCGGTGGGGCTGGCCATTGGCGCCAAGAGCCCGGCCGAGATTGCCGTGTCGATCATGGCCGAGATCACGCGGGTTCTGCGGCAAGGGTCATGAAGTTCGGGACCGTTCCTGTGGGAGAGGCCGAAGGGGCGATTCTGGCCCATTCGGTGCTGCTGCCGGGGGGGCGGATGCGCAAGGGGCAGGTGCTGGGGCCAGCGGATGTGGCCGTGCTGGCGGCGGCCGGCGTGGCCGATGTGGTGGTGGCCCGGCTTGGGGCCGGTGATGTGGCCGAAGATGCGGCGGCCGACCGGCTGGCGGCGGCGCTGGTCCCTGATCCTGATGCAGCCGGTCTATCCCGCAGCGTGGCCTTCACCGGCCGGGTGAACCTGAACGCAACCGTGCCTGGGGTGGTGGAGGTGGATGCGGCGGCGGTGCATGCGCTGAACCTGATCGACCCGTCCATCACGCTGGCCACGCTGGCGCCGCTGACGCGGGTGTGGCCGGGGCTGTTGTGCGGGACGGTGAAGATCATCTCTTATGCTGTTGATTCTGCGTCACTTGACCGCGCCTGCTCCGCGGCGGCGGGGGCGCTGCGGGTGCGCCCGGTGGTACGGCGGACGGCGGGGCTGATCCTGACCGAGGTGCCCGAGCAGGACATGAAGCTGGCGCGCAAGGGGCGGCGGGCGGTCGAGGGGCGGCTGGCGGCACTGGGGATTTCCCTGCAGGCGGTGGAGACGGTGGCGCATGACGAAGCGGCGATTGCCGCGGCGCTGGAGCGGCTGCCGGGGGAGATTGCGCTGATCCTGACCGGTTCGGCCACATCGGACCTGCACGACACCGCACCGAACGCCGTGCGGCTGGCGGGCGGACAGGTGGCGCGGTTCGGCATGCCGGTCGACCCCGGCAACCTCTTGTTCCACGGCACGCAGGGCAGCCGCCCGGTGATCGGCCTGCCGGGCTGCGCCCGCTCGCCTGCGCTGAACGGCGCCGACTGGGTGCTGGAACGGCTGGCCTGCCGGATCGACCTGTCGGATGCCGACGTGGCGGCGATGGGGGTGGGGGGATTGCTGAAGGAAATCCCCATAAGGCCGCACCTGCGAGAGCGATCTGACAAGGACTGAAAGGCCTTCGCCGGTGCTGTCAGAGAATTCCCTGCGCCAGGATCATCACTGCCCCCGCCGCCACCACGAAGCCGCCGTCGATCAGGGCTGCCGCGCCGGACTTCTGGCTGAACAGACCGCCGGACAGGATCAGGGCGCCGGTCCCCAGGATTGCCGCAAGGGCCGTCATCAGGGCATCGCTGGTTGCCGTGACGCCAACCACAATGGCCAGCAGGAACAGGCCAAGCAGGTTCAGCCCCATTGCCGCCATCGGCATCTTCTCGGGCGGGGTGATGCCGTGGCTGCCCAGCGCCCAGGCCTTGCGGAACACCATCCCGTACCAGACCCAGCCCAGACCGAAGGCCAGCGCAGTGCCAAGCAGCACGGCCGCCCAGTTCACCCCTGCAAATTCATTCATGGCCCTGTTTCCCTGATTGTCGGTTCACGTCCCGTAGCGGTCGCGGCGGCGGAGCCAGGCCATTGACCAGGGCAGGCCGTCTTCGTTCCGGCCCAACGGCGTCAGGTCGAGGAAATGGTAGGCGCCGTTCAGCATGTCCAGGCCGCGGGCATAGGTCGAATAGGAATGCAGCACCGTGTCGCCGTCGCGGAAGAACACGCTGATTCCGGGCATTTCTTCGGGGCTGCGGGTGCGAGGGGCAAAGTTGTATTCGCCACCCGCATCGCCGGGCGGGAAGGACACGTGGAAATCCTCGTTGAAGCCGCCGTCGCCGGCCGAGACCCAGCGAAACCGCCAGCCCATCCGCGTCCGGTAGGCCAAGAGCCGGTCGAGCGGCGCCTTCGACACTGCAACCAGGGCGGTGTCACGGGCCCGCAGGTGCACGTCGATGCCGTCAAAGTTGTCGGCCCAGAACGAGCAGGACGGGCATCCTTCGGACCAGTCCGCGCCATACATGAAGTGATAGACGATCAGCTGCCGCGCCGTTCCGAACAGGTCACGCAGACCGACCTCGCCGGTTTCGTCGATGAACCGGTAGTCGCGGTCCAGCCTTGCCATCGGCAGCGCCCGCCTCCGCGCCGCCAGCGCATCGCGGGCGCGGTCGAACGCCTTTTCTTCGGCCAGCAGGGCCAGCCTTTCGGTGCGCCAGTCGTCGCGCGAAACGATCCGGGGGTGCATTGCCGTGTCCTTTCCTTGGAGAACTGCCGATGGCGCCTAGGGAAACAGGTCCGCGAGCTTTCCCAGGATGCCTGCCCACCCCATGGCATGGTTGTCGCGCGCGTCCTCGGACACAAAGCGCACATGCGTGAGTTCCACCTCGGTGCCGCCGTCGACCGGGCTGAGCCGAAGCGTGACCTGCGTGTCGGGCGCCGACCATGGCGCTTCCCAGGTGAACACGATGCGCGAATAGGGCACCAGTTCGCGGTAGGTGCCTTCGTGCGGATAGGGCTTGTCACCGACCATCAGCACGAAGAAGCGGCCGCCGACGCGGGCGTCGGCGCGTGCTTCCGCCACATGCATGTCGGGGCGCGGCGACATGAAGCGCGACATCATCGCCGGATCAAGCCAGGCGGCGTACACCTTTTCCGGCGGCGCCTTGATGATCTGGCGGCAGGTCAGCGAAAGATCCGTCATGTCCGTCTCCCCGGTCAGCAATTTGTCCAGTGCCTGAAGCCGCAGTTCCCAGATCGACCGCAGCCCGGCAAACCATCGGTCGATCTCGTCCAGGGGCTGCATCTGCACCTCGATCAGATGCTCGCGCCATTGCGTCCGGCGCGTCACCAGCCCGGCCTGTTCCAATGCCTGGATGTGTTTCGATACCGCGTTCAGGCTCTTGTCGAACCGCGCCGCGATTTCGGTGATCCGCATCGGTCCTTCCTGCGCAAGATGCGTCAGGATCTCCCTGCGGGTCGGGTCGCTGGCGGCTTTGAGAATCTCGGTTAGGCGCGTCCTGTCCTGTCGTTCAACCATGACTGTGAATTAGCAACTCCCTCTGCCTCAGTCAACCCATCTTGTGAATGACGTGCGGCGCACATAAGCAAAGGGGCGCGACCCGGCCGGTCGCGCCCCCTGTCGACGGTGATGCGGGCCGCGCTACTTCGGCCCGATCATCATCACCATCTGCTTGCCTTCCAGCTTGGGCATCTGCTCGATCTTGCCCGCATCGCCCACGTCGCCCGCCACGCGGTTCAAGAGGTCAAGCCCCAGCTGCTGGTGCGCCATTTCCCGGCCACGGAAGCGCAGCGTGACCTTCACCTTGTCGCCCTCGGACAGGAATTTCATCACCGAGCGCATCTTCACGTCATAATCGTGGTCGTCCGTTCCGGGGCGGAACTTGATTTCCTTGATCTCGATGATGTGCTGCTTCTTGCGCGCCTCGGCCTCGCGCTTCTGCGTCTCGTACTTGAACTTGCCATAGTCCATGATCTTGCACACCGGCGGAACGGCGGTGGGCGAGATTTCCACAAGGTCGAGACCGGCCTCTTCAGCCAGCATCAAGGCGCGGTTGGGCGAGACGACTCCGATGTTCTCGCCATCGGCACCGATGAGGCGGATGTCGCCGCCGCGAATGCGATCATTGACGCGGGGGCCGGTTTCGCGGGTCGGCGGGGCGCTTTGGGGTCTGCGGGCTATGGTGTTGGTCCTTGGGTTGTGGATGCGGCGCGCAAGATAGCGGCGCAGAGCCGCCGCTTCAACCGCCAAAGGGTCAGAGTGCTTTTCATTTGCGGGGTTTTCTGGCACATGCCGCGTCATCGCCGCGGTTTGGCGGCAGCAAAGGAGACCATCATGAACAAGACAGTGCTGATCGGCGCCGTCATTGTGGTTGCGGCGGGCCTGGGTTACTATCAGTTCAGCTACAAGCCGGCGCAGGACGCGGCGGCGGCCGCGATGAAGGCCGCCGACGAAGCGGCGGCGAAGGCAGCGGAAGAGGCAGCGGCCAAGGCTGCGGCCGATGCGGCTGCGGCCGAGGAAGCGGCCAAGAAGGCCGCCGAGGAAGCGGCGGCGGCGGCAGCCGGCGCTGCACAGGCCACCACCGAAGCCGCGGGTGCCGCGGTTGAAGCGGCCACCGGCGCCGTGACCGATGCGGCGGCGGCCTTCCAGGGTCTGCTCGACCCGGCGGCCTTCGACGCCGACAAGATGATCGCGGCCATCGACGGTTCTGCGCTGGAACAGGGCGTGAAGGACACGCTGAAGGCGGCTGTCACCGCGGCCAAGGCGAACCCGTCGCTGGTGCAGGGCGCGATTGACCAGGTGAAGGCGGCGATGGGCCTCTGAGTCCTTCAGTCCTTTCGGGATGCGCCGCGGACCCCGGGGGTTCCGCGGCGTTTTTCTTTATGGCGTGGCGGTCAGTCGGCGGTTCGTGCACAGGTCGGTCTGGGCCGAGGCTTCGGTGCCGTCGGCAAACTCGACCCACAGGGACACCCGCCCGCATGTCACAAGCCGGGTGTCCAGCGCAACGGTCGTACCGGCGGCGATGTGGTCGTGATCGGCCATCAGGACGTTATCGATGACCTTGCCTGCGTCGCTTACAGGGAACAGCGCCACCTGCCGGATCATCTGGCCCGACCTGTTCTCCAGCATCAGCACGATGGGGTCATCGGCCAGGGCCGGACCCGCCAGCAGGGCGGTCAGCAGCAGCCCGCGCATCAGATCCCTTCGCCCACGAAGGCCTTTTCCACCACGAATTCGCGCGGCTCGGAATTCGCCCCTTCGCGCAGGCCGAAGCCTTCGAGGATGGCCTTGACGTCGATGTTGAAGGCCAGCGAGCCGCAGACCATGGCGCGGTCGGTCGCCGGGTCCATCGGCGGCAGGCCGAGGTCGGTGAAGACCTTGCCGGACGAGAGGTTGTCGGTGACGCGGCCCATGTGCGGGAAGGGTTCGCGGGTGGTGGTGGGGTAGTAGACCAGCTTTCCGCTGGCCAGTTCGCCCACCAGTTCGTCGGCCTTCAGCGTTTCCACAAGCTGGCGGCCGTATTCCAGCTCGGCCACCTCGCGGCAGGTGTGCATCATGATGACCTGATCGAACTTTTCGTACACCTCGGGGTCGCGCATCAGGCTGGCGAAGGGGGCAATGCCGGTGCCGGTGGCGAGGAACCACAGCCGCTTGCCGGGCAAGAGCGCATCCACCACCAGCGTGCCCACGGGTTTGGGGCGCAGGATGATCTCGTCACCCGGCTGGATGTGTTGCAGTCTTGATGTGAGCGGGCCGTCGGGGACCTTGATGGAATAGAACTCCAGCTCTTCGTCCCAGGACGGCGAGGCGATGGAATAGGCGCGCAAGAGCGGCTTGCCGCGGTCGTCCATCAGCCCGATCATCACGAATTCGCCGGAACGAAAGCGCAGCGATTTCGGCCGCGTGACGCGGAATGAAAACAGCCGGTCCGTCCAGTGGGTGACCTGCGTCACCGTCTGGGCGTCGGGAAGGTGGGCCTTGAGAGGGGCCACGGGGGCAGCGTCACTGGGCATTTGGGCCACGGTCATGGAGTGCATCCCGGTCCTAGCCCGGTCCTTCGCAAGGGAAAAGGGGGCTCAGGCGCGCAGGCGGGCCTGATAGTGATGCGCCTGCCAGTCGGCGCGGAACTGCCACTGGTCAAAAGGCTGGCGCGCGGCCAGGTCATCGGGGATTTCCGCCTCGGTGAACCCGGTGCGCCGCAGCATGGCCCACTGGTCGGCGATCACCGGTCCATGGGCGCGCAGGCGGCCGGTATAGCCAAGCCCGCGCAGGCGGCGGGCAATGGTGAAGGCGCGGCCGTCGTTGAAGGCGGGGAAGGCGACGCGGATCAGGGTCAGCGCGCCCAGATGCGGCGCCAGCGCGGCCGGGTCGTCGGTGTTCGACAGCTCCACGGCGCCCTTGTGTGCGGCGATATCGGCCAGCGGCACGAAACCTGCCGTCCAGTCCTCGGGCGCGAAGCCCGCTTCGGTGACGATCACGCTCATGCCGCGTTCTCCTGCGGAACCGGACCCCGGACCGCCTTGCCGTTGATGAAGTGGATGCCGCATTCCACCTTGGCCGTGCCGCGCCAGCGGCCGGCGCGGGGGTCTTCGCCTGCCGCTACGGGCGTGGTGCAGGGGGCGCAGCCGATGGAGGGGTAGCCGCGCGCCACCAGCGGGTGCCGGGGCAGGCGGTTTTCCACCATGTATTCGGCGATGTCCTCGCGCCCCCAATGGGCCAGCGGGTTGACCTTGATGCGCGTGTCGCCCTCGGCCTCGAAGAAATCGACCGCCTGCCGTCCGCCGCCCTGGAACCGCTTGCGCCCGGTGATCCAGCCGTCGAATTCCTTCAGCGCGCGCTCCAGCGGTTCCACCTTTCGCACGTTGCAGCAGGCATCGGTATTGAACTGGTGCAGCGTGCCGTCGGGGTCCTCGAAGGCGACGCGGGGCTGGGCGGCGCGGATCGTGCGGATGTCGCAGAGGTGCAGCTTCTCGGCCACCTCGCGCTGGTAGTCCAGCGTTTCGGGGAAGAGCATCCGTGTATCGATGAACAGCACCGGGGTTTCCGGGGCGATCACCGAGACGAGGTGCAACAGCACCACGGATTCCGCGCCGAAGGACGACACGAGGGCGACCTTGCCCAGATCGTCGTCCTTCAGAGCGTGTTCCAGCACGGTCGTGGCGGAATGGTGCTTGTAGCGGGCGTTCAGTGCCGCCACCCGTTCCGCCACCGGGCCGGTATGCAGGTCACGCGGCATCGCGGGCGACTTCCTCGTACAGCGCGGCCTTGAACGGCCCCATGCCGACGCGGCGGTAGGCCTCAAGGAAGGTTTCCTCGGCCGAGGTGCGCAGGTCGAGGTAGGTGCGCAGGATGCGTTCGATGGCGGGCACGATGTCGGTGTAGGCAAAGCCCGGCCCGGTGCGGTCGCCCAGCGCCGCGGTTTCCGTGCCGTCGCCGCCCAGCGTGATCTGGTAGTTTTCCACCCCGGCGCGGTCCAGCCCCAGGATGCCGATATGGCCCACATGGTGATGGCCGCAGGCGTTGATGCAGCCGCTGATCTTGATCTTCAGCGGCCCGACCTCGTGTTCAAGGTCAAGCTCTTTCATCCGCAAGGCAATTTCCTGCGCAACCGGGATGCTGCGCGCGGTGGCCAGCGCGCAGTAGTCCATGCCGGGGCAGGCGATGATGTCGGAAGCCAGACCCACGTTGGCGGTGGCCAGCCCTGCCTGTGACAGGGCCGCATGCAGCGCGGGAAGGTCGCCCTTGTGGACATGGGGCAGGATGACGTTCTGTTCGTGGCTGATGCGCAGGTCGGAATGGCCATACTTCTCGGCCAGATCGGCGATCAGGCGCATCTGGTCACCTGTGGCGTCGCCGGGCGTTTCGCCATGCGCCTTCAGGCTGATGGTGACGATGGCGTATTGCGCGTTGCGGTGGGCGGTCAGGTTGGTGTCGGCCCAGGCGCGGAACACCGGGTCGGCCTTGTGGAAGGCGTCATAGGCATCGGTCGGCGCGTTGCGGAAGGCGGGCGGCGCGAAGGCCTGTTCGATGTCTGCAAGCAGCGCCTGATCCGCGCCCCCGAACTCACGCCGGGTTTCCAGGAACCGCGCTTCGATCATCCGGGTGATTTCCTGCACGCCGGTTTCATGCACGGTGATCTTGATGCGCGCCTTGTACTTGTTGTCGCGGCGGCCCAGCGTGTTGTAAACGCTCAGGATCGCCTCGACGTAGGGCAGCAGGTCGGCCTTCGGCAGGAACGGCCGCACCACATGCCCGATCATCGGCGTACGGCCAAGGCCGCCGCCCACGATCATCTCGTAGCCAGGTTCGCCATGTTCGTTCCGTACCATGCGGATGCCGATGTCGTGCGCGCGGGTCACGGCGCGGTCGTTGGGCGACCCGGTGATGGCGATCTTGAACTTGCGGGGCAGGAACTGGAATTCGGGGTGGTCGGTGGACCACTGGCGCAAGAGTTCGGCGGTGGGGCGGGGATCCTCGATTTCATCCGCGGCGGCACCTGCAAAGTGGTCGGCGGTGACATTGCGCACGCAGTTGCCCGAGGTCTGGATGGCATGCATCCCCACATCGGCCAGCGCGCCCAGAATGGCCGGAACATCCTGCAGTTTCGGCCAGTTGTACTGGATGTTCTGCCGCGTGGTGAAGTGGCCGTAGCCCTTGTCCCAGGTGTCGGCAATCATCGCCAGCTGCCGCATCTGGCGCGGGTTCAGTGTGCCATAAGGGATGGCCACGCGCAGCATGTAGGCGTGAAGCTGCAGGTAGAGGCCGTTCATCAGCCGCAGGGGGCGGAATTCGTCTTCGGTCAGCGACCCGTCCAGGCGGCGTTCCACCTGCTGGGTGAACTGGGCGACGCGCGCGCGGACGAAGGCTTCGTCAAAGTCGGTATAGTCATACATGGGGGAAATCTGCCTGCTTGCCGTGCGCATAGTTCGATGGGCCGCGGGTGCGGAACGCCTCGCGGAAGTGGGTGGGTTCGGGGCCCCTGGGGCCGGCCTTCGCGTCGGCCAGATAGGCGCCGACGACGACCAGCTTCTGCGCCGCAGCATGCAGCAACCGCATCTGGGCGTGCGCCTCGTCCTCGATCAGTTCGGCCTCGTGGTGGTGGCGCGACCACTGGTCGTCGGCCGTCAGATACACCACGTCGCCCAGACGCAGGTCGTTCGCCGTGACCACCTTGGGGGAAAACCGCCCTTTCATCATCGACTCCTGCCGCATGGTTACCTTGGCAATATAGGACAAAGTTCCGGTTTCCGGCCATGGGGGGTTGCAGATAAGGACGATTGTTCTCAGAGTAACAGGTCAGCGGGCGGGTTTTCCGCGGAACGGGGGGGGAAGCGAATGGCAGTCCGGCTGGATGAGCTTGACCGGAAAATCCTTGCCGAGATGCAGGCTGACGCGGCGCAGTCGCTGGACGAGATCGCGCGGAAGGTGGGGTCATCGAAGACACCGGTGTGGAACCGCATCCGCAAGCTGCGCGAAGCCGGGGTGATCGTGCGAGAAACCGCGATCCTTGACCCCGACGCGCTGGGGCTGGAGGCGTGTTTCTTTGTGCTGATCCGCACCTCCGAGCATGAGGCGGAATGGCAGCGAAAGTTTCTGGATGTGCTGCGCCGCCGCCCCGAGGTGCTGGAGGCGCACCGGCTGGCGGGCGACATCGACTATATCCTGAAGGTGCGGGTGAAGAACGCGCGGGCCTATGACACCTTCTACCAGGCGCTGATCGCGGAAGTGCGGATCTACAACGTGACGGCGCTGCTGAGCATGGAAGAGATCAAGTCGGTGACGGCGCTGCCGTTGTAGGTGCGTGCACGGCCATGGCGTTGGCGGAGGGTGCGGGAGCGGGGGCCGGCCCCTGCACCCCGGGGTACTTGGGCAAGGTGAGATCAGGCAGAAAGAACCAGCGCCTTCAGGCCATGGAAGTGGTAGACATCGGCATAGGCGGGTGGTGCGGCCAGGCGCAGGCGGGGCATGCGCTGGAACAGGATCGGCAGGGCGATCTGCAGTTCCAGGCGGGCGAGCGGTGCGCCGACGCAGAAGTGCAGGCCCGCGCCGAAGGAGGTGTTGGCGATGACGGGGCGGGTGGGGTCGAAGCTTGCCGGGCTTTCCCAGAGGGCGGGGTCGCGGTTGGCGCCGCCCAAGAGCAGGGCGACGTCGGTTCCCTGCGGGATCGTGTGCCCCGCCACAGTCACGTCCTGGTAGGCGTGGCGGGTGAAGATGTGCAAGGGCGGGTCGTAGCGCAGGATTTCCTCGACCGTGCCTTCGATTCGGTCCGGCGCCAGCAGAGCCGGGGGCGTGGCATGGTCCAGAAGCGCCTTCACCCCGTTGCCCAGCGTGTGCACCGTGGCCTCGTGCCCGGCATTCAGCAGAAGGATGCAGGTGGTGATGAGTTCGTCATGCGTCAGGCGTTCCCCATCCTGTTCGGCGGCGATCAGGTGGGTGATCAGGTCATCGGCCGGCCGGGCGCGCCGTTCGGTGACGTAGCCGCGCAGGAAATCGGAGAAGGCCGCGGCGGATGCGGCGGCGCGGTCTTCCATCGCGCGGGTGCGGCCGGCCTGGTACATGCCGACCATCGCGTTCGACCATTGCAGCAGTTGCGGCGCCATCTCCTCGTGCACGCCCAGCAGGCGGGCGATGATGATGACGGGCAGTTTCTGCGCGAAGGTGGGCAGCAGGTCGAAATCGCCGGATGGCAGGGCGTCGATGAGGTCGTGGCAGAGCGCGGCGATTTCGGGGGCCAGCGCGGTGATGCGGCGCGAGGTGAAGGCGCGCAGGACAAGGCCGCGCAGGCGGGTATGGCGGGGCGGTTCCAGCTCCAGCATGGAATGCGCCTCGACCGCGTAGAAGGGGGCGAGGTGCGGGGGGACCGGGGCGCGTTTCTCGGGCGGAATCTCGCGGCCCAGCCGCCTGTCGCGCAGGATGGCGCCCACGGCGGCGGCGCTGGCGGTGGCGGTGAAACCATAGTCCTGCCAGTGGAAGAACGGCGCTTCGCGGGCGCGGTCATAGAACGGGTAGGGGTTCTGCACGAAGGCGGGGTCGGTCGGGCTTTGCTGCAGGCGGATCATTTGCGCGTCCCGAACATGCCCTGTGCCACCATCACCCCCAATGCCACGATCGCTGCGCCCAGCGTGCGCTGCCAGTCCCACAGGCCGCCGCCCAGAACCACGAACAGCATCACGTAGAACGAGGCCGCGTTCATGTGCAGGCTGGCGATGCCGATGCCCAGATGGCGGATGGCGGCGATCCAGAGGAGCTGGCTGACGGCCAGCGAGCCGATACCGAAGGCAACCAGCGCCCAGACCTGCGGCCAGCCGAAGGCCGCCCAGTCTGGACCGGGGGCGCCGGACAGCACGCCCAGCCCCCCGGCAGCGCAGCACACGAGGCCGCCGGTGGTGACGGTGATGGCGGTGCGGCCGAGTGCTGTCATGCCCGGCAGGGCGGTGACCGTGGCGCGCGACCCCCAAGTGAAGCACAGCGTGGCGCCGAAGGCGACAAGGGCGCCGAAGCCCAGCGACAGGCTGCCCCCGGTCCAGCCCAGCGCCACAAGCCCACCCACCACGCTGAGCGCAAGCCCCGCGACCAGGGTGGTGGTTACCTTGCGGCCGTCGAGCAGGCATTCCAGTGCAATGCCGACAACGGGCATGGTGGCCGAGATGATGGCCACCGTCACCGCATCGGTGATCGACTGCGCGTAGATGAGCAACAGGGCGCCGATGCCGAGGCAGACGCCACCCACCACCATTGCGCGGCCCCAGGGCGCGTCGCGCACCGGCGCCCAGCCTTCGACGGCAAGCCAGATGGGCAGGATGAACAGCGCCGCAAGCCCGCCGCGCAGGGCCGCAAGCGCAAGTGGGGGCACGTGCGGCGTCAGCAGGTCTCCCGAGGCCAGACCCAAGGCCCAGACCATCATCGAGGCGACGCAGAGCAGGTTCGCGAAAACCGGGCGGCTGGCGGTTGCGGAAAGCGCGGTCATGCGGCCATCAGGCACGCCGGGACGATGGCGTGCATGCCCGGCGCCGACATCGGGTGGCGGGTTCAGGCGGCCGAGAGCGCGGCCACGATGCGGGCGAACTCGGCGGCCTTCAGGCTGGCGCCCCCGACCAGCGCGCCGTCGACATTCGGCACGGCAAAGATCTCGGCCGCGTTCGACCCCTTGACCGAACCGCCGTACAGCAGCCGCACCCCGTTGCCCGCCGCGCCGAAGCGGTCAACCAGCCGGGCGCGCAGGAAGGCGTGCACCTCGGCAATCTCGGCGGTGGTGGGGGTCAGACCGGTGCCGATGGCCCAGACCGGTTCATAAGCCATCACCAGCGCGGCGGTGTTGCCGCCTGCGGGCAGCGAGCCGTCAAGCTGTGTGCCGACAACGGCAAGGGTCTGCCCGGCCTGCCGTTCAGCCAGTGTCTCGCCCAGGCAGACGATGGCAACCAGGCCCGCGGCGATGGCCGCCGTGGCCTTGGCTTGCACCATGGCATCCGTCTCGCGGTGGTCGGTGCGGCGTTCGCTGTGGCCGACGATCACATGCGTGGCGCCTGCGTCCTTCAACTGGGCTGCCGAGGTGTCGCCGGTATGGGCGCCTGCGGGTTTCGCATGGCAGTCCTGACCGCCCACCATCAGCGCCGATCCGGCCGCCACCTGCGCCATCCGGTGCACCAGCGTGGCGGGGGGGCAAAGCAGCATCTCGCAGCCGGGGGCAGGGTGCGCGGCGATCAGCGCCGTCGCTTCGGCCAGGTCCTCGGCGGTGCCGTTCATCTTCCAGTTGCCAGCGGCGAGTCTCTTCATGGCGGCCTCCCTCGTTGGCGCTTGCATAAGGCGTTGCCGGGCGTGGCGCCAGATCGGACCTGCACGTCGGGGGTGTCTTGACCGGCAGGGCTGCGGCGGTGCAGCCTGACCGCATGCCTGACCTGACCCGCGCCCTTGCCCTGATCGACGACGCCAATGCTGCCGACCCCTCCGCGCCCGAAGGGGTGCCTGCAGCCCTGCTGTATGGGCAGCGGATGAGCGAGGAACTGGCGCGTCAGGTGCCTGTCGCGGGCGATGTGCTGCAGGTGGCGGCGCGGGGCCAGCACATCGAGCGCTGGATGTTGCCGCGTGCGGCCTACCCTGAAGGAAAGGCAGGCTATCTGGAGTGGCGGCGCGAGCAGGCGCGGCGGCACGGTGCGCGGCTGGGCGGAATCCTGGCGGCGGCGGGCTATCCCGAGGCCGATCAGGCGCGGGTAGGTGTTCTGGTGCGCAAGGAGGGGCTGAAGCGTGACCCCGAGGTGCAGGCGCTGGAGGATGTGATCTGCTTCGTGTTCATGCGCCACTACCTGGCGGCCTTCGCGGCAGGTCGTGACCGGGCCGAGGTGGTGGACATCGTGGCCAAGACGGCGCGCAAGATGTCGGCTGCGGCGCGGGAACGGGCGCTCAGCGCCTTCGCGCTGCCCGCCGATCTGGCGGCGGCCCTGCGGGCAGCTGGGTAGCGGCCCGGCTGCCAGAATCCGCGTTCTCATCTTTGCCCAAGTACCCCGGGGTCCGGGGCAGCGCCCCGGGGTTGTGCCCGGACGGTGGCCACGGTCGCCCGGGCCGAACGCGGGGGTCCGGGGGGCCTGCACCCCGGCCGGGCCGCGCCGCAGGCCTGCAAGGCGGCGCAGCCGCCGCGCAGGCCGAGGGCGGGGTCTTTCGTTTTGGCCCCTGGTGCGGCGGCCGCGCCCGCTTCGCGGGCACAAGGTGCGTGCGGCGGGCAACACTTTGCGCGCATACCCCGGCACACCGCCCGCGCGCTGGCCCTTCCGTCCCGCGCGCCCTAGCTGTGCTGCAGACCCGCCTGTCGCCTGTGGACCCTTCCATGCCGCCCATCACCGACCACCCGCAGCGCTACACCACCGTGAACGAGCTGCACGCGCGGCCCTTCCCCACGCTCGAGGCGCCCTGCCATGCCATCTATGTGGCGATCAAGGAACCGGTCGATGCGCAGAACCGCGACCGCACGCGTGACCGGGCGCACCTGCTGGCCATCCTCGACCGGCACGGGTCGGCGCATCCGCAGCCCGAGGCCACGCATTTTTCTGGTCACATCGGGCGGCATGACCTGAAGTGGGAAAGCCATACCGAGTTCGTCACCTACTCGGCCTTCGGGCGCGGCGTGTCGGCGCGCCCTTTCGACCCCGCCGAGGCCGAGGTGTTTCCCGAGGACTGGCTGGCGGCGGCGCCGGGCAAGCGGCTGGTGTCGCTGCTGGTGCGGGTGGACCTGATGCCTGCGACCGAGGCCGAGGTGCTGGCGCGGATCGAGGACTGGTTCGTGGCCGAAAGCGTGGCGGTGGCGCGTGTGGTGGACGGTGCGGCCATCGTGGCGGGCGATTTCCGCATCGACCCTGCCGGGCACATGCGCTTTGCCGTCTTCGTGCAGCCCGGCACGCCAGCGCGGCGGGTGGGCCGCATCGTGCAGCGGCTGTGCGAGATCGAGACCTACCGCGCCATGTCGATGCTGGGCCTTGTGCGGTCGCGGCAGCTGACGGCGCGGCTGAACGCGCTGGACCCCAAGCTGTCGGCGATGGTGTCGGGGCTGGACCGGTCGGAGGGCAGCCCTGACGCCCTGCTGCACGACCTTCTGGCCATCGCGGCCGAGCTGGAAAGCCTGGCGGTGCAGTTTCAGTTCCGCTTCGGCGCGACGGGGGCCTACGAGGCCATCGTGAACGACCGTGTCGAGGTGCTGCGCGAGCAGCGCATCGAGGGGCGGCAGACCTTTGCCGAGTTCATGCGGCGGCGCTATGACCCGGCGATGCGCACGGTGAAATCGGCCGAGGGGCGGTTGCGCAGCATGGCGGAACGGGCGGCGCGGGCGGCCGAGCTGCTGCGCACGCGGGTGGATGTGGAACGCAGCGCGCAGAACCAGAAGCTGCTGGAAAGCATGGACCGCCGCGCCGACCTGCAACTGCGGCTGCAGCGTACAGTCGAAGGGCTGTCGCTGGTGGCGATCAGCTATTATGCGGTCAGTCTGGCGGCCTACTTCGTGGCGCCGCTGGCCGAGGTCTGGCACCTGTCGAAGGCCGTGGTGACGGCAGGGCTGGTGCCGTTGGTGATGCTGGGCGTGTGGCTGGTGTTGCGGCGGATCAAGGCGCAGCTGCACTGACCAGGGGTGGGCAGATTGCCCACCCTACGATGTGGTGCCGCGTGCCGCTACAGCCCCAGGCGCGGAATCTCGATGGCGGGGCAGCGGTCCATCACCACCTCGACCCCGCGGGCGCGCGCAGCGGCGGCGGCGGGTTCGTTGATCACGCCCAACTGCATCCAGATGGCTTTCAGCCCCGGCAGGGCCAGCGCCGCCTCCACCACCGGCCCCACCTCCTCGCTGCGGCGGAAGATGTCGACCATGTCGACCGGTTCGGCGATGTCGGACAGGCTTGCCAGCACCGTGGTGCCCAGCGCCGGTTGCCCCGCCGCCCCCGGGTTCACCGGGATCACCCGGTAGCCACACGCCGACAGGAACTGCGCCACGCGATGACTGGGCCGGTCTGGCTTTGGCGACCAGCCGACCACGGCGATGGTCTTCACCGTGGTCAGGATGCGGGCAATGTCGGCGTCGTCCGGTTGGGTGCCCTGGGACATCAGTACACCAGAAAGTCTTCGGGCATCAGTTGCAGGTCCGGCGTGATGCGGGCGAATAGGATGCGGTCGGCGATGCCGGACCCGTCGGGGTCGAAATACAGGCGGCCACGGTCGGCTTCGTAGATGATGCGGTGTGTGGCGTCCGTGGCCTGACCCGTGTCATTGGCCACGAAGGCCGCGGGGTCCAGCGCGCCACGCGGCAGGTTCCCGAAGGTGGTGGAATACAGCACCAGCGTATCCTCGCCCTGCATGAAGTCCTGCACGCGGTCGACGTTGAACCGGGCGTCGAGGATAAAGTCGAAGTTGAACCTGTCGGCCCCCGCGCCGCCGTTCAGCGTGTCGCGCCCGAAGCCGCCGTAGACCTCGTCATCGCCGTCGTCGCCGCGCACCGTGTCATCGCCCAGATCGCCGGCGACATTGTCGTTGCCGCTGCCACCCTCGACCAGATCATTGCCGCGTTCGCCGAACACGAAGTCGCGGTTGTCGCCGCCGTACAGGCTGTCCGCACCGTCGCCGCCCTCGATCAGATCATCGCCCGCCTCGGCCCAGATCTGGTCGGCCCCCGCGCCGCCATAGTTTGCATCGTTGCCGTCGCCTGCAACAATCAGGTCGTTGCCGGTGCCGCCATAGGTGACGTCGTTCTCGTCTCCGGCAGCGATCTGGTCGTTGCCCTCGTCGCCCGACAGCGTATCGCGCGCGCGGCCGCCGTTCACCGTATCGCGCCCCTCGCCGCCCTCGGCAATGTTGCGCCCGCCGCTGCCGAACAGCCTGTCGTGGCCGGTGCCGCCGTACATCTGCGCATCCTCGACCCCGCCAAGGGCAAAGACGTCATCTCCGGCGCCGCCATAGAAAACGCCACCGCCGCTGCCGGCCTGGATGAAATCGTCGCCGGTGCCGGCGATGATGTCTTCGTAGCCTCCCTGCAGGGCAAAGTAGGTGTCGCCGGTCAGAAGCAGCGACACCCCGTCGTCGGTTTGCAGGGCCGGGTCGTAGGATTCCGATTCGCTGTCGCCCTGCATGGTCCAGTTCAGCGACAGGAACAGCCGCTCGATCGCGGCGTCATCCGTCATCAGCCGGTCCGCCAGGATGGCGGTGTTCAATTCGACCGCGTCCATCTCCAGCGCCGAGATCACATACTGGGACATGCCCCCGGCCAGAATCTCGATGCCGGATACGGTTCCTCCGGTCAGCAGGAACCCGTCGGGACCGATGGCCCAGGACAGGCTGTCGCCCAGCAGAACAAAGGTCAGGTTGCCGGTCGTGATGGCCACCTTCGACGGGGTTCCGACGGGAAGGCCGGCGCCTTCCATGCGGGCCAGCTGGAAGAAGGCAAGGGTGAATTCGGTTTGCGCAGGATTGGCAATGGTGAGGGTCGGCATGATTCGCTCCGCGTCTATTGCACGATGCTAGCCCGCGCCGCGGGGCACTGTCTTGCCTGCCTTTCCGGCAGACCCCGGGTCGCCTACAAAAAAGCGCCCGGGCCAAGAGGCCGGGCGCCAGGTACGGAACGAGGGACAGTGAACGAGGGCGGGGTTCCGGCCCGCCGCTCAGGTGTCATATGGGCATGCAGGGGGGCGCCGAACAGGGCGGGTCGCGGGTGTGTGATCGCAATTCCGCGGCATGTCGTCCCCCCATCGCGCCATGGGCAACGTGGGCTGCCGGGCGCGCCGGCCGTGCCGCGCGGCGGTTGCGGTCAGCCGCCTTGCATGGCCGCATACAGCGCCACGGCGGCGGCGTTCGACACGTTCAGGCTGCCGAATTCCCCGGCAAAGGGGATGCGCACCAGATGGTCGCAGGTGTCCCGCGTGCGGTCGCGCAGGCCCGGCCCTTCGGCCCCCATGATCAGGCCCAGGGGTCTGCCCTTGGCCAGTGCCACGCCCTCGGCCACGGTCATCGCCGCCTCGCCGTCAAGGCCCAGAAGCACGTAGCCTGCATCCTTCAGCCGGACCATCGCATCGGCCAGGTTGGTGACGCGCAGGTAGGGCTGGCGTTCCAGCGCCCCCGACGCCGCCTTCGCCAGCGCGCCGGTTTCCGGGCAGGAATGGTGCCGCGGCGCGATCACGGCCCGCGCCCCGAACACCTCGGCGCTGCGCAGGATGGCACCGGCGTTATGCGGGTCGGTCACCCGGTCCAGCCCCACGATCAAGGGGCGTCCTTTGCCGCTGATGGCGATGTCGTCCAGCGGCCCCCAGTCCAGCGGCCGCGCCTCCAGCGCCGCGCCCTGGTGCACTGACCCGGGGTCCAGCGGCACATCGAAGCGGCGGGCATCCACCAGGTCGGGCGTCAGGTCGGCAGGAATGGCATCGGCCAGCCGGTCCAGCGCGTTCTTCGTGACCACCAGCCTCAGCTTTTCCCGGCGCGGGTTCAGCAGGGCATCGCGCACGGCGTGCAGGCCGAACAGCCAGACGGTTTCCTTTGCGGCCGTGGCCTTGGCGCGCTCCTTGTCGATCACCCAGTCCGGCTTTTTCATCCTGCCCTCACATCAGCCACCGGACACAATTTTCTTGAAGCAAGAAAATTGCAAATTCCTTTCTTCAAGGAATTTGACGCGACCCGGCGGGGTCGCGGCTCGTCTTGTCCGTCACGCCCCGCGCGACAGGGCGGCCACGCCGGTGCGGGCGATTTCCTTCAGGCCCAGCGGGCGCATCAGTTCGGCGAAGGCGTCGATCTTCTCGGGCGTGCCGGTCATCTCGAAAACGAAGGATTCCAGTGTGCTGTCCACCACCTTGGCACGGAAGATCTCGGCCAGCCGCAGCGCCTCGATGCGGTGGTCGCCCTGGCCCGCCACCTTCACCAGCGCCAGCTCGCGCTGCACGCAGGGGCCTTCTGCCGTCAGGTCATGCACCGCGTGCACCGGCACCATGCGCGACAGCTGCGCCTCGATCTGGTCAATCACCTGCGGCGTGCCGCGGGTGACGATGGTGATGCGCGAGCGGTGGCCGGTGTGGTCTACCTCGGCCACCGTCAGGCTGTCGATGTTGTAGCCCCGGCCCGAGAACAGGCCGATCACCCGCGCCAAGACGCCGGGCTCGTTTTCGACAATCACCGCCAGCGTATGCGACTCCTCGGCATCCGCATGGGTGGCGCGCAGGTCATAGGCGGAATGGCTCGACGAGCCTTTCTTGATGTTCAGGGGAGGCATCCGGTTTCCTTATTCGGCAGCGGGGCGCTGGCCCCGGCGGTGTTCATCCAGCTTGTCGGCCAGCCACATCTTGATCAGCGCCTGCCGGGTGACGCCGCGGGCGTTGGCGACTTCGTCAAGGTCGCGGACCATCAGGGGCGGGAAATCGACGTTCACGCGCTTGAAGGAAGGCGGGACCATTTTGCCCTTCGACCAGTCTACAAAATCGTCGATCTCGTCGCTGCCGTCGTCGAACATCTTGTCGAATTCCTCGACCGTGATCGACTTCTTGCCGTCATGGCTCCAGATCCGTTCCCTTGATTTCGGCGCTTGCTTGTTCATGGGCCTCAACCTCTTGCTTGCGCGCGCGACGAACAGAGATCAGCCTGATCCGCGTACCACGCATCGTGTAAACAGCCGTCCAGAGTCGATCCCGCCACGGTGCAATGCGTCTCAAACGCAACTCACCGGCGAAGAGCGCGGGAAGCTGCAGACCGTCGACCGTCCAAAGCTCCTGCGCCTCGACGAAGTCGATGCCGTGCTTGTCGCGGTTGGCGGCGCTCTTGGCGGGGTCGAACTCGAACTCTTCCATTATGGTTGCAAATCTATACCTTTTCAAGTTGTGGGCGCGGCAGGTGCAGAAAGAACGCTTGCAGGTTCCCCGACACACTTGCCTATGCGTTCCTACTCGAGGGTCAGGAGGAGGGATGTGTTCGTCGTCTCGCCCAAGCTGTCGGAGCTTGGGACCTCCGTCAGGATGTACCGCACGCTCTCTCCTTTTCTCTTCGTCACGCAGGCGGCTTCCGCGACCACCGAACGACCCCAGTCCGCGCGATCCCTGCCGGAAGGGTCCCTGATGATAACGTAGTATCGCCTCAGCCATTCTTCGTACGTGATGTGGACGGGTTCGATGTTCGCCTGGCATTCATGGGCCCGGCAGATGCAGATCGACTGGTCGCGGCTGACCGCCTCTTCAAACGTGAAGCCCGTGTCTGTGGCGATCCAGTTGTAGGTGTCCAACTCCTTGCTCGCAAGGTCAGGGTTGGTCAGGAAAGCCCACCCGACCAAACCTGCCAGAGCCACTGCGGCGAGCGTCAGGCCGATCGTGACGAAACGCCCGACATGTCGCATCTCACACCAGCACCGCCCCGCCCGCCGAAATCACCCCCTGCGTCTCGGCCTCGCCCAGGAGCATCTCGTTGTGCGGCTTGCCTGACGGGATCATCGGGAAGCAGTTTTCGTGCTTTTCCACCCGGCAGTCGAAGATCACCGGGCCGTCGAAGGCCAGCATCATGCGGATCGCATCGTCCAGATCCCTGGGGTCGTCGATGCGGATGCCCTTGCAGCCGAAGGCCTCGGCCAGCTTCACGAAATCGGGCAGCGATTCGCTCCAGGAATGCGAATAGCGCTCGCCGTGCAGCAGTTCCTGCCACTGGCGCACCATGCCAAGGCGTTCGTTGTTCAGGATGAACTGCTTGACCGGTGCGCGGAACTGGATGGCGGTGCCCATTTCCTGCATGTTCATCAGCCACGACGCTTCGCCCGCCACGTTGATCACCAGCGCGTCGGGATGGGCGATCTGCACGCCGATCGAGGCGGGCAGGCCGTAACCCATGGTGCCCAGGCCGCCCGAGGTCATCCAGCGGTTCGGCTCGTTGAAGCCCAGGTACTGCGCCGCCCACATCTGGTGCTGGCCGACCTCGGTGGTGATGTAGCGCTTGGGGTGGTCCTTCGTCAGCGCCTCCAGCCGCTGCAGCGCGTGCTGCGGCTTGATCGTCTTGTCGCTGTTGCGGAAGTTCAGGCAGTTGACCGCCTGCCACTTGGCAATCTGCGCCCACCACCTGGCCAGCCCATCGCGGTTCACCTTGGACCCGCGCGATTTCCACAGGGACAGCGCCTGTTCCAGCACCTCGGCCACGTCGCCGACAATGCCCACGTCCACCCGGATCACCTTGTTGATCGACGAGGGGTCGATGTCGATGTGCACCTTGCGGCTGTGCGGCGAGAAGTCCTTGATGCGGCCGGTGATGCGGTCGTCGAACCGCGCGCCGATGTTCAGCATCAGGTCGCAGCCGTGCATGGCCAGGTTGGCTTCGTACAGGCCGTGCATGCCCAGCATGCCGATCCAGTGGCGGCCGTTTGCCGGGTAGGCACCAAGGCCCATCAGGGTGGAGGTGCACGGGAACCCCGTGGCCTCGACGAATTCGCGCAGCAGCGCGCTGGCCTTGGGCCCTGCGTTGATGACGCCGCCGCCGGTGTAGAACACAGGCTTTTCCGCCGTCTCCATCATCTCGACCATCCGCTCGATCTGCGCGGGGTCGCCCTTGGTGCGGGGGCGGTAGTGGTCGGTTTTCGCCTTTTCCGGCGGCACATAGGTGGATTGGGCGAACTGCACGTCCTTCGGGATGTCGATCAGCACCGGGCCGGGGCGGCCCTTCGTGGCCACATGGAAGGCCTGATGGATGGTCTCGGACAGCTTCGCGGTGTCCTTCACCAGCCAGTTCATCTTGGTGCAGGGCCGGGTGATGCCCACCGTGTCGGCCTCCTGGAACCCGTCGGTGCCGATCATGAACGTCGGCACCTGTCCGGTCAGCACTACCAGCGGGATCGAGTCCATCAGCGCGTCGGTCAGGCCGGTGACGGCGTTGGTGGCCCCGGGGCCCGACGTCACCAGCACGACGCCCGGCTTGCCGGTGCTGCGCGCATAGCCCTCGGCCATGTGCACGGCGCCCTGTTCGTGGCGCACAAGGATGTGGCGGATGTCGTTTTGCTGGAAGATCTCGTCATAGATCGGCAGCACGGCGCCGCCCGGATAGCCGAACACCACCTCGACGCCCTGATCCTTCAGCGCCTGAACCACCATCCGTGCACCGGTCATCTGCCGCATCATTCTCTCCGCCGTTCGTGCGCAACAAAAAGCCCCCGGGGGTGATCCGCGGGGGCGCATGGGAACCGTGATGGTCAACCGTTACCGGCCCATGCGCCACATCCCTACCACGATGACAAGAAGCAGGCGCATCGCCCCCTCCGAACCCCGATTGCGGGCAGGACACTAGGTGGCGGTTGCGGGGGCGTCAATGGGGCGAGGCGGAAAACATGTCGCAGCGGCGGCAAGAATCGCAATCTTCTTTCGCGCCCCGCCGGCGTCAGGCCGCCTCGATGCCCGCCGCGCGCTCCTTAAGCCGGTACCCAACCTTTGCAATCTGTTCGATCACCGGCGCAAATTCGCGGCCAAGGTCGGTCAGTTCGTATTCGACCGAAGGCGGCGAGGTGGGCATCACGCGGCGGGTCACGACGCCCGATTCTTCCAGCTCACGAAGGCGTTGCGTCAGGACCTTGGCCGAGATCGCCGGGATGTCGACGCGCAGTTCCGAGAACCGCCGTGGCCCGGCCGAAAGGTACCAGATGATGTTGGGTGTCCATGCGCCGCCCAGGAAGGCCATGCAGGCCGACAGCGGGCACAGCGGCGGCGCGGCGCGGTTCTTGCGCAGCTTCAGGGCCATGGTGAACCTCCGGCAAAGCGTTACCACCCGGTTACCCCAATCATCAGGTTACCACAAGTTCTGTGGTTTCCACAGGTAATCGCAGGGGCTAGAACCTGGTCCACGGATTCCAACCAAGGATACAGCGATGAAACTCTACTACTCACCCGGCGTCTGTTCGATGGCGTCGCATATCGTGCTGCGCGAACTGGGCGCGGCGTTCGATATCGAACGTGTCGATCTTTCGGCCAAGACCACCGAAACCGGCGCGGACTTTCGCGCGATCAACCCCAAGGGCAAGGTTCCGGTCCTGGTCGTCGAAGGCGAGGTCCTGACCGAGGGGCCCGCGATCCTGCAATATCTGGCAGATGCCGCCGGGAACGAAACGCTGGCACCCAAGGCCGGCACAATGGCGCGGGCCCGGATGAACGAGGTGCTGAACTATACCGGAACCGAAGTGCACGTGGCCTTCAGCCCGTTGTTCGATCATTCCGCCACCGAAGCTGCGCGCGACGCGGCGCGCGCCAGAGTGGCGCAGAAGTTCGACTGGCTGGAGGCCCGGCTTGCCGACGGCCGGTCCAGCCTGACCGGCGAGGGGTTCACCGTGGCCGACATCTATGCCTTTGTCGTCTGCAGTTGGGCAAACATCACCGGGATCGACCTTTCGCGCTGGCCGCGCCTGCAGGGCTTTGTCGCCCGTGTCGCTGCCCGCCCGGCAGCCCGCGCCGCCATGCGGGCCGAAGGGCTTGCCGCATGATCGCCCGGTCCGACGACATTGACGCCGCGCGCGAGGTGATCGGGTTGTACTTCGACGGGCTATATCATGCCGACCCGGACCGACTGGCGCGCGTGTTCCACCCGATGGCCCATTATGCCACCGCCACCGGGGGCACGCTGCTGTTCCGCACGCTGGACGACTACCTGTCGGTGGTGGCACAACGCGTGCCGCCCGCCGCCAGCAACGCAACGCGCGAGGACGGCATCCTTGGCATCGAGTTTGCCGGGCCGTTCATGGCGCGCGCCGTCCTGACCTGTGTGCTGGGCGACAAGCGTTACAT
Source organism: uncultured Rhodobacterales bacterium (assembly GCA_964559535.1). Lineage (GTDB taxonomy): Bacteria > Pseudomonadota > Alphaproteobacteria > Rhodobacterales > Rhodobacteraceae > CAZLIC01. Next base: position 57,277 of record CAZLIC010000014.1, read on the forward strand.
CGATTGGCTGACCTTCCTGAAGCTGGAGGGACGCTGGCAGGTGATGTCGAAGATCTTCCACCACGAACCGCGAGAGGCCCTGTGATGCCCTATGTGAACATCAAGATCACCCGCGAAGGTGCCACGTCCGAACAGAAGGCGCGGCTGATCCGGGGTGTGACCGACCTGCTGGTGACGGTGCTGGACAAGTCGCCCGCGACCACCTTTGTGGTGCTCGACGAGGTGGCAATGGAAGACTGGGGCGTCGGCGGCCTGCCCGTCCAGGAATGGCGCAGCGCGCAGCGGTCATCGGCGCGATAGGCAGGGGTCCGGGCCGCGGCGGCCCGGACCCGACACAACAGGGGAAACCATGGACCAGGCAAGATACATCGCGGTCATGGCTGCGGCCGGCGTCGGCATCCCGCTGCTGGCTGCGCTGAACGCGCGGCTGGGGGTGCGGATCGGATCACCCGCGGCGGCCGCTGCCGTGCTTTTTGCAGTTGCGCTGGTGTGTGCGCTGGCCGCCGTCTGGGCAACGGGCGGGGCGGGCGGGCTGGCCCGCCTGCGCGGCCAGCCGCCGGTCCTGTTTCTGGGCGGGGCGCTGGTTGCGTTCTACGTGCTGTCGGTCACTTACGTCGCCCCGCACTTCGGACTGGGCAACGCCATCCTTTGCGTGCTTCTGGGGCAAATGCTGTCGGCCGCGGCGATTGACCACTTTGGCCTGTTCGGTGCGCTGGAACGGCCGGTCACACCGCTGCGCCTTTGCGGGCTTGCCGCAATGGTGCTGGGGTTGGTGATGGCGCGCGCGCCCTAGCGCGCGCGGCCGCGGCAAGGCCCGCCGCGCCCAAGTCCGGGCGCGACGGGCAAGGGGTCGTCAGGCGCCGACGACGCCGCCGTCTTCGCGCCAGATCACCAGCGTGGCCGAGCGCGGCACGGTGCCGTTGTAGTCGGGGAAGCCCGAGCCGAAGTTGCCCGCGGCAAAGTCGGCATCCGAGGCGTGGCCGCCCGGGTGCTGCACGTTCACGAACATCGTGGTGCCGTCCGGCGTGGTGATCACGCCGGTGATCTCCTGCCCCCAGGGGCCGGTCAGGAAGCGGCGGATTTCGCCGGTCTTGGGGTCGGCCGCCAGCATCTGGTTCATGCCGAACGGTTCCAGCGGACCCTTCTGGTCGGGCCCGATGTCGCCCATGTCGGTCTGGATCCACAGGCGGCTGTTCGGGTCGCACCAGATGCCGTCGGGGCAGGCGAACATGTTGTCGTCGTTGAGCGCGGTGGTGTCCATGACCGCCGAGGTGCGCGCGGTGCCGGCCAGCACGAAGAGGTTCCACTTGAAGGTGGTGCCGGTGAAGTCCTCGCCGTCTTCGGTCCAGCGCACGATCGAGCCGAAGTTGTTCTCGGCGCGCGGGTTCACGGCATCCAGCTGCAGCTGGGTGCGGCGGTTGTTGTTGGTCAGCGTGAAGTAGACCTCGTTCGTCGCCGGGTCGATGGTGCCCCATTCCGGGCGGTCCATCTTGGTCGCCCCGGCCTGGTCGGCGGCGGCGCGGGTGTTCACGATGATGTCGGCCAGATCGGCAAACCCGTTCTCGGGCGTCAGGCCGTTCTGGCCGGGCGCCAGCGCCAGCCATTCGCCGGTGCCGTCATCGTTGAACTTGGCCACGTACAGCGTGCCCTCGTCCAGGATCTCGCCGCGGGTGCCCTCGGCATAGCTGGCCGCCGACACGAACTTGTAGATGTACTCGAAGCGCGAATCGTCGCCCGAGTAGCAGACCACCGGCTTGCCCACGGTCGGCGTGTGGAACACCACGCCTTCATGCGCGAACCGGCCCAGCGCGGTGCGCTTCACCGGGGTGGACGCCGGGTCGAACGGGTCGATCTCGACCAGGTAGCCAAAGGCGTTGGGCTCGTTGCGGTAGTCCTCGGTCGCCGAGGCGCCCGTGGCCGTGGCGTCAAAGCGCGCATACTCGTCGGCGCCCGATGCAGCCAGTTCCCACTGATAGCGGCTGGCCTCGTTCGGCACGCCATAGCGCTTGTGCTCGCGCGGCAGGTCTTCCGTCTTGTTGACGAAATAGCCCGCCCAGTTCTCTTCGGCGGTCAGGTAGGTGTTCCAGGGCGTCACGCCATGGGCGCAGTTGTTCAGCGTGCCGCGCACCTTGGTGCCGTCGGGCGAGTACTTGGTCATCACATGCGCCGAACCGCGCACCGGGCCGCCGATCTCCATCTCGGTCAGGCCGTGGATGCGGCGGTTGTGCGGGTCGGCGACGATGGCCCACTGGCCGTCGGCCGCGCGCTGGATGCGCATTACCGACACGCCGTGCCCGGCGATTTCCGCCAGCACTTCGTCGTCGTCGCGCTTGCCTTCGGCATTGAGAACCACGGTGTCGCCGTCAATCGCCTGGCCCGCCCACTTGGTGGCGTGGAACAGGCGCGGCTCGATGTATTCGTGGTTCATCACCAGCAGGCCGTCGGTCGACGAGCCCTCGATGCCGTAGTAGTGCATGCCGTCATGGTGGCTGCCGACCTGCATGGTCTGCGCCGCGCCGCCGACCGCGCCGGGCGCATAGTCCGGGGCGCCATCCAGCAGCGGGGTGCCCCAGGGCGCCAGAACCTGCACCTTGTAGCCGGCCGGAACGACGACAGTGTCGTCCTTCGACAGCGGCACCGGCGCGAAGCCGAGCAGGGTCGAGGTGGATTGCGCCAGCGCGGCGCGGGTCGAGAAGCCCACGGTCACGAAGCCCGATCCGATCATGGCCGCCAGGCCACCGGCCAGGAACCCGCGGCGGTTGGCGCGCGCGGCTTCGACAATGTCATAGAACGTCGGATTGGCCGAGAAGTTCGACGGGATCTCGTCGCCGTGCTCGAAACCCGGGGTCTGCGTCGGGTCTTCAAGGTAGTCGCGTTCGAAGTCTTTCATGCCTGGCTCCATTGGCGGGGTCTGGCCGAATCGCGGGGGAATACCCGCGAGGCTGCACCAAGGGATACCGCTTGCATGACACACGCGTGTCAGGCTGGGCCCCGAACCGGGCGCAAGACGGCAGCCTGCCGTTCCTCAGGTGGGCGACAGCACGAAATCGTGTTCCACCCGGAAGAACGGCCGGTCGAACCCGGCATCCGCAATCTGTGCGGGATCGGTGACGCGGTCGAAGCGGGCGAGCAGGCTGGACTTCACGCCGAACACCGCGTCCGAGGTGATGTAGGGGTCATCGGGATCGAAGATGTGGGTCACCAGGCGGCTGTGGCCGGGGGCTTCGAGGATGTAGTGCAGGTGCGCAGGTCGGTAGGGGTGGCGGCCCAGTGCGGCCAGCAATTGCCCTACCGGACCGTCATCGGGAATGGGGTAGAACTTCGGCTTGACCCCCTTGAACCAGTAGCGGCCGTCGGCCCCGGTGCGGAACACGCCGCGCAGGTTGAAGTCGGGCTGGATACCCTTTTGCTGCACGTCGTAGAAGCCTTCGTCATTGGCCTGCCAGACGTCGATCTTGGCCCCTGCCAGCGGCGTGCCGTCGGTGGACCGGATGGTGCCGCGCACCAGCATCGGTTCACCCTTCTGGTCCAGGCAGATGTCTGCCCCCATGGGCAGTTCCGGGGCATCGGCCACATGGAATGGGCCCAGTACGGTGGATTCGCTGGCGCCGGTGGGTTTGCGGTTGTTGATCGCATCGACCAGCATCGACACGCCCAGCGTGTCGGACAGCAGGATGAACTCCTGCCGCCAGTCGTTGCACATGTGGCCGGTGGCGGTGAGGAACCGGATCGCCTCGAACCATTCCGCCTCGGTCGGCTCGATTTCCTTCACCGCGGCGTGCAGGTGGCGGACAATCACGGCCATCACCTGCGCCAGCCGCGGGTTCGCGGCGCGGGCGTTGCGCGAGATCACGACCTCGGCGCTGTCGGCCTCGGAGAAGAAACCCTGTTCGGTCGTGGTCATGTCAGTGCCCCAGAATGGAGTGCAGAACGCGGGTCAGGTCGGCGCGCGGATCGGCCACGGCGGCGGCGCTGCGCCAGGCTACGTGCTGGTCGGGGCGCACCAGAAGGCAGCCGCTGTCACGAATGTCGCGAACCCGGTGCCAGTCGCCCACGTGGTCCTCGAAATCGGCGCGGGGGCCGATGGTCACGGTGCGGATCGGCAGGTTCAGCGCCTTGCCCGCAGCTTCGGCGGCCCGTACCCAGCCCTCGCCGCCGATGCCGGTGATCAGGGTGAACTGCCCGCGCCCGCACAGGTCGAGCGTCGAGTGCCTGCCACCGTGACGGTCGTAGACCCATGCATGCGGCAGGCGGGCGCCGGGGCAGGTGGTGGGGTGATAGTGAAGCTCCATGTTCTCGCCCACCGGCGCCGTGGTGCCATCGCCGACCACGGCCGCCGAGGCATAGCGCTGGTTCATCTCCACCCCGTGGCAGTCGAACTCATAGACCTTGAAGTCGATCGCCTTGCGCAGCGCCTCGCGCTGCGCCTCGCCTGCGGGGGTGGCGTCGCAGCGGGCGGCCATGCTGCGCTCGATGCGGTCGTGGTCCACGCCGCCATCCATGCCCAGCGCCTCGAAGATGGGCCCGAATTCGGCGATGGACTGGTTCGCACGGGTCACGATCTGTTTGGCAATCGGCGCGCGTTCGGCCGAGTAGCTGTCCAGCAGCCGTGGCGCAGCTTGCCCTTTTACAACCAAGGCCAGCTTCCATGCAAGGTTGTAGGCGTCCTGAATTGACGTATTCGAACCAAGCCCGTTCGACGGCGGGTGGCGGTGCGCGGCGTCGCCCATGATGAACACGCGCCTCGCCTGCATGTGCGTGGCAAAGCAGTTGTTCACTGTCCAGGTGTTCGCCGAAATCAGGTCGATTTCCAGGTCGGGCACGCCCACCAGCTGCCGGGCCACCTGCGTGGCCATGGCGGCATCCACCACCGGGGCGGGCTGGTTGATGTCATAGCCCCAGACGATCAGCCATTCGTTCCAGGGCCGCACCATGCGCACCAGCCCCATGCCGATGCCACCCACATCGGCCCCGGGCTGCATGACCCAGTACAGGACTGACGGCCGATGCGCGACGTAACGCGACAGGTCGGCGCGGAACAGGATGTTCATGCTGCCGCCCACGCCCATGCGGCCTTCGAACGGCAGCCCTGCATGTTCGGCCACCAGCGAGTTGCCGCCATCGGCCCCCACCAGGTACTTCGAGCGGATCGTCACGTCCTTGCCCGTCAGCCGGTCGCGGCAGGTGGTGGTGACGCCGTCACCGTCCTGCACATGGCTCAGGTACTCGGTGCTCATGCGGCTTTGCGCCCCGCGCGAACAGGCGGTCTTGAACAGGATCGGCTCCATGAAGGTCTGCGGCAGGTCGTTCATCTCGCAGGGCGAGGCACGCAGGTGGCGGGCCTTGCTTTCGGGCGAGGTGCCCCAGGACTGCATCCGCCCCAGTTCCTCACCCGCCAGCGACACGCAGAACACGTTGTTGCCCATCAGGTGCTGCGGCGCGCAGTGCATCATCGCCTCGGCCTCCACCTCGGGGCCAAGGTCGCGCAGCACCTCCATGGTGCGCTGGTTGGTGATGTGGGCGCGCGGCGTGTTGGCCAGCCAGCGGTAGCGGTTCACCACCAGCGTTTCCACGCCGTAGGACGCCAGCAGCGCCGCAGTGGCCGACCCGGCTGGGCCGGTGCCGATGACAAGGATGTCGGTGGTGATGTCAGCCATCTTTGGCTCCTTCCAGGATCAGGCGGCGTTGGACGGGAAACAGGGCAATCCCCGTGCGGTCGGCAATCAGGCCCCACAACCCGCGGGGCGCGAACAGCATGGTGGCAATGGCGAGAAGGCCGAGGGCGAGCAGGTACCAGCTGCCAAAGTCGGCAAAGGCGGTCTGCAGGCCCCAGAACACCAGCACGCCCAGAATGGGGCCTTCCAGCCGGCCGATGCCGCCAATGACAGCGATGAAGATGACATAGGCCGTCCAGTTTGTGACGCTGAAGGCAGCATCGGGCGAGACGCGGGCCGTCTGCATGTAGATCAGCGCACCGACCAGGCCGGTCATGACAGCGGCGGCCAGGAAGACGCCCCACTTCACCGCCCGGGCATCCACCCCCACCGACCGTGCGGCGTTGTCATTGTCGCGCACCGCGGCCAGCGCCAGGCCGGTGCGCGACCGCAGCAGGGCATAGATCGCGGCCATGGTGCCCACTGCCAGCGCCAGCGCCAGCCAGTAGGCCAGCACATCCCGCGCCGCAGCGTCGCGCAGGCCGAAGAGGGCGGCGATGGTCTCGACCCCCATGATGTCCGACGTAGCCTCGCGCGGCAGCGACGTTCCGGTGCCGCCGCCCAGCGTCTTCCACTGCGCGACCAGCAGGCGGGTGACCTCGGCGATCACCCATGTGCCGATGGCGAAATATGCGCCCTGCAGCCGGAAGGCGAAGAAGGCCATGGGGATGGCCAGAAGGAACGCCGCCACGCCGCCCAGCAGGATGGCCGGAAAAGGGTCCCACCCCCACAGGATGACGCCCGCGAACATGGCATAGGCGCCAAGGCCGACAAAGGCCTGCTGGCCCACGCTAACCATGCCGCCATAGCCCGCGATCAGGTTCCACAGTTGCGCCAGCGTCAGCATGGTCAGGATGAAGAAAAGGTCCTGGATCAGGCTGCGCGGCGCAAAGGCGGGCAACACCAGGGCAAGGGCCAGCAGCACCAGCGCCGCAATGGCCGCTAAGGAACTGGCACGGGTGCGGGTGGTGACGCTGTAGCTCATCAGTCCACCGCCCGGGGAAACAGGCCGCGCGGGCGCACCAGCAGTACGGCAAGGAAGGCAAGATGCCCGGCCAGGATCTGCCATTCGGGGTTGATCTGTGCGCCCACCGTCTGCGCCACCCCGATGATCGCGCCCCCCGCCAGCGTGCCCCAAAGGCTGCCCAGGCCGCCGATGATGACCGCCTGGAAGGCATACAGCAGCCGGGCAGGGCCAATCGACGGATCGAAGTTCGCGCGCACGCCGAGGTAGAGCGCAGCCACGGTGACAATCACCATGGCAAGGCCGGTGGCGATGGCGAAGACGCCGCGGGGGTTGATGCCCATCAGGCTGGCGGTGACCGGGTCGTCCGAGGTGGCGCGGAAGGCGCGGCCGAGCGCAGTGCCATAGAAGATGCGGTTCAGCCCCCAGATCACCGCCACGGCGGAGGCAAAGGTCAGCAGCGGCAGGGTGCCTGCGGTGACAGGGCCAAGGTCGATCGAGGCGCTTTCCAGCGCGCCCGCGCGCAGGCGCTGGCTGTCGGCCGAGAACACCTCGAGCATGCCGTTCTGCAGCGCTACCGACAGGCCGAAGGTCACCAGCAGGGGGGGCAGGATGTCCTTGCCAAGAACCCTGTTGAAGACAAGGTGTTGCAGCGCCCAGCCGGCGCCGAACATGAGCGGCGCGGCGATCAGGGCGGCGAGGAACGGGTTCAGCCCGGTGCTGCCCACCACCGTCAGAATGACGAAGGCCGCAAGCACGATGAGGTCGCCATGGGCCAGGTTGACCAGCCGCATGATGCCGAACACTAGCGACAGGCCGGTGGCGAACAGCGCATAAAGGCCGCCCAGCAGGATGCCTTGCGCCAGCACGTCAAGCCAGATCATGCGGACCTCCGATCCGGCGCCGCCGACACAAATTCCTTGAAGCAAGGAATTTGCAAATTTCTTCCTTCAAGAAATTTGGGCGCGCGCAGGGTCATGCAGGGGCTCCGAAGTAGGCGGCGTGGATCTGCGCGCGGCTGACATCGGCGGCGCGGGCCGTCAACGTCACCCGGCCCTCCATCAGGCAATACACCCGGTCGGCCACCTGCAGGGCGCGGGCGATGTCCTGTTCCACGATCACCACCGCTGCCCCGGTTTCGCGGATGCGTGGCAGGGCGGCATAGATGTCGCGGATGACCACGGGGGCAAGGCCGAGGCTGATCTCGTCGCACAGCAAGAGTTCGGGGTTGGACATCAGTGCGCGGCCAATGGCGACCATCTGCTGCTGCCCGCCCGAAAGCGCCGTGCCGGGGCTGTGACGGCGTTCGCGCAGGATCGGGAACAGGTCGTAGATTGCCTCCAGCGTCCAGCGCCCGTCGCCGCGGCGGACCTGCCCGCCGATCATCAGGTTCTCCTCGACCGACAGCGAGGGAAACAGCTTGCGCCCCTCGGGCACCATGGCAATGCCGCGCTGCATCACGCGGTCGGGGGGCATCGCGCCGATCGGGTCACCCCGGTGCAGGATCATGTCGGGTGCGTTGCGCAAGACGCCGGTGATCGACCGCATCAGCGTGGTCTTGCCCGCGCCGTTGGCCCCGATGACCGCCACACATTCCCCCGCTTTCACCGAAATGTCGATGCCGAACAAGGCCTTGAAGGCGCCGTATCCGGCCGTCAGCGCGCGGGTTTCCAGGATGGCGGTCATGCCTCCATCCCCAGATAGATTTCGCGCACCTGTTGCGAGGCCATGATCGCCGCCGGTTCGCCCAGGCCGATGACGCGGCCGAAGTCCAGCACCAACAGCCGCTCGACCACCGCGTTCAACGCGTGCAGCACATGCTCGATCCAGATGATGGTGATGCCCTTGGCATGCAGGCCGCGGATGGTGGCAACCAGAGCCTGGCATTCGCCTTCGGTCAGCCCGCCCGCGATTTCATCGAGCAACAGCAATTCCGGGCCGGTGGCCATGGCGCGCGCCAGTTCCAGCCGCTTGCGGTCCAGCAAGGACAGCGTCCCGGCCACCTGGTTTGCGCGTTTCAGCAATTCGGTGTCGTGCAGGATTGCCACGCAGTCGTCCTGCACATCGGCTTCGCGCTGACCGCGACCGAAGGCGGCGGCGGTCAGCAGGTTTTCGAACACCGTCAGCCCTTCGAAGGGTTGCGGAATCTGGAAGCTGCGCCCCACGCCCATGCGCACGCGGGCCATGGCTGCGGTGCGCGTCACGTCCTGCCCCAGAAAGACGATCTGCCCGGCATCGGGCTGGATGTTGCCGGTGATCAGGTTGAACAGCGTGCTCTTGCCCGCGCCGTTCGGCCCGATGATGCCCAGCGCCTGACCCTTCGGCACGGAAAACGACACGTCGTCGGTCACCTTGAGGGCGCCGAAGGACTTCGAGACAGAGGAAAGGGTCAGGACGTCGGTCATGATGCTGCGGGCCGGTGACCCCTGGGGTTTCCCCCGGGGGCAACAGGTCAGGCCAGGGCCTCCATCTTGCCCGCGGCGGAGATGGCGGGGGCGGTCTGGTTGTCCACGATCACCAGATCGAAGGTGCCATCGTCCTTGCGCCGCCACTGGCCGCCGACCAGCGGTGTCTTGGTGACGTTCTTGGCGGCAAAGGGCGGCACGCCCTCGCCCTTCCAGGCCACCTTGCCCACCATCGTGTCCAGGTCGGAGGCCGCAATCGCCTCGGCCACCGCGTCGCCGTCGGTCACGTCCGACACACGGCCCATCACGTTGGACGCCACCTCGAACAGCGAATGGACAAAGCCGATGGGCTGCGTCCAGGGGCGGCCGGTCTTGGCGGTGAAATCGGCCGCCAGATCGGCGCAAGACTGGCCGGTCAGCGACGACTTGAAGGGGTGCTGCGCGCTCCACCACACCTCGGACGACAGGTTGTGCCCGGCCTCGCCCAGCGCTTCCACCGACTGCGGGAAGAGGATGGCCTTGGCCACGGTGATGACCTTGGGCTTGTAACCCTGCTGCAGCGACTGGTTGCGGAAGGTGGTGAAGTCGGGCGGGATCACCACGCCGGTCACGATGTCGGCGTTCGCGGCCTTGAAGGCGTTGATCTGCGCGCTGAAATCGTCGGTCAGGTTCTGGTAGCGGCCGGGGTCGTTCAGCGTGTAGCCCTGTGCCGCGAAACCGGGGCCGACGCCCACGTTCGGGTCACCCCAGGCGTTGCCGTCGCCGTCGTTCGGGAACAGCCCGCCCACCTGCTTGTTGGTGTCCAGCTGGTTCCACATGTTCAGGAACACGGCAATCACGTCTTCCAGCCCCCAGAAGTAGTGGTAGGCATAGTTGAAGGGCTGCCACGAGGCCGGGTCGCCCGGGTTGCCCTGCTGGCCGATGAACCACGGCTGCCACGGCGCCTTGGTGGAAATGCAGGGCATCCCTTCGGCCTCGCAGGTGGTGGCGACAGGGTTGGTGGTTTCGGGGGTCGAGGCCACGATCATCAGGTTGATCTCGTCATCGACGATCAGTTCCTTGGCCACCGCCGCCGCCCGGTTGGGGTCGGACTGGCTGTCCTTCACGATGACTTCGAAGTTCTGGCCCGCGCTGGTGGCGAGGAAGCTTTCGATGTTGTAGGCGTCGCTTTCCGCGAACCCGGCCAGCGGCCCCGACTGCGGGCTGACATAGCCGATGCGGATTTTCGCGCCCTGCGCGATGGCGGGGGCGAAAAGGCCGGGGGTGGCAAGGGCAAGGCCGGTGGCGGCGCCCGAGCGGAGCAGCTTGCGTCTGGTGATCATTGTCGTTCCTCCCTGTGGTCGTTCAGTCCGGGCAGTGCCCGTCGTAGGCGTTCTGCAGTAGTGCCCGGATGCCGTCGCGGGTGACGGGCCGGGGGTTGGCATAGGGGTTGCGCGTGGCAATCTCGGCCGCGCGGTCAAGGTCTGCTTCGGTCAAGCCCAGCGCCGACAGCCGCAGCGGTGCTTTCAGTCCGGCGGCAAAGTGCCAGAGCGCGGCGCCGGCCCGCGCATGACCGAAGGTTTCGGCAAGGGGCGACAGGGCGCCGTTCACGGCGTCTTCGTTGTAGGCGGTCGTGTGGGGCAACAGCACGGCGTGAGTTTCGGCATGCGGCAGGCCGAAGCTGCCACCCAGCACATGCGCCAGCTTGTGGTGCAGCGCCATCGACACATAGCCCAGCGCGGTGGAACAGCACCACGCGCCGTACAGCGCATCGGCACGCGCCGCACGGTCCTGCGCATCCTGCACCAGCCGGGGCATGGCGCGGGCGAAGGCGGGCAGGGCGTCGCGCGCCATGGCTGTGGTCACCGGGTTGGCGTCGGGGGCATACATCGCCTCCATCGCATGGGCGATGGCGTTCAGCGCCGAAGTCACCGTCAGGTCCACCGGCAGGGTCAGTGTCAGGTCGACGTCGTAGATCACCGTCTCGGGGCGGATCGCCGGGTCACGCCGTGTAGTCTTTTCGCCCGCAGCGGTTTCGCCCAGAATGTCGGTCATCTCGGACCCGGCATAGGTGGTGGGGATCACCACCTGATCGGCGCCAGTGCGCACGGCAATCGCCTTGCCCAGCCCGGTGGTTGATCCGCCGCCCAGCGACACCACGCAATCCGCCCCGGCGGCGGCATAGGCGGCGGCGGCCTGTTCCGTCACCTCAACTGGCGTGTGCATGGCGGCCCCGGCAAACACCCCCACCGCCCGGTCACCCAGTGTGGCCGCCAGAGCCTGCGCCTCGGCCTCCTGGTGCGGGGTGGACAGGACCAGCGCGCGCGACCGGCCCAACCGGGCCACTTCGTCAGGCACCTGCGCCAGCGTGCCGTGTCCGAAGACGACGCGGGTGGTCAGGCCGGGGAAGACGAAGGGGCGCGTCATGGAGAATCCCCGAACGGATAGCGGGCAGCGGCGATCATCTCGGCCATCCCGGCAAAGGCGGCAACCTCGGTGACGGAAATCTCGTGCTGCCGTCCCGGCAGCATGTCGGTGCGCAGCCGCGCCCCGGCGCGGTGCAGATCGTGCGCCAGCGTCTGAAACGCGGACAGCGGAATCCAGGGGTCCGCGTCCGACCCCGTCAGGTACACCGGAACATGGCGCTGAGGGCGCACCGGCAGAGGAGCGGCGCTGGTGCCCACCCGCGCGCCCGTCAGGATGCAGGCACCATCGGCGCCCCCCTTGCGCATCAGGTACTCGGCCACCAGACAGGCGCCCTGGCTGAACCCGCCCAGCAGGATCGGCAGCGCCGGGTCATGCGCCGCCAGCAGCACCCGGTGCAGCACGTCCAGCGAGGCCATCAGTTGCGCCTCGGTCTGCGGCGTCAGCGGGTCGACGGCGCGGGCGTCGTACCAGCTTTTGCCTTCGGCCACCGGCATCACCACCCGCGCGCCCGCCGCCCGCGCCGCATCGGCCAGCGGCGACAGGTCGTCTGGCACCTGACCGCGACCGTGCACAAGGATGCACAGCATCCTTGCACGCGCCACAGGCTCGATGATGACGGGATCGGGCATGGCGTCAGAACTGCGCCGGTTCCAGCCCGGCTTCCATCTCGGGCCGACGGTCCTCGAACCACGGCGGGAAGACCAGCGACTTGCCGATGGCGTCAGCCGGTTCGTCCTTGGCCCAGCCCTCGGGCACAGTCCAAGCCAGTTCGAACAGTGCGCCACCGGGGCTGCGCATGTACATCGACTTGAAATAATTGCGGTCCTTCTGTTCGGACACGTCGGTGTAGCCCATGCCCTCCAGCCGGGCCTTCAGGGCGTACTGGTTCTCCTCGTTCACCGTGTTGAAGGCCAGGTGGTGCACGGTGCCGCCCGCCAGTGTCCAGGTGCCCTGCGGACTGTCACGGTCCACCGTCACCTCGATCACCGACTGCAAGCCGTTGTTTTCCGGCACCACCCACATGCTGCCCTTGGCATCGCTGCCTTCGCGGCGGAACTGCATGCCGGTGTCCAGGAATTCCTCCATCGCCGCGGCATCCATCACTGCCACGCCGCCACCGTAGATGCCCTTGATGCCATGTGCAGCCGAGATGCCCTGTGATTCGTTCACGATGGGCACGCGGGGGTCGCCCGGGTTTTCCACCAGCTCGTGCGGGATGCCGCAGGGATGCGCGAACATCACCCGCGTCAGCCCGAAGCGTTCGCCTTTCGTGGCCGCAATGCCCATGCCGTTCAGCCGGTTCACCCAGAACTCGGCCGCGCCCACCGGGATCGCCTGCATGATGGTGCGCGTCTGGTTGGTGCCGCGGCGGCCGAAGATGCCGGGTTTCTTGAACGGAAACGTGGTGATGATGGTGGACGCATCGCCGTTCCGCGACCCGTAGTACAGGTGATAGACCGGCAGCGTGCCGTCGAACAGCACCGTGCGCTTCACCGAATGCAGGCCCAGCGCCTTGGTGAAGAAGTCATAGTCTTCCTGCACGCCATGCGTGCTCATCGTCAGGTGATGGTAGCCAGAGACAAGGGCCATGGGCTTCATCCTTCGTGGTCAGGGGTTGGAATGTCGGCGTCGCGGTTCAGCACCAGCACGACGTCCAGCGCAAAGCGGGGGCCATCGGCGCGAATGTCGCCAATCAGGCCGGGCCGGACGGCAAACAGCGCGTCGCGGTCGATGGCAGGGTCGCTGCCATCGAAGACGGCGGTCACCAGCCGCCGGTGCCCCGCTGCCGTGACGGCGAAGTGGATATGCGCGGGGCGGTCCAGCGAAAGCCCCAGGCGGCGCGCCAGCTGGCCCACCGGGCCGTCATCGGGCAGGGCGTATCCGGCGGGCCGGATGGTACGGAATTGGAAGCGGCCCTGCGCGTCAGCCGTGAACCGGCCGCGCAGGTTGTGTTCGGGTTGGTTGTCGGGGTCCTGGTTTTCGTAGCGGCCTTCGCTGTTGGCGTGCCAGACCTCGACCTCGGCCCCCGCCAGCGGCCGTCCCGTGGGGCCGATCGCCCGGCCGGTCACAGACAGGGGCGTCCCCACGCCGTCAAGGCACAGGTCGGCCCCCAAAGGCAGCCGCGGCGCGTCGGCGCGGTAGAACGGGCCGGGCAGGGTGGACGGCGTGGTGCCCGGCACATGCGCCACATCGCGCGACAGCACGCCGTCCGACAGGCCAAAGACATCGGCCAGCAGCACCCATTCCTGCCGCCGCGCGTCGGTGGCATAGCCCACATCGGTCAGGAACTGCAGCAGCGCGTCAAACTCCCCGGGCGTCGGGCGCAGCGCGGCAAGAATCTGGAACGCATGGTCCATGATCATCCGCACGGCCTCGCCCACCCGCCCGGGCGGAGCCGAGGCAAGGCGGCGGCGAAGCTCTGCCGCAATCTCGTTGCCCTCTGCGCCGGTGCCGCGCCCGTCCATGCCGTGCATCCCCCCTGCCTGCAACAAAGGTTTAGGGGGCCGACCGGCCTCGGCTGATGACTTTCCGGAAAATCAATATACCATTCCGTTATGAAGCTCAGCGAAGCGCATCTGATCCAGCTTTCGGCCGTTGTCGACGCGGGCAGCGTCAGCAAGGGCGCTGCGGCGCTGGGCCTTTCGCAGCCCGCGCTGTCGCGGTCGCTGGCGCAGCTGGAGGCGCGGGTGGGCAAGCCGCTGTTCCTGCGCGGGCGCCGCCCGTTGCAGGCCACGCCGCTGGGTGTGCAACTGGCCGCGCACGGCCGCCGCATCCTGATCGAAAGCCGCCGGGCGACCGAAGCCGTGCAAAGCCTTTTGCGCGGTACCCGCGGACTGGTGCGGGTGGGGGGCGTGCCGTTTTTCATGGATGCGATGATCAGCCGCATCATCGCCGGCTTCCAGAACCAGCACCCGGACGTCGATTTCCAGCAAAGCTACGGCAACCTGTCCGAAGTCGGGGCCAGCCTGCTGGCCGACCAGCTTGACCTTGGCATCGTGCCGCTGGGCACCTCGGCAGAACCCGACGGGCTTGAATTCACGGCCATCCTCGCCGCGCGCAACGTGGCGTGCTGCCGTGTCGGCCACCCGTTGCAACGCGCCAAGCGGCTGACGACCGGTGACCTTGGCCGGTACCCCTGGGTGGCGCCCTTGCCCGGCTCGCCACTTCTGGCCGACCTGTTTGCGATCCGCTCGTCGCTGGGCGCGGGCGATCTGGACATCCGCTATTCCGGCGGGTCGCTGCTCAGCGTGATGAACTATCTGGCCGAGACCGACGCCCTGGCCGTGCTGCCGTTCTCGGTCTGGTTCGCCGAGCGCAAGCAGCACAACATCGCCGTTCTGCCGGTGGACATTCCGCAGCCTCAGCGCAACCTTGGCGTCCTGCGTGTTGGCGGCCTGCCCCGCAACCCCGCGGCGGCGGCCTTTGCCGACTTCGTGGTGCAATCGTTCATGTCGATGCAGCAACTGATCCTGCGGCACGAAAACGCCGTGGTCTGGCGGCGCTAGGCAGCACGGCAGCGCCAGGCCCTGAAGACGGCGATGCCGCAACTTCGGGCATCTGCGCTGCGACGCTGCACGGTGCGTGCAATGCGCTTGCATTTTCCGCCAGTCTTGATGAAGGAGCGGCACGATCCACGAGCCAAGGCGAGTCGCATGCCCATACATCCGACCCGTGCGCTGACATGATGCAGGTCCGCGCGCAGCATATCTCCGCGGCCAACGCCCCCCTGACGCACCGTTTTCGCCCGGTGAACGCATGAAAACGGTGGGCGCATGAAGATTCTTGTGACGGGCGGGTGTGGGTTCATCGGGTCGGCGGTGGTTCGGCTGGCGGTGGGGC
>CAZLIC010000015.1:0-69510 GCA_964559535.1 uncultured Rhodobacterales bacterium
CCGTGCTGAACGGCTACACCGCGCTCGGAATCCCCGTCACGAAAGTCGTGGGATAAGTCTGTCCGGGAAAAGGGGCCGTCCGGCCATCAGCCGATTTGTGCAACAGAGTCCTGTGCAGATGGAAACCCTGAAGCGGTATCGCACCGGCGGGCAACAGAAGGTGGTGGTGGAACACGTCACGGTGAACGCGGGCGGTCAGGCGATTGTAGGCGCGGTGGCGCCGGGTGGGAGGGGGTAGCGATGGAAAGCGACGGCAACCCCATGCACCCCGCGCAGCGCCTGCAGGACGCGCCCCGGTGCCGTGCCACGGCTAAGCGGACGGGAACCCCTTGCATGGCCCCCGCAGTCACGGGCTGGACCGTCTGCCGGATGCACGGCGCCCGCGGCGGTGCACCATATGGCAAGGGCAACGGCATGTGGCGACATGGCGGGCGGGCGCGGGATTGGATCGACGAACGGCGGATGCTGAACGACCTGGTGCGGGAAGTGCGAGAGGTTGAGCGGCTGGTCGGAAGCACGCTGGTAACAACGATGGAACAACGCGAAATCCGCCCGCCGAAAGCATAGTGGGGGAAGCGGTGGGGGAAGGCCGTTTGGAAAATCCAGAGAAATCTTTTACAATCAATGGCTTACAGGAATTGCATGGCGGAGACGAAGGGATTCGAACCCTCGAGACGGTTTCCCGCCTGCACCCTTAGCAGGGGTGTGCCTTCGACCACTCGGCCACGTCTCCGCCTGCCGGTCTAGGGGGAAAGGAAAAAAGGGGCAAGGGGGAAACCGCGCGGCCCCATCCGTCGCCGTTCGTATCGAACGCCGCCCGCAGCGCCTCCATGTCGTCATCCGACCCGGCGTCCCATTCGGTGAACACATATTCATGCGCGTTGCTGATCTGCCCGTCGCCGTCCACATCGACAAACAGCACCCCGTCGCCCACCCCCGCCCAACGAAGGCATTTGCTTCGCTTCTCCGCGTTTTGGCGGAGTGGATTCCTAAAGCAATGAAAAAACTTAGAAAAGTATCTCTGCCTCGTCTCGGTCGAGGTTCGCTCGACCTGAGCCGGACGGGCATTCAGAGCCCGAAACGGGCCCGGCGCGCAGTCTCTGAGGTTCGGACTGTTCCCGCAAACCCCTTTGAAAACACGGAAAATTCTGCGTCCAGCATGGGGCTGTCAGTGGTTCGCATGGGGGATAGTGGCGGAGGGAACGCGACTGCCGTCGAACCTTCTCTGGGCCAGTTCAAGTTTGCGGGGTTTCAAGACCTAATTGGCAGCCAACCGAAGCGCCTAAGAGCTGGGCAAGTCGGCTCTATCGATTCCAGATAGTTTTGCACGGCCGCGTCGGGCAATCCCGCGCCCTTTGACCAGCGCATAGACGGCCGGAATCACGACCAATGTCAGGATGGTGGACGACACCATGCCGCCGATCATCGGCACGGCGATACGGCTCATGACCTCGGAACCGGTGCCATGCGCCCAAAGGATGGGCATCAGACCTGCCATGATCGCCACCACGGTCATCATCTTGGGCCGCACCCGTTCGACCGCGCCGACCATGATCGCGGCATCCAGATCGGCGCGGGTGAAGGCGCGGCCAGCGCGGGCGACCTCGGCCCTGCGTTCCGCCAATGCATGGTCAAGATAGATCAGCATGATCACCCCGGTTTCCGCCGCCACGCCGGCCAGCGCGATGAACCCGACGGCGACTGCCACGGAGGTGTTGAACCCCATCCACCACATCAGCCAGACCCCGCCGACGAGCGCGAAAGGCAGCGATAGCATGACGATCAGGGTCTCGGTCAGGCGGCGGAAGTTCAGAAAGAGAAGCAGAAAGATTACCGCCAACGTGATCGGCACGACGATTGCCAGCCGAGCCTTGGCACGTTCGAGGTATTCGAACTGACCGCTCCAGCCCAGCGAATAGCCGGGCGGCAGGGTCACTTCGGCCGCCACTGCCGCTTGTGCCTCGGCGACATAGCCGCCCAGATCGCGGCCCGCGATGTCCACGAAGATGTAGACGGCAAGCTGACCGTTCTCAGTGCGGATCGACGTCGCACCCCGTGTACGCTCGACAGCGGCGACCTCGCCCAGGGGCACAGTGCCACCACCCGGAAGCGCGACCTGAACCTCTTGCGCGATGGCCTCGGGATCCTGGCGCAGCGCTGCGGGATAGCGCAGTGCCACGTTGTAGCGCTCGCGTCCCTCGACGGTCTGGGTTATCGCCTCGGCTCCAAGCGCCATGGCGATAACCTCCTGCACGTCCTGGATCGACAGGCCGTAACGCGCCAGCCGTTCCCGGTCGGGCACGATGTCGAGGTAATAGCCGCCGATCACCCGTTCGGCATAGGCGCTGGTGGTGCCGGGAACATTCCGCAGCACCGCCTCGACCTGCCGCGCGACTGCCTCCATTTCTGTAAGGTCGGTGCCGAAGACTTTCACCCCCACAGGCGTGCGGATGCCGGTGGCCAGCATATCGATGCGGGCGCGGATCGGCTGGGTCCAGGCGTTCGAGACGCCGGGGAATTGCAGGGCGGCGTCCATTTCCAGCCGCAGACTTTCCATCGTGACACCGGGGCGCCATTCATCCTTCGGCTTCAGCTGAATGATCGTCTCGAACATCTCGGTCGGGGCCGGGTCGGTTGCCGTCAGCGCACGTCCCGCTTTGCCGAAGACGGTCTCGACTTCCGGGAAGCTGCGGATGATGCGGTCCTGCATCTGCATCAACTCCGCGGCCTTGGTGACCGAGAGGCCCGGCAGGGTGGTGGGCATGTACATCATCGTGCCCTCGTCCAGAGCGGGCATGAATTCGGACCCCAACTGCCGCGCGGGCCAGATTGTGGCGACCAGTGCCACCAGCGCGAGCGTGATTGTGAACACCCGCGCCCGCAGCACCCATTGGATGACGGGTCGGTAGATCGCGATCAGGGCGCGGTTCACCGGGTTCCTGTGTTCCGGCACGATCCGCCCGCGCACGAAGATCACCATCAGCGCGGGCACCAGCGTCACCGACAACAGCGCTGCGGCCGCCATGGCGAAAGTTTTGGTTGCAGCCAAGGGGCCGAATAGGCGGCCCTCTTGCCCTTCCAGCGCGAAGATCGGCAGGAACGAGACGGTGATGATCAGCAGGCTGAAGAACAGCGCCGGGCCAACCTCGGACGCGGCTTCAATCAGCACTTCCACCCGTGGCTTGCCGGGTTCCGCCCGTTCCAGATGCTTGTGGGCGTTTTCAATCATCACGATGGCGGCGTCGATCATGGCCCCGATGGCGATGGCGATGCCGCCAAGGCTCATGATATTGGCCCCGATGCCAAGCGCGCGCATGGCGGTGAAGGCCATCAAGAGGCCCACCGGCAGCATGATGATGGCGACCAGCGACGAGCGGACATGCAGCAGGAAGACAAATGTGACCAGCGCCACGACGATGCTTTCCTCAAGAAGGGTTGTCCGCAAGGTTTCAATGGCTGACAGGATCAGGTTGGACCGGTCATAGACGGTGACGATCTCCACCCCCTCGGGCAGGCTTTGCGCTATGGTCTCGATCTCGGCCTTGGCGTTGTCGATCACGTCGAGTGCATTGGCCCCCACCCGTTGCAGCACGATGCCGCTGGCCACTTCGCCCTCGCCGTCAAGCTCTGCGATGCCCCGACGCTCATCGGGCACGATCTCGACCCGCGCAACATCGCGCAAAAGGACCGGGACGCCGCCTTCGGCACGGATCGGGACCATCTCCAGATCAGCGATACCGTCCAGATAGCCGCGTCCTCGCACCATGAACTCGAATTCCGACAGCTCGACCGTGCGCCCGCCGGTGTCCATGTTGCTGGCCGCAACCGCCTCACCGATCTCGGACAGGGTGATGCCAAGCGCCCGCATCCGCACCGGATCGACGGTGATCGAGTATTGCTTCACAAACCCGCCGACGCTGGCGACTTCCGACACTCCATCGGCACCGCTGATGGCAAAACGCATCACCCAGTCTTGCAAGGACCGCAGCTCGGCCAGGCTCAGGTTCTCGCCCTTCAGCGCGTATTGATAGACCCAGCCCACGCCCGTCGCATCCGGCCCGAGCGCGGGCGTCACTCCATCCGGCAAACGTGCTGCGGCGGCGTTGAGGTATTCCAGCACGCGGGACCGCGCCCAATAGGGATCCACGCCATCCTCGAAGATGACGTAGACGAAAGAGATGCCGAAGAACGAGAACCCCCGGACGACCCTTGATTGCGGCACGGTCAGCATGGCCGAGGTCAAGGGATAGGTGACCTGATCCTCGACGACCTGCGGCGCTTGCCCCGGGTATTCGGTCAGCACGATCACTTGCACATCCGACAGATCGGGGATGGCGTCGATCGGCAGCGTGCGCAGGGACCAAATGCCCGCAGCCACGGTAAAGACGGTGGCAAAGAGCACAAGCAGCACGTTGCGGGCCGACCATTCGATAATGCGGGCGATCATGGGTTAGCCTCCGGGGTGGATTCGGGTGCTGCCAGGGCAGCCAAAGCCGCATTGAGGTTGCTTTCGGCGTCGATCAAGAAGGTGGCAGAGCTGACCACTATGTCGCCCTCATCCACGCCGCTGACGATCTCGATCATTCCGCCGCCCTTGCGCCCCACGGTCACAGGTTCGGGCCGGAACCGCCCTTCACCCAGATCAAGGATCACCACCTGCCTGTCGCCGGTGTCGATCACAGCACCCTCTGGTACCTGCACCACGGGTGCGCCGCCGAGCATGATTTCGACCTCGGCGAACATGTTGGCGCGTAGGCGCCCGTCCGGGTTCGGCAATTCAATCCGCAGCTTTCCGGTGCGGGTCATCATATCGATCTCGGGGTAAATGGTGTCGATACGGCCCGATATCGGGCCATCTGTGAGGCCCCGAAAACTCACCCGAACCTCTGCTCCTGCTGCAATCTCCATCAGCGCCGCTTCAGGCACTTCGGCGATCACCCAGACGGTCGAGGTGTCAGCGATGCGAAACAGCGTCTCACCCGCTTCCGACATCATGCCTTCAACCGCCATCCGCTCCAGCACCACGCCGCTGCGCGGGGCCATGATCGGAATACTCACCGTCGTCTGGCCCTCGGTCGCGATGCGGTCGATCACCTCTCCCGGCACGCCGAGGTTTTCCAATCGTTGCCGTGCGCCCTCCCTTAGCCGCCCTTCCGACCGCACGTCGGTCAGGAACTGTGCAAGAGCGGCGGTGATCTCGGGTGAATAGAGCGTCACGAGCGGTGTTCCTTCGGCGATCGTGCTGCCCGTGGTCACATCGGCAACGGTTTCTATGAAGGCGTCGGCGCGCAACGAGATCACGCTGATCCGGCGTTCGTCCAGTTCCACGATGCCTGGCGCGCGCAGTGTTGCCGCCAGGGGCGCCAACACTGCTTCTGCCGTTCGAACCCCGGTGCGCTGCAACTTGCCAGGGCTGACAGTGACCGAGCCGTCGTCACTGTCTTCACCGTCATAGACGGGGATGTAATCCATCCCCATTGAGTCCTGCTTCGGCACTGGCGAGGTGTCGGGCAGGCCCATCGGGTTGCGGTAGTAGAGGATGGTCCGCTCACCCGCTACGGGCTCGGGTTGTTCCGCGTCCGGGTCCAGGGACAGATCTTCGCTGGCCCGAACGGGCAAAAAAGCCCGCCCGTCCGTCATCTGACGTTCATCAGCCGACCATTCCGGCAGCCCGTCCGGATGGCGCCAGTAGATGACCGGACCACTTGCCGCGAGCGCTGGCATGGCCGCCGCTTCGCGCCCGGTCAGGGCGGCGATGTGTGCTGCGGCCGCTTCGCGCAGGCCTGCCACCGTCACGCCGCGCTCACCAGCCGTCAGCCCGCCCCATGCCGCCCCACCGGCAATAAGCCCTGTCATCAGCAACCGGACAACGCCGCTCATGGTTCGGCTCGCAATTCGAGTTCGGCCGAAACGGTCTCCGGCTCGCCCTGAATTTTCGCGGCAACCGAGAACCTCCACCCCCCCGCCATGGTGAGGTCGGTCGCAAAGCGGTAGCGTCCGGGATCCTCGGCGGGCATTGCCGTAACGGGGGATGTCATGGTCGCCATCCCGTCGGGCGCCATGTCCATGCGGGTTGCGTAGATCACCGCACCTGCGACCGGCTCACCAGTACGAAGGTCGGTCAGCATGACCTCGATGACCGCTCCCGATCCAACCTTGTGGTCGGAGGAGATCAGCTCGAACCGGTAGTCATCCGCGCCAGCCCAAGCGGCGGAAATGTTCAGAAGAAGCGCCAGAGCGCAGCCGCATGCGCGGCGAAAGACGAAAGCCATGATGTTGGACCCTTGGATTGCTGATTGTCACCCGCGCCGACAGGGCGTGGGGTCATGCGGCATTGTCCGCGTGCGCGGGCACGCAGCAGGGTCAGATGCGAGGGGGTCGCCTGGGCCCATCCGGCGGAAGCCCGGATGGTGGATGCAGGTCAGACATCAAGAGAGTGGCCGAAGTTTCCGAGGCGGCAAGCACGAGGGCTTGGACCAAGGGTGGCGAAAAGACCGCAACCCCGCCGCGCATCATCATTTCGCAGGCCGCGCCGCACGTAAAGTCGTCAGGACAATCGCCTTCGCAGCAAGAGTCTGCGACCGCAGCAATCTCGGCCGAGAGCCCAGCCGACACTTCGGTGACCGTTGCCCCGGACAGGGACACGGCCAAGAAAAGCACCAAAAAGGGTCGAAAGAGCCAACTCATCAGAAACTCATGACATGAGGAACGCAAATCGGCAACGCACATCAGGTTGATGGCTTCATCCTGCACAGCACGACAGTTTCGCCACATCCTTGTCGAAGGTCTGAGCCGCGAGTTTCAGGCCTTCGACCGTGGTCAGATAGGGGAAGACTGTTTCGCCAAGTGCTTTGGTGGTCATTCCGAACTTGAGCGCCAGAGCCAGCGTCTGAATACTGTCGGAGCCTTCCGGCGCGGCGATCACACCGCCCAGCAGGCGGTCTGTCCTGGCATCGGCCAACAACTTGACCAGCCCGCGTGTATCGCGGGCGGCCAG
This sequence comes from uncultured Rhodobacterales bacterium, assembly GCA_964559535.1. Classification (GTDB taxonomy): domain Bacteria; phylum Pseudomonadota; class Alphaproteobacteria; order Rhodobacterales; family Rhodobacteraceae; genus CAZLIC01. The sequence goes on from CAZLIC010000015.1 coordinate 6,998, forward strand.
TGCGCGCGGCACATTGTCGAGGCTCAGGACAGAGGTTTTCACATCATGCCCTGCCGCAATCGCCTCGGCTTCGGTCAGCCCCACGCCTGCGACCTGCGGATCGGTGAACACTACCCAAGGCATCGCGGCATTGTCATAGCGTTCTGCGCCGCCCATAGCATTCCTTGCAGCCAGTTTTGCCCCAAAAGCGGCCATATAGACGAACTGGTCGCGGTTGGTCACGTCGCCTGCGGCATAGATGCCGGGTCGGGTTGTCTGCATGTCATCGCCCACCACGATTGCGCCGCGCCTGTCGGTCTCGATCCCCATGTCCGCCAGCCCCAGCCCTTCGGTGTTGGGGCTGCGCCCGGCGGTCACCACCAGATGATCGGCGGCCAGTTCCAGCCGCTGGCCACCCTCCTCGATGCAAAGCACGGCGCGCGCACCTTCCCGGCGGCAGGCGTCATAGGTTACGCCGCAGTGCATCGTGATGCCCTCGCCCCGAAACACCGCTGTGAGGGCTTCCGACACTTCGGGTTCGGCCTGTGGCAGAAGGCGCGAGCGGCAGACCATAGTGACCTTGACCCCCATCCGCGCCATCATCTGTGCCAACTCCGCGCCGACATAGCCGCCACCAAGGAAGATCAGGCTTTCCGGCAGGGTTTCCAGCGCAAGAAGGGCTGTGCTGTCCAGCGTGGGCACGTCCTTGATTCCCGGAATGGGAGGCAGGGCGGGACGGCCACCCGTGGCAATGATGACCTTGGGCGCACGGATCAGGCGCGAACCGACTTGGACGCCACCAGGGACAAGCTGCGCCGCGCCTTCGTCGATGTAGGTGATCCCCTCATAGCCGGGCAGCAGATCGGCGTATTTTTTCTGCCGCAGGCCAGAGACCAAAGTGTCCTTCCCGGCCATCAGCGCCGCCCAGTCATCGACCTGAGCCGCGCCGGACAGGCCCGGAAAGCGTTGCGCCGCCTTCGCGCCGTGGATCGCTTCCGCCGCGCGGATCATCGCCTTTGACGGCACGCAGCCCACGTTCACACAGGTGCCGCCGATCAGCCCGTACCCGATCAGCGCCACACGCTTGCCTGCCTCGGCCGCCGTGATCGAGGCGGAAAACCCCGCCGATCCGGCCCCGATCACGGCCAGGTCGAAGGAATTCTGGTCTGGACGGGGAATGGTGCAGCAATCGTTCATGGATGTATTCCTTCAGGAGTTTCTGGTGTTCCGCTGGCGTCGCCAGAGGGCGTAAATCGTCAGCCCGAGGAAGACGGCGAGGGCGGGCAAGAGCACGAAATCAAGCCAACCCAGCAGGGCTGACAGGCCGACAAAACCGAGGAGCACGGCCAGAACCGGCGTGAAGCAGCACAGCGCCGCGATGATGGTGCCGACAATGCCGGTGATCAGCAGACGGCTTTCGGACGGATCGCCGCTCATGGCTCGCGCTGCCTTTCAGACGGGACGCCCGTCTCGCAGCATCCCGCCTGCGCACGCCGTCGGCTGCGCCAAGCCAGTGCCGCAACGGCTGCCACCATGACTGCTACCAGGCCTTCAGCGCCGATGATCCATCCGCCAACCGCGCCGATGATCCCGGCCAGGGCGATGCCACCACCACCGCAACAGACAATCATCAAGGGGGCGGCGATCAGCGTCGCCAACATCCCGCCCTGAATGTCGTCGCGCATTGTCTCAGCCCTTCACGTTGGCCGGATAGCCCGCCTGTGCCGAGGCTTCTGCAATCGCCGCTGCATTGGTCAGGGCGGGATCGAAGGTCACGGTCGCGCTGCGGCTGTCAAAATCCACCTCGACCGATTGCACACCTTCGACTCCGCTCATCGCGGCCTTGACCGTCACCGGACACAGTGCGCAGGTCATATCAGGCACATCAAAGCTGACTTCCGTCAGCGCGGCTGCGGCGGTCGTGGCCGTCTGCGCAAGAACCATCGGCGCGGTGGCGGGAAGTCCGAGCATCAGCGCGCCGAGCGCCAGAATAGCAAAACGTTTCATCAGGTTTCTCCTATAGGTTTCAGTAGAGCAGCGGAGCCCACGAATTGAGCGTCACGGACAGCAGGACCAGCACCGTCGCCACCCAGAGCGCCGCCTTGGTGAGGCGCGACGATTGCGGGCGGGCGCAGTACGTCCCTTCCACGCACACGGGTTTGGTACGGAAATAGACGTGCCAGAACCCCAGCCCGATGAAGACGATGGCGATGCCCGAGGTCAGTGGTTTGTAGGGTTCAAGGGCTGTCAGATTCCCTATCCATGAGCCGGATATTCCCAGGGTCACCAGCACCAGCGGCACGATGCAGCAGGCCGAAGCCAGAAACGCCCCCGCCAGCCCGAGCGTGGCAAACAGGCCCTTGTGATCGGCGCTTTGCTGCGCGGTTTCGGTATCGTGAATGTCACTCATCGCAGGGTTCCTTGTCATCCCGGTGCACTCTGCCTACGGTCTGTAGCAACTACAGGTGCAAGGAAAATCATCATGGCTGCCGTTCACGAAGCCGCGACACGCAAAGAAAGCCTCAAGACAGGGGCACTGCGCCGGGCCGATCTGGCCCGCGCGACCGGCTGCAATCTGGAGACGATCCGCTATTACGAGACGGCGGGCATCCTGCCCCCACCAGCCCGGACGGACGCAGGTCATCGGACCTATGGCTCCACGGATATACAACGCCTGCGCTTCATTTTGCGCGCCCGCGAGCTGGGGTTTTCGCTTAATGACATTCGCGGCTTGCTCGGCCTAGGCGACGGCGCGTTGCGAACCTGCGCCGAGGTCAAGGAAAGGACAGAGGCGCACCTGACGGAAGTTCGTGCCAAAATCGCGGACCTGCAACGCATTGAGGCCGTGTTGTCAGAAACTGCCAGCCAATGCACGGGCGCGAGGGCTCCCGATTGCGCTGTGCTGCACGCCCTGAATGAACGATGACGGGTTCCATGAGACCGCTAGAACCGTCAGTTCCTCAGTAATCTGTCTCCACATACACCCCCGAGCAGTCATAAGCGACTGCTGCCGCCGTTGCCCCGTTGTTCATAAACAGCCGGGGTGACAGGAACTGCGTGTTGGCAGGCAGGTCGGCGGTGATCTCCTGCTCGAATACCGCGCCGGAAACCTCGTCGACCACCCGCACCCAGACCGAACTGCCATTAGGCGGTGCCGCGATGAGCAGGGTCAGCACCCCACCCGTCGCGATGCCGAAACTCGCCCCCATGTCGGTCAGCGTCGGCGCGCCGGTGCTGTCGTTTGCGACCAGCTGCCAGCGGGTATGCGTGCCGCGCTGGAATCCGATGCCGATGGAGTTGATGGCGGCGGCCAGCGTCAGAGTGGTGGCCAACGCGGCGGTCGAGCCATAGAGGCCAAAGAAGCCCATGCCGGTCGCCTGCAGCGTCGTGAGCGAAATCCGCGTGACGAAAGTCCAGCCGCCCAGCCCCGCCGCGTTGCCGCGCCAGCAGGCCCAACCGGCAGAACGCTGGTCGGCGGCCGAATCCACCACCGCCGCCGAAGTCAGCCGCCAGCGGCGCATGCTGGCGGCCAGGTTCGTCGCAGCCAACGTGGGGGTGGACACGGTGCCGACCGAGGAGACGGGCAAGCCTTCGGTCGTGATCGTGGTGGTGACCGAGGGCGACCAGTTGGCGATCCGGTTGACCCCGAAATGCGGCTGCAGCGGGAAATCCCTGCCGGAAGGGCGCATCACGTCGATCCAAGGGGCACCCGCTCGGTTGCGGGCATACACGGCCGCCTTTCCAGTAGGCGGAGGGGTTGGCGCGGCACTGAGCCCCGGCAGGATTGTCGGCTGCGGCAGTTCTACCTGGCCATTGGTGCGGTCGATCTTCAAGGCATCGAAGAAGGCTGAGCCATCCGGGCTGACCTTGAAGCTGAAATCATCATTGCCCAGCAGGCCGATCAGCGCCCGGGCCGAAAACCCGGTCTTGAAAGCGAAAGCTGCATCGTTTCCGGCGGCCGCCTTGTTGACGGTGGCCTCGATGCCTGCGCCTGCGTTGTTGAACAGCAGTGCCGGGGTATTGACTGACACGCGATTGTAGCTGTCGGCTGTCGCCCCACCGAGGCCGAGAAGCTGCGCGGTCAGGTTGGCTTGCGGCATGCCAACCTGCGTGACGGCGTTGGCGAAGGTCACGGTTGGCGTGTTCACCACCGTCGTGCCTGCGGCCCCCGCCGTGGCCGAGCCGATGTTGACGACCGTGGTCGATCCGGAAGCGCCGCCGGTGCCGAGGTTCACAGTCTTGGTGACGCCGGTGGTCGTCGCCCCGGTGCCCATGCCGTAAGTGGCGGTCGTCGTTGCCGTGCCGATGCTGGCCAACGCCGCCGAGACGGTGACAGTGCCCAAGGCGGTCAGCGTGCCGGAGAAGGTCTTGTTGCCGGTGAACGTCTGGGTGCCCGCGAGGATTGCCAATTCGCTGGAGGTGTTGGGCAGCGTGAAGGTCCGGGTTGTTCCGGTGGAGATCCCCGACAGCGAAAACAGCGCCTTCTTCGTCGGATCGGCGTCGTTGACGAGGCTGAAGATCGAGTCGGAAACATCCTGCGGCACGCCGACCGGATCCCAGGCGCTGCCATTCCACACCGCGAAGGCTTGTTCCGCCGCGATCCAGACCAGCCAGCCTTGGCGTGGCACCAGGCGCAGCCAGACGCCATCGACCCAGAAGGCCACGTTCAGATCCCACCCCGCCCAGAGGCCCGTCGCGCCCGATGCCACGAGGTGGCGGTCGCCATCGGCGGGACCTGCGGGCGGCGTAGTGCGCGTGCGGTCGAGGACCGACAGTTGCACCATGGCGTCGAGCAGGCGCAGGGCCTCGTTGTGGGTGACATGCTTCTGGGCTTGGGCCGCCAGCAGGTAAGGCAGGCCAAGATGGGTGGAGGTGTCGGACATGACGGGCCTTCAGAACTGGAGGGTGACGGTGACGGGATCGCCGCGACCGAGGCGGTTCGAGAGTTGGTAGATGCGGATCGCCAGCGTCTGACCGGGGCCGAGCGGTGCGCCCCAGTCGGCGGTCTGCTGGGCGGCGGTGTAGAGGACGGAGGTCGTGGTGCTGGTCAGCGTCCGCTTGACCGCTGCCCCGTCGAGGATCTGGACGTCATAGCTTTCGAGGTCTTCGGCCAGCGGCACCTCGACCTGTTCCCAGGCATCAGCGACCAGCGCGCGCGACCGGCGCGTCCAGCGGATCGTCAAATCGCCCGGGCTGCGCGCCGTGCGCCACGGCTGCCCAGTATGGACCGGGGCGAAGGGCACGAGGCCGCGACCGGCTGGCGTGAAGGCGAGCTCGGTGTAGCTGGCGTCGCTGACGGATCGCGCCGCAGGGCCGATTCGCCAGTTCCACGGCAGACCGAGATCGGCTTCAGCGATCGGCAGCGGGGCAAGGGCCGTGTCCAGCACCACCACCCGCGCGCCTGCCGGGGTCGGATTGCCCATCGCGGCTTCGGTACCTCGCTGGCCGCGCAGAAGGTGGGTCAGGCGATAGCGGCCGGGGGCGATCAGTTCGGCGGCACCCGCCTGCACGATTTCCCAGATGCCAAGCGCGGATTCCACTGCAAGCGCGTTGGCGCCACCGAACAGGGTCAGATCGGTGACGCTTTCCAGCGTGCCGGAGGCCAGATCGACGACCAGCTCATTGCCGAGATCGAAGCGCGAGGTCGGGCCCGGATAGAAGTCTGACACCAGCATGCCAATCCGCGCGCGACTGCCAAAGGTGCTCAGCAAGGCAAACCCATCCGCCCCTGGGCTGCGGAACACTGCCATCTCGCCCGGCCAGGGAACCGCATGGGCCGCAACCATCGGCCGGTGCGCGGGCTGCTCCTCGGAAAGCTGTGGCAGGTCGAGCAACACGACATCCGGCGCACCGAAGACCACGGACCGGGCCAGCGAGGCCGGTCGCGGATCGCCGGGCGGCAGGTCATAGGCGGCGCGGTCCTGGCGGACGGCCTCGATGCCCCGGCCATCGGAATCGGCGATGGACACCAGCCGCAACTCGATCTCGCGGCCATCATGCACCAGCCGGATGACGTCGGCTGGGTCCAGCGCCAGCCGGGACGGTGGCAGGCGGAAGGTGGCGCTCTCGCGGCCGATCCACGCCTCCATCAGCGCGCGGCGGCAACGGCGTTCGGCCTCTTCGGGCGGGATTGCCATCGGGAAGGACTCGGACGCGATGCGGGTGGTGTCGACGGTGATGCGGCGGGCTTCGACAAGGGCCGCGTCATAGTCCTCGTCGGCCCGCGCGACCTGCCACTTCAGCGCCTGCGGCAGTTCGGTTTCCTGCGCACGGACCAGTTCCAGTGCCTCGGCTTCGCGGGAGGCCACGAGGGCGTCGTGCGTCAGGGTCAAAACAGACGCCCGCCCGCGCATGACGAAGCGGATCATGCCTTCGGTCTCGATGGCATCGAACCCGAAATGCCGGGCCAGCGTGCTGATCGAGGATCGTGGGGCTTCCAGCGCTGTGATGGCGTAACCCTCGACCGCCCCCCAGAGGCCGGACACGTCGATCAGCGCTTCGGGCATCCCGGCACGGAGGCACAGGTGACGCACGAGGGCCGCCAGCGAGACCGCCCCCAGCCGTCCGGTCAGCCAGTGCCCCAGTCGCCAGTTCGGACCATCGGTCCAGACGTCAGTCAGTTCGGGGAAAAATGGATAGGGCCGGGCATCCCATGTCCAGGCGGCACATTCCGGCACATGCACCATCCGGCCGCCGTAGACTGAGGAGATCGGGTTTTGGGCCGCATCACTCCAATGCTGGTAGCTCGCTTCCAGGTAGGCCCGCTGGATCGCGTCATCGCGCCAGCCGCGCGAGAAATACGGCGTGAAGCTTTCAGACGACTTCGGGTCGAAGAAGACGTTGGGTTGGTTCGTACCCCGGTCGATGGCGGGGCAACCCAGTTCGGTGAATCGGATGGGTTTCGATTGCGGCACCCATGCGGTGGCCAAGCCGCTCTCCACTCCGCCCGGCCGGTTGTAGTGCGGGTTCGTCCACCAGGCACGGATATCCTTCGGGCGAAACACCCAAGGCTTGCCTGCCGCGCCATCGGTGATGGCCGTGCGGACTTGCGCAGAGCGGTCGGCGGCGCTGGCATAGAACCAGTCGAACCCTTCGCCCCCGGCGATGTTCGCCTGGAGGTAGGCACGGTCGTAGATGGCGGGCCAGCCTTCAAGCGCATCAGCATGGTCGAAACCGTCTCGCCAGTCGGACAGCGGCAGATAGTTGTCGATGCCCACGAAGTCGATGTTGGCATCCGACCAGAGCGGGTCGAGATGGAAATGGACGTCGCCGCTGGCGTCCTGCGGGTGGTGGCCGAAGTATTCCGACCAGTCGGCGGCATAGCCGATCTTCGTGCCCGCACCGAGGATGGCGCTCACGTCGGCCGCGAGGGTCCTGAAGGCGGTAACGGCAGGGTAAGTGCTTGCCCCCGAGCGGATGGTGGTCAGGCCGGGCATCTCGGTGCCGATAAGGAAGGCATCGACCCCGCCCGCCGCCGCGCAGAGATGGGCATAGTGCAGCACCATGCGGCGCAGGCCCCAGTCGCTGGGCGAGCCGGTGAAGGCGACGGTCTCGCCGCTGACGCTGAAATTCCCCGGCATCGCCGTGCCGAACAGCGCCGACACCTGCGTTGCCGCCGAGCCGGTCTTGTCGACCGATCCGGCAAAGCCCGCCGCCGGGGAACAGGTGATCCGCCCCCGCCATGGAAATGCAGGTTGGCCCGGCGTGGCGGCATTGACGCTGTAGGGGTTCGGCAGCGTGTTGCCGGGTGGCACGTCCATTAGCAGGAAGGGATAGAAGGTGACCCGCAGCCCGCGCGCCTTCATCTCCTGAATCGCCTGCACCACCGCGAAATCCGCAGGCGTGCCGCCATAGACCGGCCGATCCTCCGCGTCGCGGCTGACCAGATGCGCGCTGGCCCTGCTGACGCCATTCACCGACCAGTTGGCGGGCGTGGTGGCCTTGGAGGCGACCTCGACGCCCGGCTTCACTTTGCAGGAACCCGCGCGCAGATCGTTGCCGAACCAGGCCACGACGAGGCTCACGCTCTCGACCGCCGGGGCCATGGCCTGCAGCCGGTCCAGCGCCACCACGATGTCGGGCTGGTTGGGCAGCGCGTTCAGGTTCTCCGCGACCGTGGCACCACCGCTGCCCTTGCGGATGGCGTCCGTGGCGTAGGTGAACTCGCCCGACGCCGGGATCAGTGTGACGGCGCGGGTCAGCCCTTCGGCGGTGTCGGCATCGGCCAGCGGGCGGAACACCTCGAACGACAGCTGCGGCAGGCGGTTGCCAAAGATCGCCAGCGCCAGATCCTCGAACACGACATAGGCCGTGTCGCGATACGCAGGCGTGTTGGCGGCTCCCATCTTGGCGGCGATGAAGGGATCGGCAGTCTGCGCCTCGTTGCCGGGATACCACCGCCAGGTCACGCCGGTCATGTCCATCGCCTTGCCGTCGGCCCAGACGCGGCCGATGCCGGTGATCGGACCCTCGCAGAGCGCCACAGCAAAGCTGGCATAGTAGAGGTATTCGGTGGTCTTGACCTTGCCGCCGCCACCGCCCTTGCCGCCGCCCTGTGTCGTGGTCTTCGTCTCCTCGCGGAAATCGGTGGCCCAGATGATGTTGCCACCGATCCGCATCCGGCCGTAGAGGCGCGGGATCACCGCGCCTTCGGTGGCCGAGGTGATGCGCAGCGTGTCGAGCCGTGCGCCCTCGATCCGCTGGGCGGGGGCGAGCGAGGACACGATCCAGCTGTCGACCACCGACCCCACGGTCGATCCGATGAAGCCGCCGATAGCAGCACCGGAAAAGCCGAGGATCGCGCCGCCAAAGGCCCCGCCGATGGCAGTGCCGACAGCGCCGAGGACAAGCGTGGCCATGGAAAACTCTCAGCGTTGGGGAAAGAGGAAGGCGAAGGCGATGCGGCGTCGCCAGATCGGGGACAGCGGTTCCTCGATCACTCCGAGCCGCTCGTATGCGTGCAGGAAGGTGTCAGGGCCGGTCAGAATGCCGACATGCTTGGCGATGGCGCGCGGCATCATGCGAAAGAGGATCAGCGCCCCGGGTGGGGCATCGGCGGGTGCGATTTCCGGCATCATGCGGCGCGCGCCTTCGGCCAGCACCTCGCGCGGGCCGCTCTCGCCCCAGTCCCGGCTATAAGGCGGGATCGGGAAAGGTTCTGGCCCCACCACCTCGCGCCAGACACCGCGCGCGAGGCCGAGGCAGTCACAGCCGACGCCCTTCAGGCTGGCTTGGTCATGGTACGGGGTGCCCAGCCAGGACCGGACGACGGCGATGACCATGTCGGGATTAGCAGGCGTCACAGCACCGCCCCCTCGTGGCCGCCATCGGTGGTGGCATAGCGCAGGACAGCATCCTGGCCGGGGATATTGGGAAAGCCCCGGAAATTGGCGACATTGGCGAACTTCGTGCCGCAGGTCATAATGCGCTTGTCGCATCCGGCGCGGATTATGAACGTGTCCGTCCCGGCGATGGCGCGCACCGGGGCTTCCAACAGGGTCAGGATGGCGATGCCGTCGACGAGGTCGTGCGACAACACCTCGGCCCGCCGCCCGCCATTGGCTCCGCTGGTCCAGTCGAGGGTGCCGAAGGTGAACCAGCCAGTGGTGAACCCGCCAAGTCCAGAGGCGGTAAACGCGCGGTCGCGCAGCAGGTCGACGATTGCGCCAGAGCCCTTGAACGCCGGGGCCTCGAGATTGACCCCGCAACGCGCATCGCCAAGGGCGGCATCGCAACTCGCCTGAAACGTTCGCCCGACCGTCTGGCCAAGAACATGCGCAAGGGATCGCACCTCGGCCACGAAGGCCAGCCGTCCCCGCCTGATCTGGCCGATGGCGCCGCGTCGCATCAGCAGCCGCTGGGAGGTCGCGGCCCAATTCACCCGCCACACTTCGACGGCCGCATTGTCCCAGCGGCCGTCGAGGATATCGGTCTCAGTGATCCGGTCGGAGGACAGCACACCTTGGGCGTCCTGCGCATCGACGGAAAGGTCGGAGCCAGAGCGCACTTCCGAGGCTGCGAAGCCGCTCTCCGGCTCGAAATCGGTGCCGTCGAACGTCAGGGTGCGGTCGTGGTCCGTGAAGCCAAGCGTCACCCCATCGGCGCGCACAATCCGCCAGCACCAGGCCAGTGTCGTCGTGCCCTCGTCGAGATGGGCCTGAAGTGCGGGCGGGAGGGACTTCATGGCCGATCTCCCTTCGCTGCCGCCGCGCAGAGGGCGGCAATGAGCACACCCAGCACCCCGCCCAAGATCGTGCCCGCCAGGAAATCAAGCATCACCGCGGAACCCGCGTTCGATCCGGTCGCGCAGACCGATCAGGCCCAGACCGAGCGTGATCAGGGTCATCGGCGATGCATCGCCCGTCCCGGCGAGGATCGCGACGAGCCGGGCCAATTCGGCAAGCTGGCCTTGGTCGGGCAGGAAAAGCGCACCGCTGCCGGTCAGCACGGCGAGTAGCCCTGCCCACCAGGTGAGCGAGGTCGGTTGGAAATAGCGCATGGTTCAGACCCTCCGGGTGAGGTTAGAGAAAAAGGTGGCGAGGCGTGCGAGCCAGCCGCTGGGCGAAGTCGGCTCTGTCGGCACGGTCGGCGCCACCGACGTGCTCGTCGGGCGCAGAAATGCCAGCGCTTCGGTCTCGGTCAGTCGCCGTATCGGTCGCGAGAAATCCACCCGCCCGTTGCGGTCGACAGCCCAGACCGGGATGGTACCGGTCGGATATCGGTCATCGCGGAACAGATCGCGCTCGGCCTCGCGCCGCGTGCGGATCGCGGCGGGCCGGAGCCAGCCCATGAACCCCTGCGCGGCGGCGGCGCGGCTGCCTGCGTTCAGGTGACGGGTCAGCGATGCCTTGGCGATCCCACCGGTGTTGTAGTGAAACGACACCAGCGCATCGAACTCGTGCGGCTCCAGCGGCACCTTCACTGCACGCAGCACCTCCGCCTCATAGGCCACGATGTCGGTGCGGAAGAGTCGGAACGACTCTAGGATCGCGGCATCGAGATCGGCGGGCATGCCAGGCGGCATCCGTGCCGGATCGGGCGGACCGGCGGCAGCGGTATGACCGATGCCGAAGGTCCAGACGTTTTTGACATCAAGGTAGGGTCCGGGCACGAGTCCTTCGTGCCGGACGAGGGCCAACAGGCCCCGGTCGGTCATGTGCATGGGATCACCCGAATATGGAGGAAAGGATCAGGATCAGCGCTGCGACCAGAAGGCCGATGCGCAGGCGATGGCCGAAGGTCTGAGCCGGATCGGCGGCATCGCAGCGGATGGCACGCGCAAGGCGGAGAAGCTCATGCATCGGGGGTGCCCCCCTTGCCGCTGCGCAGCCGGGCGAGGACGACCTCGATGAAGGCGGGGCCGAAGACCCCAACCAGATAGGCGGCCGAGCCCGCCGCGCCCCCGGCCGGGATCGCTTGCGATGGCAGGCTGAGCCAGGCGGTGATGACCGCCATGGACAGGCTGCCCATCCCCGCCGCGATCAGACCGCCGAGCAGGATGTGGCGCAGCGCATCGCGGAGCCGCATCCGTGTGGTCAGCGCATTGGTCGCCCCGCCAAGCGCGCCCCAGGCGGCCAGTATCACGGCGGTGGAGGTTGCCAGATCGCGCAGGACGGCGGCAACAAAGCCGGTTTCTTCGTTCATCGCCGGATCTCCAAGAGCGGGATGGATGTGATCGACCCGAGCCGCTCGAGGTCGAGGGTGACGTCGAGCATGTCGGTGTCGAAGCGAACGGGGACGTCGAATTCGAAGCCCGCCGTGATCGCGACGCCCGCGCCGGGGGCAGTGGTGAAGGTGACGCTGCCGGTGGTGGTGTTGACGCTCCAGCCCGACATCTGCTCGACCCCATTCAGGGCGATGCGGACAGTGCCGGCCACCGGCTTGGCGATGGCACGGGTCCAACTTTGCGCGCCGGAAGTGTAGCGTTTCAGCAGGGCGAAGGTGGTGACCGCACCATTGCCGGTGCCGATGGGCTGGTCAGTCGGGGCGACCGGCTGCGACGGCAGGCAGGATTTGTAATCTGCCCAATCCTTGTAGCGAAAGCCGTGCAGGCGACCATTCCGGGCTTCGAAGAAGGCCACGACCGCCGCAAGATCGTCAGCGCGGCGGATGCCATAGGCGACATCATAGCGGCGGCGGGAGTTGGCCCAGCTTGCGTTGCGCTCCTCATCGCCAGAGGCCAGTTCGACCACTTGCGTGCGCCGTTCCGGCCCCCCGCGCGCCCCGCGGCTGATGTTGTCGGGGAATCTGACCTCATGAAATGCCATCACATGCCCCTCCGACCCAGCGACACGGCGCGGGCAATGTCGCTTGCGACCTGCGTGCGCGATTGTCGGAAGCTTTCGGCATCGCGGGCCATGATGGTGACGTTGACGGCGGGTGCGCTGGTCTGTCCCTGGCCATATCCAGCGGCCTCGCGGCGGGAGAGCACGCGCTCGCCACGTTGCAGGATCGCCGGAACCTCGTCGGGCTTGATCCCGGCCCATCCGCCCGCGTGCATGCGCGAGGCATTGGCGAACGCCAGCGCCGAGACCATGCGACCGGGGCCCGGCGAGCCGACAATGCCACCGGTGTGGAGGATATTGGCGAATACCCCGCCCGCACCGCCAAGCGCGCCTGACAGCGCGTTGGCGATGGGGCCGAGGATGAATGTCCGCGCCGCCAGCTTGGCCAGATCGGCGATCATCGAGGTGACCAGATCGCGGAAGTCGAGTTTGCCGGTCTTCACAAACTCACCCACGGCATTCTCGGCCGAGGTAAAGGCCCCGACCAGTGCGCTTCCAATATCACCGCCGATGTTGCGCGCCTTGGAGGCGTAATCAGCCAGCGCCGCAGTCACCGCGCCCCAGCCGGTCGCAGCCTGATCGGCCCCCTCAGCAGCGTCAGCCCCGGCATCGCGCGCTGCAGCGCCTGCATTCCCGGCAGCAGTTGCGGTGTCGTCCAGTTCGGTGTTCAGGGTATCCGCCGAACTGGCGGCATCTGCCAACGCCGCTTCGGCATCCGATCCGGTGCCAGTCACCGCGTCTCGCAGCGCCTGCCAACTGGCCAGCGGACGCCCGGCAGCATCGGCCAGCATTCCCGCCGCCTCGCGATAGCCATCGGCCCGGCCACGCGCATCATCGGCCATCGCGCCAAGCCCGAGGTCGGGAGGCTCTAGGTAAGTCTGCGACAGCGCGGCAGAGAACGCATCGGCGGCGGCAGCGCCAGCAGCCGTCGCTGCGCCCTCGAACGGGTTGCCGATCCGCGCCAGTTCCACGGGGTCCAGTGTGCCGATCCGCACTCCGCCTTCGCCCACCGCCCAGTCCGGCAGCAAGTCCAGCGCAGCATTCAACCCGTTGATGAAACTGTTGATGCGCGTGACGACGCCGTTCAGCATCGCCTCGACGCCCGAGATCAGGCCGTTCGCGGCCTGAAAGGCGAAATCGCCGATGGCGCCGGGCAGACTGCCCCAGATCGCGACGGCGGCATCATAAGCGCCTTGAAAAATCGCAGCCGTCCGGTCGCCAAAGCTGACGACGCCCGCGATAGTGCCTTCGAGGGCCGATAGCCCTGCAGCCTTCAGCCCCTCCCAGCCCGCAGCCATGTTGGCGAATGCAGCGTCGAGCGCCAGGCCGATGCGCGACCAGATCTCCGATGCGAGATCGCCCAGCAGCCGGAATGCCTCGCCGACACCACCCACACGGGTGACAAGTTGCGAGAACAGATAGACCAGCTCGCCCGCGCCAACGATCAGCGCGCCGATGCCGGTGCGGATCAGCGCCCCGCGCAGGAATACGAGTGCGGTAGCGAGGCCACGCACCGACAACGCGGCAACGACCAAGCCAGCCACCCAACGGCCCGCCATGAAGGCCGCGAAGGTAGCCGCATAGGTGGCAAGCCGTGCGAGGTTGTCGAAGACGGCAGTGATTGCGCCGCCGATGGGCCCGGTGCCGCGCGCCATATCGGCAAGAGCGTTCGCCACGGTTTCCAGCGCTGGGGCGACGGCGGCGGTCAGGCGGTTGGTGAGGCCGAGCCAGATCAGGCTCAGCTTGGCGATAGCATCGCCAGTGCGTTCGATCTGCGCCGCGTCGGCCGCGCTGACCGCCACCCCGAAATCCTGCACATCCTGCGCCGCCTCACGCAAGGCGGCGGCGTCGATGCGCAGGAAGGCCAGTGCGGCCCTGTCACCGAAGAGGTCGGAGGCCACGGCGGCGCGTTCGGCCTCGGGGACATAGCGGGCCAGTGCCTCCTGAATGGCGACGATGCGCTGATCGAGCGGCAACGCTTGCAGTTCAGCGGCGGTCAGGTTCAGCCGCTGCAAGGCACCAGCGGCCGAACCCGATCCAGCGGCCGCTTCCGACAACCGCGTGGTCAGCTTCTTCGTGGCCTGTTCGATCTCGCCCATCGAGACACCGGCCAGCTCCCCGGCCCATGTCAGCACTTGCAGGCTTTCGACTGTGGTGCGGAGCGAGGCCGCCATGTCGGCCTGAGCACCGATGACATCGAGCCCCGAGCGGACCATAGCCACGCCAGCAGCGGCCGCAGCCGCCGTCACCGCCGCAAGCGCAATCCCAGCCTTGCGGGCGAAGCTGCCAAGCCGGGCATTGGCCAGTTCCATCTCCGACGACAGGCGGCCAAACCCGCGCGTGCCTGCCTCACCGATGCCTTCCAGCTCGGCCCGGACCTGACGGCCGCCCTCCGCGACCAGCCGGACAGAGACCCTCTTCTCAGCCATGTCCCTCTCCGATCTGTTCGTTGAGCTTGCGCACCATCACCGCCTCGATCTCCGGCAGCAGTTCGGCGGCGATCAGGGCGTCGATCCCGAGGGCGTTCGCCATCGCTATCGCCGCTCCCATGTCCCAGCCAAGCACCGCGCCGGGGATCACCCGCAGCTGGCCCCCAAGTCGGCCGACCAGATCCCAGACCTGCCAGCCGTCTTGCGTTTGCGGGCGGTTCAGTCTTGCGGGGCAGTCGGGGCAGCGCCCTTGGCAGGCCGCGCAGTAGCGGTCGCCCCCGCCGAAAGACCATTCGGCAAGGGCGCGGAGACGTTTTTTTCCGCGTCCAGGATCAGGCCCTTGGCGACGTACTGGGTCTGGAACGCTTCGAAGACCGGCCAGATTTCCAGAAGGGCGTCGATGCCTTCCGGTGAAACCGGGACGGAATCCCCTGCATCATCGCCGACCCCCTCCCAATCCAGCACCGCACGGCGGGCGACGGCCTTGGCCATGGCGAGCGCCAGTCCCTCTTGGGTCGCCGTATCGGACAATGCGTCGATGGCTGGGTCGGCCCTCGCGGAGACCATCAGCGCGGTTGTCAGGGGGGCTACCTGAAGGCGAAGGCCGGGGGCGAGGGTCAGCCAAGCAGGGGCTGCGGTCAGGTTCAGTCTGATCATGTTCAGTAGCTCACTACGGTGTTGACGAGGACGGCGGTGCACATGCGGGCGGGGCTGACGGCCTTGGCGGCCTGCCAGTCGAAGGTGGCCTGGATGCCCTGCGGGCCCGGGATCTCGATCCGGGGGCGCGGCAGGTAGACGGCATGGGCGGTGAAGGTGAAGCTGGCGTTGGCGCCGAGGCTCCAGGCAAAGACCAACTCGCAGGGCGTCCCGTCGATGGCCTGCGTGATCAGCGAGGTGTCGGCAAAGCGCACCTCCACCCGACCGGTCAGCGCGGCCATGCCGGGGTCTGCTCCCTCGATGCGGCCGTCCGAGCGGATGGTCTCGATCCGGTCGAGGCCGTTGGAATAGGTGACCTCGGCCGAAATGACGTTGCCGAGCGGAGAGCCGTTGCGGGTGATCGCCCCGTTGAAATGCCCGAACCGCTGCAGCGCCAGCGAGGTGGGCGTGCCAGCGGCCGTGGTCGCCGCGACGCTTTCGCCTTGCGCCACCAGCCGGGCGGTGGCTGTCAGCAGCCCCGACCGCGCCATCTGCCACGACAGCTGATCGCAGACGCAACCGGTGTACATCGCATATCGCGGCACCTCGGGCATCGCCGTCTCGATGGCCATGCTCGGAAGCGTCCAGTTTCCGGACTGGAAGGTATGGGTCTTGGGAGTGGTGCCGGTGGTCGTGGGCCCCCCGAAGGCCGCCTTCAGCCAGAGGCCGAGGTTCTCGACATCGATCGGCACCACGACATCACCATCGGCGGTGACCGCGTCCTTGATCGGGGCCAGCGGGTCGCGCCCCTGGCCCAGCAGTTCCGAGGCGATCAGCGGCTGTTCAGAGCCGAGCGTGGTGCTGGCAAACGGCACCGTGCGGTAGCCCGTGGCGGGCGCGGTGCCATAGACGGATTCGAACGCAAGCGCCATCTGCGCCCGCGCCCCATGGGCTCGTGCCATCGTGTTCTCCTATCGTGATTGGGGTCAGGCCAGAGGGTCGGCCGTGGAATAGTGCAAAATGACCTGGATCACCGCCGCCTTCAAACCGGCAGCGCCTTCGACGGCCAGATCGACCGGACGCGGCGCTTCCGCCTCGAACCAGTCGCAGAGTCCGCCCAGCGTGCGGTCGCCAGCAATCAACGCGCCGATGCTGGCGCAAAGCGTGTCGAAGGTGGCATCACGAGCGGCACCCTGCACGACTGCCTCGATCTCGGCCCGGTGCTGGTAATGGTAGCGCAGCGGCGACAGCGTGACCTCGGGCTCACCCGGCTCTCCGTCCCGCAGGATCAGCAGGCCAGCGGCGGGCACGCGCTCGGGCAGCACGTCACCGCGCAGGGCGGTCGCAGGCAGCGCCGATAGCCGCGCGTGCAGCACGGCGAGGACGGTTTCTCTTGCTGACATTACGCGATTGCCTTTGGAAATCGATCACAGAACAGTCGCGTTGGGCACAAAAGCACCTCGCAGAGATGGCACCCTCCCGTATTGGCGGGTAGAACTTGAACCACTACCTTAATGGGAAACATCATGATCTCGGATCGATTTGAGGACTTCGCCCAATCTTTGCGGGTATTCATCGAGCAGAAGTACAGGTTTCGGGAGCTGTTTCTGATCGATGCAGGAGAAGCGATCGGAAACGTCGAACTGGCATGCAAGAGCATGCTCGACACTTTTTCGAGCTTGTACGATGCATCTCGGGAAACTCCGGGAGTCGATTTCGACTTCTATGCAAATCCGCTTTGCTGCTGTGTGCTTGCCTACAGAAACGCGAAACACCACAACAACGCACATGGCATCCGAAGTGTGCATCGTTACGCCCAACGTAACGAGCCTGAGGACTTGCTCTTGGTAGACTTCCCAGCTGGCGCAGGTGAGGAAGGTGGTGGGTTCATAGACCACTACGCGTCTTGGGGCGACTTCTCGGCATTGCTAGATATGCCCAGGGACCAAAGTCGCCTGCGCGCAAATGCACGGGAGCTAATTAGAGGTCGTATCTTTGCGGGAGAGTTCGAGCGGTTTGCCGAGCAAGATGCTGTTCCAAGGCATCGGATTTTTATCAATACGATTCCGGTCATCATTGGTGCTGGAACTGAGTTTATCCCGCAACTAAAGCCACATATCCAGCCGCACAGTACCGAAGCAGAACACTTCTTGTGGCATTTTGAGAACGTGGAGCAGGCCGACTTCAGCAGGCCCGAATACCTTGAGTTATCCAGCAAAGTCTTCGGGTAGATGCTCCACTAAACCATTGAAATTCGTGTTCTTCCTAACGCCCCTCCACCCAGTTCGCTACGATTAGGCCCGGCACACCGTCCACCGCCCGCTCTGCATCCCTTGCCAGATCCAACCGCTTCGGCAGCTTTACCTGCGGCACCAGCAGGAAGATCGGTGCGGTGACGACACCACGGCCGGTTTTCGACCGGGACGCCACGGCGCGACCCTTGGTGTTCAGTCGCCCTTCGGCCACCAGCAGGCTCGGTCCCCGGCGGCGATAGATGAACCGCAGTCGCAGGCCGGTGCGGCGTTCCCATTCTCCGGGGGTGATCCTGCCGCCTCGGGTGGATTTGCCTGCTGCTGGCGTGGGGATCGCCAGCTAGAACCCGTTTTTCGAGCGGATAAGCGGGCCGGTGTCATGCGTGCCGATGATCACCGGGGCGTTCGACCAAACCAGCGCCGCCGCGTTCAGGCTTTCGCCGGACTTCGGGAAACTGGCGGAGCGGATCGAGTTGGCGAGGCGCGTGCCCAGCCCCGCGCCGGTGATCTGGGTGCGCCAAGCGGATTTCAGTCCGGTACCAGCCTCGCGCATGGTGGCAGTGACAGCGCGTTCCCCCGCCACGACCTCGGCCGCCATCAGGGCGACGATGTCGGAATCGATGGCAAGTTTCAGTTTCACGCTGGCCTCAGGTCGACAGTCCAGACCAGCCGCTCGCGATCACGGACTGGCTCGCCCTGAATGAGGAATGCCTCGGCGTCGATCCCAATCCGATCACCGGGGCGAGGGTTTGGCACCTCGGCCACGCGCAGGTCGACGCGCGTGGTTTCGGACCAGAGCCGGGCATCGCCGAAGTCGGTAACGGCATCGGCAAGCCGCGCGACGACGCGCACCAATACCGGCGCGCCGCCATCGGCGATGTAGACCGCGTCCCGCCCCATATTCGGATCGGCGAAAAGCGCGTTGACGGCAGCGGCGAAGGCGGACATCAGAACGCGCCGTTCAGCCGCACCCGACCAATCAGATCGGTGGCCCCGCCTGCCACAGCCTCGGTCGCCACGCCGATCAGCGTGTTTGAGGTCAGGGTCTTGGTCGTGTTCTTCGCCGTGTTGTCCCAGTAGATCTTGTCGCCAGCGGCCCATGCCTGCGAGGCGACCTTCTTCAGATCGTAGACGCCCTCGACCGCGGTCTCGACCGCTTCGCCAAGGGCGGCGGTGCCAGAAGCGACGCCGAAGATGGCACCGACGAGGAGGCCATCGCCTGATGCTACGGCGTAGGGCGCGGTCAGGGTGATAATATTGCCGGGCTGGACGTAGTTTTTCATGGTGGGGATCCTTGTGGAAAGACGATGGGCGGCCCGTCAGGACCGCCCGCGTGCCGGGGTTCAGGATAGGGGCGTTATGCGCCCGGGTTCTTGTAGAGACCGCGCCAGTCGATGGCCTTGGCGCCGAAGTCGAGGCGGCACTTGATCTCGACCCCGTCGACGTCGAAGCCGTTGCGGGTCTCGATGTAAGCACCCTGCTGACCCTCCAGATAGGCATACTCGATGGTGTCGATCTGGTTGGGGCTGGCCGCGAGATACCAGGCGGTGGGGCTCGCGGCATCGAGGCGGGGTTCGCTGATGGGCGAGAGCGTCCGGATCGACTGCGGCACCACCTTGGTGCTGTCGGCAGGCACGAGGTTCTGCGCCACCAACTGCTCGGCCTTCAGTTCAAGCGCAGCTGGCACGATCAGGAAAGCCGGGCGGATATTCAGCACGGTCTTCTTGTCAAAGCCGGTCTGCAGCGCCATCGCCGCCCGCGCCGCGCCCACCGCATCGACCGCCAGCGCCGTGCCGGTTCCGGCCAGGTTCTTGTGCGTGGTGTGAAACAGCGCGTTGCCATCGGCCATGGCGGGGTTGGCGGTGATGATGCCCCAGACCACGTCCGATTCCAGCTGGGCGATCGAGTTGCCGTACATCGCCGGGATCCGGGTGAAGGCATCCAGATCGTCGTTGATCAGGGTCTGGCGGGTGATGGCCACCACCCGGCCGTAGGTCTTGACCTTGTAGCTTTCCTTGCTTTCGCCGAGCGTGCCGCGCTTGAACTCGCCGCTTTCACCGACCTCCAGCAGCTGCGGCGCTTCGCCCAACTGGACCCGGTTCATCGCCTTGAAGTCGGTGGCGAGCACCTGGCGGCAGAACAGCATGAAGGTGCGGGGATAGGTCTCGTAGGCCTGCCGCAGCGTCTTGTTGGTGACGGCCGACAGGATTTCGGGGAAGTCGGATGTGGAATGCAGCGAGCGCGTCGCCACCTCGTCGCGCGACAGACCGCGCGTATTGACCCCGGCATTGGCCAAGCTTTCGCGGGCCAGTTCGAGGAGCGACATGCCGCGGTATTGGCGGGCAGAGTCGTCGAGCTGAAACAGCGTCGGGCTGTAGCGGTGCAACAGCGCATTGGCTACGGCATCCCGGCGGGTGATGCGTTCATCCCGGCCGCCGAGCGGGATCGAGACATGCGGAAAGGTGCGAGTCTCGTCCGACCTGGCGGCAACCTGGTCGAGGATCAGGCGGCGGGATTCATCGACGGTGACACCGCGTTTCACCAGATCCTCGGCAAAGCCGCGCTCGAGGTTCAGGCGGCCCGCCAGATCGTAGATGGTGGAGACGCGGTCGCGTTCACCCTCGCGCGCCCGGGTGGCAATGGCTTCGGTATCGGGCGGGGTCACTGGTGCGCCCTGCGGCAGCGCGCGCGTCTCGACGGCACGCGTCTGCGGTTCGGCACCGGTATTGGTGGGGTCGGTCATCTGGGTCTCCTCGGTCGCATGGGGTTCGGCGGCCGTTGCGGCCGGGGTCTGGGTCGGGTCGATCATCGGGGATGCTCCTTGTCGGGTGTTGGAAGCGTCCCGGCGATGAAGGACGCAGTCGTGAAGGGATTGGTGGGCGCGGAAACCTGCGGCGGGGTCCGCCCCGACCGGCACGGCCGAGACCTCGAAGGGCGTCCAGTCCACCGCGCGCCACAACTCGCGGCCGCCATCGGGTTTCGAGACCTCGAAGCGGTGGACCTGGTAGCCGATGGATACCGCCCGAATGTGCCCGGCCTGAATGTCACGCCAGATCGGCTCGACATCGTCGCGTTCGGAGATGCGGACCAGCGCGATGCCACGGCCGTTTTCAAGGCGGGCGGAACCGGGGATGACGGAGCCGATGACCGCGTCCAGCGCGCCCAATTCATGCACCTTCAGGAAAGGCGCGCCCGCGTTAAGCCGTTCCAGCCGCACATGGGTGGGGTCGAGACTGAGTTCCTCGTCGTAGGGCTCGCCGAAGAAACTGGCGCGGCGAACGCGGGCCCCGGCCGACCAGACCACCTCGACGGTGCGGGCGGTCGCATCGGCCGTGTTCGGCGCAAGCTCCGCCGTCCGGCGCATGGCCGGCAGTTCGATCATCGTGTCCATGGGGTCAGTCCTGTTGGGCGGCGTCGGGTTGCGCCGGGTCGTCTTCGGGGTCGGCGGCCGGATCGCTCGTTTGCGCGCTGCCGGTTTTCGTGACGCGGCGCGGATCGCTGTCGAGGACGAGACCGAGGGCATCCAGCTTGGCATTGGTCGCGGCGATTTCCGCCAGCACGGCGTCGGGGTTGCGACCCTGACGGGCGATCACCTCTGCCAAAGTCATGGTGCCCGACCGGATCGACAGCAGGTTCGCCATTGCATCCTTCTGCGGATCGACCGCCTCGAACTTCGGCGGCGACCATTCCACCGGCACATCCGGTATCGGGATCTGACCCGCCGCCCATGCCGCTTCAGTGAACCAGCGCCAGACCGGGGCGCAGAACATCGGGATGAACAGCTGCCATTGCACGGCGTCGATCTGGCGGCGGAACTCGACCAGCCCCGCCCGGATCGAGGAGTAGTTCACCTGGCTGAGATCGCCGGTCAGCAATTCGTAGGGCACCCGGAACCCGGCCGAGATCGTGTGCAGGCTGGCCCTTTTGTATTCGCCATAGCCCCCCGTGGCGGACGGCTGGTTGAACCGGATGTCCTTGCCGCCGCGCGCATAGGCGATCAGCCCCGGTTCGAACTGCTCGACCCTGTTGCCATCGGCATCGACCACGGTGGGTGCTATGCCCTGTTGGGTTTCGTCGTCGCCAAAGACGATGGCGGTGACGCAGGCCTCGGTCTTCTTGCGGACCAGCTCGGCCACTTCGTAGTCGTCGAGGTCGCGCAGGTACCGGATCACCGGTGCGCCCCAAGGCACGCCGCGCGCCTGCGTGCGCTGTTTTTCATAGACATGGGCGATCTCGGTCGCGGGAACCGGGCGGCTGTCGATGCCGCCACGCAAGGCCCCATGCGCATCGCCGGGGTGTTCGGGATGCAGCCAATAGGCGCGACGTTTGCCGACCGGGTCGAATTCGATGCCCTGCACGATACGATCCGCGCCGACGTTGCTGGACTTGGTGGCATCGAGAAAGTCGGCCTCGAGCACCTGCAATTGCAGCGGCACCGCCAGCCCATCGCTGGCCCGCCGCAGCCTGCGCCGCACCAGCACCTCGCCCGCTTCGACCATTTCGCGGCAGATCAGCGTCTGCAGCCCGTAGAAATCGAGTTGACCATCGGCGTCGCAATCAGCCGTCCAGCGGGTGAAAAGGGAATCGACCTTGCGGTCCAGCTTGTCATCGCCGCTGGCGGCACGGGGCATAATGCCAGAACCGATGATGTTGTTCACCAGCACCGCCACGGCCTTGGCCGCATGCGGGTTGTTGCGCACCAGATCGCGCATCCGGTCGCGCAACAGCGCCCCGGCAACACCGATCTCGGTGTCGGCAGAAGATCCCGGCGTGCGCCAGCCGTCGGTGCGCCGCCCCTTGGACGCTCCGTCATAGCCGCGCGTCAGGGTTTCGAAGGCCTGTCGCGCCAGCACGCGCCGGGCCGCCATGCGCGGGGCGACCGAGGCGATGGCATGGTCCATCCAGTTCGCCGGCATCAGCGATCCCCGCGGCTGAAGCCTGCCAACCCGGCAACTGGCAGCGGCCGCGTCGTTCCGGCGATGGCGCGTTCGATGGTTCGGATGCGGCCCAGGAGATCCTCGGCCGAACCATAGTCTACGGATTTCCCATCATAGCTGACGCGGGTCGTGCCGCTAGCATAGGCCCGGCGCAGCGCGGCGAGTTCGGCTTCCGTCCAGTCTGCCATGTCAGAACCATCCTCCGCGTCGGCCAAGCCAATCCGACTGCCGTTTTCCCTGGGGTGCGGCTTGCGGCCGGTTGACCCGCCCCGCACCATCGATTTCCGTTGGCGCCGCCCCGAGTTGATCCTCGAGATCGCGCCATTTCTCGTCGGTCCAGCGATCGGCACCCGCGATCCAGGCGGCGGCGCGGGCGTAGACCCGGCAATCCAGCGCCTCGTTGCGTTCACGCAGCTTCTGCCATTCCAGCCGGGCGAAGCCGCGCTTCGTACGCACCGTCACAAGCTGTTCGGCCACGAACTGCTTCAGCCATTCGTTCTCGATCCAATGCGGCAGATGCACCGATCCCGGCGGGAACGCCGCCCCATCGGCCATGTCCTCTTCGGTCGGCCGCGCCAGCCGCAGGAAACGATAGGTCTCGGCCTTGAAGGTCGACACCGCAACCGTCCAAAGCCGGGCCCCGCGCCGCAAGCGTTTCCCGCCTTCGGTCGCGTCGACAAAGGTCGGCCCCGACACCGGGCTCGAACGATTGAACCCCTCGACACCTTTGACCGGCGACACCTGTGCGAAGCCCTGCGCCCGCGACCAGGAATACACCGCCGGAGCCTCGTAACCGGTGTCGATGGCAAGCCGGGCGATGCGAAGATGCGCCCCGCGTTCGTGCGGCCAGGACCTATCCAGCAGCGCCGTCAGTTCCGACCATGCATCATGCCGGTCTGGCCCACCCTCGATCACCACGTGATCGACGAGCCAGCTCTCCAACCCGCGACCCCAGGCCCAGACATCGACCTCGATCCGGTCCTTCTGCACGTCGGCCCCGGCGGTCAGGAACAGCCCGCCCGAAGGCACGGTACCAGATTTCCAGCGCTCGCGCCGGTCGTAGAGCCGCTGCCAGTCAGGTGCTTCGCCGGTTTCGACCCAGGTTTCGCCAAGGATCGTGTTGCGGAACGCCTTGATCGCCTCGTCCGATCCTTGGGCCGCTTCCCATGACCGCACGATCCGCTCCCAACTCAGCCAGCCGATCGGCGAGTACAGAGCCGAGAGGTGATACCCGACCGTGGTCGGATCGGCGGCAACGGCCGTCGCCCGCCATTCGCCAGCCTCCAGCATCGCCGTCTTGTGGTGCTCGCCGATGGGCTGATCGCAGCCCTCGCAATGATATTCTGCCGTTTCCGGCCGCCCTTTATGCCAGCGCAGCCGGTCGAACTTCAGCCATTGGGAATGGCCGCAATGCGGGCACGGCACGAAATACCGGCGCTGATCGCTCGCCTCGTATTCCCGCTCGATCCGGCTCAGGCCCCGGATGGTGGGGGTTGAGACCAGGAAGACCTTGCGCCGATGGGCAAAGGTAAGCGATCGCGCTTCGGCCAG
This sequence comes from uncultured Rhodobacterales bacterium, assembly GCA_964559535.1. Lineage (GTDB taxonomy): Bacteria > Pseudomonadota > Alphaproteobacteria > Rhodobacterales > Rhodobacteraceae > CAZLIC01. Next base: position 31,066 of record CAZLIC010000015.1, read on the forward strand.
CGTGACGGGGTCACCTTCCTCATCGGCCGAGGCCGGATAGGCATCAACCTCGTCGAGAAAGATGTAGCGCGCGGGGGTCGAGCGCAGCCCGACCGCCGAGTTCGCCCCGGTCATGATCAGGATGCCGCCCGCGAATTCCTTCGATAGCATCGTATTGCCCGCGTCCCGCGATCGCGCCGGTTTGACCCGCTCCCGTAGGTCGGGGCTTTCGTCGATCAGCGGGTCGATCCGCTGGCGCGAGTTGCGTTTCGCCAGTTCAACGGTCGGCTGGACCGCCAGCATCGGCCCCGGTGCCTGGTGGATGGCAAATCCGATCCAGTTGTTGCCCGCTTCGGTCGCCCCGACCTGTGCCGCCTTCATGAACACGATGCGCTGCATCACATCGCCGGGCGACAGGCGGTCCATGATCTCGCGCATGTAAGGCGTGCGCGCCGTGCGATAGCGCCCCGGTTCAGCCGATGCGCGACCCGACAGCATCCGGTGCTTGTCGGCCCATTGCGAAACTGTCAGGTCCGGGTCTGGCGTCAGCCCCGCGCCCCAGGTGCGCAGGATCTCCGCTGCGCCGTCGAAATCCGTTAGGCTGTCATCATCACCGGAAGTCAGGCCGGACCTCGGCAAGTTCGTCGAGGTGGGCACTGACATGTTTTTCCAAGGCCTTCTGCATTGCGGCCGGTTCCACGCCCAGTTCCGCCGCCATCAATGCCGACGACCGCGCGGGCCAGTTCACCCAAGCGTCCCGCACCTCCCGCGCCAGCCGGAACACCAGCGACAGCGCGCGTGCCCGCTCGATCAACTCCCCCTTCAGCTTCTGCAGCCGGATGCGCCGCTCCTGCGCCTTCAGAACCTCGTTGGCGGTCTTGGCCTGCAGGTAGGTCGTGCCCCCGCCAACCGCTGGCACCGCCAGCCCCTGTTCGCGCAGCGTGTCGCCGACCGCAGCGACGGCGGCCTCGGGGACCGCCTTCATCTTCAGTTCGGGCGGCTTCCGGGTCTTCGACGGATCGGTGGTTTCCGCCCGGCGCACATCGCTGGCGGCCGCGTTGATGCTGCCATCCGCGAACAGCACAAGCCGTTCGGCCGTCTTCGCCTTCTGGATCGCGCCCCGCGACAGGCCAACATGCGCGGCGTACTGGCGCTCGCTCATGCCCTGCATTGGCGACTCCGATTATCATTCAAAAACATATGCTTATCGAGTTGATAAGCGTCCCGGACAGAGCGAACGTGTCTCCACAAGAACGATGCAACTCAGCACGGAGCCACCGAAATGACCCGCCGCGCACAAGACAACACGAAAGCCCTCGACGCCTTCATCGGCAAGAAGGCCGAGATCGACGCGATGCTCGCCCGACTTCAGGCGCTCAGCGACGACCATTTCAACTTCGATCCGGACGCGGTCAATTGGGGCAGCGTCGGCTCGATCAGCAGCGTCGCCAGCGACCTCCGGAAGATCACCGATTTCCTTTTCGGCGAGGGCGAACACGCCGAGTAACCCAGCCAGCCATCCCGCCAGCCCCGCCCTGCGGGGCTTGGCCTCGTAGAAGGGCCCGCATCCCGCGCGCCCCGACACGGAGACAATGATGACCCAGCTTTCCGATACCCAAGCCTTGATCCTGAGCGCCGCCGCCCAACGGCCCGAGCGCATCGCAATGCCGCTGCCCGAGAGCCTGCGCGGTGGGGCCGTCGCTAAGGTGGTCGGCGCGATGATTGCCAAGGGGCTCCTGCAGGAGGTCGATGCCGACCTGCGCAAGGGCGAACCCATGTGGCGCGAAACCGGCGATGGCCACGGCGTCACGCTGGTCGCCACCGACGCAGGGTTCGCCGCCATCGGCATCGAGCCCGAAGGCGCGAACCGCGCCCCCGAGGGCGCGACGGACGCGCGGACAGTGGAAGCCGCGCCCGACACCCCCGCCGAACCCGACACCGCGCCCAAGGCGCGCACTCAGCGCGAGGGCACCAAGCAGGCCAAGCTGATCGCCATGCTGCGCGCGCCGGACGGCGCGACCATCGAGGAGATCATGGTCGCCCTCGACTGGGCGGCACACACGATCAGGGGCGCGATGGCTGGAGCGCTGAAAAAGAAGCTCGGGCTCGAGGTGACCTCGGAGAAGGTCGAGGGGCGCGGACGGGTCTATCGACTGCCCGCTGGCTGATCGGTTTGCCGCTGAAGACCCTATTGCCGCCGTCCCATCAGGGGCGGCGGTTTTTCATTGCATCGACAGCAGATCGCGCGCCGCCGCCTGCAGGATGTCCTGCGCCATGCGAGGCTCACAAGTATAGATGCCGCCCGGTTCAGGTTCGCCGACATTGTCCTCGAACCATTGCCGACCCTCGTCCGAGATCGGACGCAGGACCACGATGGTCCCGTGGTTGTTGATCTCGATGTGTTGCCAGTCGGACATGTACCAAGGCTAGCATCCGTCGCTTGGCACCGCCAGCGGGGTCAGAAGCGGCGCCATTGCTCGAACAACCGCCGCAAGGCGTAACTGCGGCCGAGCGAGACGATTGTGAACACCGCGCCTATCTTCAGGTTCTGCGCCAGCGTCGTCTGCAGCCCGAAAACAGGGAAGATCAGGATCTGCGTGACGACGGCGACGCCGTAGCCGACGACCACGTTCGCGACGGCTTCGACGAGCGACATGGCGCGTGACTGCTTCATGTTGCCACCTCATCCATCGGCCAGCAGTTCAGCCGCGAGAGTTCGCAGCGCATGCGCCGCAACCAAGGGGACCACGCCGTTGCCACAGAGGCGAAGCCGGTCCACCCGGTGGGCCAGCCCATCAGCGCCTCGACGAACAGCGGGTTCAAGGTCCGGCGCGCATCGGAGGTATCGTTCCCAGCCATCGGCATCGCCAGGACCTGGCGGCCAAGCAGACCGTTCACCGGCGTGTTCGCCAATGTCGTCGCCCCGTCCTTGTGATCCCGCGCAGTCGGCGTCATCCACATCCCCGCCGCGTGGGTCAGATCGGCCGACCGCCGATTGCCCGCGCTCGGCTTGCAGCCGTCGTTCGCCATCGGCGTCGGCCAGTCCCGCGCCATCCGATCCAGACCCTTCTCGTCCTTCCGCTCGCCGCCCCTGCTGCGGAAGCTGTCGATCTGCGGCGTCGGCCACATCGCGGCTGTCGTCGCAAGGTTCATCCCGTGCTGACCCGCTGCCTGCGACGGCGTCGGTTTCGTCTGCCGGTTCTCGTTGGCGCTGGCCCTTGGTGTCGGCCAGAGGCGCAGCAGTTCCGTCCGATTCCCGCCACTCGACCGGGTGCCAGAGCAGGCGCGCGGGGTCGGCCAGCTCGTCGCCTTCGCGGATGGCGAGGATGAAGAGCCGTTCGCGCTTATGAGGCGCGCCGACTTCCGCCGCCGTGAAGAGGCCTGCCGCAAGGCGGTAGCCCATGCCGACCAGTCCGCTGGCAACTTCGGGGAAGCCGAGGCGGAGATGATGGGCGACATTCTCGAGGAAGACGAAGGGCGGTTCGACCTCGGCGATGATACGGGCGACATGGGGCCAGAGGTGGCGCGGATCATCCGCACCCCTGCGCTTGCCCGCGACGGAGAACGGCTGGCACGGATAGCCCGCAGTGACGATGTCCACCGCGCCGCGCCAAGGGCGGCCGTCGAAGGTGGCAACATCGTCCCAGACAACAGCCTGATCCAGGGACGCGTCTTCCATCCGCGCCACGAGAGTGGCTGCGGCGTAGGTTTCCCGTTCGACATGGCCCACAGCACGATAGCCGGGGATGGCGATGGTAAGCCCGAGGTCGAGCCCGCCCGCGCCGGAACAGAGGGAGAGGCCGAAGAGACATGCGTCTCCCGCTCCGGAAGCGCGTCCGGTGGAATGTAGAGCCAGGTCATTCATGTCACGCGGCGGCTTCGGGTTGGGTTTCAGGCGCGGCCTGGGAATCCACCAGTCGTTCAGCTTTCACTGCCGCGAAAGTCCGGCCATCGCCGTCGAGGATGGCGTCGCAGCCCGTGTCGGCCTGCCAGCGTTCAACAGCGACGTCGATGTAGGCCGGGCTGATTTCCATCGCAAAGACACGGCGGCCATTGGCCTCGCCCGCCATGATCTGCGAGCCGGAGCCCGAGAACGGTTCGTAGCAAAGCCCGCCCCGCGACACATGCTGACGCATCGGGATCCCGAAGGCGTCAAGCGGTTTGGGCGTGGGATGGTCGGGCCGATCGTCCTTGGCAATGCTGGGCAGCGCCCATGTCGATGGCAGCGTTTCCTCGGCCACTTTTGGCGGGCGGTTCGGCCGCCGCCAGCCCATGAAGCAGGGTTCGTGTTTCCACAGGTAATGCGACCGGGTCAGAACCCCGCGGTCCTTCACCCAGATGATCTGCTGATGCACGAAGGCACCTGCCTTTTCCCAGCAGGCTTCCAGCATCGCCTGGCGGCGTGACGCGTGCCAGCAATACCAGGCGGCATTTTCGGCGATGGCTTCCGCCACGGCGGCGGCGATGAAGCCGTCGTAGAGTTCCGCGCCCTGCGAAGAGTCGTCCCAGGTTGTGCCGTAGGACGACGACCAGTCCTTGTTCCGGGTCGGGTGGTTCGAGCCGTCATAGTCCACAAGATACGGCGGGTCGGTCGCAAACAGGATCGCCCGCTCGCCATTCATCAAGCGGCGCACATCGGCGGCGCTGGTGCTGTCGCCGCAAAGGAGCCGATGATCACCGAGGATCCAGAGATCGCCAGTGCGCGATGCTGGGTTGCGCGGCGGTTCGGGAATGGTCACCGGCGGCACCGAGCCCCCAGCGCCACCTTCTTGCCCGTCCCCCTCCGGCACGTAGGCCAGCAGCTTGTCCAACTCGCCATCGGAAAAACCGACCAGCGACAGGTCGAAATCCTCAGCCAAGAGGTCGTTCAGTTCCGCCGACAGCAACGCTTCATCCCAAGTTCCGAGCTCGGTCAATTTGTTGTCCGCGATGCGATACGCCCGGCGCTGCGCCTCGGTCAGATGCCCGAGTACAATCACCGGTGCTTCGGTCAGCCCCAGGTGCGTGGCGGCCAGGACCCGGCCATGGCCCGCGATCAACTCGCCGTCCTCGCCGACAAGGCAGGGCACGGTCCAGCCGAACTCGGCCATGCTGGCGGCGATCTTCGCCACTTGGTCCGCACCATGCGCCTTCGCATTGCGGGCATAGGGCTGGAGCTTGGCCAGCGGCCACATCTCGATCCGATCCGGGGCAAAGCTCAGCGTCATCGTCGGGTCAATCCTCGGATCAGGGTGGATACCCCTGGCTTCCGGACTCCGGGGTCCAGACTGGACTCCAAGCGGGGTCCAGCGGCCACCAGGGGTGTCCAGCTTCAAGGGTTTGAATTTGCAGTGTTTCAGGCGGGTTCAGGCGGCGGTGGCTTCCGGGTGGCTTCCCAAAAATCCGGCCCTGTCGCTAGCGATGTGCCGCGCTTCGCCCGCCAGCATACGAATATCGCCAGGAAGGAACCAGAAATCAGTGGGTTAGCGGGATGGATGCCGATTGGACCCGGAAGCCAGCCACGGTGTCCACCTCGGCATCAGCGACAGTCCGTCCGAGCGCACGACCCCGAGCATATTGTTTGGGATAGCATCAGCGGGGCGATCCGTCTCGCCGTCCGGTGTCTCATGGAAATATGTCTCAGTGGTTGTAAGGTGTTGACAAACTCATGCGCCAAACTCTCGAAAATCCGGGGTGCGACGCAGAAGTCGGCCTGTGAGTCAGCCGCAGCGATCGGCAGCTTCGAGTCCAAAATGACAGTTCCTGCATTGTGCGCCAATGTCGGCTTTTTGGAAGCCCCATAAAACGAAGGAATTACATTCTGTTTTGCTGAGGACTGGTGGTGCAAGATCGTTCGTACGTATTGGAGCACAGTCTCGATCCGACCAAGGAGATCAAACATCAAAAAATATGGAATGGCTTCAGATTAGGCTGGCCTGCGCCGATTGATCTACGCGGATGACACCTGACAGAAGCCACTTGTTAAACTTGGTCACGCGGTGCGTGCCCATGGCGAAGGCAATACCGCGTTGGGGCATTTCCTGCCCCCATCTTTGACGCATCATGCGCAACGTTTCTTCCTCGCCATATTTGCCACGCCACTTAAAGAATGTGCGCTCGGTTTCCCAATCGATACAGGTATGGGTCAGGATTTTACCTTCATGCACAAAACGGTAGTGGAAGGAGTACGGGGCGATCTTTGGCGTCAACACGGTGCTGTCACCAGAAAACATATCTGTCTGACTCAGAAGCGTGTCGCGTCGCATTTGGTTCTTTGCCTTGGCGGTATCGCTCAGCGGCCGGATGATGAATTCGGGATTTTCGGGGCGTATCAGCGCGAATGAACGCCCCTTACTTTTTTCCTCAGACAGGCTTTCCACGATAGCGCGGCGGGCGAACTCATGACGCTCGGATTTCTTGAGTTCGCGGACCTTCACAAGGGACTCATGATCTATGCGCTTGCTTTCGGTGCGCATATCCTTTGGCGCTGCACTTCGCCAGCGCGTGCGGATAATGTCCCAGCGATTGAATCGCTGCGCCCCGGTCAGAAGCTTGAACGGCATCGGATAAAGGCGGTGCCAGTTCCCGTATACGTCGATACCGGCAACGCAAACTGTTTCGCCGTGGGTCTGCCCTGTCTCGGGAGCAGCCTTGACGATCACACAGACTTCAACAGGGTCTTGCCAGCCGCTCAAAGTTCAGCCCACAGCGATATGCATAATCGGTGCGCCTACGAGCGCGGATAGGCGCTCCGCGACGATCTTACGATGACAGCCTTCATGGTGGCGCTCGAAACAGGTCAGACAGACCCGTTTACCCTTAACAGTATCAGCAAGCTCGGTCAGAGCTGTTTGCGCGTCTTGGCCTTCCATATGCTGCGTGAAAATCTCTAAAAATAGGTCATGATTGCCAGCGCGTGCAGCTTCCCTTCCAGGCTTGGGGTCGCCCAGTGCCTTCACGTGCAAGTAATCTATGCCCACTTCTCTGACAGCGGCGTTGAGTCCATTCTTTGAGAAGCCTTTCTTGCGCGATAAGGGCAATTCGCGCACGTCCACCAGTAACTCGATTTCTGCATCGGCCAAGCGGCTGATGAACTCCTCAATCGTGGATTTTTCGTAACCTATTGTGAATATTGGTTCTTCTGTACGTCCGCTCTTAGCCATTTTTGACGCCTCCATTTTTTCAGTTATTGTAGCCAGGATGTGACTCCTGTCCATCTTGGCGGTAGCGATGCTTCAACAAAGCTTTACACTAGGGCAGGAATGCTACGGGCGACGTGGCTCCGAAACCTGTGCCGGGCACCTCCATTATCCTAGGGCAAACCCGGCTCCGGTGCATCCGCAGCGAACCAATGCTTTGTCCGCGACCCGCTCGTTGGTCCTTGCCACAGCGAACGTCTGGTCTCAACCTATTCTCTTGACCACGAAGTCCATCGACCGCTTCCTAGGCACTGTCTTACCGTTCAGCCGCCACACGATCACCGCGATCGCGTACTGCCAACGCCGGTTCGCCGTTGCGCGGCTGATGCCGAGTTCCCAGCAGATCGACTTCCATTGCGTGCGGTTCGCCCGGAGCCAGAGCAGGCGTGCGTCGCCGGGTTCGAGCCAACGCAGCCAAAGCAATGTCTCCTCGGCTTCGGTGATCTGGCGCGGGCTGGGCCTTGGCCGCCGCATCTGAGGCTGTTGGCCGACCTTATCTGCGAAACTGTGGAAGTATTCGGGCCAGGCGTTGAAGTAGCCCTGCGGCTTCACCTCGGGCAGAATGCTGAAAACATCGGCGGCGCTTTCGAGCCGTGCGTCGACCGTGGCTGGCGTCCAGTCATCCATTGGCGGCCTCCCGGCTATCGGAGCGTTGGCCATAGAGTTTGTTGCCCAGTTGGCGGACCAGTTCACGCTCGGGCCAGGTGAGCCGGGGATCGTCGACCGACACCGCGAGCAGACCTTGGTCATGCCAACCGTCTTGCTTGACCTGCTCAGGGTCACGGCGCGTGCCACCATAGCCTCGGGGGTGCCACCTCATGCGACGCCCCCATTGGTCTCGATGGCCCAGAGAAGGATAGCGATGGCGTCGGCTTCGTTGTCGTCAGCGGGCGAAAACCCTTTGGCCTTGGCCGCCGCGATCATGGCCTCTTTCGGCGCATTCCCCTTGCCAGTGACATGTCGCTTGATGGTGCCGACAGGCACGCCCTGATACGGCACGCCTCGCATTTCGGCCCAAGCCGTCAGTGTCGCCATCAACCCGCCATAGATGTGAGCTGCATCGGTGCCCGCGTGCCGCCGCACCTCTTCAAACCAGATGGCTGAGATCGGGCCCGAGAGACGGTCGATTTCGCCCAGCCAATTGGTGAAGCGCAGATAGCGCATGCCGCCGCCGTCGAAGCGGCCGGGGCGGAAACTCGCAGTGCCGCTGGTGATCAGACCATTATGGCCGCGCAGGGCCCAGCCGGTCGTGGTGCCCAGATCAAGGGCGAGGATGCATGAAGCGGAAACGCGCCCGGGTTGGGGGCGCAGGTCCGGCATAGAGATCGTCTGGTTCATGTTGAAGGCTCACAGACAGTGGGCCTTCGGCTTTGGTCACGCTGATAGAATCATGGCGGACGGGCGCAATCAAGAAAAATGCGCAACGCGGGCGCTTTGGATTGCTGGCCCCACTTGGTCCCACCTCCGTCAAAAGTGGGGCCAGAAAAATGCATTCAAAATCAATGCTGTCCCCACTGGCCCTACCTGGTCCCACCTCTTTCTTTCCGATGCATGAAGAAAGGAGGGACTAGCGTGGACTCGTCATTCCTATGGGAAAGGAAAGGAAGTCGGTGGCCCAAGTGGGGCCAGTAGGGACACGATTGATATTGATGGATTTTTTCTGTCCCCACTTCGCCGCCAAGGTGGGGACAGATCGGAAGGTGGGGCCGCGGCAAAACGAAAAGGGGCACCCTCGCGGATGCCCCCTGTCGTCGGCTGGCTGCAATTCCGTCAGTCCTTTCGTTCTGGCCTGCGATAGCGCCATTCGCGGGTCTCCCCCGTGCGGCGACGATACCGCTCCCAATGCCGAGATTTCAGCCAGGCACCGACCCGCATCTGATCGATCTTAGTCCATTTCGCAGGTTCAATTCCAAGGGCCCCTTCGAGAATTTCGCCCACGGACACGTCGCGGATCGGATCGACCCGCTCGATCTCTTCTTCCTGCCAATCCTCATACCCCGCGTGGCCGCGATTGACGCTTCGGGTGTCGTGGGTCAGCCAGCGATCGATGCGGGCATCCCATGCGTCGCCCTGATACCGGGATTCTTGTTCGGTTCTGGCCTCTGCCAGCAGCGCCGCATCGTCGATCCACCAGATCGCGCCTTCGCGGAAGCGGTGGACGGCTTCGGCCCAGAGCTGGTCACGGTCGCGGGCGAGAGCCGCGATGTCGATGGTGCCACAGCGGAGTGGCCAGAAGCGGCGGTTGCCGGTTTCGTCGCGCAGATAGGTGTCGGGGTTGACCGTGCCCGCGAAGACGCATTGACGGGGAACCTCGACGGTATATCGGCCATAGGGCGGGCGGAAACGGTCGGTGGTGCGGGTCAGGAACGCCTTGATGCGGGACACTTCTGCGCGGCCTATGGCGTCGAGTTCTGCGATTTCCACGATCCAGATGCCCTGCATGTGGATCGCCGCGTCCTTGGACCCCAGCTCGGGCAGTTCGTCGGTGAACCATTCCTCGCCCGCCAGCACCTTGATGGCTGTCGACTTGCGCGCGCCTTGCGGGCCTTCGAGGATCAGCATGTGGTCGGCCTTGACGCCCGGCCGGAAGATGCGGGCAACGGCCGAAATCAGCCACAGCGCACCAACGGTGTGATGGAAGGCAGTGGGTTCGGCCCCGAGATAGGTGCTGGTCCAGGTCTCGATCCGGGGCGTGCCATCCCAGCGCAAGTGATCCAGCCAGTCCCGCACCGGGTGAATGCGATGATCGCGGGCGACTGCTCCAATGGCACGTCCGACCACCATGGGGGCGACGTTGACGCCGCGGAGCTGCAGCCATTCGGCGGTGCGAACTTCGTCCGCATCCTCCCACGGGCGGGGAAACGGGCCGGTTGCGCCATCCCATGGCAGCGGTTGCCGCACGACAATTGCCTGGGCGAAGTCGTCGAAGGCCAGAACTCCGGCGAAGGCGACATCCGAGGTCAGGGCAATGATGACATTGGCCTCGTTGCGTTCGGGTGTTCCCGCCATGTCCTGACGCAGGCGGTTGAACCAGGCCGGTTTAGAAGCGCGGGCGTTTGGATCGCCACTGGCGTTCACGCGGCGACCGAGTTCCGTCATCTGCTTTTCGAGGATCGCCATGGGAATCCCGGTCGCGACCTTGATGTGCGCAAGGATCTGGCGCGCGGGCAGCGGGTCCAACCGTGCGAGTGCGATGCGGCCAAGGAGCTGGCCAAGGGCCGTGATGTCAGGCGGATTGGTCAAAGCTTCTGCGGCGGTGACGAGAGCCGCAATGTCATTGTCGCCAACAGGGCGGGTTTCCAACTCGGTGGCAGGACCGCTCGCGGCAGCGCCCTGGCCAGCGCAGTAATCAGCGGAGCACGCTCCACGCATCAGGTCGTCGTTGAAATCGTCACCATGCAGCGGGAGCACGATCTCGTTCGGAATGTCAGCCCGGTTCAGCCGATCCGACAGGGTCGCGGCGGCCTGACGCCCTGCATCGCCTGCATCAGCATAGATGGTGATGCGCGTCGTGCCGTCGGGCCAGCGAAAACGCGCCAGCCCATCAGCCGAAAGGGCCGCCCAGACCGGCGTGCCGAACAGATCGTGCGCCGCAAGGGCCGTCTCGATGCCTTCGGCCACACCAAGGTGGCCGTCGTCCGGCATGGCATAAAGACGCACTGCGGCCTCCGCGACCGAACCCAGCATCTTCTTGCCCGCAGGGGCCTTGGCGCTGCCGTCGTCCAGAAGAAAAGTGCGATGGATGCCGGGCGCCCGATCACCATTCGCGAACCGCGCCAGCGCGATCAACCCCGGCCAGCCACGCTTGGTCTCGAAGTCTGCAAGGTCGGGATGGAACATCAGATCCGGCGAGGCAGGGTCCGATAGCCCGCGCGCGCGGAGGTAGTCCTCACCCACGGAGCCCGCCAACGAGACTGCGCCAGCGACAAGCCTGGCGATCTCGGCGGAATGATCGGGCTTGGGGCGCAGTGCGGACCGAGGTGCCGGATGGTCCATGCCCGCGATGCGCGCCGCCTCGTCGAAAAGTGCGGCGTCAGAGAGGCCGGTTGCCTGTGCGATCAGGTCGATCGGGCCCGCACGCTCGCCGGTGGCATAGTCGAAGCCCCAGCCGGCATAGGGCCCGTCGAGATGGATGGTGCAGGATCCGTCCTTGCGCGGGGCCCGGCCCGAAAGATCGGCGCAGCGCAGCGCACGCCGGTCGCGGGCAAGCTGTGCCTCCGGGAACAGTCGCGGCAGCCAGTCGTTGGCCGTGATGGCCAACCGGTCACGCACCGCCGCCAGGTCATGGCGGGGGGTGGAGGTGGCGACATCGTTCAGGTCGATCATCGCGTCCCCTTCAGGCCAGTAGCACCAGGCCGCGCTCGGCCCGGGTGATCGCGGTATAGAGCCAGCGGCGACGGTCGAGATCCGTGCGGCCCATCCCGTCGTCCCAGACGATTACGTTCTCCCATTGCGATCCCTGCGCCTTGTGAGCCGTGATTGCCCAACCGAAGGTTGCCTCGGTCAGCAGTCGCTTGTCCTTCCAGTCCCGGTCGTGGCGTTTGGGGTCATTGGCGACATGATCCTCGAAATGGCCCTTGTAGACGCGCAAACGGCCCGGTCGGCCGTCGCGATCAAGGGGCCCGACCCGGCGACCATCCTCATCATGGACTATGGCCGAGAAATGGAGACTGCCTTCGTCGACGATGCCTTCCAGCGTCAGAAACATGCCGTTGATCAGCCCGAGGTCGTTCTGGTTTTTCAGGCAGATGATCTTTTCTGCCGCGCCGGTGGGCAGGTATGTCCCGCCAAACCCCGCTGCCGCGCGCATGGCGTTGTTCAACTGCAGCCGCGTCGCGTTCAGACCGCAGATCAACTGTCCGCCCCGAAGTGCCTGATCCGGGGTGATGTCGCCCTTGCGCAGCTTGGCCACGAAAGAGTCGTAGGTCCCGAATCCGATGGGTTCGCCCATCCGCGCCATGGTGGCCAGCCGTATGATGGCGCTTTCCGCCGCCTGGCGGTGGATTTCCGTGAGCATCACGTCGGGCGCGTCACGGGTGAAGGCACCTTCGCCCTTGATGGGGGGCAGCTGGCCGGGATCGCCCAGCACCAGGATGGGCTTGCCGAAACTCATCAGGTCACGCGCCATCTCCTCGCCCACCATCGACACCTCATCCAGCACGATCAGCTTGGCATCGGCGGCATCGCTCTGCGGGTTCAGGGCAAAGCGGGGGTGTTTCATGGCCGAAAGCGCCTGGCGCATCGCCTCGATCCCGGCTTCGGCCGCAGTCCTGTCGAAACCCGTCAGCCTGCGGGCGGCGGTTTCCGCCTCCTGCACCTTCACGGCGGCGGCTGCGACTTCCTCCTCGGTCGACTCGATCACCGAATAGATCAGGCTGTGGATGGTGCGGGCGGGTGTGCCCTTGCGGTTCAGAACCAGTGCGGCCTTGCCGGTGAAGGTGGCGGTGACGACGCCCGGTACGCAGGTGCCGTCCTTGGCACTGCGGTGGGGTGACAGGCCGAGGTCGTCGAGGGCAAACTTCAGAACGGTGCTCTTGCCCGACCCGGCATAGCCAAACAGGCGAAACACCTGCTGCTGGTCGGTACGGGTTTCGAACCAGTCGCGGACTTCGGCGATGGCAGCCGCCTGAGCGTTCGAAGGGGTGAAGTCACTCATGATTATTCCTCCAGCACTTGGCCGCCCACGCACAGGACGAGTGCCATTTGCCCGCCGACATACCGCCCCGGCACAGGACCGCTGTGGGATCAGCCGCCATGCGCGGCAGCCACTCGCCCGCCTCGGATGCCCGCACGACAGCGACGGCGCGGTCCGACATGTCCTGAGCCAGCCGCGCGTCGAAAGGCACCAATTCGGCGTGCAGCTCCATCGTGTCGCGGTTCAGCGCTGTGAACAGCGCGGGCTTCGGCAGATCGAGATAGGCTTGATAGAGCGCCAGTTGGGCGGCATAAACAGGGCGGGCGATGCTGACACCGCGCTTGACCACATCCTTCCAGCTTGACGCCCCGAGCGCCTTGTTTTCCCAGAGGGCGGGATAGTCCATGGCGACCGGGCCGGAGACCAGGCAACCATCGATGTGGCCCTTGAACCGGCCGCCAAGCGCCTCGAACCCGAACTGCCGCCCATCGGCGCGTGATGTGCGCAGATCGAACCCAGCAATGCGCAGCCAGCCAGCGACGATGTCCTCGCCCCGGTGCCCCGCCTCGAAGATGCGCAGGGTTTTCGGGGCAAACTCCTGACCCTCGTCTTTTGGCACCGCCAGAAAGTCATACTGGATCTGGCGCAGACAATCGCGGCCAAGACCCGAGGAACTGACATAGGCGCGGGGCCGTTCGCTGCGGTTGCGAGCCACAAGGGCCACGTCGATGGCTGCCGAAACGGCTGAGGCGATGGTGGCTGGTGGGGTGGCCTCGCCGTACAGGCAGCCCGAGCCATGGTTCAGGTCGATCATTGGTCGCGCTCCCAGAACCCGCCCGCCTGCGCGATGCAGGTCAGCTTGTGAAACTGGGCGTCCGTCAGCTGAGCGCGCGCGCCGTACCGTTCGAGTTTCTGGCGCAGGCTGTCACAAAACTCGATCTCGAAATCGGTTGCGGCATTGTCGGTGGCGGCGGCCAGAAGCCCCTTCCAGGTGCAGGTCGGTGGATCATCGTTCAGATCAATCATGGCGCGCTCCCCTCAGAACGGAATCGGATCGTCATGGGCGGTGCCGGTGCGCTCCTTGACCGCGCCTTGCGCCAGCATGCTGTCGACGTAGCCGGTCACGGCCGCCTCGATCAGACGATCAATGTCCGCGGCTGTGCGATGAAAGAAGGGGTCCATCAGCCCGAGGTCGGTCAGGGCTTCAGCGAAGAGCATCCGCGCATCGCGGATCGCTTTGGCCTCGCGGGCGGTCTTGTCGATCATGCCATTGTTCCTTTGGGCAATTGCGCTGCCGACGTCCTGGCAGCGGAGCGAGCAGAAGCGGTGATAGGGAAAGCGGTCGTGCTGAAGCCGGTGGACGTAACCGAAGCCGCGGGCTTCACGCGCGCAGACCGCGCAGATCGCTACCCGAGCAAGAGCATCGCGACCGGGTCCTCTTGCGGCCAATCCTGCCGCTGAAGGCGTTCCGACTGCAGGACGATCCAGCGTGAGATCGCGTTGACCGCCATGGCCTCCAGGTCGCCGAGGGTGAGGCTTGCGATGGGTTGGTGCAGTTTTCCTCGGGCCTCGAGCCATTTTCCGATCTCCAGCGCAGCGGTGCGCGTCACATGCGCCTGCCATTCGTCCGGGGTCATGGGCCGGTCGCCCGGCCCAGCCCCATCTGGTTTGGCCGTGGGTGATCGCGCAGAACCACCCGACTGCCGTTTCCGCAGCGCCTTAGCCATTGAGCCACGCGGGCATTGCGGGTGCCCCCGGTGCAGCGGGCGAAGGTGCCTGCGGTGCGGGCGGGGCTGCGGGGGCAGTCTGCGTCCCCCAGGCGGGCGCGGGCGCAGCGGCGGGCTGCGGTGCCGCGCCCCAGTTCGGTGCTGCCGGCGACGGCTGCGCCGCACCCCATGCCGGTGTCGGGGCTTGCCAACCTGGCGCCGTGACGCTCGCGGCCTTGCGCGGCGGGGCGTTGACCGGCTCCGGAGCAATGGTTTCTCCGCGCATGATTGCCGCATGTTGCGGCTCGTCGGGCAGAACGACACTGGCGATGCGGTTCTGGTCGCGGTACTGCGGGTTGGAGGCAGGCTCCACCATGATGCGGGCGGCGAAGATGATGCCTTCGAGATGCCGCAGACCAGGCAGAACCCGCTTGGCCTTGGCGCCGGGGCTTTCGTCCTTGGGATCAAGGCCAAGGGCGCTGTCCACGATGGCGCGAAAGGTGGATTTCGAGATCTTCCAGCCGATGGACTGCCCTTTCTCGTCCAGCTTGCCGCCCGCGACGGTGAAGCTTTGCCAGAACTTGCGCCGGGCATGGGGGCCATCGACTACGGTGAATTCGCAATCGAGCATGCGCGCATCGCTGGATTGCGATGCCTTCAGCAGCCCCGCATCCGCCGGTGTCGCGCCGTTCACGCCGCCGGGGCGAATGGTCAGGCGCACCTTGGCAAAGGTACCGTCGGGGATCAGTTCGCCGATGGGGGCCATCTGCGGCTGGGCGTCGTTCAGATCGTAGCTCATGGCATGTTTCCTTTCAGGATCAGGAGGAGAAGGCGGGATGGGCGTTGGTGCGGCCGTCGATGCGGGCGAGCAGCGCGCCGAGGTCGGGCGGCTCGGTCATATCCAGACGGCCGGAGCGGTCCTTGGCCGGAAGGCCCCAGGGGTTGCCGGATTTGCAGACGAGGCGACGTTCGGTGGCGGTCTCGTCCAGCACCCAGCCGCCTTCGGCGTCGCGTGCGAACAGCTGCATCGAGACCACCTGGTCCACGATGCCGGGCAATTCCCGTCCGGCCTTGCTGCCTTCCATCTGCGGCTGCCAGGTGACCGTCCCGAAATCGTCGGTGACCTTTTCCAGCACGCCGACGAAGATCACGGTCTTCCCGCGCGCATGCTGCAGATGCTTCAGCGCCTGGATCACCTCGCGCCCCAGCAAACCATAGGCCCCGCGGACATCCGGCTTGCCGGTACGGTCCGAGAACGCTTCGGGCTGCTGGCGGGCATAGGCCATGACCTGCCGTGTCAGGTCGGTGATCGAGTCGACGAACACGATGCGGCGCGCAGCGAGGAAGGCTTCGATGCCGCTTTCGCGGTGCTGGGCCTGCAGCCACGCGTGGCGTTCGGTGCCGTACCAGGATTGCGGATGCTGCGCCGGGTCGGGCCCGCCAATCAGCACCACCAGATCGCGGAAATCGGTGAAGCTGCGCACCGGGATCGAGGCCCCGCGCCAGTCCTGTACCGACTTCATCCCGGCTTCGAGGTCGAGGCAAACGGTTTCCTCGGCGGGCAGTGATTTCAGAAGCGTGGTCTTGCCCACACCGGGCGGACCGAAGATCGCCAGGGATGTCTTGTTCTCGGACGTGGAGATGCGCTCGTCGGCAGTGATGATGCGGAAAGTCATGGGGTTCTCCGAAAGATTGAAAGGGGCGCGGCGGCGGGGGTGACCGGGTGCCGAAGGGGAACCTGCCCGGCGTTGCCGCTCGGGCGTCCCGCCGCCGCGCGTCACCGGTCTCGGGTCTCGAGCCGGAACACGGGTTTGCCGGTGGTCTCGGTGCGGGCGGCCGCGAAACCATCCCGCATCGCCTCGGGCCAGGCCCCGAACCGGCGCTCTGACACGCGGTAGGCGATCTCGAGATACTCGGTTGGATCGTCACCGGACGCGGCGATGCGCGCGGCCATGGCGGCCAGCCGCTCCTGATCCCAGGACACCTTCTTCGGAAGGTCGGCGATCACCACCACGCCCGCATCCTCGATGCGCACCGTGCCGGAGGACTTTCCTTGCGTTGCCCGCTCGGCCTCGATTGCCGCGCCGTAGCGCTGGCCGATCCCCGCCTCCAGACGGTCGCGCAGACGCTTGACCCGGGCCGTTTCCGCAAGGGCGGCTTCCTGCAAGGTGAACAGCAGGTCCGGCGGCAAGGCAGCGATGTCGCCGATGGACAGGCGGTCGAGGTCATTGAGACCGGGGGCATTCGCGAGTTGCGGGGCAGCCGTCGTGTCGGTGGTGGGGAACGGAATGGCCATCAGCGTCCCTCCCGCTTCAGCGCCGCATCAACGGCGCGGTCCGTCCCGAGTGCCCCTGCCTCGCGAGCGAGGCGGTGCAATCGCTCAAGCGCGGAGGAACGCCGGATCGCGGCCGAGACATCCGCATTGGCGGCCACCACGGCAAAGGCGATATCGTCGATGGTCGCCACCTCGATCGGCAGCGGTTCGATCTCGTTGCCTTCGCGCCACGGCGCAGGGATCGTGTCGGGCAATTCGTCCAAGCTGTGAAATGCACGGCGCAAGCGCGCGATCAGGCTCGGTAGTTTGGCCACGGCGGTTTCTCCGGTCGATGTTTCGGCCGACGTTCCGGCCAAGGCGAAGTAAAGGGACGGCGGGAGCCGATCCCCGATCCAGGCAAGTACGGCGCGCATCAGGCAGCCTCCTTTGTCGCGATGAGTTGAGAAAACGAGACCGGCACATGGCGCGGCTTGGTCCGCGCGATGGCGAGGTAGGCAAAGCGATCCGGGCCGACACGCACCTGCACCAGATGGACCAGCGCCGCCTCGAAGGCCCGATGCGCGGCGCTGGCCAGCGCCCCCAGCCTGCGGCGTTCAGGCTCTGGCAGCGTCGAAATCACGACAGTCGTATCGATTCCGAGAAATCCGCGATGGTACTCCAACTGGTCGCCGGGCACTGCCTGGCCGATCCAGGCGCAGAACTCGATATCGGTGAGCGGCCGGAGTTTGGCCGGGATGAAGGCGGTGGGGGGCATGACGAACATCTCCATGAAGGTCCTCTACTCACGCCGCCCGTGAACCGTCCCACTGCGCCCCGAACCCGCGCATCGCGAGATCGAGCCGCAACTGGGCGATGTGCCGGTAAAGGGCAGAACGGGAGGTGCCGGTGCGGCTGACGATTTCGGTGATGGCGCAGGTGCCGAGCGCCGCGCAGAGGGTGCGCGCATCCTCGGGCAGATCGCCCAGTACACGAGCAAGGTCATGGCGAAGATCGGCATCCTCGGTCGCGCTCAGGTCTTGGCCATGCCAGGCAGCCAGCCCGTCAGCTTCTGCCAACAGGCAGCCCAGCGGCTCCGTCCCGCCAGCGATGGGTGCGTCGAGCGACAGCACAGTCCCGCCTTGCGCACGGCGCTGGCGATGGTGCTGTATCGCGATCCGCGACGACTGGTTGCGCAGCACGATATTGGCAAATGCGCCGATACTGCCGCGACGGGAGTCGAAGCCGGGCAAACGGCAGATCAGATCGATCAGCAGCTCTTGCCACAGATCATCAATATCTGCGGCGGGCAGCACCAACTTGCGGTGCAGGCGGCGCGCGGCAACGGCTGCCTCGGCGATCAGGGTGGAGATGTCGGCGGGGGAAATCGGGGGGAGCATGTGGTGAAGCCTCGGAACATCATTGCTGTTGTTCCGAAACTGCCGTTTCGCTGCAGGCTATTGGTGGGAATGGCGTGGGAAAATCGTGGGAGAAACGTGGATCGACTCAATCGCGAATGTCGATATCCTGTCCAGGCAGGTTGATGGTCAAACCCCGTCCATGCACCGTCTGCACCAGATCGAATGCCTGGTCCCGCGTCAGGCCCTGCTTTTGCAACTTGTCGCGGAGTTCGTTGATGACATCGCGATGCGTCGCTCTGTTTGTCAGGGCGTAGAGTTCTTGGTAGGTGAGCATGACCAATCCTGCCGCGACTTTTTCTGCGGCCCCAAGGAAACAATCGAACTCGGTCAGCGACAGGACGAAATCTCGGCCATCCAGTTTAACGCTTCGGCGTGAGCGTGAAATCAGAAGCCGGGCAACGTTGGATGTGACGCCATCGGAAAACACCCCCTCGACTTGCGGATTTTCACGGATCCGCTCGACGACCAGACGATCCGTACCGGACTGATCACGGATCATCACCTCGCCGACGTCCAGTACTGTGATTCCTGCTTCCCGCCATCGAATTGCATGGTTCGGATTGATGGCGTGGACGATCAGGGCCACGCGTGTGCCACCAGCCGCAGCCTTGACCGCAAGGAGCATGCCGGGCGCTTCTAACCTTTCAGGGTTGCGGCATAGCACCACGGAGTGACCTGAAGGTGCCTTGCCGATCAGCCATAGACCGTCATCAATCCGGGCTACATTGCCGACAAGCCCACCCGATGCAGCGATCTCGCCAGCCAGGCGTTCACCGTCGATGGAGAAGCGTTTCAAGTCATCCTCGATGAGAACAACATCTTCAGCGGCATCATGCGGACAGCAAGCACGAATTTCATCGCCGACCCTCCGGATCGGGCGTACATCGAGTCCGCAATCGCACTGCGGACAGACGGACCAACTGTCGGTTTTCCGGGTCTCGATCAGCACCCGCGCCCGTAACAGGCGCCCGACACTACGCTCGGGAAATCGGCCTAGCGCTCGGCCGGAAACCGTCGTTTCCGCCCCGCTGTCACTCAGCCGCTTCCACAACCAGGTCAGCATCGCGATCCTTTTCCAGCCCGTTGCGGGCCACCAGCGCGTGAATCGCCTTTTCAAACCGTGTGCGGCGGAAAGCGAGCGTCCCTGGCGGTTTCAGCCGAACCGTGACTTTTGCAGGCCGCTTCGCGTCGCTCTTGAAGAATACCCGGAACGTGATTTCCCCCAAGCGCCAGCCTCGCCCAAAACGCACTTCGCTGGCTTTGAAATGCCGGAGCGCCGCGCCGGAGGCATCCTTCGACTCCCAAGTGCGCACATACCGCCATGCACCATCTTCATCCTCGGCGAAGAAGTCAGCCGCCGCCGCTACGATCCGCACGTCGAGAATCCGTTCGTCAAAGGCATGGTCAAAAACAAAATCAGGGCCGAAACGGGTGATCGGTTCGAGGGAGTAGAGGTCTCGCGCATCCTTGCCCGCGAAGAATCCTGGACGCCCAAGGATGTGTTCAGCAAAGATCGCCGCCACTTCACCTTGCTGTCCCTTCGGCACGCCACCGATGCGCAGTAGCCCCTCGTTTGGCGCATAGCGCAGGGCTGCATATTTCACCGCACGCAGGGTAATGATCTGCTCACGGTCACCGGCCACAACCGGCGTCGTCGTAACCGGTGCGCCATGGCTGACCACAAGGTTGATCTCGCCTTCCTCTTCGTAGGGACCGAGGCGGCAGTAGTCACCCTGCAAGTCCTGCGCGAACAGTTTCATGATGGCGGCCTTGAATGCCGCTGAGGTTTCGTCGGTCAAATCAGCGCCAACGTCACGTTCTGGCCCCCGGAATTCCGCCATTGCCGTTGGTGCACGCAGCGCCTGGAAATCGGCTGCCGCCTCGAAGATCTGGTGGTGATGCAGATAGGCATGCAGCGCCACATGCTTGGCTTCGTGTTTGATCGGCGCTGACTCGGTGTCTTCGGTCTCGGGAACAGGGTAAAGGGCCACCCCTTGGCGACGCGCCTCGTTCAGGATGAGTTGCATCCCCTCAGTGCTGCCCAGTTCCGCGACGCGATGCAGGTCGGCGACAAGCCCCTCTTGCCAGCCAGTGACGGGTTCTTCGAAATACTTCGTCAGCTCCGATCTGACTGTCGGCGCCTCGGTATCGAAAGCGACCGGCATGGCATCTTCGCCAAAGTGCCGGATGAACAGCTCCCGCATCAGCCGAAGTTCGATGCTCTTGAGAAACTTCGGATTGATGAACTTCTTGATGTCATAACCCACGGGAGGCCCTCGCTAAAGACGTGTTTGTTCCGATTATGTTCTAGCAGCCTGATCAACCCTGAGTCGAGTCCCGGAGACGCGTTGCACACCAATTTGCCGTCGCTGGGACAGTTGTTCATCGCCATGAGTAGGAGAAGGGCAAGCCAGCACGGAATTGCCCTTCATGAAACGCCCCAACTCCCTGCCACCCGACCAGATGACCCCAGCCGCCCGCCGCGCCGAACTGTGCGAGCTGTTGGCGCTCGGACTGATCCGGCTGCGGATGAGGGAACGGGGCGAAGTCTCTGACCGGAATGGAGAAAGTTGCCTACACTGTCCGCCCGACCAATGCCTTCATGCAACTCCAACACACCGGAGAGACGCATGACGAAACCCGATCCAATCCCCGCGCGCCTGGCTGCGCTGAAGACCACATCGACGCCTGACCTGAAGGCGCAGTGGCACAACCTGTTCGAAACCGAACCGCCGCCCTTCAACCGCCGCTACCTTGAATCCCGACTGGCCTATCGCATCCAGGAACTGGCATATGGTGGGCTGAAACCCGAGACGGTGAAAAGGTTGGAAGCCTTGGGCGAACAGCTTGATGGCGGCAACATCACCACGCGCCGCATCCGTGCCGATCGCGACCGTCCGATCACTGGCACACGGTTGCTGCGCGAATGGCAAGGCGTCGAGCAGATCGTCACAGTGACCGTCAACGGCTTCGAATGGCAGGGGCGGCCATACCAGTCGCTGTCGGCCATCGCCCGTGCCATCACCGGCACGCGCTGGAACGGCTGGGTGTTCTTCGGGCTGAAAAACCACCGGAGAGCGGCATGAACAAACCCGTCGACAAGGCGAAGATCGTCCGGAAGCTGCGTTGCGCGGTCTACACGCGCAAATCCTCCGAGGAAGGGCTGGAGCAGGAGTTCAACAGCCTGCACGCTCAGCGCGAGGCCTGCGAATCCTACATCGCCAGCCAGCGGTCCGAGGGCTGGGTGCTGGTTCGCGACCAGTATGACGACGGTGGCATATCCGGCGGCACGCTGGAACGCCCCGGCCTGAAACGGCTTCTGGCCGACATCGAGGACGGACTGGTCGACGTGGTGGTGGTCTACAAGATTGACCGTCTTTCCCGTTCGCTGATGGATTTCTCGAAGCTGGTCGAGGTGTTCGACCGGAACGGCGTCACCTTCGTTTCGGTCACGCAGTCGTTCAACACTACCACCTCCATGGGGCGGCTGACGCTGAACATCCTGCTGTCCTTCGCCCAGTTCGAGCGAGAGGTGACGGCGGAACGTATCCGCGACAAGGTCCGCGCCAGCCGGATGAAGGGCATGTGGATGGGCGGCTGCCCGCCGCTGGGGTACGAGGTCAAGAACCGCAAGCTGGTCGAAAACCCTGCCGATGCTGCCCATGTTCGGTGGGTCTTCGCCCGGTTCCTCGAGATCGGTTCCGGCACACTGCTGGCGCGGGAGTTGGCCGAACGGGGCGTCACCACCGCTCGTGGCCACCGGATCGACAAGAAATTCATCTATCGGATGCTTAACAACCGGGTCTACATCGGCGAGGCAGTGCACAAGGGGGCCAGCTATCCCGGCGAGCATGCTGCGATCGTCGAGCGGGAGGTCTGGGACAAGGTCCACGCCATCCTGACCGAGAGCCCGAGAAAGCGCGCCGCCCGAACCCGCGCCGACACGCCCGCGCTGCTTCGGGGATTGTTGTATGGGCCTGATGGGGCTGCCTTCTCGCCAACCCACACCCGAAAGGGCGGACGGCTTTACCGCTACTACGTCAGCCAGACGGTCCTGAAGCATGGCGCCGGGTCGTGCCCTGTGGGCCGCGTGCCCGCTGGCGAGATCGAGGCTGCCGTCATTGACCAGATGCGCATCGTGTTTCGCCAACCCGAAATCGTCGCGGGCACGTGGAAGGCGGCCAGAGATAAAGATGCTGGGATCAACGAAGCTGAGACCTACGCAGCCCTGACCCGGCTTGACCCGCTATGGAATGAAATGTTCCCAGCCGAACAGGCGCGCATCGTGGCGCTGCTGGTGGAGCGGGTCGACATCGGCACCGATGGGCTGAATGTGCGATTGCGCAAGGACGGTCTGGCAGCGTTGGCGCGCGAGATGCGCGCAGAGGTGGGAGCGGCGGCATGACGCGCGCGCAGGCGATCCCTGATACAATCACCGTCCATGTGCCCTTCAGCCTTGTGAAGCGCGGCGGGCGGAAGGAGATGGTCTTGCCACCCAGTGCCACCGCCGTGACCAAGATTGACGGCACTCTTGTCAAGGCGCTCGCGCGGGCCTTCCGGTGGAAACGGATGCTGGACTCGGGCGCGTTCACGTCGGTCACGGAAATCGCCGCGCACGAAAAGCTGTCTTTCACCTACATCTCCCGCGTCGTGCGGCTCAGTCTGCTGGCGCCCGATATCGTCGATGCGATCATGGCAGGGCATCAGCCGCCGACGATGATGCTGGCAAACCTTCTGGAGGATGTGCCAGTGGACTGGCAGATGCAGCGGGCACTGTGGCTGACGGACACCAATCTGCCGGGCCAGTCCTGACCGCCGCGCGGCGCATCGCCAAAGCCAAAGGGCGCAGATTCGGGCGTGCAAACGCGACTTTCGCGCGATAGGGTCATGGAAAACAAGCCATTTTACGTATTGGTGAGCCACCCATGTCCGACAGTCTGTCCAACCTGATCCTGTCCCTGACCCCCGAAGATGGCTCGACCATCGGCAACGGGGCCATGATGGCGCTTCTGCGTGAACAGGTCTCCACCCTGACGGATGACGACTATGCGGCTGCCCGCGATGCGCTGGTGGATGAAGGTCTGCTCGGGCGCGGCAAGGGGCGTGGTGGGTCCATCTTTCGCATCACCGGTGAAGACGAGGGTGATGCGGATGATACCGAGGATGACTTCGAACTGACCGCACCGGAGGAAACGGCACCCCGGCCGCGCAAGGCCAAAGCGGCAGGCACACGGGCGGCCCCGCGCAAATCTGGTGAGCCGGTGCAAGTGGTGTCCTATCGCCATGGCGAGACGCGGGTGAACAACCCCGAGGTGGGGATGGTGCATGCGGGCACCGATCCGGACGGGGCGAAGACCACTTGGGCCTATGACCCGCATCTGGACCCGGTGCTGAACTTCGACTCTGGCCGCGCCGGGGTGGAAAGGCTGATCGACGACGCGCTGGCCAGCGGCGACGCGCAGGCGATGAAGGACGCGCTTCTGGAACTGAAGCGGATGCAGGCCCCTTACCTGACCTGGACCGGCAAGGCGGAACGCACGTCGTTTCAGGTGGATACCGTGTCCCTGCATGTCCATGAACGGGTGGACCCGGCGACGATCCTTGCGGCGGCGGCGCGGCGGTTGAAGGGCAAGGATGCCCCCAGCCAGTGGCGGCAGCCTGATCTGTTCGCGGCCCCGTTCGAGAATCTGCCGCTGCGCCAGGCGCTGGATTTCTATCACCATGAAAAGGGGTGGTCGAACCGGCTGGTGTCGGGCGACAGCCTGCTGGTGATGAACTCGCTGCTGACCAAGGAGAGCATGGGCGGCAAGGTGCAGATGATCTACATCGACCCGCCCTATGGCATCAAATACGGGTCGAACTTTCAGCCTTTCACCAACAAGCGCGACGTAAAGGACCGGTCAGACGCGGATCTGACGCAGGAACCCGAGATGATCAAGGCGTTCCGCGACACCTGGGAACTGGGCATCCATTCCTACCTGACCTATCTGCGTGACCGGCTGGTGCTGGCCCGAGACTTGCTGAACGAGAGCGGGTCGGTGTTCGTGCAGATTTCGGACGAGAATTTGCACCATGTGCGGGAATTGATGGATGAGACTTTCGGGGCCCGCAACCTCGTCAGTGTGGTCACTTTCAAAAAAACAACCGGTGCTGGTAGTCCTACGGGTGGAACAAATGTCTTGGCCGCTACCAACGATTATATCGTTTGGTATGCCAAGGACCTTTCCAAAGTGAAATATCGGCAACTCTACCTGACGCGAGGCGGCGAAGGTTGGGTGAACTACGATTATGTCCGCGACAGTGAGGGACAACATCGACGTCTCACTCGGAACGAAGGTAGTGATTGGTCATCGCTGCCTGACACGGCGACAGTCTATCGGCGAGACAACTTGACTTCCACTTCTTCTGCTGGCGATGCAGCAAAGCCATTTGAGTTTCTGGGAGACTCGTATTCACCTTTTCCGGGCGGCTGGAAAACGTCGATTGCAACAGGAATGCCTCGAATCCTTAAATCCGAACGGATGGAGGCCTACGGAAAAACGCTGGCATATCGTCGATTTGCAAATGATTTCCCATGGTTCAAGATAACAAACCTCTGGGATGACACTGTTACAGGCGGATTTGCTGAAAGCAGATTCTATGTCGTTCAAACCGGCATAAAGGTAATCGAACGTTGCATGCTGATGACGACCGACCCCGGCGATCTGGTACTCGACCCCACCTGCGGTTCGGGCACCACCGCCTTTGTGGCCGAAAAATGGGGGCGGCGCTGGATCACCTGCGACACGTCCCGCGTGGCGATCACCCTTGCCAAACAGCGGCTGATGACCGCCAGCTTTGACTACTTTGCCCTGCGCTATCCGCACGAAGGGCTGAAAGGCGGCTTCGACTATGAAACCGTGCCGCATATCACGCTGAAATCCATCGCCAACAACCCAGACATCGACACGATCCATGCCGAGGATCACCCAAAGATCACGGCGGCCCTGACCGCGCTCAACGCCGCCCTCACCACCGCCCCGCCGCTGCCCTTCCGCCCCGCCCAAGGGGTGCGCAAGGGCAAGCCGGTCAGTTTTCGCGATGGCGACACCTTGCACGAATGGGAGGTGCCCTTCGACTGGCCGCTGGACAAGGACGACAAGCCCCTCTGGCCCGCCGCCGCCCGCGCGACTTTCGATGCCTTCCACAGCGCGCGGCAGGCGATGCAGCGCCGCATGGATGCCAGCATTCAGGCCCATGCCGAACAGGAAACCCTGTATGACAAGCCCCGCATCGACCGGAACCGCCTGCGCATCACCGGTCCGTTCAGCGTCGAGGCCGTGCCCGCGCCCACGGTGCTGTCGCTCGATGACAGCTTGCCGCCGGCAGAAGCCAACGACAGCATCGCCCGCACCGGCGAAACCTCGCGCCAGTCGCTCTGGCGCGACGAGTTGCTGAAAACCGGCGTCCGCGCCAAAGGCGGCGCGCGCCTGACCTTTGCCGAGTTCGAAACGCTGCCGGGCCTGCGCCACCTGCACGCATCCGGCTCGCTGACCGACACCGGCGAACGGGTCGTCGTCAGTTTCGGTCCCGAACATGCGGCCCTTGAACAGCGGCAGGTGGAACTGGCCCTGACCGAGGCCGAAACCCTGCGCCCCGCGCCGAAGTTCATCCTGTTCTGCGCCTTCACCTTCGACCCCGAGGCCGCCAAGGACATCGACGAGGTGAACTGGCCCGGCGTCACGCTGCTGAAGGCGCAGATGAACACCGACCTTCTGACCGAGGATCTGAAAAAGGCGCGATCCTCGAACCAGTCGTTCTGGTTGATGGGCCAGCCCGACGTGGAACTACGCAAGCGCAAGGATGGGATGTGGGAGGTCGAGGTCAACGGCTTTGACTATTTCGACCCCAAGGCGGGTGATCTGGTGTCGGGCGGCAAGAAGCAGATCGCGATGTGGTCGCTGGATACCGACTACGACCAGCGGTCCCTGATGCCGCATCAGGTGTTCTTTCCGATGGCCGACGCCAAGGGCGGCTGGAACCGCCTGAAGGCGACGGTGCGGTCAGAACTGGACGAAGACCTGCTGGAGCAGTTCCACGGCACCGTGTCGCTGCCCTTTGCGGCGGGTGACAACCGGCGCATCGCGGTGAAAATCGTCGATGACCGCGGGATCGAGTCCCTCAAGATCATGCCGCTTGGGGACTGATCCATGTCGCTGATCATCAACACGCCCTACGTCTGCCCCGCCCAGCATTGGGTGGATGCCCCCGGTGGCAAGCTGGTCATCAAGCCCGAACGTCGGCCTGCCAGCTATGAGGTGTTCGACGCCCGCAACAACACCAAGCGGACCGAGGTGCTGGCGCTGGTGAACACCATTCGCGCCCGCGTGGACGCCTGGCGTGAAGCAGGCTGGCCCGGCGTGACCATCGTGACCCGCAAGCTTCTGGAACACTGGCACGACCGCGAGGCGCGGCCGCTGCCGTTCTATTTCTGCCAGTTGGAAGCGATTGAGACCCTGATCTGGTGGGTCGAGGGGGCGGAGGCGTTCAAGCAGGGCATCGCCATTCCCGGCGACGGCGGGACCTGGGAGCGTCTTTGCAACAAGATGGCGACCGGTGCGGGCAAGACGACCGTGATGGCGATGATCATCACCTGGCAGGTGCTGAACGCGCTGACCTACCCCAAGCGGAACAAGGATTTCAGCCGCGCGGTGTTCATCGTGGCGCCCGGTCTGACGGTGAAGGAACGCCTGCAGGTGCTGCTGCCGAGCGAGGGCAGCTATTACGACGAGTTCAACCTCTGCCCGTCCGAGGCGCTGCGGCAAAAGCTGAACCAGGCCGAAGTGCTGATCGAGAACTGGCACACGCTGATGCCGCTGAAAGAGGTGGACCGCTCGGTCGTGAAAAAGGGCCGGGAGTCGGACGAGGCCTACACCCGCCGCGTGCTGGGCAAGCTGGCCGTGCACAAGGACATCATCGTCATCAACGACGAGGCGCACCACGCCTATCGCAAGCCGCCCGAGGTGAAGATTTCCAAGAAGCAGGCCGAGGAACAGGGCATCGACCTCGACGAAGCCACCCGCTGGATCGAGGGGCTGGACCGTATCCACAAGACGCGGCGCATCCAGCGTTGCTTTGATCTGTCCGCCACGCCCTTTGCGCCGACGGGAAAGAAAAGCACCGACACGGCACTGTTCGACTGGATCATCTCGGACTTCGGTCTGAACGACGCGATCGAGGCCGGGCTGGTCAAGACGCCGCGCGTCGTGGTTCGCGACGACGCCTTGCCGGATGCCAAGACCCTGAGGTCAAAGCTCTACCACATCTACCGCGATCCATCGGTGTCGGAGGATCTGAACCGGGCCAAAGCCGAACCGCACGAGGCACTGCCGAAGCTGGTTCAGGATGCCTACACGCTGCTTGGTGCCGACTGGCGCGAGACACAAAGGCAGTGGAAGGAAGCGGGGCATCATTCGCCTCCGGTCATGTTGACGGTCTGCAACCGCACCGAGACGGCCGCTCGCGTGGAGAACTATTTCAACAAGGGCGACTCGCACTGGCCCGAACTGAACGCCCCGAACAGGACGCTGCGCGTTGACAGCAAGGTGCTCGACAAGGCGGAGATCGGCGAAGCCGCGACCTCGGACAAGGACTATGAGGCCCGGCTGAAGGGTATCGTTGATGCCGCAGACCTGCCAGGGACGCGAAAGCAACAGCTGCTTGGCATGAAGAAGGAAGAACTGCTGCGCGAGATCGTCGACAACGTGGGCAAGCGCGGGGCTGCGGGCCAGGACCTGCAGAACGTGATCTCCGTCGCGATGCTGTCCGAAGGCTGGGACGCCAAGAACGTCACGCATATCATGGGTTTGCGCGCGTTCACCTCGCAGCTTCTGTGCGAGCAGGTGGTCGGCCGCGGTCTGCGCCGGGTTTCCTACGACACCGATGAAAACGGCCTTTTCCTGCCCGAGTATGTGAACGTCTTCGGCGTTCCGCTGTCCATCTCGGAAACCGACGAGGGTGGTGACCCGCCGCCACCGCCAAAACCGACCACGCAGATCGAAGTCATCCTCGACCGCGCCCACCTTGAAATCAAATGGCCCAACGTGCTGCGCGTCGAAACCGTAGTGAAGCCGCAGTTGACCATTGCCTGGGACAAGGTGCCCGCTCTGGTCCTCGATCCGGCCTCCACTCCGATCAGCGCAGATCTGGCTCCTGCCTTGGGTGGTGCGACCGACATGGGTCAGGTCTCCGCCATCGATCTGGAGCGACTTCCCGACGGCTTCAGGCTGCAGCGGCTCGTGTTTCAGGCGGCACGAAAGGGATTTGCCGAGTTGCGCCACAGCTTTTCTGGAACCGAAGAGTACCTTGCTGCGCAGCTGGTCCGCATCGTCGAGACCTTCCTGACCTCCAAGCTCCTCGACATTCCATCACTGTTTCACTCTGACCCGCTGCGTCGCAGGATCCTGATTGCACTGAACATCGACCTTGTCGTCCAGCACGTCATGCGTCACATCACCGAGCAGAACACGGAACGGCTCACGCCCATCTTTGACGAAGAAAACCCCATCGGTGCCACTGGCCAGATGCGCACTTGGTACACCTCCAAGCCGTGCTTCCCGGCGATCAAATCGCACATCAGCCATCTTGTCGGCGATTCCGCGTGGGAGGGTCACGCAGCGAATGTGTTCGAGGGTCGAGACGAGGTGATCGCCTACGCGAAGAACGATCATCTGGGCTTTCAGATCCAGTACATGTGGGCCGGCTCGCGCCGTCGCTACGTCCCAGATTTCCTTGTCAGGCTGTCCAGCGGCAAGATGCTCGCGCTTGAGATCAAGGGAACCGACAGCCCGCAGAACAAGGCCAAGCGCGACGCCTTGAGTGAATGGGTCAAGGCGATCAACGGAACTGGGGGATTTGGGCAGTGGGCGTGGGATGTCGCGTTCAAGCCATCTGATGTGCAGGATATCGTCACCAAGCACGCAAATGCGGCCGTCCCAGAACCGGTTGGCAAATGAACCAGGTCCATCGCGAAACAAGTTCAAACGCCGCTTTTTCCGATGCCAGTGTCGCGTCGTGAGCGGATGGTTTTGCGGAATGGCTGGTTCGCACAGACGCGAAAACGCAAGTATAACAGGTTCTTACGGCTCTACACCATATGGCCCGCAGTGCAGAGCCTCGGAGAATACTGGCCCTGAGAGAACGCTTTGGGGTCACAGCATGGCGTGACCGGTGGAAAGGGCTGCGCGCATAACCCTTGAAAACAACGGAAAAATCCGGCCACGGCCTGATCGGGAGGACGCTTTCGCGGGGGCAAGTGGCGGATGGGGTGGGATTCGAACCCACGGTGGGGTCTCCCCCACGCCGGTTTTCAAGACCGGAGCCATAAACCACTCGGCCACCCATCCGTCCAGGGCCTGATAGGCGCAGCGGCGCCGAGGGGCAAGCGTGCGCGCGTATCGGCCCGGCCGCGCACCAGGAACAAAGTGTGGCGCTGCTGCCAATTTCTGCCGAAGCCCTGCTGCAGGCTTCCCTCGGGCGACACCAGCCGCTATCATAACGCACAGCGGGCAACGACCCGCGCCGGGCAGAACGAAAGCGCGCCGCAGAATGCGCGCAGGCAGTTGGGGGTGAGGCGCATGAACAGGGCACGATACGGGGCACTTCTGCTGGCGGCAGCCGCACTGGCGCTGACCGGCTGCGACGAGACGACAACCGGCCGCGCGGCCACCGATACGGCTACGGCGCCGGTTGCCGGGGCCGCGCGGGAAACCACGCTGGTCGAGCGCGACGTCGAGGCACCGCAGGTGTTCGAGGCCACCGACTCTGGCCTGTGGGACGGGCGGCCGTCACTGGGCGGCGTTTGGGTCGCCTCACCCGATGCCATGGATCCCGAGCGGGTCATCATCCGCAACCCGGCCAATGGCCGGTTCGTGATTGGCGCCCTGTTCCGCCGGGAACGGCTGAACCCCGGCCCGGCGCTGCAGATCTCGTCCGACGCCGCCGCTGCCCTGGGCATCTTGGCCGGCGCGCCAACGCAGCTGCATGTCACCGCCCTGCGGCGCGAGGAAGTGGCCGATGTGCCAGCCCCCGACGCCTCTGAGCCGCTGCTCGACAGTGCCGAGACAGTGGCCGAGGAAGAGCCGGAACTCGTCGCTTCGGCTGCCGCCGCCATTGACCGCGCTGCGGGCAATCCGACCGTCACCGACGTTGGCCCGGCGCCCGATGCGGCGGCAGCCGCGGCGCCTGCGGACGGCGCCCCCGCCGCCGACATCGCCGCCGCCGAAGAGACCCCGAAGAAGCGCAGGGGCTGGCTTTTCGGACGCAAGGCGCAAACGGAAACGGCGGTGGCTGCGACGGCAGGCGCATCGGCCGACGGCGAGATCACGGCCACCGCGCTGGACGGCACGCCCGTTGACACCGCGCCGCTCTCGGTCATTCCCGCCATTGACGCTGCGGCAGCGACCCCGGCGCCGACGCCCGTCGCCGCAATAGCCGCTCCGTCCAAGCCGCGGCCCTCGGGTGCGGGCGTGGTACAGATCGGCTTCTTCTCGGTCGAGGGCAACGCCGACCGCGCCGTCACGGTGCTGACGGCGCAGGGCGTGCCCGCCCGCAAGGTAACCGACAGCGCCAAGGGCAAGACCTTCTGGCGCGTGGTGGCCGATGCCCCCGACAGGACCGCGATGCTGACCAAGGTCAAGGCCGCGGGCTTTACCGACGCCTACCTCAGCCGATAGAGGACGCTCATGCGCTGGATCACTGCCCTTGTCCTGTCCCTGATCCTTGCCCTGCCCGCCCGCGCCTTCGACACGCGGGCGACGGCGGCCTGGGTCTATGACGTGAAGGCCGGGGTGGTGCTTCTGGAAAAGAACGCGGACACACCGCTGCCGCCCGCGTCGATGTCCAAGCTGATGACGTTGAACATGCTGTTCGAGGCGCTGCGGGACGGGCGCGTCACCATGCAGACGGTCTTCCCCGTCTCGTCGCGCGCCAAGGCGATGGGCGGTTCGACCATGTTCCTGAACGAGCTGGACCAGCCCACTGTCGAGGAACTGATCAAGGGCATCGTCATCAATTCCGGCAACGATGCCTGCGTGGTGGTGGCCGAAGGGCTGGCGGGGTCGGAAGACACATTTGCCCGGCAGATGACGGAACGTGCCGCCGCGCTGGGGATGACGGGCTCGAACTTCACCAATGCCTCGGGCTGGCCCGCGCCGGGGCATGCGATGACGATGCGCGATCTGGGTATTCTGGCCAGGCGGCTGATCACCGAGTTTCCCGAATTCTACCCCTACTTCGCGATGACCGAGTTCAACTACAAGGACCGGGCCCCCGCCAACGCCCGCAACCGCAACCCGCTGCTGCAGATTTCCGGCGGTGATTGGACGGCGGACGGGCTGAAGACGGGGCATACGTCTGAAGCGGGCTACGGCCTTGTCGGCTCGGCCAGGCGCGGTGACCGCCGGGTGATCTTCGTCATCACCGGGCTCGACAGCGAGAAGGCGCGGGCCGAGGAAAGCCAGGGGCTGGCGAACTGGGCCTTCCGCCAGTTCGTGGAAAAGACGGTGGCCAAGGCCGGCACCCGCGTGGCCGAGGCCGAAGTCGCGCTGGGGTCGGCCACCACGGTGGGTCTGGTTCCGGCCGAGGATGTGGTGACGCTGGTGCCTGCAACAGTGCAGGACGGGGTGTCGGCCGATGTCGTCTACAACGGCCCGCTGATCGCCCCTGTGGCGAAGGGGTCGGCCGTGGCCGAACTGGTGCTGCGCATCCCTGGCCTGCCCGACCGCACCATCCCGCTGGTCGCCGAAGCGGATGTCGCCCGCGGTGGTTTCTTCGTGCGCCTTTCGGCGGCGGCCGCCGACCTGCGCGCGCGTGTCGCGGGCGGGGATGCCGCCCCGGCCAGCTGATGCTCGGCGTCGGCTTATTCATCAGCTTCGAAGGCATCGACGGTTCCGGCAAGTCCACCCAGGCCCGCCGTCTGACCGATACCCTGCGCGCCCGCGGCCGTGCCGTGACGCTGACGCGTGAACCGGGCGGCAGCCCGGGGGCCGAGGAAATCCGCCGTCTTGTGTTGACGGGCGAGCCCGACCGCTGGTCGCCCGAGGTGGAAATCCTGCTGTTCACCGCCGCCCGGCGCGACCATCTGGACCGAACGATCAAGCCCGCGCTGGCTCGGGGCGAAACGGTGATCACCGACCGCTTTGCCGATTCCACGCGCATGTATCAGGGCCTTGCCCGCAACGGCGGCCCCGACCTGCGGGCACTGGTGGATAGCCTGCACGCGCAGGTGATCGGCGCCGAGCCCGACCTGACCTTCCTCATCGACATCGACCCTGCCGAAGGCCATGCCCGCGCCGACGCCCGCCCCGGTCCGGAACGGCGGTTCGAGGAGATGGGCGCCAGCCTTCAGGCCCGCATGCGTGACGGCTTCCTGAGGCTGGCCGCGCAACACCCCCGCTTCCGCGTGATCGACGGCCACGGCAGCCCCGAAACGGTCGCGGCACGCGTCCTGCTGGCCTATGAGGCCGCGCGATGAGCCGGGCGCCCCGGGAAGACGCCCCCGCCCTTCCCGAGCCCGACCGCATCGAGGGCGCCCCCCACCCCCGCGAAACACCCCGACTTTTCGGTCATGCACAGGCCGAAGACGCCATCCTGAACGCTTTCAACAGCGGCCGACTGCACCACGCCTGGCTGATCTCGGGCCCACAGGGTGTGGGCAAGGCCACGCTTGCCTGGCGCATCGCCCGTTTCCTGATCGCCACGCCCGATGATGATGGCGGCATGTTCGCCCTGCCGCCGCCCGCCACGCTGGACATCGCCCCGGATCACCCTGTCGCCCGCCGCCTGCGCGCCCTGTCGGAACCCCGGCTGTTCCTGTTGCGCCGCGGTGCCAACAGCACCGGCAGCGGCCTGTCACAGTTCATTCGCGTGGAGGACGTGCGCGATCTGGTGAAGTTCCTTTCGCTGTCCGCCGCAGACGGCGGCCGCCGCGCCGTGATCGTCGATGCCATCGACGAGATGAACACCGCCGCCGCCAACGCCCTTCTGAAGATGCTGGAAGAACCGCCCCCGCGTGTGACCTTCCTCCTCGTCTCGCACCAGCCTGCGCGCCTCCTGCCCACCATCCGTTCGCGCTGTCGTGCCCTTGCCCTTTCCGCCCTCTCGCCCGAAGACATTTCCCGGGGCCTGTCGCAGGCCGACGTCGACGTGGCCGACCCCGTGCCGCTGGCCGAACTCGCCGCAGGCTCGGTCGGCGCCGCCGTCCGCCTTGTGCAGCGCGACGGGCTCGACCGCTACGGGGCGCTTGTCGCCCTCCTTTCGACCCTCCCCCGCCTCGACCGCGCCCGACTGAATGCCTTCGCCGATGCCGCGGGCGCCCGGAACGCCGAAGGTGTGTTCGACCTCTCCGTCACCCTGATCGACACCGCACTGGCCCGCGCCGCCCGCGCGGGCGCCACCAGCAAGCTTCCGCCCGAAGCCGCCCCCGGCGAACATGCCCTGCTGCGAAAATTGGCGCCCGACCCGGCCTCTGCCCGCGCCCTGTCGCTTCTGGCCGAAGGGCTGGCCGCCCGCGCGCGTCAGGGCCGGGCGGTGAACCTTGACCCTGCCGCGCTTCTTGCCGATATGCTCTTGCGTATCGAGCAGACGGCCACACCGCCTGCGTCCCCTCAGGCGCGCCCGACCCGATGACCCTGCCCGAACTTGTCGACAGCCACTGCCATCTCGACTTCCCCGATCTCATCGGGGAACTTCCGCAGGTCATCGCCCGCGCCCATGCCGCGGGCGTGACGCGCATGGTCACCATCTGCACCCGCCACGCCAGCCTGCCCACGGTGCGCGCTATCGCGGAAACCTACCCCTCTGTCTGGTTCGCCTTCGGCATTCACCCCATGCACGCCCATGACGAAGCGCCGGTCACGGTGGATGACCTGATCGCCGCATCACGCCACCCCCGCATGGCGGGCATCGGCGAATCCGGGCTCGACTACCACTACACCGCCGAAACGAAGGCCATCCAGCAGGCGTCGCTGCGCATTCACTGCGCCGCGGCCGCAGCCACCGGCCTGCCGCTGGTGATCCACGCCCGCGATGCCGATGATGACATGGCGCGCATCCTGGCCGAAGAACACCGCAACGCGCCTTTCCCGTGCGTGATGCACTGTTTCTCTTCCGGCCCCGGGCTGGCCAGGGCCGCGCTTGACCTTGGCTTCTACCTGTCGATGTCCGGCATTACCGCCTTCCCGAAATCCGAAGACCTGCGTGCGATCTTCCGCGCCGCGCCGCTGGACCGCATCCTTCTGGAAACCGACAGCCCCTACCTTGCCCCCCCGCCGTTTCGCGGCAAGCGCAACGAACCGGCCTATACCGCCCACACCGCTGCCGCCGCCGCAAAAACCTTCGGCCTCCCGCTGGACGACTTCGCCCGCATCACCAGCACCAACTTCGACCGCCTGTTCGCCCGGGCCGCCCGCACCGCCGCCGCCGCCTGATGGACCGCTACCGCTTCACCATCCTGGGC
The DNA here is from genome assembly GCA_964559535.1 of uncultured Rhodobacterales bacterium. Classification (GTDB taxonomy): domain Bacteria; phylum Pseudomonadota; class Alphaproteobacteria; order Rhodobacterales; family Rhodobacteraceae; genus CAZLIC01. The sequence goes on from CAZLIC010000015.1 coordinate 65,731, forward strand.
TGCGGATCGTCGGGCGGGGTGCCGCGCCTGGGCAACGACTGGGGCGACTGCGACCCGGGCAATCCCCTGAACCGCCGCCGCCGCTGTTCGCTGCTGGTCGAACGGATTGGGCCGCAGGGAACCACCCGCGTGCTGATCGACACCGCGCCCGACATGCGCGACCAGCTCTTGGACGCGGGCGTGGGCACGCTGGATGCCGTGGTCTACACCCACGCCCATGCCGACCATGTGCACGGCATCGACGACCTGCGCCAGATCGTGTTCAACCTGCGCGCCCGCCTGCCCGTCTGGGCCGACGGCCCCACACAAGACGCGCTTCTGGGCCGCTTCGGTTATGCCTTCGTGCAGCCCGCGCACTCGCCCTATCCGCCGATCCTTGACCTGTTCACCATCGACGGTCCAATCACCGTTCAGGGCGCAGGCGGGCCGGTCACGCTGACCCCCTTCACCGCCGACCATGGATCGATCGACGCGCTGGGCTTCCGCATCGGCGGTCTTGCCTACCTGCCCGATGCCGTGGCCATCCCCGAATCCAGCTGGACCACGCTGGAAAATCTCGACGTCTGGGTGGTCGACGCCCTGCGCCGCAAACCGCACCCCACCCACGCCCACCTCGCCATGACGCTGGACTGGATCGCCCGCGCCGCACCGAAACGCGCGGTCCTCACGAACATGCATGTCGACCTCGACCATGCCACCGTCGATGCCGAAACGCCCGCCCACATCACCCCGGCGCATGACGGCATGGTGATCGAACTGCCCGCCTCCTGATGCAGGCGCTGATCGACGTCATCCTGCCGGTCTTTCTGGTGATCGGCGCGGGATACCTGCTCACGTGGCGCGGCGTCATCGCTGATACCGGCATCGACGGGCTGATGCGGTTTGCCCAGAACTTTGCCCTGCCGCTTCTGCTGTTCCGGTCGGTTGCGAACCTCGACCTGTCGAAGGCCTTCGATGCCGGGCTGCTGCTGTCCTTCTACATCGGCGCCTTTTCCGGCTTTGCCGCAGGCTTTGCCGGCGCGCGGCTGATCTTCAAGCGCCCGGTGCCCGATGCCGTGGCCATCGGCTTTGCCTGCCTGTTCTCGAACTCGCTGCTTCTGGGCGTGCCCATCACCGAACGCGCCTACGGGCCTGCGGCGCTGGCGGGCAACTTTGCCATCATCTCGATCCACGCCCCGCTGTTCTACGCCTTCGGCATCACCGCCATGGAACTCGCGCGCTCGCGCGGGCAGGCTCTGCCCGTGCCGACCTTGCTGCGGCAAATCGTGAAGGCGATCTTCGCCCAACCGCTGGTCATCGGCATTACGGCCGGGTTCATCGTCAATCTATCGGGGCTGCCGCTTCCCCGGGTGGCCGCCTCGGCGGTGGACATGGTGGTAGCGGCGGGCATTCCCACCGCCCTGTTCGGCCTAGGCGGCGTGCTGTTTCGTTACCGGCCCGAGGGCGACATGGCCACGGTCGCCATGGTCTGCGCCATCAGCCTGATCCTGCATCCCGGCATTGCCTACCTTCTGGCGCACTTCGTCTTCGACCTGAACCGCGACTCGCTGCGCTCGGCCGTGCTGACCGCGGCGATGGCGCCGGGGGTGAATGCCTATCTGTTTGCGCATCTGTACGGGGTGGCCAAACGCGTGGCCGCAACGGCCGTGCTGGTGGCCACGGCGCTGTCGATCCTGACGATCTGGGTCTGGCTGCAGATCCTGCCCTGAAGCGGCGGCCGCGCGTCACGGGCGTAAGCGGTCGCTGGAAAGCACGCTCAGCTTATCTTGAAGAGGTGAAGTTCCACGGCAGCAGGTCGTCGAGGCGGCTTTGCGGGTGGCCGTTGGCAATCGCGGTCAGGGTTGCCTTGAGATCGGCGAAGGGCTCGATGCCGTTGATTTTGCAGGTTTCGATCAGCGAGGCGATGCGGCCCCAGGCGACGCCGCCTTCATCGTGCCCGGCGAAGAGGGCGTTTTCCGGGTCAGCGCCATCGCCCGTTCATTCTGCCCATGTCGGGGAGGAGCTGGAGGTTCAATACCGCTGGCACCCTTACTTTGGCCAGAAGGTTTGCGTTCGCCGCGTTGAGCGGCGGGCGACGGGCCAGTTCCTCCAGGTATCGGGTCCAACGGACGTCGTCGTGACGATCGCCGGTTGGATGGTTGATCCGGTGTTTTGTGCTGGCATGACCATAGGGTCGCCGCAGGTCGATCTGGCGGCACTGGTCGATTTGAGCGAACTGGTCACGCCTGCCACCAGGTCCTCACACTCCCAAAGCGAACAGGGAATCGCTCGGGTGGAGGAAGGCAATGAGGCATCGCGGCATGTCGGCACTGGTTCACGGCCGGCAATTGAACATGGAGTTCGAATCCCACCGGCTGGAGGGTCTGGACAACACAGAGCGGCGCAAGGCGGTGTCGACGCTGGCGCAAATTCTGATGCAAGCCGCAGGGCTCATGGTGGAGGAGCTCAGTGATGACCGGCACTGAGCTGGTCCCGGCAACGCTCCTCAAGCGCAAGGCCGTCGTCTATGTGCGCCAGTCGACGCAATCGCAGGTCATGACGAACCTGGAGAGCCAGCGACGGCAGTATGATCTGGTCGATGTCGCACGCCAGCGCGGGTTCATCGACATCGAGGTCATCGACGACGACCTTGGTCGATCGGCGAGCGGAACCGTGGCGCGCCCGGGCTTTGATCGCCTGGTTGCCGGGTTGTGTGCGGGCAAGGTCGGCGCCGTCCTGTGCCAGGACGCGTCGCGGCTCGCGCGCAGTGGTAGGGACTGGCACCATCTGCTGGAGCTGTGCGGACTTGTCGAAGCCCGGGTCATCGACCACGACGGCATCTACAATCCTTGCCTGCCCAATGATCGGCTGCTCCTGGGCATGAAGGGCAGCATCAGCGAGTTCGAGTTGGGCGTGCTCAGAACGCGGATGCTTGATGCCGCCAGGTCGAAGGCACGCCGGGGCGAACTGCGCCTGTCGGTGCCATTTGGTTATATCTGGCATCGCGAAGCAGGTCTGGGGTTCGACCCTGATCTACGGTTGCAGCAAGTGATCCGGCTCATCTTTGCCCGCTTCCGCGAACTTGGCAGCGCCCGCCATGTGCTGCTATCGATGAAAGGGGATCAGATCCACTTCCCGCGACCTTCGGATGAGGGCCGTATGACCAGCTTCACCTGGCTGCCGATCCGGTACCGCAACGTCATCGCAGTCCTCAAGAATCCTCTCTAGGCAGGCGTTTACGTCTATGGGAAGAGTGAGAAGCGCACCTCCATCGTTGATGGGCGCGCACGTCGGAGTTACGGGCACGGCAAGCCGGCAGGGACCTGGGAGGTCTTCATCAAGGATCACCACGAGGGCTACATCAGCTGGGAGGACTACGAGCGCAACCAGAAGCAGTTGGCCCTCAACAACCATGGCCGCGCCGGCGGCACAAAGTCAGGCCGGGGTGGCAAGGCACTGCTCTCGGGGGTCATGACGTGCGGGCGGTGCGGGCGGCGACTGAGCGTCGCCGACACAGGCAATCCGCAAAGTCGGCCCGTCTATCGCTGCGACAAGCCCAACCTGATGATGGGCCTGCCCCGGTGCATGACCTTTGGAGGCCCAAGGGTCGATGCGGCGGTTGCAGGCGAGTTGCTGCGCGCGGTAGAACCGCTGGCGATCGAGGCCGCTTTCGAGGCAGAGCGGATGCACCGGGAACGGCAAGAAGATCAACGTCAGATACTCGATCTGGAACTGCGGCAGGCCCGCGGTAATCCCCCCATTTTTGACGGAGTGCATCCGTAGAACTTACGCAGCCATTTT
>CAZLIC010000016.1:0-69065 GCA_964559535.1 uncultured Rhodobacterales bacterium
CCAGTTCCTCGGTCACGATCTTATCTTCGTGTCCACGAAACCGGCAGCAGGCCAAACGCCCTGCCCCTGACTGTTGGGGGTGAGCCGGATGCGTGACCAAGAGTGGCGTGATTTACTCGCCGGTCGGCCAGTAATCCGACCGTGGGAGCTTTGGCTACAGGTGACCGGCGCTCCGGACTTGAGTGAGTACAAAGCGGTCAATAAGGCCGTCTTTGAATACGCCCTCACTTGCATGGGTTACAAGCCGCAGGTCATCGACCCCCTCCAACTAGACGAGGACCGTGTTGCGTGGGTGAGAAAGGCTTGGCCCAGCGACGCCGAGTGGGAGGACCTCACTCACGATCCGGTCTGGCGGGCGGTGATGAACCGCTACGTTGCGAGCCGCGTTTCGCAGGCTCGGGTGCACCACTGAGACAAATGGCCATGACCGGAGGATCGGTCATGGCCATTTCTTATGGTGCGGACGACGGGACTCGAACCCGTACTCCAAAGGAAAGGGTGTTTAAGACCCCAGCGTCTACCATTTCGCCACGTCCGCAATTCTTCACGTCTTAGCCCAGACAAAGTCTGGGCGACAATCTTTTCGGGCCTATTCCGGGCTTCGTCGGTCTTGTATCAAGTCTAAGTGCATGATCAGGTTACGCTTTTCGTCAAGCACGCCGGGATTTTAAGTCCCCAGTGTCTACCGTTCCACCACGCGGGCCCTGCTGCCCTGTCTAGCCTTCTGCCGCGGGCGCGGCAACGTGCCGGTTGACCGCGCCGTACCCCGCCGCGCATCCTGCCGCCAAAAAGGAGACGCCGATGCGACCCTTGTTTGCCGCCGCCGCCTTTGCCGCCCTTGTGCTGGCCCTTGCCGCGCCCGCGGCACCGGCGCGCACCCTGTCGGGCGAACTGACCCATCGCGCCGGTGTCGCGCTGGACCCCGGCGCGCAGATGCTGATCGAACTGGTGGCGCCCGACGGCACGCTGACCGAACTGCGCCAGGCCACCGGCGGGCGGCAGATTCCGGTGCCGTTCCAGATGGAAGCCCCCGACACCGTGCTGCGGCTGCGCGCCACGGTCATCGAGAACGGCCGCACCACCTGGATTTCCGGACTGGTCGACATCGGCGAAGACACGCAGGATACCGCGTTGGGTCCCATCATGATCGGCCCCTATGTGCCCGCCAACGAACTGAAGCTCTGGGCCTGCGGGCGCGATCTGCTGCGCTTTGGCGAGGCCGGGCAGTTGGCGCGGCTGGAGCGGGGCCCCGAGTTGCGCGTTCTGGCGGCGGCTGGCACCGGTTTCGCCGACAGCCAGACGCCGCAGACCGCCTTTGCGGGCGACGATCTGACCGCAGCCATCACCTGGGACGGCACCACGCTGCCCGCCTGCAGCCGCTTCCGCACGCCCGACCTTGTGCCCCTGCAGGCAACCGGCAACGAGCCCGGCTGGCGGCTGGATGCCGCGCGCGACGGCGCCAGCTTCACCGCCGAAACCGGCGCGCAGTCGGCCGGGCCGCTGCCCGACCCGGTTCTGGGCGCCGCGGGCCTGACCTACGTGCCTGCCTTGGGCTTTTCCTTCACCCTGTCGCCCGGCCCCTGCTACGACACGATGACGGGCATGCCGCACCCTCTGTCGGTCACCGCCGAGGCGGGGGGCGAGATCTTCCTGGGCTGCGGCGGCGACCCCGAAAGCCTGATCGAAGGCACCTGGGCGGTGGCCGAGATCGAGGGCAACCCGGTGGCCGAGGGCAACGACGTGACGATGACCTTCGTTCGCGGCGGCGAACTGGGCGGCAAGGCCGCCTGCAACCGCTTCACCGGCAGCTACCGGCTGACCGGGGAAGGGCTGACCTTCGGCCCGACCGGCGCCACCCGCATGGCCTGCGCGGGGGTGCTGATGCAACTGGAGGCCACGTTCCTGGCCGTGTTGCCCGCCATCACGCATTTCGACATCCGCGACGGCGCCATGATCCTGATGGCAGGCGACCGCCCGGCCTTGCGCCTGCGCCGCTGAAATCGCCGCGGCGCGGCGATTGACCTTCGCGCCGCCCTGCCGCAAAACGGCAATGACGCAAGGCGGGCAGGGGAAACGCGGATGAGCAAGATTGCAGGCAGCGCAGGCGAGGCGCTGGAAGGCGTGCTGCGGGACGGCATGCTGATCGCCTCGGGCGGGTTCGGCCTGTGCGGCATCCCCGAACTGTGCATCGCCGCCATCCGCGATGCGGGCGTGAAGGACCTGACCTTTGCCTCCAACAACGCGGGGGTCGACAACTTCGGCATCGGCATCCTGCTGCAGACCCGGCAGGTGAAGAAGATGATCTCGTCCTATGTGGGCGAGAATGCCGAGTTCATGCGGCAGTTTCTGGCGGGCGAACTGGAGGTCGAGTTCAACCCGCAGGGCACGCTGGCCGAGCGGATGCGCGCGGGTGGCGCGGGCATTCCCGGCTTCTATACCCGCACCGGCGTGGGCACGATCATTGCCGAAGGCAAGGAACACAAGGACTTCGACGGCAAGACCTACATCCTGGAACGCGGCATCGTGGCCGACCTTGCCATCGTGAAGGCCTGGAAAGCCGACCCTTCGGGCAACCTGGTGTTCCGCAAGACGGCGCGCAACTTCAACGTCCCCGCCGCCACCTGCGGCAAGGTCTGCGTGGCCGAGGTCGAGGAAATCGTGGCCCTGGGCTCGCTCGACCCCGACACGATCCACCTGCCGGGCATCTATGTGCACAAGATCGTGCAGGGCACCCACGAAAAGCGCATCGAACAGCGCACCGTGCGCAAGAAGGAGGCCGCCTGATGCAAACCGAGGACCTTGAGGCCGGCCACACCGCCGTCGCCTTCACGGACCTGTTCGTCGATGCCGGGGTAGCCAAGCTCGACGCCCTGTTCGGCGCGGGCTATGCGATGTCCAACCCCGGCCTGCTGGGCGCCTATGTGACGGCCAGCGCCACGAACCTGAATTCTTTCATGATGGCCGCAACACAGGTTGCGGAAGATGACTTTGACGACGAAGCGGCGATTCAGGCCCTGCAGGCCGTGTTTTCCGAACCGCGAACCCCGTCCAAAGGAAAGCGAGGACGCTGATGGCCACACAAACCAAGGGCTGGGATCGCAACCAGATGGCCGCCCGCGCGGCGCAGGAACTGCAGGACGGCATGTATGTGAACCTGGGCATCGGCATCCCGACGCTGGTGTCGAACTATATCCCCGCAGGCATGACGGTGACGCTGCAGTCGGAAAACGGCATGTTGGGCATGGGGCCCTTCCCCTTTGAGGGCGAGGAGGATGCCGACCTCATCAACGCGGGCAAGCAGACCATCACCGAACTGCCGCAGACCGCCTATTTCGATTCGGCACAGTCCTTCGCCATGATCCGCGGCGGCAAGATCGCCATGGCCATCCTGGGCGCCATGGAAGTGGCCGAGAACGGCGATCTGGCAAACTGGATGATTCCGGGCAAGCTGGTCAAGGGCATGGGCGGCGCGATGGATCTGGTGGCCGGTGTGGGCCGCGTGGTGGTGGTGATGGACCACACGTCAAAGCATGGCGAATCGAAGGTGCTGAAGGCCTGCACCCTGCCGCTGACCGGGGCAGGGGTGGTGAACCGCATCATCTCGAACCTGGGCGTGCTGGACGTGGTGCCGGGCGGCCTGCGCATCGTCGAATGTGCCCCCGGCGTCACCGAGGCCGACCTGCGGGCGGCAACCGAGGCGACGATCGTCGCCTGACACCGGCACCGGCAGATCGGACAAGGCAGCGGGGGGCCCGCTGCCCCTCTTCTTTCGGGTTGCGACCTCGCGCAGCCAACCTCGCCGTTTCGTGATCGACGCGAAACCGGCGCCCGCGTGTTCACCCATCGCGACCAGGCAGCCACCTCCCCGGACCGCCTGCGCGCCCCATGATGGAGACACGCATGCCCAACTCCCCCTTTCTCAATGCCCTGACGGCTGACTTTCTGGCCGCGGTTGCGGCGTTCAACGCCGCCTCCGAAGCCGGCGATCCCGCCGCGACAGCACTTCTGCAGGACATCCTGTCCGACTTCGCCCCGGCCGTCACCACCGGCACGGAAACCGCCGACATCCTGTCGGCCGACCTGTCCGGCAATCCGCTGACCCTGGCCGAAGGTCTTGGCGGCAATGACCTGCTGGTCGGCGGCAATGCAGCCGACGCGCTGCTGGGCGGTGCCGGGGCCGATGCGCTGGCCGGGAACGGCGGCCGCGACGGCCTGTTCGGCGGCGAAGGCGACGACCTGCTGGACGGCGGCAACGGGCGCGACCAGATCTCTGGTGGCAACGGACTGGACCGGCTGAATGGCGGTGCGGGCAGCGACGTGCTGAACGGCGGGCTGGGCGTCGATACCATCACCGGAGGCGAAGGCCGCGACAGGGTGGTCTTCGACGGCCAGGCTTTCGAAAGCTCGCTGATCATCGCGGGCGACAACATCCGCCAGGCCGAAAACACCCCCGACATCCTGACCGACTGGACCATCGGCGAAGACCGCTTCCTGTTCGACACCGAGGTGTTCGGCGTCACCGGCAACAAGAAGGTGTCGGTCAGCCTGGCCGCCGACATCAAGGCCGGGGCCAATATCATCGTGCTGCAGGACACCGACAACGACGCCAATGCGGCCACTGTGTTCAACGCCGGCGCGGCGGCGAGCCTGATTGCCGAGAACGTGGATGTCGTCGGCGCGGGCTTCTTCGTGTACTGGAACTCGGCGCTGGGCATCAACCGGCTGGTCTATTCCGAGAACCTGAACGAGGCCACCGCCGACATCCGTGTGCTGGCCAACATCAACACGCTGGCCGGCACCGAGGCCATTGCGGCGCTGGACGATTTCTCGGCCCGCGACTTCGCCTTCCTGTAAGGCTGCAACCTTTGCCGGGGCGGGAACGAATGCCCTTTCGCCTTCGCTCCGGCAAGCAACCACCGACGAGACCGCAGCATGCATGACAGCCAGCCCGCCGTGAGCCTGGGGCTCGGGCCGCTTCTGCCGCGGCTGTGGCGGTTTGCCATCGTGCTGACGCGCGACCACGCCGCCGCCGAGGATCTGGTGCAGGCGACCTGCCTGCGCGCGCTGGAACGGGCACGGCAGTTCGACCCGGCATCACGGCTGGACCACTGGACCTTCTCCATCCTTGCCTCGATCTGGCAGAACGAGGTGCGGCGCAGGATGGCCTTCGGGCGCGCCGCCAGCCGTGCCCTGTCCGAGCCGGATTTCCTGCAGGGACTGTCGGCCGAAGATGCCATGACGGCCCGGCAGGCCGCTGCCATGGTTGACAAGCTGCCCGACGCGCAGCGCGAGGTCGTGGGCCTGGTGTATTTCGAAGGCTTCACCTACCGCGAAGCGGCCGAGACGCTGGGCATTCCGGTTGGCACGGTGACCAGCCGCCTGAACACGGCGCGTCTGGCCTTGCAGCGGCTGTTGCGCGCGCAGGCCACATCACAACAACCCGGAAAAACCGCGGGGCAAGACCGATGAAGCAATCCTCTCATTTCGACGATGCCGTTCTGCGGCGCTATCTGTCGGGCGGCGCCAGCCCGGTCGAGGCGCAGGCCATCGAAACCGCCGCGGGGCGCGATGACGACCTTGCCGAACGCCTGCACGCGCTGGACCCGATGGCGCGGCTTCTGGCCCCGGCCGCTGACGCGCTGCTGACGGCCGCTCCGGTTGACCGCATGCAGATGCACCTGGCCCGCCTGCAGGGGCAGCGAAGCTGGGTGCGCTGGCAACGCCTTGGTGCCTTTGCCGCCGCGGCAGTGGCCGCCGTGCTGCTGGTCACGGTCGGACTGACCTGGTTGCCGCGGCCCGGCACACCTGCGTCCGAAACCGCCGCCGCGCCGATGCCGTGGTCACAGGCCGTGGCCGCCTATGTGCGGCTGATGACGCCCGAGACCTTCCGCACGGCACCGATGACCGGCCCGCAGCTGGCGGCGGCCACGGCGCAGGCCTCGGCGGCCACGGGAACCGATGTCGCCGCCATCGTCACGGCCCTGCCCGACATGACGCTGGCGCGGGTCGAACTGCTCAACCTGGGCGGGCAGCCGCTGGTGCAGCTTGGCTTTCTCGATGGCCAGGGGCGCGTCGTGGCGGTCTGCCTGCTGGCGCGGGCCGCGCCGCCGCCCGCGCCGGCCGGGCTGCGCCAGGGCAGGGCGTTCGACCTGGATTTCCTGACGTGGGACCGCGGGGCGACCGGACTTCTGGTCATCGGTGCGGCGCCACCCGAGGTCCTGGGCGGCATCGCCCGCCGTCTTGGCGCCCCCGCCTGACACAGCGCGCTACGCCAGCGAAATGCTCACGCGGCGGTTCTGCCGCCCCTTCTTCTCGATCCGGCCGATCTCGACCCGCCCGATCTCGGCGGTGCGCCCCACATGGGTGCCGCCGCAAGGCTGCAGGTCCACCTGCGCCGCACCTTGCCCGATGCGCACCAGACGCACGCGGCCCTGACCCATGGGCGGCATCACCGACAGGGTCTTGACCAGCCCCGGGTTGGCCAGCAGGTCGTCGTCGCTGATCCACTCATCCGTCACCGCCAGATCGCGGTCGATCAGCGCGTTCAGCGCCGCCTCGATGCGCGTGGTGTCGGCGGGTGCTTCGGGCATGTCGAAATCCAGCCGTCCGCGGCCTTCGCCGATGGCGCCACCGGTAACCGGCAGCGGTATGACGACCGACAGAAGGTGCAGCGCCGTGTGCACGCGCATGTGGCGGTGGCGGCGTTCCCAGTCCAGCCGCTGTGTCACCACAGCGCCCACCGGGGGCAGGGTCACCGGCTCGGCCGGCACCAGCGCCACGCCGCCGGCGACCTTGACTGCCGTGGCCACCGGCATGCGGCCCCCGTCCCAGTCCAGCCAGCCGCAGTCGCCCGGCTGCCCGCCGCCCGTGGCGTAGAACACGGTCCGGTCCAGCACCAGCCCGCCTTCGGGCGTATGCGCCGTCACGCGGCCCTCGGCACTGGCAAGATAGGGGTCGGATCGGAACAGAAGTTCGGTCATGCGGGCCTTTCCTTCAGCAGGGCGTTCAGCGCCTGTTCGTCCAGTGTCGCCGCCGCCGCGTCGGCCGCCTGCCGCAGCTGGAAATCGCGCTGCGCGGCCGACAGGCAGATGCCCTCCTCGGCAAAGCGGCGGGCGATCTGGTGGTTGATCTCGGACCGCACCTCGGGGCTGAAGTTCACATCCCGCAGGATCAGCCGGATCTCGAAGGTCATCACCTCGGGGCCGAAACCGGTGAACACCACGATGGGCGTGGGGTTCAGCAACGCCATCGGCTGATCGGCCGCAATCTCGCGCAGCACGCGGTCCACCACGCGGCTGTCCTCGGTAAAGGGCACAGCCACGGGCACCACCAGCCGCCCCGACAGGCTGAAGCGCGTCCAGTTCGTGACACGCCCCGTCACCAGGTCGGCGTTCGGCACAATCACATCGGCACGGTCAAAGGTCTGGATGCGGGTGGACCGCACCGAAATCGCCTTCACGATCCCCGACACCGGGCCCACCTCGATCCAGTCGCCCTCGCTGACCGGGCGCTCGATCAACAGGATGATGCCCGACACGAAGTTCGACACGATGGTCTGCAGTCCGAAACCGATGCCCACCGACAGCGCCCCGGCCACGATGGCCAGCCCCGACAAATCGATCCCCGCGGCGTTGATGGCGGCCAGCGCGGCCAGGAAGATGCCGACATAGCCTGTGCCCGACACCACGGCGTTCTGTCCGCCGGGGTCCAGCCGGGTCTTGGGCAGGACAGTGGATTTCAGCGCCCCCTGCAGCAGCCGCGTGGCGCCATAGCCCAGGGCAAAGACCGCCGCAAAGACAAGGAAACTGCCGGGCGAGATGCGCGCCCCGCCCAAGGTAAAGCCCTCGCGCACACGGGCGTAGATCTCCACGATGTCCGACCCGCGCACCCCCCAGATCAGCGCGAACAAGGGCATCGACAGCACCGTCAGCGCAAACCCGGTCAGGACCGGCCCAAGCCCGTCGCGCGCGGCTTCTCCCCCGGTGATCCAGGCAAAGACCTCGGCCGACAGCTGCTGCAGCACCAGGATCAGGCCCGCCAGCCCCAGCGACAGGGCCATCGGATAGACGATGCCATGCCCCGCAGGCAGGTAACCCACGGCGCCCAGCAAGGGCCCGGCCGCGCCTGTGGCGATGGAAAGCCGCGCAAGCAATCCGACGATGCGGTCACGATAGGTCAGGGGCTCGTCCGGGTTGTGTGCCGATGCAACGCGGGCGCGAATGACAAAGCCCAGCCGCACCAGCACCAGACCGGTCACGGCAATGCCCGGAAACATCAGCGTGGCCGCCGCAGCATCGTCCAGCCGAAGCGGGTCGAACAGGACGCGGCGCACAACCTCGACGGCGCACAACAGGCCCAGCAGCAGCGTCCATACCCAGCCCCGGCCGTGCCTTGTGCCGACAAAGGGTCCGGTGCCGTCGTCGGGGAACAGGCGGAAGGCCAGCCAGCGCGCAAAGAACAGCACCAGCCCCGCGACAAGAATGCCGTCCAGCAGGGTCTGCATCTGCGGCCCCGGAATGCCGGTGATGCGGATTGCGGCGACCAGCGCATGCAGCCCGCTCAGCGGCACCAGGATCTGCCCCAGCGAGGCGGCAAAGGCCAGCACCCGCCGCCTTGGCAGCGATGCCCCCGCCATCAGCTCGGCCGGCAGCGCATCGAACCAGCGCCGCCCCCGCCACAACAGCAGCACCGCCAGAACCGTCAGCCCCACAGCCCCCGGCAGACGCGCCACCACCGCGGCGCGGCGCTCGGCATCGGTCACCGGGCTCAGCGCCTCGCTTCCCAGTTTCAAAAGCTCGTTCCGCAGGGCCGTCAGCCCCGCCGCCCAGTTCGCCGGGTTCAGCGGCGACGGCAGCAGGCGCGTCAGTGCCGCCGCCTGCCGTTCGCGCAATTGCCGGTCGATCTCGCGGATCAGGCCGTCCGCGCGGCTGTAGGCCTCTTCTGCGGCAATCACCGGTGACTGCAACTGCAGCAACTGTTCGGTCAGGGCGCGGCGGCGTTCGGCGATCTCGGGCGCATCGACCGCGCCGTCAACGGGCGCGGGGCCCAGCGCAGCGATCTGACCGCGCAATGTGGTAATGCGGGCGCCGTTCTCGCCCTGCGCGGCCAGAAAGGCAGCGCGCCAGTCGGCCACCCGTCCGCGCACCTGTTCCAGCAGCGGAACCGAGGCGATGCCCCCCGCCACCAGCGATTCCGCCCGTCCGGCCACGGTGTTCCAGGCGCCATAGTCCAGCGACGTGCCCTGCTGTGCCAAGGCGGGCACCACGGCCAGCCAAAGCGCGGCCAGCCAAAGCACGGCCAGACGGGCCGCCAGGTGCCCGCGCAGGCGCAGACCCGTCATGTATCGGCGAAAACGGAAGGAATGGCGCGCGGCGCGCGATCCAGCCAATCGGGCACCGGCAGGCCCTTTTCCTTCAGGAACGCGGGGTTGTACAGCTTGGACTGATAGCGGCTGCCATAGTCGCACAGGATGGTCACGATGGTGTGCCCCGGACCCATCGCCTTTGCCATGCGGATGGCCCCGGCGATGTTGATGCCGGTGGACCCGCCCATGCACAGCCCTTCATCCTTCAACAGGTCGAACACAATGGGCAGCGCCTCGGCATCGGGTATGCGCCAGCTGAAATCGGGCTTGAAGCCGTCCAGGTTCGCCGTGATGCGGCCCTGACCGATGCCTTCGGTGATGGACGACCCGGGGCTTTCCAGCACGCCCTCGGTGTAGAAGCTGTGCAGCGCCGCGCCTTCCGGGTCGGCCAGGCCGATCTTCACACCCTTCGGCTGCAACGCCAGGGCCACGCCCGCCAGCGTGCCGCCCGACCCGACCGCGCAGATGAACCCGTCAACCTTGCCCTGCGTCTGCTCCCAAACCTCGGGTCCGGTCGTTTCCACATGCGCCTGCCGGTTCGCCACGTTGTCAAACTGGTTGGCCCAGATCGCCCCGTTCGGCTCGGTGCGCGCCAGCTCCTCGGCCAGGCGGCCGGAATAGCGGACATAGTTGTTCGGGTTGCGGTAGGGCGCCGCGGGCACCTGCACCAGCTCGGCCCCGGCCAGCCGCAGCATGTCCTTCTTTTCCTGGCTCTGCGTCTCGGGGATCACGATCACCGTGCGGAACCCCATGCTGGCGCCCACCAGCGCCAGCCCGATTCCGGTGTTCCCCGCCGTGCCTTCCACAATCGTGCCGCCCGGCCGCAGTTCGCCCCGCGCCACGGCATCGCGGATGATGTACAGCGCCGCACGGTCCTTCACCGACTGGCCGGGGTTCAGGAACTCGCACTTGCCCAGGATCTCGCAGCCGGTCAGTTCGCTGGCCTTGCGCAGGCGGATCAGCGGCGTCTGCCCGATGGCATCGGCAAGGTCGGATGACAGGCGCATGGGCTCGCTCCTTTTCGGCTTGCGTCAGGCATAGGCGCCGCATGGGCGGAACTCAAGTCTGGCTGCTCAGCGCCCAGGCATCCACCGGCGCCGATCGCCCCCGCAGCGCCAGCCCCGGGCAGGCGGTGAACCCCGCCAGCGCCACATCGCCCGCCTCGGCCCGCACCCGCGCCGCCAGGGCCTCGCTGATCACCACCCGCGCCCCGACCTGGCGTGTCGCCGCCTCCAGCCGCGAGGCCACGTTCACGGTGTCGCCGACCACGGCAAATTCCAGCCGCCGCGACGGGCCCACGTCGCCCACGGTGGCCCGCCCGAAATGCACCCCCACCGAAACGCGCAAGCCTGCCCGCAGCGCATCGACCGCCACCACCACCGCCCGGGCGGCGCGCACCGCATTGGCCGCATCGCCCGGCTCCGGCACCGGCGTGCCGAAGGTCGCCATCACCCCGTCGCCCAGATACTTGTCCAGCGTGCCGCCATGGTCGAACACGATGGTCTCGATGACCGCATAGTACCGCTTCAGGAAGGCCAGCACCTCGGTCTCGCCATGCGTCTCGGCGTATTCGGTGAACCCCACCAGATCGACGAACATCACCGCAATCTCCTGGCTTTTCGGCGCCAGCGCATCGGACGACGCACGCGCCAGCCGGTCCACGATGGTGGGCGCAAAATAGCGTGACAGGTTCTCGCGCTCGGCCGCCAGCCGGGCTTGCCGCAAGAGCAGCTGGTTCGACCGCCAGCCCTTCAGCGTCAGCGCCCCGGCGACAATCACGAACACCAGCGCCTCCTGCACCCGCAGGGTCCACTGCACCGCGTTCAGGTTCACAAACCCCAGGACGTCGGTGTTGCCCAGCGTTTCTGCCACCAGCCGGGCGGCCTCGTCGGCCACCGGATACTCGGCCCCGAACAGATCCACCGCCAGCACCGCCAGCAGCCACAGCCCCGCCGCCGTCAGGCCCACCGTCCACACCGTGCGCCAGGAATAGGCCAGCGTCGCCAGGGCCAACACCAGGTAAAGGTACTGGAACGTCCCCCAGCGAAACCCGAAGGCCGTGGGGGCGGCCACCGACGCAAACGGGTTCGGCACCACCGCAAGGAAGATCAGCAGCACGATGTCGAACAGGATCATCGCCAGTTCCGGCAAGGACCGCCCGATGCGCGCAAAGCGCGCGCGCAACCGACCGCTGAACCAGAACAGCGCCAGCATCGCCTCGTAGTACACCACGCCCCAGTGCGGGTTCAGGAACGGCAGGAACAGCGCGATGATGACCACCGCCGTGTCCCGGCCCACCGAGGCAATGCGGCGGCCGATGCGCTGCTCGTCCAGCAGCGCCTGCCGCAGCACCGGGTCGGTGGCAATCATCTCGGCCTCGGCATCGGCGGTGGCCAGCACGCGGGGCAGGAATTTCCAACGCTGCCGTCGCAGTTGGTCTGGGGCAAAGGTCATGTGCGCCTCGGGATCGGGTGCCCGCAGGGTGCCAGACCGGGGGCGCCTTGGGTAGGGCGGGGTTCACCCCGCCTTAGGTGCCCAGGTCCGGCAGGGTCACGACGCCCTTCTTCAGGATGAAACAGCCATAGGGCCCGCTGTCGGCCGTGCGCACAATGGCAAAGGCCCTGCGCGCAGCGGCATAGAAATCGAACCGCTCCACCGCCTGCATGGCCACGGGCCGCCCCTCGGCCGCGTCAATCACCGCCTGCATCCGCGCAAACACCGGCACCACGCCGTCGGGGTTGCCCACCACATGCATCCGCGTCACCGGCGCGGGCACGAAGGTATCCAGCGGCATCAGGCTCAGGATCGCGCGCGCCGCCGCGGGAATATCGCATCCCGCCATGTCCACCAGCCGGCCGTGGGTCGTGTCGGCGGCAATGCTGGCGGCCGGGTGGTTCACGTCGCAGATCACCAGATCGTCGCCATGCCCCATCAGCATCAGCACATGGACGATCTCGGCCGAAAGCCGCTGGTCGATCCCTTTCAGCACCACCGCCCCCGATTCATGAAGAAATCGCTAACGCGACCGCGCAACGCATTGATTTCATTGACATGACATACGTGTCCCACGCTGGGACATCACTTCACCGCCCCCGCGGCCATGCCCTTGATGATGTAGCGCTCCAGCACCACGCCGATCACCACCAGCGGCAGGATCGCGGCGGTGGACAGCGCCGCCATCGACCACCAGGAAATCCCCTGGCTGCCGGTCTGCGATGCCACCATCACCGGCAGCGTGTTGGCATAGGTCGAGGTCAGGAGTGCCGCGAAGAAGTATTCGTTCCAGGTCAGCACAAGGCTCAGGATGAAGGCCGCCACCATGCCGGGCAGCGCGATGGGCAGGATGATCGTCAGGAACGCCCCCCAGATCGAAAGGCCGTCCACCAGCGCCGCCTCTTCCAGCTCGGTCGGGATCGAGGCGAACTGGTCGCGCATGATCCAGATCACGATCGGCAACACCGACAGGGTGTACAGCAGGATCAGCCCCACGCGGCTGTCCAGAAGGTCCAGCTCGCGGTACAGCACCAGGAAGGGCAGGGCCAGCACCACCGGCGGCAGGATCAGCTGCGACAGGAAGAAGAAGCTGATGTCCTGGTTCTTCATCCAGGCCCAGCGATAGGAAAACCGCGACAGGCCATAGGCCGCCAGCGCTCCCAGCACCACCGCCAGGGTCGAGGACACCAGCGCGATCACCAGCGAATTCATGAACCGCTTCAGGAACTCGGCCCGCACGGTGGACTCATTGCCGATGGTGTCGGGCGAAAGGCCCAGTGACCGCAGGCCCAGCCAGCTTGGGTCATAGTCCACCCAGGGCACCAGCGCGCCCTTCATCACGTTCGGCGCCATCTTGAAGCTGGTGGTGACGGTCCAGTAGATCGGGAACAGGCAGATGACCGCCCACAGGATCAGCACGCCATAGACGGCAATCCGCCCCGACCACCACTTCACCCGGAACGCCCGGTCGGCCTCGCCGTCGCGGAAAATCTGTGTGCTGTCAGTCATCTGCGCCATCAGGTGCGGGGCCTTGTCCAGCGGTCAGCCAGCTTCATCAGCACGGTCATGAAGATGATGATCAGGATCAGGTAGACGAAGGCCAAGAGCGTGCCGTACCCCACGTTCGACCGTTCCCGGTACTCGCGGAAGATGAAGGAGGTGACGGTGTCGGTGGCGCCGCCCGGCCCGCCCGAGGTGACGTTGATCACGATGTCGGCCAGTTTCAGCTTGAAGATGATGCGGATCAGGATGGCCGTGATCGACACCGGCAGCATCAGCGGAAAGGTGATTTCCCAGAACGACTTCCACCCCGTGGCGCCGTCCACCCGGCTGGCTTCCTGCAGCTCTTTCGGGATCGCCTGCAGCCCGGCCAGCAGCATGATCATCATGAACGGAATGTAGGTCCAGGCGTCCATCGCCATGATGGTCAGCTTGGCGGTCCAAGGGTCGCCGAAGAAGCTGGGGTTGTCCACGCCCAGGGCCCGCGCCAGCCGCGCCAGCGGCCCGAACCGCGCCTCCAGCATCGACTTGCCGATCATCCACGACACGGCCACAGGCGACAGCATCAGCGGCAGAAGGAAGGCCACCCGGAAGAACTTCC
Organism: uncultured Rhodobacterales bacterium; assembly: GCA_964559535.1. GTDB lineage: Bacteria > Pseudomonadota > Alphaproteobacteria > Rhodobacterales > Rhodobacteraceae > CAZLIC01. The sequence goes on from CAZLIC010000016.1 coordinate 13,959, forward strand.
GCGCCCGGATCTGCCCGGCCAGGATCAGCGCCAGGCCGAAGGCTATGGCGTATTCCACCAGGATCGCGGCGGTGTACCACACCATGTTGCCCAACGCGTTCCAGTAAAACGGGTCGTGCCACATCTGCACGATGTTGGCGACGCCGTTGAACCGGCGGCCGTCGGGGCTGGACAGGTTCCAGTCCGACAGCCCGATCAGCACGCCGAACAGCAGCGGAAACACGGTCAGCGACACCACGAACAGCGCCGCGGGCAGCACGAACAGCACCCGTTTGCCTTGCTCGCCGCGCACCAGCACCTGCGCCCAGCACAATGCCACCGCCCAGGTGCAATAGGCGTAAAGCGTCGGCCGCCAGTTGGCAAAGCCGAAGTCCTGCCAGCCCAGCACCTGCGCCGTCTGTGCCGCCGCGATGGCCAGCAGCAGGATGCCCGAGCCCCAGACGATCCCCTGCCCGAACCGCCTGCGTGCGATCGAGATGTCGTCGTTCGTGACGATATGGAGAAGGTCGCCGTTGCTCATGGCTGACATGTTAGCTGCCCGGTTCCGGTTCGGAAAGCCGTAAATCGACACAGCCTTCCCGGCCCCTTTGCACCGCAGGAAAGAAGGGAACTGCCCATGGAATCAGCAGATGCCCTTTGCCCGGGCGCGATCCACGGCTTGGCGGTCTTGCAGCACGCCGCGGGGCGGTTCCAGCAGTCGGCCGCGCCGTGATCCGTCCAAGCCTTTGCGCAGAATGAATATTGCTCTCTCTTTGCCACGGCCCGCCCGGAAACCGCGGCACAAGTGTACATGTGGCTTTACAGTTGAAGTTGTAATGACAAATTGACATATTGTCGCAAGGTGCAGTGGGCCGGCGGGTCTGTAGCAGGGCCAGTGTTCCGGGCGAACAAGGTGTCGTCGGTTCGCCTCAGACAACATCCGACGACAGGGACTAAGGAGGAGCGAAATGCCCAATGATCCGGACAGAGTCTGGCCGACTGGCCTGACGCTGAAAGAAGCAGAAGAAGTACACAGCTATCTGATCGATGGCACGCGCGTGTTCGGGGTGATTGCCCTGATCGCGCACATGCTGGTGGCCGTCACCACGCCGTGGCTCGGCTGAGGAGGGCGCCATGAACAACGCGAAGATGTGGCTTGTCGTCAAGCCGACCGTCGGCGTTCCGCTGTTCCTGTCGGCCGTGGCCGTCGGGTCGTTTGCCGTCCATGTCGCCGTGCTCAGCAACACGACGTGGGTGTCGGACTTCCTGTCGGGCAAGCCGCTGGGGGCCGGCTCGGCGTCCCTCGTCGTCGAGACGCCGGATGTCGCCAAAGCGTCCTTCAATCCGTCGGGCTCTCAGGAAGTGCTGATCAAGATGCCGGATGGCACCGTGACCCGTGCCGTCCTGACCCTGCCGGAATCGATGGCATCGCTGAACTGAACGGGCCCGCCCGGTCTCCGGGCGGGTCAAGACCTGCGTGAGGCCCTTTGTCCTCTGGCATCGGGTCTCACCTGTTCACGCCAGGCGCCCGGCAATCGGGCGCCCGGGCCGCAATGGGTGACGCACATGTTCGACTACAAGCGCTTTGCCCTGGGCAAGCTGGCCGGGCTGGGCACGCAGTACCTGCCGTTCGCCGACGTGGCGAGCGCCGAGGTGCCGCTGTCGCGCCTGCTGCGGTTGTCGCTGTTTCAGGTGACGGTCGGCATGGCGCTGGTGCTGATGGTCGGCACGCTCAACCGCGTGATGATCGTGGAGCTGGCCGTTCCCGCAACGCTTGTCGCGGTGATGCTGGCACTTCCGCTGCTGTTCGCGCCGTTCCGGGCGCTGATCGGCTTCAGGTCCGATACCTTCAAGTCTGCCCTTGGACTGCGGCGCATTCCGTTCATCTACAAGGGTACAATGCTGCAGTTCGGCGGGTTCGCCATCATGCCCTTCGCGCTTCTGGTGCTGTCCGGCTACGGCGAGGCGGTGGATGCTCCACGCTGGATCGGCCTGGGCGCTGCGGGACTGTCCTTCCTGCTGGTCGGTGCGGGGATGCACATGGTCCAGACCGTTGGCCTTGCCCTGGCCACCGATCTGGTTCCCGAGGCGGACCAGCCCAAGGTTGTCGGGCTGATGTATGTCATGCTTTTGCTGGGCATGATCGCCAGCGCGTTCATCTACGGGCTTTTGCTGCAGTCCTACTCGCCGCTTCGCCTGATCCAGGTGATCCAGGGGTCGGCGGTGGTGACCGTGGTGCTGAACGGCCTTGCCATGTGGAAGCAAGAGGCCCGCAACCGGGCGCGGGGCATGGTCGCACGCAAGGAACCGGGCTTTGCCGAGGCCTGGGCGCGCCTGACGGAACGGCCCGGCGTGGTGCGGTTTCTGGCGGTGGTCGCCTTCGGCACCGCAGGCTTCGGCATGGCGGATGTACTGCTGGAGCCGTTCGGCGGGCAGGTCCTGCACATGTCGGTGGCGCAGACCACCCGCCTGACGGTGATCCTTGCCTTCGGCAGCCTTGTGGGTTTCGGCCTTGCCTCGCGCTGGCTGGGCCGTGGCGGCAGGCCGGTCGAGGTGGCGATGTTCGGCGCCTTGGCCGGTGTGCCGGCCTTCGGTCTTGTGATCCTGGCGTCGGTTTTCGGGTCTGCGTCCGTTCTGGTGGCGGCAACGCTGCTGGCCGGCCTTGGTGCAGGGCTGTTCGGGCACGGCACGCTGACCGCCACCATGCGCTCGGCCCCGCGCGACCAGATCGGACTTTCGCTGGGCGCGTGGGGGGCCGTGCAGACGACGGCCGCAGGCCTTGCCATCGCCGTAGGCGGGGTGATCCGCGACGCGGTCATCCTGTCGGCCCCGGCGGGTGGAACCGCAAGCGCCGCGCCCTATATCCCGGTTTTCGGCCTGGAGATCGGGCTGCTGCTGCTGGCGCTTCTGCTTGCGCTGCCGATGCGCGGCTGGTCGGCCAGCGGCGGTCAGGCCACAGGCGCGGAAGAGCGCATGGGCGGGGCAGAACCTTCCGTTTCAAGTGTGTGACTGAACGGCCCGTTCCGGGCAAATGGGACCAACAGGGTAAGAGACATGACCACAATCATCACAAGGCTGTATCCCGACGCCGAAACTGTCGGCGCTGTCGTCCAGGCGCTCTTGGCCGGCGGGCTGGGAAATGACACGATCGATGTGATCACCGGACAGGAAGGTGCTGCCGAGCGGATGCGCGCGGCGCGGGTCGCACCGGCGACTGCCGAAGCCTATGCCAGGGCGATGACCGGCGGGCAGGCGCTGCTTGTCGTTCGCGCGCCGTTTGCCCCCATGGGGACGGCCCGCAAGGCGATCAACACCGTGAACCGGACCGCCGCAATTGATGCCGGCGTCGAGGAACAGGACCGCTACATCCGTGAAGTGCCTGACATGACCCGGACGAACCGGGTGATGAAGGACCACCCCTTCTTCATGTCGAACCCGCATTCGCGCCTGTCGCATGGCCGCGTGTTCGGGCGCGGGCTCAGCCCCGACCGCCCCCGCACCTCGGCGATTTCGGGCGGGGCCTACATGTCGACGAAGTTCTGGCCGATGAAACTGGTCAGCACGGGCCGCACGGCGCGTTCGGCGATGACGGGCGGCTGGAAGTTCTCGTCGATGCTGGGCCTGTCCACGACCATCTCGCGCTGAGGCTGGCGGCAGGACCCGACATTCGGGCGGCGCGCGGGCGCAGAACCCGCGCGCCGCTTTCGGCTGCGGGTGCGCCGGGCTGGTGCAGGATGGCAGGCCGCTGCAATCTTGACGGCATGACAAAAGGAAAGGGCGCGCCGACGGCGCGCCCTTCGTTCATCAGGCCGGGGCCGTGATCACATCCCCAGAGACGCCTTGTACAGCGCGATCTGGCTGTCGCGGCCGATCTGGTCGGTGATCTTTTCCCAGGCGGCGGCGATGGCATCGGCGGTTTCCTGCGCCGATTTGTACTGGCCGGCAAAGCCCTTGGCCAGTTCGTCCTCGGCCACCGAGTAGTACTGGAAGATGCCGGGGATGCGCGGCTCGATCGCGGCGTTCGGGTGGTTGTAGCTGTCGCGGTTCGAGCCGAGGTAATCCTCGACGAAGGCCCGGTCATGACCCGCCGCTTCCCACTCTTCGAAGATGAAGTGCGAGTTGCGGTAGGGCTGGAAGCCCGAGGGATAGGCCGCCATCCACAGCGAGATGTCCTTGCCGCCCAGATGCGCCGCCGCCGACCAGGCCGCCTTCCGCTTCTTCTCGTCGCCCGAGACGCGGTTCGTCGCAGAGATGCCCCGGCTCGGGTTGTTGACGTACGAGCGCCCGTTCACCCGCAGGGACGAACGCAAGGCCGCAGTGCGCTACAGAATGTGGACTGGATCGGTAGGCCCTTCGGACGTAACTTCTGTTCCGGAGGTATCCCATGTCCAAGGATTGCTATCTGAGCTTCTGCCCGATCGCCAAGGTGGGCGAGGTGCTCGAACCGCGCTGGACCCTTCTTGTCTTGTGCGAGTTCTTCAACGGCGCCACGCGGTTCAACGAGATTCACCGCGGCGTCCCCGACATGTCACCCACGCTCCTGTCGCGCCGCCTGAAGGAGATGGAGCAGAACGGGCTGGTGATCCGGCGGGTACGGGGCGTCCGCACCGAGATCAGCTACCATCTGACCCCCGCCGCCGAAGAGTTGCGGCCCATCGTGAACGATCTTGGGAAATGGGCCTTCCGCAATATCGATCGCGACGTGACGATGGAACATTTGGATGTGCGGATCCTGATGTGGAACGTGCGGCGCAAGGTGGATGTGGCGCGCATGCCGCCTGCGCGGCGATGGGTCGTGCGCTTCACCTTCGATCCGGGCACGCCGCAGGAAGCCGACTTCTGGCTTCTGGTGCGGCCCGGCCATCCGACCGACCTCTGCACCACCGATCCCGGGCAGGACGTCGATCTTTATGTCCATGCCGGGCTCAGGCCGATGACGTCGGTGTTCCTCGGCTATTCCCGCCTGACCGCAGAGGTCGCGCGCGGCACGATCCAACTGACCGGCACGCGGGAACTGGCGCAGACCATGAAGGACTGGTTCGTGCCCTCGACCTATGCCACGGCCGCAACCAGCGCTCCGGAAAGTGTAGCGCTTTGATACACTTCCTGCACTGAACGCCGCGCGCCGCCGCGTCTAGCCTTGGGTCCGTGGGATGACGGACGTCCCGGTCAGGCAAGGTGAGGACAGATGATGCAAGCGAACATGGACGTGCCTGCAGCCCCCGATCTGGTGGCGCTGAAGGGCAGACAGCAGGCGGCATGGGCGTCGGGCGACTATGCCGTCGTGGGCACCACGCTGCAGATCGTCGGAGAGACGCTCTGCGAGGCGGTGGACCTTCGGGCCGGAGAGGCGGTGCTGGATGTGGCGGCGGGCAACGGCAATGCCACGCTGGCCGCGGCGCGGCGCTATGGGCAGGTGACCTCGACCGACTATGTCGGGCCGCTGCTGGACCGTGGCCGGGCGCGGGCCTTGGCCGAGGGGCTGGAGGTCGATTTCCAGACGGCGGATGCCGAGAACCTGCCCTTCGGGGCGGGGCAGTTCGATGTCGTGCTGTCGAGCTTCGGCGTGATGTTCACCGCCGACCACCAGAAGGCGGCGGACGAACTGGTCCGGGTCTGCCGCCGGGACGGCCGGATCGGCATGGCGAACTGGACGCCCGAGGGGTTCATCGGCCAGGTCTTCAGGACCATTGGCCGCCATATCCCTCCGGCACCCGGGGCGCAGTCCCCGGCACTCTGGGGAACCGAGGCGCATCTGGCTAAACTGTTCGGCGACCGGGTGCGGCTGCAGATCACGCCGCGTAGCTTTGCCTTCCGCTACCGCTCGCCCGCGCATTTCGTTGATGTGTTCCGCAGCTGGTACGGGCCGATGCTGAAGGCCTTTGCCGCGCTGGACGAGGGTGGCAGAGCGGCGTTGGAGCGCGACCTTCTGGACCTGATCGGCGGGATGAACCGCGCGAAGGACGGCACGATGGTCGTGGACAGTGCCTACGCCGAGGTCGTCGCGAACCGTGCCTAATGGCAAAGGGCGCGCCGGTTGCCCGGCGCGCCGGATGCAAAGGTAGGATGGGCAATATTGCCCATCCTACGGGCCGGATCACATCCCGAGCGACGCCTTGTAGAGCGCGATCTGGCTTTCCCGCCCGATCTGGTCGGTGATCTTTTCCCAGGCGGCGGCGATGGCATCGGCGGTTTCCTGCGCCGATTTGTACTGGCCGGCAAAGCCCTTGGCCAGTTCGTCCTCGGCCACCGAGTAGTACTGGAAGATGCCGGGGATGCGCGGTTCGATGGCGGCGTTCGGGTGGTTGTACGAATCCGCGTTCGACCCCAGGTAGTCCTCGATATAGGCGCGGTCATACCCGGCCGCTTCCCACTCTTCATAGTTGAAGTGCGAGTTGCGGTAGGGCTGGAAGCCCGAGGGATAGGCCGCCGTCCACAGCGACAGGTCCTTGCCGCCCAAATGCGCCGCCGCACTCCACGCCGCCTTGCGCTTCTTCTCGTCGCCCGACACGCGGCTGGTCACATAGACGCCCCAGCCGATGTAGGCCATGTTCGGCGCGAAGTTTTCCTTCTCTTCCCAGGCGCCCGCCTTCGAGTTGTAGACGCGCTTGGCACCGGGGTTGATCGAGAAGCCGGTGACATCGCCCACCACCGAGGTGTCCGAGGTCTTGGCCGACGAGCCCACGTCGCCCCACCAGGTGAGCATCGAGCCGGTGCCCGCGAGGAACTGCGAGAACGCGGTGGTGCCCGGGTCGGCGTTGATCTGGTCGGCCGGGTAGGCGCCCGCCGCGATCAGGTCCATCACGTCCTGGATGGCCTGCACCCAGGCCGGGTTGTTGACGCGCGGCTTCATCGTGTCGGGGTCGAACAGCCATGCCGGATCGTCGGGGTGCTTGGCATAGGCCGAAGCGCGGTCTTCCAGGAAGTAGAAGCCGAAGCCGCCCCAGCCCTTCAGCGGGTCCAGGAAGCCATGCGCGGGCAGGCCGGTCAGCGGGTCGGTCTGGCCGATCAGCGCCTTCGACACTGCGTTCACGTCTTCCCAGGTGGTCGGCACGGTGGCGCCGCCGATGGCGCCTTCGCCGAAGTAATCCTTGCGGTAGGCGAAGGTGTGGCAGTCGCCGTCAATGGTGATGCGGTAGGTCTTGCCTTCCCATGTGCCCACGGGCGCCTGCAGGTAGCCCACCAGGTCATCCGCCTCGATCTGCGTCTTCACCCAGTCGGGCATCTCGTCCAGCAGGCCCTTGCTGGCAGTATCGCCCTCGAAGGGCGCGCCCATCTCGATGATGTCGAAGTCGACCGTGCCGGTGGCAATCGCCTGCTGCAGGCGCGGGTTGTAGTCGGCCTGCGCCAGGTCGATCCAGTTGATCTTGGCGCCGGTATAGGCCTCCCACGGCTTCAGAAACCCGCGGAACAGCAGGTTGTGCAGGTTCTGGTTGTTCAGACCCATGAAGGTCAGCTCGACGCCCGCGAACTCGCCCTCGGCCACGTTCGCCTTGGTGGCGCCCAGGCACAGCTCGCCCACCTTCTGCCAGTCGGCATCGGTCGGGCTGCCCGCGCCCACGCCCGGAATCGCCAGGATCTGCGCGCGCACGTTGGCATGTGCGTCGGCCATCGCGCGCCGCGGCATAAGCCCGGCACCCGTCATCGCGGCGGCACCGGCCATCGCGGTTGCCCCGCGCAGCACGCCGCGGCGCGTCATCCGCCCCACGATTGCGTTGTAGTGATCGACTTTCACGGATCGTCCTCCCTGTTGCCCGGGGTGTACGGGGCCCTGCGGCCCGCCCCCCCTGTGTCGTCCGGTCACGGCAGGGCAGGGGCCCCTCTCCCCTGCCACACCTTGACGCGACCTTGCCCAACCGCCGGCCGGCCTGTCAAGGACTGACATGTTAGCATGACAGCCCGATGGACAGGCCGCGGCGGCTTCGCTAAGCCTTGGGCCAAACGGGGGGACAGATGGCCGGTGTGACGATCCGCAACCTGCGCAAGGCCTACGGCGCCGTGACGGTGATCGAGAAGCTTGACCTCGACATCGTCGATGGCGAGTTCGTCGTGCTGGTCGGCCCTTCGGGCTGCGGCAAGTCCACGCTTTTGCGCATGATCGCGGGGCTGGAAGAGATTTCCGCGGGCGACATCCGCATCGGCGAGCGGCGGGTGAACAACCTGCCGCCGTCCGAGCGCGACATTGCCATGGTGTTCCAGAACTATGCGCTCTACCCGCACAAGACGGTCGCGGCCAACATGGGCTTCGCGCTGAAGATGAAGGGCGAGGACAAGGCGCTGGTCCGCCAGAAGGTGGAACGCGCCGCCGGCATCCTGGGCCTGACGCCGTACCTTGACCGTTACCCCCGCGCGCTGTCGGGCGGGCAGCGGCAGCGCGTGGCCATGGGCCGCGCCATCGTCCGCGACCCGCAGGTGTTCCTGTTCGACGAACCGCTGTCGAACCTGGACGCCAAGCTGCGCGTGCAGATGCGCACCGAAATCCGCGAGTTGCACCAGCGGCTGAAGACCACCACTGTCTACGTCACGCATGACCAGATCGAAGCGATGACGATGGCCGACAAGATCGTGGTGCTGCAGGCGGGCCGGATCGAGCAGGTGGGCGCGCCGCTGGACCTGTACGACCGCCCGGCGAACACCTTTGTTGCGGGCTTCATCGGCTCGCCCGCGATGAACATGCTGCCCGCCACGGTTTCGCGCGGGCAGATCACCATAGGCGAAATCCCCGTCGCCCCCGCGGGCGGCCTTGCCGAAGGGCAGGCCATCACGCTGGGCGTGCGCCCCGAACACCTGGCACCCGCCGATGCCGGGCTGGACTGCACCGTGGCCGTGGTGGAACCCACCGGCTCGGAAACCCACGTTGTGTTGCGCTGGAATGACCGCGACCTGACCGCGCTGTTCCGCGACCGCGTCGCCTTCCGCACCGGCGACGCGCTGACCGTCGCGCCCGACCCCCAGACCCTGCACCGCTTCGACGCCCGTACGGGGATACGCCTGTGACACGCACTGTCCTTCTCTACGGCGATTCGAACACCCACGGCACCCTGGCGCTGGCGCATCTTGACGACCGCCGCCGCCTGCCCCGCGCCGACCGGTGGCCCGGCGTTCTGGCCGCGGCCCTGCCCGGCTGGCACGTGATCGAAGAGGGCCTGCCCGGCCGCACCACGGTGCATGACGACCCCATCGAGGGTGACCACCGCAACGGCCTGTCCGTGCTGCCCGCCATCCTGGAATCGCATCGCCCGCTGGACCTTGTGGTGCTGAAACTTGGCACCAACGACCTGAAGCCGCGCTTTGCCGTGGGCGCCATGGACATCGCGCTGTCCATCGGCCGCCTGATCCGCACTGCCGCCGCCGCGGGTTGCGGACCCGCCGGCGGGTCCCCCGCCATTCTGGTCATCTGCCCGCCCCCCATTCTGGAAACCGGCTGCCTTGCCGACATGTTCGCCGGCGGCGCCGCGAAATCGCAGGCCCTGCCGCCGCTCTTGGCCGCCGAATGTGCCCGCCAGGGCGCAGCCTTCCTGGACGCAGGCAGACACATCGCCGCTGACCCGCTGGACGGCATTCACTACACTGCCGCCGCCCATGCCACCCTGGGCCACGCCGTCGCCGCCGAAATCCGCCGCCTCTGGCCCTGACAGGAGCCCGACCATGCTCAAAGGCATCGACCCCCGCCTGAACGCCGACGTCCTGCACGTGCTGCGTGCCATGGGCCACGGCGACGTGCTCATCCTCGCCGACACCAACTTCCCAAGTGACAGCGTCGCCCGAGCCACCGTCACCGGGCAACTCTTGCGGATGGACAACCTCACCGCGGCGCAGGCCGCGCAGGCCATCCTGTCGGTCTACCCGCTGGACACCTTCGTCGACGATTTCGCGGGCCGGATGGAGGTGGTGGGCAACCCTGCCGAGATCCCGCCCGTGCAACAGGAAGTTCAGGCCGAAATCGACGCCGCCGAAGGCCGCCCGCGCGCCATGATCGGCATCGAACGCTTCGCCTTCTACGACATGGCCCGCAAATCCTATGCCGTCATCCAGACGGGCGAGCGCCGCTTCTACGGCTGCTTCATGTTCCGCAAGGGCGTGATCCCGCCCGACGCCTGATCCCCCGGCGCCATCCGCAAGAGGAACCCATGAAACCCATCGTCATCCTTGGCGTCTTCGTCGCCGACACCGCCTACCGCGCCGACCGCCAGCCGAAGATGGGCGAGACGATCCTTGGCCACAAGTTCGTGCTGGGGCCGGGCGGCAAGGGGTCGAACCAGGCGGTCGCCGCCGCCATGGCCGGGGGTGACACGCACATCGTCACGCGGCTGGGGGTGGACGACTTCGCCAAGCTCGCGCGCGACACCTGGGCGAAGGCGGGGGTGACGCCGCATGTGACGGATGACACCGAAAGCTACACCGGGGCGGCCTATATCTTCATCGAGGACGCCACCGGCAACAACGCCATCATCATCGCGCCGGGCGCCGCAGGCCGGATCAACCTGCAGGACATCGAGAAGAACGCCGCGCTGATCGGCGGGGCAGGGGTGTTCATCACTCAGCTTGAACAGCCGATCCCGGCCGCGAAACGCGCGCTGGAAATCGCCCGTGCGGGCGGCGCCATCACCATCCTGAACCCGGCCCCGGCCGCGCCGCTGTCGGACGACATCCTTGCGCTCTGCGACTACGTGACCCCGAACGAGACCGAGACGGAATCGCTGACCGGCCTGCCTGTCACGACCATCGCCGAGGCCGAGAAAGCCGCCGATGCGCTGCTGGCCCGTGGCGTGGGCGCCGTCGTCGTCACGCTGGGCGAAAAGGGCGCGCTTCTGCGCGAACGGGGCGGGCGGTCCACGCTGCAGCCGGTGTTCAAGGCCGGGCCGGTGGTGGAAACCACAGGGGCGGGCGATGCCTTCAACGGCGGCTTCGCCGTGGCGCTGGCGGAAGGCCGCGATCCGGTGGATGCCGTGCGTTTCGGCTGCGCCACCGCCTCGATCAGCGTCACCCGCCCCGGCACGGCGCCCTCGATGCCGTCGCGGGCCGAGATTGACGCGCTGATGTCACGCGGCTGATTGACGTACCTCACGCCGAACCCGATAAAGGCGGCGGGAGGAACGGCATGGGCAGGCCCACGGTCATCGACATTGCGCGCGAGGCGGGGGTCAGTCTGGCCACGGTGGACCGCGTGCTGAACGCCCGCCCCGGCGTGCGCGCAAAAACCGTGTCGGCGGTGAATGACGCCATTTCCCGGCTTGGCTATGTGCGCGACATGGCGGCCGCCAACCTGGCCCGCAGCCGGAGCTACCGCATGGCCGTGGTGCTGCCCGACAGCGACAGCCAGTTCGTGCAGACCCTGACCCGCGCCCTGTCCGACGCCGCCGCACAGGCCGCCGCGGCGCGCACCGAGACCCGTATCATGCGGTTTCCGGCCGAAGACATGCACGCGCTGGCGCAGATGCTGGCCGCCCTGCCCGAGGACACCGCCGGGGTGGCCCTGATGGCCCCGGAAACGCCGGTGGTGCGCGATGCCGTCCGTGCCCTGCGCGCACGGGGAGTCCCTGTTGTCACAATGGTTTCCGACCTTCCCGCCACCGACCGCGACCATTTTGTCGGCATCGATTCGCGCGCCGCGGGGCGCACGGCGGCGGTGCTGATGGGCCGCTTCCTGGGCCCGGCGCCCGCGCAGGTGCTGGTCCTCGCGCCCTCGATGCTGCTCCGCGACGCCATCGAACGCCGCCGCGGCTTTGACGAGGTGATGCAGGCGCAGTTTCCGCAGATCGAAGTGCTGCAAACGCTGGAAACCCATGGCCGCGCCGACAACCTGGCGCAGGTGGTGGCCGAGGCGCGGCGCCATGCCGCCGCCCTGCGCGGGATTTACCTGTTGGGTTCGGGCCACCGCGCCTTGCAGGCCGCCATTGCCGCGCAAGGCCTGCGCGGCCGGGTCACGGTCGTCGGGCACGAACTCACGCCGTTCACGCGCGATTCGCTTCTGGTCGGCGACATGGCGGCGGTGGTCACGCAGAACCTGGGCCATCTGGCCCGTTCCGCCTTCCGCGTGCTGCGCGCCAAGGCCGACCGGGCGCCACTGGATGCCGGTCAAGAGGCGCTGCGCATCGAAATCGTCATCCGCGAGAACCTTCCGGCGGATGCCGAGACGGTGCAATAGGCAGAATTTGCTGGCATAAGTCCACTGACAAAAGGAACGGCAGAAATCTGAGGTACGCACCTCATATTTTCCTTGCCCGACTCGCGCCCAGCGGCCTAGGATGCGCGTCAGGAAAGGGCCCGCGTGGTGGCGCGGGACACCGGTTTCCAAACGGGAGGATCACGATGAAGGTCAAACATCTGGCCGCCACGGCGGCCATGGCCGTGGCGCTTGCGTCCACTGCATCTGCCGACGAACTCACCCTCTGCTGGGCCGCCTGGGACCCGGCGAACGCGCTGGTCGAACTCTCGAAGGACTTCGAGGCGCAGACCGGCACCAAGATGAACTTCGAGTTCGTTCCCTGGCCCAACTTCGCCGACCGCATGCTGAACGAACTGAACTCGGGCGGCCAGCTGTGCGACCTGATGATCGGCGACAGCCAATGGATCGGCGGCGCCGCCGAGAACGGCTGGTACGTCAAGCTGAACGAATTCTTCGATGCCAACGGCATCTCGATGGACGCGTTCGTTCCGGCCACCGTCACCGGCTATTCCGAATGGCCGAAGAACACGCCCAACTACTGGTCGCTGCCCGCCTTCGGTGACGTGGTCGGCTGGACCTACCGCAAGGACTGGTTCGAGCGTCCGGAAATCGCCGCCGCCTTCAAGGAAAAGTACGGCCGCGACCTGACGGCGCCCGCCACCATGGCCGAACTGAAGGACATCGCCGAGTTCTTCCAGGGCCGTGAAATCGACGGCAAGAAGGTGTTCGGCGCCTCGCTCTACACCGAGCGTGGGTCCGAAGGCATCACCATGGGTGCCATGGACGTGCTGTATTCCTTCGGGTTCAAATACGACAACCCCGACAAGCCCTACGACATGGAGGGCTTCGTGAACTCGGACGGCGCCGTGGCGGGCCTTGAGTTCTACAAGTCGCTCTACGATTGCTGCGTCGCGCCCGGCACCTCGAACACCTACATGGGCGAGGGGATTGACGCCTACAAGTCGGGCCAAGTCGCGCTGCAGATGAACTTTGCCTTCACCTGGCCGGGCTTCGAGGTTGACCCCAACGTGGGCGGCGGCAAGACCGGCTATCTGGTGAACCCCGCTGGCCCGGGCGGCGAGCGTTTCGCCCAGCTGGGCGGGCAGGGCATCAGCGTGGTGGCCAACACCGACAACATGGACGGCGCGCTGGCCTACATCAAATGGTTCGCGCAGAAGGACGTGCAGGAAAAGTGGTGGTCGGTCGGCGGCTTCTCGTGCCTGCGCGCGGTGGTCGAGGATCCGTCCTTTGCCACCAGCCAGCCCTATGCGCAGACCTTCCTCGACTCGATGGCCATCGTGAAGGACTTCTGGGCCGAACCCGCCTACGCCTCGCTGCTGCAGGCCTCGCAGGCCCGCATCCATGACTATGTGGTGGCCGGCAACGGCACCGCGAAAGAGGCGCTGGATGGCCTGATCGCCGACTGGACCGAAGTGTTCCAGGACGAAGGCAAGCTGTAGTCCCGGCCGGGGCGGGGGAAACCCCGCCCCGTGCACCCATGCCATGGCGGGGTGAACCCCGCCCTACCCCCGGTGTAGGGCGGGGTTCACCCCGCCGTTTTCCGCGTATGCTGCGCGGAAACCGATTCCGAAAGTGCGACCTTCATGACCGACGCCCTCTCCACCCGCATGGCCCGCGCCACGCCGCCCACGGTCGCGCGCCGCATCCGCGGCCTGTCCGACCGGACCATCGCCTGGCTGTTTGTGGCGCCGTCGATCATCCTTCTGCTGGCGATCAACATCTTCCCGCTGATCTGGACGATCCGCCTGTCGTTCACCAATTTTGCCGCCAACAAGCCCAACGCCGAGGTCAAATGGGTCGGCCTGCGCAACTACCAGCGCATCCTGACCGACGCCGATACTTGGGCGAACATGCAGACAACCGCCCATTTCCTGATCTGGACCATCGTGTTCCAGGTGCTGATCGGCTTCACGCTGGCCTGGCTGATCAACCGCAAGTTCCGCGGCAACGACCTTGTCACCACGCTGATCGTGCTGCCGATGATGCTGTCGCCCGCCGTGGTGGGCAACTTCTGGACGTTCCTCTACCAGCCGCAGATCGGCCTTGTGAACTACGCCGTCGAGTTCCTCACCGGAATTCCGGCCGGAAGCTTCTCGATGCTGGGGCCGGGCGGCTGGGCACCCTGGTCCATCATCATTGTCGACACCTGGATGTGGACGCCCTTCGTGATGCTCATCTGCCTGGCCGGCCTGCGCTCGATCCCCGACTACATCTACGAAGCGGCCGAGGTGGACCGCGCCTCGAAATGGCGCCAGTTCTGGACCATCACCGTGCCCATGGCGCTGCCGTTCCTGATGCTGGCCGTGCTGTTCCGCGGCATCGAGAACTTCAAGATGTTCGACCTTGTGGTGCTGCTGACCGGCGGCGGCCCGGGCAACGAAACCCTGCTGGCCAGCATCGACCTGAAACGCGAAGCATTCGAGAAATGGCGCACCGGCTATGCCTCGGCTTACGCCATCATCCTCTTCGTCACCGTCTTCGGCCTCGCCTCGATCTATGTGAAGGCCCTGAACAAGGTGAAGGAAAGATGAGCGCCTACTCCGTCACCGAACCCTCGCGCGCGTCCAAGCTGTTTGCCGGCGCGCTGGTCACGATCTACTGCATCATCACCCTCCTGCCGCTGGTCTGGATCATCTCCACCAGCTTCAAGACCGGCCCCGATTCCATCGCCTACCCGCCCAAGGTGGTGTCGGAACTCTCGCTGCAGGGCTATGTGAACCTGTTTACCACCCAGACCCGCATCTCGCAGGAAGACTTCGCCGCCCTGCCGCCGCCCGAAACCTGGTACGACAAGATCGTGCGCGAACAGGGCACCGTCATCTCGGGCCCCTCGCGGTTCGGCGAACGCTTCCTGAACTCGGTCATCATCGGCTTCGGCTCGACCGCGCTGTCGATCTTTCTGGGCACGCTGGCGGCCTACGGCTTCTCGCGCTTCCGGGTGCCGCTGAAGGACGACCTTCTGTTCTTCATCCTGTCCACCCGGATGATGCCGCCCATCGCTGTCGCCATCCCGATCTACCTGATGTACCGCGAACTCGGCCTGTCGGACACGCACCTGGGCATGATCCTGCTCTACACGGCGGTCAATATGTCGCTGGCGGTCTGGCTGCTGAAAGGCTTCATCGACGAAATTCCGCGCGAATACGAGGAAGCTGCGCTGATCGATGGCTACACGCGGTTCCAGGCCTTCCGCAAGGTCGTGCTGCCGCAGGCCGTCACCGGCATCGCCAGTACCGCGATCTTCTGCCTGATCTTCGCCTGGAACGAATACGCCTTCGCCGTGCTGCTCACCTCGGGCAACGCGCAGACGGCGCCGCCGTTCATTCCCACCATCCTTGCGGTCGGCGGTGGCATCGACTGGCCCGCCGTGGCTGCCGCCGCGACCCTGTTCCTGCTGCCGGTCATGGTGTTCACCATCTTCCTGCGGAAGCACCTCTTGCGCGGAATCACCTTCGGCGCGGTGCGGAAATGACGAACGGCGCTGTAGCTACGGAAGCACCACAGAAACCCTACGCACCGACCACGGAAAAGCGACACCCATGAACGCCTTCCTCTCCGGCCTTCTCCACCTGCGCCGCGGCCCCTGGGAAATGCTGGCCACCTGCCTGATCGCGCTGGGCGTCATCATGCTGATGCAACCCTTCTTCCTCTGGGCTTTCACCTGGTCCTTTGTTGTCACACTTGTCGGCACGGTGATGTTCATCATCACCAGCCACTTCCCGGAGTAGCCCTGTGGCCGAGATCGTGATCCGCAACCTGCGGAAAGAATTCGGAAACTTTACGGCGGTGAAGGGATCGTCCTTCACCATCGCGGACGGCGAGTTCTTCATGCTGCTTGGTCCCTCGGGCTGCGGCAAGACCACCACGCTGCGCATGATCGCCGGGCTGGAACTGCCGACCAGCGGCGAAATTCTGATTGACGGGGAAGAGGTCAGCCAGAAACCCGCATCACAGCGCGACATCGCTATGGTATTCCAGATGTTCGCCCTCTACCCGCACCTCAACGTCCGCAAGAACATCTCGTATCCCCTTGTTTCCCAAGGTGTTCCCAAGGCACAGATCGCCGCCAAGGTGGCCGAGGTCGCCCGTATCCTGCGCATCGAGCACATGCTGGACAAGCCCGTGGGCGGCCTTTCGGGCGGCGACCGGCAAAGGGTGGCGCTGGGCCGCGCCATCGTGCGCAACCCCAAGGCCTTCATGATGGACGAACCGCTGGGCGCGCTGGATGCCGAATTCCGCGAAACCATGGCCGAAGAACTGCGCGCCCTGCACGACCGGATGCATGCGACCACTGTCTACGTCACCCATGACCAGCTGGAAGCGATGCAGATGGGCGACAAGATTGTGGTGATGAATCATGGGGTTGTGGAACAGTTCGGCACGCCGCAGGCGATCTATGACCACCCCGCCACCATGTTCGTGGCAGAATTCATCGGCTCGCCGCCGATGAACTTCCTGCGCTTCGACGGGGCCGCGGCGCCGGGCGACACGGCGGTGTCACTGGGCGTGCCGATCGCGCTTCCTGCCCTGCGGGAGGGCGCGAAGGGGGCTCTGGCGCTGGGTGTCCGGCCAGAACATGTGTCCTTTTCCGACGCCGACACCTACAGGGGCCGCGTTGAAGCCGTCGAATACCTTGGCACGACCCAGATCGTGACGCTCTCGACCCCGCACGGCATGGTGAAGGCGCGCACCTCCTCGGCGCTGCGCGTCAGCCCGGGCGAAACGCCGGGACTTGCCTTCAATTCCGAAACGCTCAGCCTGTTCGACGCCACCTCGGGGCGCGCCCTGCGCACGGCTGCCAACGAAAGCCTGATCGATGGCTGAAGTTCGCCTTACAAGCCTTTGCAAGTCATACGGAAAGACGCGTGCGTTGCAGGGCGTGTCCATGACCGTTCCCGATGGCGCCTTTGTTGTGCTGCTGGGCCCCACAGGCGCAGGCAAGACCACCACGCTGCGCCTGATCGCCGGTCTCGACCAACCGGACAGCGGTGATGTGTCCATCGACGGAACCTCGGTGAAGGGACTGACCCCGGCGCAGCGCGATGTGGCCATGGTGTTCCAGCAATACTCGCTTTATCCGCACATGACCGTGCGCGAGAATCTGGCCTTCCCCCTGCGTTCACCCGTCCTGAACCTGCCCCAAGACGAAATCACAAGGCAGATCAACGCGGTGGCAGAAGTCCTGCGGATTTCGCACAAGCTGGACAACAAGGCCACGCAGCTTTCCGGCGGCGAGATGCAGCGGGTGTCCATTGGCCGTGCGCTGGTGCGCAGCCCGCGCATCTATCTGATGGACGAGCCGCTCAGCAGCCTTGATGCCAAGCTGCGTGCCGACCTGCGGATCGAACTGAAGCGCATCCACAGCGAGTTGGGCGCGACGTTCCTGTACGTCACGCACGACCAGATCGAGGCAATGACAATGGCCACGCATGTCGGCGTGCTGGATGAAGGTCGCCTCGTACAGTTCGGAACACCCAGGGAAATCTACGAAGCCCCGGTGTCGGTCTATGTGGCGGGCCGCCTGGGCCAGCCGCGCATCAACCTGCTTCCCGCCTCTGCCTTCGGCCCCGGCGCGCCGCCCCGCGCCACGCAGATCGGCCTGCGCCCCGAACACATCCGTCTGGGCGAGGGGCAGCCCGCCAAAGTCCAGCGGGTCGAACACCTGGGCGACCAGACCCGCCTGCATCTTGCCCTCGGTCCGCACCACCTCATCACGCTGGCCGATCCCCACACCCCGCTCGCCTCTGGCGACACAGTGAACATCCGGCCCTGGAACCCCCTGTGGTTCAGCGCCGACGGCAACCGCCTGCAGGAGCCATCTCCATGAAACAGTTCATGAATTCCAAGGACACACTGGTCACGGAAGCGATCGACGGCCTGTTGCGAACGGGCGCCGGGCGGCTGGCGCGGCTGGACGGCTACCCGCACATCAAGGTGGTCGTCCGCACCGATTGGGACCGGTCCAAGGTGGCACTGGTGTCGGGCGGCGGGTCTGGGCACGAACCCAGCCACGCGGGCTTTGTCGGCCAGGGCATGCTGACCGCCGCAGTCTGCGGCGACGTCTTCGCCTCGCCCTCGGTCGATGCCGTTCTGGCGGGCATCCTGGCTGTCACCGGCAAGGCCGGCTGCCTGCTGATCGTGAAGAACTACACCGGCGACCGGCTGAACTTTGGCCTGGCCGCCGAACGCGCCCGTGCCTTCGGCCTGCGGGTCGAGATGGTGATCGTGGACGATGACGTGGCGCTGCCCGACCTGCCGCAGGCCCGCGGCGTGGCCGGAACCCTGTTTGTGCACAAGATCGCGGGTGCGCTGGCCGAGCAGGGGGCAGAGCTTGATGCCGTTGCCGCCGCCGCCCGCCAGGTGATCGACGGTGTGGTGTCCATCGGAATGAGCCTGGACACCTGCACTGTCCCCGGCAGCCCGAAAGAGGACCGCATCCCCGCGGGCCGCGCCGAACTGGGCCTTGGCATCCATGGCGAGGCGGGGATCGAGCAGGTGGATTTCGGCGGTGCCCGCGCCGCGATGGCCATGGTGGCCGACCGGCTTGCATCGCATGCGGGGCCG
The DNA here is from genome assembly GCA_964559535.1 of uncultured Rhodobacterales bacterium. Lineage (GTDB taxonomy): Bacteria > Pseudomonadota > Alphaproteobacteria > Rhodobacterales > Rhodobacteraceae > CAZLIC01. The sequence goes on from CAZLIC010000016.1 coordinate 32,692, forward strand.
GGTGACCAGGTGGCGCTGCTGAACAACCTGGGCGCCACGACGCCACTGGAAATGTCGGTTCTGGCCGAGGAACTGGCGCGCTCGTCCCTGGGGGCGAAGGTGAAATGGATGATCGGCCCCGCGGCGCTGATGACCTCGCTGGACATGCACGGCTTCTCGGTGTCGCTTCTGCCGGCCGACACGGCGCATGTCTCGGCCCTTGGCGCGCCCGTGGCCCCCCATGCCTGGCCGGGGCTGGCGCCCGTGGGCGAAGTGGCCGTGCGCCCGCTGCCCGACGGGCTGGCGCCCATACAGCCCGTGCCCTCGGCCCATCCGGCGCGCAGGGCACTTCTGGACACCTGCTGCAACGCGCTGATTTCCTGCGAGAAAGACCTGAACGCGCTGGATGCCAAGACAGGCGATGGCGACACCGGCTCGACACTGGCAACGGCGGCCCGCGCATTGATTGCCGCGCTGGACCGGCTGCCATTGGCCGACCTTACGCAGCTTTACCGGGCCGTCGGGGGCGAGCTCAGCCAGACCATGGGCGGGTCGTCAGGCGTGCTCCTGGCGATCTTCTTCGCCGCCGCGGGGGATGCCGCGGCCAGCGGCAAGGACTGGATCGGGGCGCTGTCCGCGGGGCTGGACCGGGTGATGCAGGTGGGCGGCGCGGCGCCGGGCCACCGCACGATGATTGACGCGCTGGCCCCCGCGCTGGCGGCACTGCCGCGCGGGTTGGCGGCGGCCGCCACGGCGGCGCGGGCCGGGGCCGATGCGACGGCCGGCATGGCGCGAGCCAAGGCCGGACGGGCCGCCTACCTGTCGTCCGACCGGCTGGCCGGGTTCAACGATCCCGGCGCCGAAGGCGTGGCGCGGCTGTTCGAGCATCTGGCGCGCGGTTGAACCGCGCGTCACAACCCGCTGCCTTCATTCAGAAAACCGGGGTCACCCAGGCGCCGTTCCGGCGCGAAGACCGCACGCAGGCATCGACAAAGGCCACCCCCTGCAACCCCTCGGCAATGCCGGGAAACACCACCTCTGGCGCGGCAGCCGTCCCCTCGCGCCGGGCCAGGATGGCTCGCGCGGCTTCGGCATAGATGTTGGCGAAGCCTTCCAGATAGCCTTCGGGGTGGCCGGGGGGCACACGCGTCATCCGCGCCGCTTCGGGCCCTGCGCCGGCGCCACCCCGCGTGATGCGGTGGCGCGGCGCGCCGATGGGCGTGACCCACAGGTAGTTCGGGTCCTCCTGTGCCCATTCGATTCCGGCCTTTGTCCCGTAAACCCTTAGACGCAAACCGTTTTCCAGCCCGGCTGCCACCTGGCTGAACCACAGCATCCCCTTCACGCCGCCCTGGTAGCGCAGCATGACATGCCCGTTGTCGTCCACCCGGCGGCCCGGCACGAAGGTATGCAGGTCGGCCGCCAGACTCTCCACGCGCAGCCCGGTCACAAAGCCCGCAAGGTTCATCGCATGCGTACCAATGTCACCCGAGGCGCCGCCGGCCCCGGTTTGCGCCGGATCGGTGCGCCAGGCGGCCTGCTTCTGCCCGGTTTCTTCCAGCGGCGAGGCCAGCCAGTCCTGCGCGTACTCCATCTGCACCAGCCGCAGGTCGCCCAACTCACCCGCGGCCACCATGGCCTGGGCATGGCGGATCATCGGATACCCGGTGTAGTTGTGCGTCAGCACGAACAGAGCGGTGCTGGCCTCGGCCGCCTTCGCCAGCCTCTTCGCCTCGGCCAGCGTGGCGGTCAGCGGCTTGTCGCAGATCACGTGGATGCCGCGCTTCAGGAACTCCATCGCCACCGGAGCATGCAGGTGGTTGGGGGTGACGATGGCCACCGCCTCGATCCCGTCCTTGCGCCGCGCCTCGCGCGCGGCCATCTCGGCATAGTTCGCATACACCCGCTTCGGATCCAGGCCAAGGTCGTCACCCGATGCCGCCGAACGCCCGGCATCCGAAGAAAACGCCCCGGAAACAAGTTCATACAGGTCGTCCATGCGGGCCGCGATGCGGTGTACCCCGCCGATGAATGCGCCGCGTCCGCCGCCCACCATGCCCAGCCGGATGCGCGCCGCGCGCGCCTCGCTGCGTCCTTCGATCGCCATGTCAGACCTCCAGCCCCAGCATGCGCCGGTTCGCGGCCCGGTCGGTGCCCGCCCCGGCAAAGTCGTCGAACGCCTTCTCCGTCACGCGGATGATATGCGCGCGCACGAAGTCGGCGCCTTCCCGCGCCCCGTCCTCGGGGTGTTTCAGGCAGCATTCCCATTCCACCACGGCCCAGCCGGCAAAGCCGTGCGCCGTCAGCTTCGAGAAGATCGACCCGAAATCCACCTGCCCGTCGCCAGGGCTGCGGAACCGTCCCGCGCGGTTCACCCAAGGTTGGTAGCCGCCATAGACGCCCTGCCGCCCGGTCGGGTTCAGTTCTGCGTCCTTGACGTGGAACATCCGGATGCGGTCGTGGTAGATGTCGATATGGTCAAGGTAATCAAGGTGTTGCAGAACATAGTGACTGGGGTCGTACAGCATGTTGGCACGCGCGTGGTTGCCCACGCGTTCCAGAAACATCTCGTAGGACACCCCGTCGTGCAGGTCTTCGCCCGGGTGGATCTCATAGCACACGTCCACGCCCATTTCCTCGGCGTGGTCCAGAATCGGGTGCCAGCGGCGGGCAAGTTCGTCAAAGGCCTCCTCGATCAGCCCCGCGGGGCGCTGCGGCCAGGGATAGACATAGGGCCAGGCCAGCGCGCCGCTGAACGTGGCATGCGCCGATAGCCCCAGGTTGCGGCTGGCGGTCAGCGCCTTCTTCACCTGGTCCACGGCCCACGCTGCCCGCGCCGAAGGATTGCCCCGAACGGCAGGCACGGCAAAGCCGTCAAAGGCCGCGTCATAGGCCGGGTGCACCGCCACCAGTTGCCCCTGCAGGTGCGTCGAAAGCTCGGTGATTTCCACCCCGCTTTCACTTGCTATACCTTTCAGCTCGTCACAATAGCCCTTTGAGCCTGCAGCCTTTTCAATATCGAACAACCGGCTGTCCCAACTGGGCACCTGTACGCCCACATAGCCGCAGTCGGATGCCCAGCGGGTGATCGACCGCCAGTCGTTGAAGGGCGCCTGGTCGCCCGCAAACTGTGCCAGAAACAGCGCCGGTCCCTTGATTGTCCGCATTGCATCCTCCGGGTTTTCCGGCACTTTGCGCGGTGGCCAGCCGTCGCGTCAAGCGCCGCGCATCGGCCAGGAAACGCGCAAATCCGCGCAGAAACGAATGCAAACGTTGACAGATGGCGGGCCGGGCGCGACAAGGTCGCGGGGGCAGGAGGACGGCATGGCCGGGGTTTCAGACCTTTTCATCATCGGCGGCGGCATCAACGGCTGCGGCATCGCGCGCGATGCCGTGGGCCGCGGGCTGACGGTCACGCTGGCCGAGCAGGGCGACCTGGCCCAGGCCACCTCCAGCGCCTCGACCAAGCTGTTCCACGGCGGTCTGCGCTATCTGGAATACTTCGAGTTCCGTCTGGTGCGCGAGGCGCTTGAGGAGCGCGAGACGCTGCTGGCCGCCATGCCGCACATCAGCTGGCCGATGCGCTTTGTGTTGCCCTACAGCGCCGACATGCGGTTCGAGGGCGACACGCCCACGGGCCGCCTGTTGTCGCGCGTCATGCCCTGGATGAAGGGCCGCCGCCCGGCCTGGCTGATCCGGCTGGGGCTGTTCCTGTACGACAACCTCGGAGGTCGCAAGATCCTGCCGGGAACCCGCAGGCTGGACCTGACGCGCGATCCGGCGGGAAAGCCGCTGCAGCAAAGGTTCCGCCTGGCCTATGAATACTCCGACTGCTGGGTGCAGGATGCCCGCCTTGTGGCGCTGAACGCGCGCGATGCGCAGGACCGCGGGGCCACGATCCTCACACGCACCCGCGTGGTCTCGGCCGAACGGCGGGGCGACCGCTGGCTCGTGGTAACCGAAGGCCCGTCGGGGCGAGCCGAACATGTGGCCAGGGCGCTGGTGAATGCCGGGGGGCCATGGGTCGAGGATGTGATCCGCAACGTCGCCCGGATCAACTCGTCCGAAGGCGTGCGGCTGGTGCGGGGCAGCCACATTGTCACCCGCAAGCTCTATGACCATGACCGCTGCTACTTCTTCCAGGGCACCGACGGCCGGATCATCTTTGCCATCCCCTACGAGCAGGACTTCACCCTGATCGGCACCACCGACAAGGACCACACAGGCAACACCGGCACCCCCCGCTGCACCGACGAGGAGCGCGACTACCTGCTGGCCTTTGCCAGCCAGTATTTCGCCAGGCCGGTGACGCAGGCCGATGTGGTCTGGACCTACTCGGGCGTGCGCCCGCTGTACAACGATGGCGCCAAGTCGGCCACCGCCGCCACCCGCGACTATGTGCTCAGCCTCGACGGCAACGGGGCGCCGCTTCTGAACGTGTTCGGCGGCAAGATCACCACCTACCGGCGGCTGGCGGAATCGGCACTGGAGAAGCTCGCGCCCTTCTTTCCGCAAGCAAAGGGCAAATGGACGGCCCGCGTCACCCTGCCGGGCGGGGATTTCGCGCCCGATCAGGCCGCGGCACTGGCCGACGCGCTGCGCGCGGCGCATCCGTTCCTTGATGCCGGCTGGGCCACCCGCCTGATCCGCCATTATGGCACCGAAGCCCGGGTCATCCTCGGCAGCGCAACCGGCCCCGAGGACCTTGGCCGCGACTTCGGCGCCACCCTGACCGAAGCCGAGGTGCGCTGGCTGATCACGAAGGAGTTCGCCCGCACGGCCGAGGATGCCGTTTGGCGGCGCACCAAGCTGGGGCTGCGGATGACGGCGGACCAGATCGCCGCACTGGATGCGTGGATGGCCGCCGAAACCGCCCTGCGCGCCGCCGAATAGCCCTTGCCTCCGCGTTCTCAACTTTGCCCAAATACCCCACGGGGGGTCCGGGTGGCGTGAAGCCCCCCGGCCTCTCCGCCAGACCGCCGCCCGGAGTTCCAGCCATGACCCACATCCTTGCCATCGACCAGGGCACCACATCCTCGCGCGCCATCGTGTTCGACGCCGCCCTGCGTGTGGTGGCCAGCGCGCAGGAAGAGTTCCCGCAGCACTATCCGGCCTCCGGCTGGGTGGAACATGACCCGGCGGATCTGTGGTCAACCGTGGCGGGCACTGCGCGGGGAGCCATCGAGCGGGCGGGGATCGGGGCAGACCGCATTGCCGCGATCGGCATCACCAACCAGCGCGAAACCACGCTGATCTGGGACCGCGCGACCGGAGAGCCGATCCACCGCGCCATCGTCTGGCAGGACCGGCGCACCGCCGACACCTGCGCCCGTCTGCGCGACGAAAGCGCCGAACCCGGCATCACCGCCAAGACGGGCCTGCTGCTGGATCCCTATTTCTCGGCCACCAAGGCCGCCTGGATCCTTGATCATGTGCCGGGTGCCCGTCAACGGGCAGAACGCGGCGAACTGGCCTTCGGCACCGTCGACAGTTTCCTGATCTGGAAGCTGACCGGGGGCGCGGTGCACGCGACCGATGCGACCAATGCCAGCCGCACCATGCTGTACGACATCGCCGCGGGCGACTGGGACGATGACCTCTGCCGCATCCTGCGGGTACCCCGTGCGATCCTGCCGGACGTGCGCGACTGCGCGGCCGATTTCGGCACCACCCGGCCCGACCTGTTCGGTCGGCCCATCCCCATTCTGGGCGTGGCGGGCGACCAGCAGGCGGCCACCGTCGGGCAGGCCTGTTTCAGCCCCGGCATGATGAAATCCACCTATGGCACCGGCTGTTTTGCCCTGCTGAACACCGGCGCCGACCTGGTGCCCTCGACCAACCGGCTGCTGACCACCGTGGCCTACCGCCTGCACGGGAAATCGACCTACGCGCTGGAAGGGTCCATCTTCATTGCGGGCGCCGTGGTGCAGTGGCTGCGCGACGGGCTGAAGATCATCCGCGAGGCGAAGGAAACCGCGCCCCTGGCGCTGGCTGCCGATGCCGGGCAGGACGTGGTGCTGGTGCCGGCCTTCACCGGGCTTGGCGCGCCCTATTGGCGGCCCGATTGCCGGGGCGCAATCTACGGGTTGACGCGCAACTCCGGCCCGGCCGAACTGGCGCGCGCCGCGCTGGAAAGCGTGGGCTTCCAGACCCGCGACCTGCTCGAGGCGATGCGGGCCGACTGGGGCGCCGCGGGCGAGGGTGTGCTGCGGGTGGATGGCGGCATGACCGCCAGCGACTGGACGATGCAGTTCCTGGCCGACATCCTGGGGGCCCCGGTGGACCGCCCCGTTGTCACCGAAACCACGGCGCTGGGGGCTGCCTATCTGGCTGCCATGCAGGCGGGCGTGATGGGCGGGCCCGAGGAATTTGCCCGGCAATGGGCGCTGGACCGCCGTTTTTCCCCGGCCATGGACGCAGCCACGCGCGATGCGCGCTATGCCCGGTGGAAGCGCGCGGTGGCGGCGACCATGGCCGTCTGAGGGGCGGGCTGCCGTGTCCCACGGTGGGACATTGCATCAGTTTGAATGAATTCAAAGGGTTATGAGGCTGTGTTCACCCTTCACACCTGTCCCATGGGTCACAGGCTGAAGTTCGCCACCGTCAACGCCAGCAGCCCCGTCAGTTCGATCTGAAAATCGGCCAGCCCGTCGCCGGTCACGTCACCTTCGACGACGGTGATGTTGTCGGCGACGATCTGTTCGAACCGCAGCCGCCCGGTGCTGCCTGCCAGTGTCGCGGTGCCGACAAAGGTGAAGGCATCGTTGGCCCCGCCCGCTGCCGCGTCGAGGCTGGACAGGTCGATCACCTCGCCGTTCACGCGGAAATCGGTGATCACGTCGCGCAGGCCCGCACCTGCGGTGCTGTCCAGGGTCGAGCCGAAGACGAATACGTCGTTCTGGCCGCCGCCAGACATGGAGTCGCGCCCCTGACCGCCGACCAGCGTATCCACCCCGCCGCCGCCGCTGACACGGTCGTCGCCGCTGCCGGACAGGAAGTGTTCTGCCGCGTTGCTTCCGGACAGCGTGTCGTTTCCGATGCCGGTGATCAGCCCCTCGATCGCCGACAACACATCGGTCCCCGACTGCGATCCGGTGGCTGTCCCTGCCGCAAGGTCCACGACGACGGGGGCGGTCGAGAAGAACGACAGGAAATCGAACCCGTCGCCCCCGTTCAGCGTGCAGTCGCCATCCAGCGTGTCGATCAGGCTGTCGTTCCCGCCCCCGCCGCGCAGCAGGTCGTTGCCCTCGAGCCCGTTCAGCGTGTCGTCGCCGTCGCGGCCCAGCAGGCGGTTGTCGGCGGTGGACCCGATGATCCCGTTGGCGCGGCTGTTGCCGCTGCCGGTGATGGCCGCGTCTCCCTCCAGCACCAGGTTTTCCAGGCCGTTCGACAGCCGGTAGGACGCGGTGGAATAGACATAGTCCTGCGACGCATCGACCGGCGGCGTGGCCTCGAAGATCACCACGTCGGACGACCCGATGACATAGGTATCATCGCCGGTCCCACCCGACAGGGCGCCCGTGATGGTGCCTTCGCGGACGTAGAAGTTGTCATCGCCGCTGGTGCCGATGACGCCGCCGATGACGGTGCCGCTGTTGGTGAAGTCGGCCGAAGTGCCGGAAAAGGTGATGCCGCCACGGATCAGCCCGGTGTTGGTCACCGCCAGCACATCCCCCTCCAGCGTCATCGCCGACCCGCCGTTGCCGGTGATCGTGCCGGTATTGGTGATGGTCACGTCGGCCTGCCCGTCGGTCTGGATGACGGTGCCGGTGGTGATGATGGTGCCGCTGTTGACCAGATTGAAGATGCCCGTGACCTGCGTTGCCAGCACCTTGCCGATGATCGACCCGCTGTTCAGGATCTCCACTTCGGTGATCGCGGCATTGGCCAGGAAGTCGATGCCGAAGTCTACCGCCTGAAGCGTTCCGGCGTTGTGCAGCCGCAGCAGCGTTGACTGCACCTCGACCGCATTGTTGCCCATCGATGCGACGGTCCCGCCCGCGCCGACCGCGATCTCGACGGTAGCGGCGTTGTTCAGGTCGATGGCATCCGCCTCGGCCGAGGTGATGCTGCCGTACACGAAGGCCGACACGGTGCCGGTGCCGGTGACGGCGTCCGCCCCTTCAAGGAACAGGCTGCCGGTTTGCGACACGACAAGCGCGTCGCCGGAGGCGAGCGTGACGGCTACGGTGCTGAATGCGGTGACGGGGAGTATTGCCATGTGGAAATTCCTTGCGCGCCGGGTGCGCAAGCCTAGCAAGCGGCGCGCGGGCCGTCGCGGGTAATCTTCGGGAAGGCAGGAAGGGGCTTTGGGTGGTCAGCCTGCGAAGGTGCCATACCGCCCGGCGCTGAACACCAGCGGCGCGCCGTCGGCCATGGCGGCGCGCAGCACGCGGCCCACGACAATGCTGTGATCGCCCCCGTCGAAGATCGCGTGGCGGGCGCAGTCGAACCGGGCCAGCACATCGGGGACAACGGGTGTGCCCAGCGGCGAGGTGTCATGGTCCAGCCCCGCGAAGCCCTGACCGCCGCGCACGAACCGGCCGGCCAGCGCGCCCTGGTCGGCACGCAGGACGTGGATGGCAAAGTGTTCGGCCGCCGTCATGAGCGCATGGCGCGATGAGGACTTGGCGGGGGACCACAGCACCAGCGGCGGGTCCAGCGACAGGGCGGCAAAGCTGTTGGCGGTAAATCCTGTCGGCCCGTCCGGCGTGGCGCAGGTGATGATCACCACGCCAGTTGTAAACCGCCCCAGCGCATCGCGGAAGGCGCGGGCGGTTTCGGCGCCGGGGGTAAAGCTGGGGTCCATGCTGCCGTCTGCCATTGTCGTGTCCGTCCGTTGCCTGTCGCCAAGCTAGCACAAGGGCGCGCGGCGTCGAACCTTTGCGGGTCAGGAAACTGCGGCCTGTTGCCCCGTCACTCGGCCGCAATCCGCAATGGCAGGGCGGCGGCGGAAAAGCGGCGCGCGGCCTCGCCCGCGACATGGACAAGGCGACCGGCCGAAATTGTCGCCTCGACCGCCCGCGTGGCGGCGTTCACGATGGTCAGGTCGGCGCGCAGGCCGGGGTCCAGGCGCCCGCGGTCGGCAAGCCGCAGGATTTCGGCCGGACGTTCCGAGATCATCGCCCAGGCCCGCGGCAGGGCCAGAAGCCCGGCGTCCACGGCGGCCCAGGCGGCCTGTGCCAGCATCGGGCGCGCAGCATCCGAGGCCAGCGCCTCGCCCAGACCGGCGGCCAGCAGCCCGGACCCGGTTCTGCCCGCGTTCGCGTCGGCGGCCCGCAGCAGCACCGGCGACATCATTGCGCGGGCGGCGGCGGCGGCCTGGCGGGTGGCGGGGAACAAGGCCACGCGGGCACCGATCATCTGGTGGCGTTCGCGGGTTTCGCCATCGGGGTCGTTGCGGCTGCCATAGATGAGGCCCAGCGTGTCGAAGGCATCGGCAAGGCGGCACAGGTGGCGCGGCATGTCGCGCGTGCGCTGCGCAGCGGCATCGGCCGCCTGCGACAGGGCCTCGGCGGTGGTGCCGATGCCATGCGCGTGCGCGGCAAAGGTGTGCGGCGCGGTGCGGCGCATCTCGTGCAGGTCGTGCAGGGTGTCGGCGAAGACGACCAGCGCGGGACGGTGGCGCGCGGCAGTGTCGATCAGCCGGGCGCCTTCGTCCACCAGACGGGATTCGCTGGTGATGGAGGCCTGCATGTCGGTGCGCAAGCCGGGACGGGAGACCTGCAGCGCGGCCAGCAGCGCCTGGGCGGTTTCCGGCGCATGGCGGGGTGACTGCCAGCCCCACTCGACGGCAGCCAGCGCAGTAGTCACGCCCGCCGCGGCGCAATCGGCGTCAAGACGGGCGATCTCGGCAGGTTGAACCAGAGGGCCGACCTGCAGGTCGACAATGCCCGGCAGCACCAGAAACCCCGACAGGTCGACCTCCGGAAAGGGGCCGCGCGTGATGCGGCCATCGGCGAAAGACAGCGATCGGCGCTGCATCATGCCGTCACGAAGGATGTCGGCGCCGGTCAGGCGCAGGGGTGGCAGAATGGCAAGCATGGGGCGTTCCGTTTCGGGTGACCCTGTGGATAACCCTGGGCTGCAACGCCGATATGACAGCCGATGCCGCCGGTTGTGGTGCGTGTCGTCCGCGCGCCGGTCAGGTGCGCGTGTGGCGCGCGGAAACCCGGGTGGAATGCGCGCGGGCATTCCAGGCTTGGGGCCGATCCCGGGGCTCGGTGTCCTGGCTGTGGTTGTGGTGCCAGACCGAGAAGGCGGCCCGCGCCAGGATGGCCAGCGTGACCCCGACGGTCATCGCCACTGTGAAGGGCAGAAGCGGATTGTCTTCCATGTCCACATTCCCGTTCCGTTCTGTTTTCATCCTGCACGGAAATCGGGCGGAACGATGGCGCACCGGCGCGATGCGCCAGGGCGCACCGATGGGGTCTTGGACGGCCTGCGGCGCGGGTATAGGCAGCGGGGGCAACCGGACTGTCGCGGGATTCCCATGCTGAACGCCTTCCGCATCAACGGACCCAAGCTTGAACGGCTGGCCGCCGGCGAGCCGCTGGAGGCGGCGGTCTGGATCGACCTGTACCGGCCGCAGCCCGCTCAGGTGGATGTCGTGCAGGCGTTGGGCGTCGAGGTGCCGACGCTGGCCGACATGGAAGAGATCGAAATTTCCAGCCGCCTGTACCGGGAAGACGGGGTCGACTACATGACTGCCGTCCTGCCCGGCCTGTCGGACACCAAGGATCCGGTCACCGGCCCGGTCACCTTCATACTGACGTCACGACGGATCGTCACAGTCCGCCACCACAATCCGCGCCCGTTCGAGACCTACCCCGAGCGCGCCGACAAGGTAGGACCGGGCTGCATGGACCCCGAACGAATTTTCCTGTCGCTGGTCGAAGAGATCACCGGCAGGCTGGCGGATCTGCTGGAAGGCGCCGGGCGCGGGCTGGATGACATTGCGCGCGAGGTCTACGGCGAGACGACGGCCAGGTCAGAGGCGCTGATGCTGGCGTTGCGCCGGATCGGGCGCGAGGGCGAGCAGATCGGGCGCGTGCGGCTGGCGCTGATGACGACAGAACGGATGGTCAGCTGGTTCGGGCAGTCGCTGGTGGACGGTCATCGTGGCGCGGGCCTGCAGCCGCTGGTGAAGGGGCTGATGCGCGACATGCAGGCGCTGGAGGTGCATGCCGACTTCCTGTCGACCCGTGTGGCGCTGGCCACCGATGCGACGCTGGGGATGATCAACCTCAGCCAGAACCAGACGATCAAGATCGTGTCGGTGGTGGCGGTGGTGTTCCTTCCGCCCACGGTGATTGCCAGTGCCTATGGCATGAACTTCCGCCACATGCCGGAACTGGGCTGGATGTTCGGCTATCCCATGGCGCTGGTGCTGATGCTGGCTTCGGCGGTGGGCACGTTCCTGTTCTTCAAGTGGAAGAAGTGGCTGTGACGGGGGCGCTGTAGCATGCCTGGCCGCGTTTATGCCGTGGTCGGCCCTTCGGGCGCCGGCAAGGACACGCTGATCGCCGCGGCGCGCGTGGCCCGGCGTGACCTGCACATCGTGCGCCGCGTCATCACCCGCCCGGTAGAGGCCGGGGGCGAGCCGTTCGAGGGGGTGACGCCCGAGGAGTTCGCCGAACGCGCCGCCGCAGGCGCCTTCGCTTTGATGTGGCAGGCGCACGGGTTGCACTACGGCATTCCGGCCACGGCCATGGATGCGGTGTCGGAAGGGCGCGACGTCATCTTCAACGGCAGCCGCGCCATGCTGGCCGAGGCCTGGGAGGTGTTCCCGAACCTGACGGTCATCCTGGTGACGGCGCCGATCAACGTGCTGGCGGAACGGCTGGCGCAACGAGGCCGCGAGACGCCGAACGAGATTGCAGCGCGGCTGACCCGGCAGCTGTACGAAGTGCCGCCGGGCATTCCGGTGCGCGTGGTGGAAAATGCCGGGCCGCTGGATGTGGCGGTGGCGGCCTTTCTGGCGGCGCTTCAGCCGGACAGGGTGTAGCGGTGCAACAGGTGGAACCGGCCATCCTCGGCCTCGCCGAACAGGCAGAGGCTGTCGATCGTGAAAGGCCGCGGCAGCAGCGGCGCCACCCGTGGCGCCAGCACGCCCTGAACCTGCACGGCCTCGTCGGGTGGCAGGTCGCCGCTCAGGGTCAGGTGCAGCTGGAATTCGTCCATCACGTGGGGGTAACCCCAGCGGTCAAGGTAGGCGCGCTGCCGGTCGGTCAGGCGGTCCGGGCGGCGGCGTGCGGTTTCGGCGGCATCGGGCGGGGCGCGGAACGCATCGAGCGATTCCACCACCTGCGCCGCCATCGCGTTGATCGCGCTGTCGTCACCATCGGGCACCAGCGCCAGAAACCCGCCCAGCCGCGCCAGCCGCAGGCCCGCGGCCTGCACCGGCGCCATGCGCAGGCACAGGGCGCCCGCGGCCCAGTCCAGGCTTTCTGCCGTGGCCCCCTCGGCCAGCCGGAAGGGCGGCTTGACGGTGGCGTGGAAGCCGTACTTGCGCGGCGTCTCGGTGATTTCGGCCACGGGCCGGGGCAGGCCGTCCACCTCTGGGTGCGGCACGCCTTGGCCGCGCAGGGCGTCCCAGCCCAGCCAGCGGCTGGCCCAGTCCCACAACTCCCCCTCGGGGGCCGCGTAGATTGCATAGCGCCGGTAGTTTTCCATGCCGCGCCTCCTGCCAGTGACGGATGACATCCCGATGACCGAGACCATACTTGCCAATGCCACGCTTGTGCTGCCGCAGGAAACCCTGCGCGGGGCCATCCAGTTTCGCGACGGGCGGATTGCCGCCATTTCGGGCGGCACTGCCGTGCCTTCGGGCGCTGTGGACTGCGGCGGCGATCTGGTGATGCCGGGGCTGGTGGAACTGCACACCGACAACCTGGAACGCCACATCGAGCCGCGCCCCAAGGTGAACTGGCCGCATATGGCGGCAATCCTGGCGCATGACGCGGAACTGGCAAGTGTGGGCATCACCACGGTGTTCGATGCGCTGCGCGTGGGGTCGGTGGTCAGCCGGGCCAAGGGCAACTACGGCGAATATGCCCGCGTGCTGGCGGACGAGATTCTGGCGCTGCGGGCGCAGGGCGCCCTGCGCATCAGCCACTTCCTGCACCTGCGGGCCGAGATCTGCAGCGAAACGCTGGTGGCCGAGATGGCCAAGTTCGGCCCCGCTGACCGCATCGGCATTGTCAGCCTGATGGACCATACGCCCGGCCAGCGGCAGTTCCGCGACCTGACGGCCCTGAAGAACTATGTCTGCGGCAAGCACGGCTATTCCGAGGCCGAGTTCCTGGAGCATGTGGCGGGGCAGAAGGAACTGTCGGCCCGGCTGGGCGCGCTGCACGAGGAAACCGCCGTGGCCGAGGCGCGCCGCTATGGCGCCGTGCTGGCCAGCCATGATGACACCACGGCGCGCGACGTGGCCAACAGCCACCGCGACGGCGTGACCTTTGCCGAATTCCCCACCACGGTTGAAGCGGCCCAGGCCTGCCGCGACCACGGCATTGCGGTGATGATGGGCGCGCCGAACCTGATACGTGGCGGCAGCCATTCGGGCAATGTGGCGGCCAAGGCCCTTGCGGAACAGGGGCTTCTGGACATCGTGTCGTCCGACTATGTGCCCGGCGCGCTGTTGTCCTCGGCGCTGATGCTGGCCGACATCTGGGGTGACCTGCCGCGCGGCGTGGCCACCGTCACCCGCGCCCCGGCCGCCGCTGCGGGGCTGGCCGACCGCGGGCACCTCGACATCGGCGCACGGGCCGACGCCATCCGCGTCACCCGTGTCGGGCCGGTGGCGGCGGCCGTGCGCGGGGTGTGGGTGCAGGGGGGTCGGGTGGCGTGAGCCGACACGCAGGTGTCGCAATCCGTTGTCCCGACTGTCGCCAACCCGTGCCAGAAACCACCGAAACCCAGGAGGACGCCTTGCCCACCCAGCTTCCCGCCTTTGCCGCCCCCGGCCGTTTCTGGCGCGGCAACCTGCACACCCATTCCAACCGCTCGGACGGCATCCTGAAGCCCGAGGAGGTGTGCCGCCGCTACCGCGACGAGGGGTACGACTTTCTGGCGCTGACCGACCATTTCGTCGGCGCCTACGGCTATCCGATCATCGACACGGTGCCGTTCCGCACCAACAGCTTCACCACCATCCTGGGGGCCGAACTGCATTCGGGTGCCATGCAGAACGGCGAGCTGTGGCACATTCTGGCGGTGGGCCTGCCGCCCGACTTTGCGCCCTCGGACAGCCCCGACTTTCACCCCAAGGCGGGGCAGGAGACGGGTGCAGAACTGGCGGCGCGGGCAGTGGCGGCGGGGGCCTTCGTGGCCATCGCGCATCCGCAATGGTCGGGGCTGACGCTGGCCGACGCGCGCGGCATCACCGCGGCGCATGCGGTGGAAATCTACAACCACGGCTGCGCGGTGGGCTGCGACCGGCCCGACGGCACGGCGATTGCCGACCTTCTGATGTCCGAAGGCCGCCAGCTGACGCTGATTGCCACCGACGACGCGCATTTCTACGAGCCCGACCATTTCGGCGGCTGGGTCATGGTGAAAGCCGAGGCGAACGAGCCCGAGGCGCTGCTGGCGGCGCTGAAGGCGGGGCTGTTCTATGCCTCGCAGGGGCCGGAAATCCGCAACATCACGGTGCATGACGACCAGGTCGAGGTCGAGATGTCGGCGGCGGCCACGGTGATCGTGCAGGGGTCGGGTACGGCGGCGGTGAACGTGCACGGGTCTTCCATGACGCGGGCGACGGTGCCGACGAAGCGCCTGGCGAACTCGCCCTTCCTGCGGGTGACGGTGGTCGATGCCGCGGGCCGCCGCGCCTGGTCGAACCCGCACTTCCGCGGGGCCTGACCGCCCGGGTTGCCAGGAACCGTCCCGCACAGGTCGCAGACGTGACAGAACCGTCGCGTCTGCGGGCCGTTCATGGGGAAAACCGGGGGGTGGCGATGGGCGAGGTGCGGCGGGCAGGGCGGCAGGCACGGGCGGCGGTACGCTCGGCGCGGACGGGCGGGCTGGGGCGGCCCTACATCCTGCGCAACATCCCGACCTATGACATCCTGTCGGAAGAGAACCTTCTGCGGATCGAGGCCGCCGCCGACCGCATCCTTGCGGAAACCGGCATCGACTTCCGCGACGACCCCGAGGCGCTGGACCTGTGGCGCCACGCCGGGGCCGAGGTGGACGGCCTGCGCGTGCGCTTCCCGCCCGGCATGCTGCGCGAGGCGCTGTCCTCGGCCCCGCCTGTCTTCACGCAACACGCAAGGAACCCCGCGCATTCTGTTGAAATCGGCGGGAAATCCATTGTCTTCTCGCCCGCCTACGGGTCGCCCTTCGTGATGGACCTGGACCGCGGCCGCCGGTTTGGCACGCTGCAGGATTTCCGAAACTTCATCATGCTGGCGCAGGGCAGCCCGAACTTCCACCATTCGGGCGGCACCATCTGCGAACCCACCGACGTGCCGGTGAACAAGCGGCACCTGGACATGGTGATGGCGCACATCGAACTCAGCGACCGGCCCTTCATGGGCTCGGTCACCGCCGAAAGCCGCAGCGAAGACAGCATCGAGATGTGCCGCATCCTGTTCGGCGCCGATTTCGTGGATGCGAACTGCGTGATCCTGGGCAACGTGAACGTCAATTCACCGCTGGTCTGGGACGGCACGATGACGAAATCCCTGCGCGCCTATGCGCGGGCCAATCAGGCGGCCGTGATCGTGCCGTTCATCCTGGGCGGGGCGATGGGGCCGGTGACCAGCGCAGGGGCCATTGCGCAATCGCTGGCCGAGACGATGGCGGGCTGCGCGCTGACGCAACTGGAACGCAAGGGCGCGCCGGTAATCTTTGGCAACTTCCTGTCTTCGATGTCGATGCGGTCAGGCTCGCCCACCTTTGGCACGCCGGAACCGGCGATCGGAAGCATGGTGATCGGGCAGCTGGCCCGACGCCTGAACCTGCCGCTGCGCTGTTCGGGCAACTTCACGACCTCGAAACTGCCCGACGCGCAGGCCATGACCGAAGGCACCATGAGCATGCTGGCCGCCATTCACTGCGGCGCCAATTTCATTCTGCATGCGGCCGGATTCCTGGACGGGCTGCTGTCCATGTCCTACGAGAAGTTCATGCTGGACGATGACCTGTGCGGGGCGCTGCACGCCTATTGCGATGGCGTGAAGATCGACGACGACCAGCTGGCGGTGGATGCCTTTGCCGAAGTCGGCCCCGGCAACCATTTCTTCGGCTGCAGCCACACCATGGCGCATTACGAAACCGCCTTCTGGGACAGCCGTATTGCCGACAACGAGCCCTATGAGAAGTGGGAGGCGGCGGGGTCGGCCGATGCCGCGACTCGGGCCAACCGGGCGTGGAAGGCGCGGCTGGCCGAGTTCGTGCCGCCACCGCTGGATGTCGCGGTGCGCGAGGCGCTGGGCGATTTCGTGGCGCGGCGGAAGGCGGCCGTGGCCGACGCATGGTATTGACCGACCGGCCGTGGCACGATGCAGAGACAGGGAGAGCCGCAATGACCGATACCGCACCTTTGCATGGCCATGTGTTTCTGGGCGAGGATCACGAGCTGAACGAACGCCGCACCTGGGCGGTCATCGCGCTGACCGGCGGCACCATGGTGGTCGAGATCGTGGCGGGCACCATGCTGGGGTCGATGGCGCTGTTGGCCGACGGCTGGCACATGGCCACGCATGCGGCGGCCATCCTGGTGGCGGCACTGGCCTACCGCTTTGCAAGGCGGCATGCGGCGGATGCGCGGTTCACCTTCGGGACCGGCAAGGTAGGTGATCTGGCGGGGTTTTCCTCGGCGGTGCTGCTGGCGCTGATCGCCCTTCTGATCGGCTGGGAAAGCCTGGCGCGGCTGGTTTCCCCGACGCCCGTGCAATACGGCGAGGCGCTGGTGGTGGCCGTGGCGGGGCTGGCGGTGAACCTGGTGTCGGCGCTGCTGTTGGGCGGACATGCGCATGTGCCGGGCATGGGGCATGACCACGGACCGGCCCACCACCACGCCCATCACGACCACGACCATCACCATCACGATGACCATGACCACCTCGACCATGGGCATGACCATGCGCACGACCACCACCGTCATGGCCATGGCGCGGAAGCCGATTCCAACCTGCGCGGCGCCTATCTGCATGTTCTGGCCGATGCACTGACCTCGGTTCTTGCGATCTTTGCGCTGTCGGTTGGATGGTGGGTCGGGGTCGCCTGGCTGGATCCTGCCGTGGGCCTGTTCGGGGCCGCGGTCATCATGGTCTGGGCGGCGGGTCTGGTGCGGCAGGCGGGCGCTGTCCTCTTGGACCTGCGGCCGCCAGACTGTGCGACCACCCGCGCGATCCGCGCGGCGGTCGAAGTGGACGGCGACCGCCTGCGCGATCTGCATGTGTGGCAGCTTGGGCCGGGGCACATGGGGGCGATCCTGTCGGTGGCCAGCGCCGACCCGCAGCCGGTGGCGCATTACCGGGCGCGGCTTGCCGGGATCGACCGGCTGAGCCATGTGACCATCGAAGTGGACCGGGCCTGACCCCATCCTGCCCGTCGGCCCTGCGGGAAGGCGCTACAACGGCCCGAGCGCGGGTTCCAGAAGCGCCAGTGCTGCGGCGCGGGCGCGGGCAGGCGACAGGCGTTCGGGGTCGATGTGGGCTTCCAGCCACAGCCCGTCGATCAGTGCCACTACCGGGAAAGCCAGCGCCGCGGCATCGACATGGCGTCCCTGTCCGGCGGCGTGGCGGGCAATGGCCGCCTCCATCCGCGCCAGATAGGCGCCGTATTGCGCGCGGTGTTCGGCGCGCAGCACCGGGTTCACCGCCACCTCGCCCCAGAGCGCCAGCCAGATGTTCAGCGGGTCCTTGCGGAACAGGTCCTCTGAAAAGGCGGCGTCGATCAGACTGCGCAGGTCAGTGGCCTCGTCGGGCATCAGCACCGACAGGAAATTGCGGTAGGCCGCCACATAGACGGCGGCCAGAAGCCCGTCCTTGCCGCCGAAGTGATGCGCGATCAACCCGCGCGAGGCCTGCGCCCGGGCGCAGATGTTGTCCACGGTAAAGGCCTGGATGCCGCCGCGGGCGAGGCAGGCAAGGCCTGCCTCGACCAGCATGGCGGCACGCTGTTCGGCGGGGTAGCGGCGGAAGCGCGGTTCGGTCATGTGGGTGATGCGCCGGTGGTTCGGGCAGGAGCGGGGGGTTTCACACCCCCCGCACCCGCCGTGGGGTATTTGCGCAAAGATGAGAGCAGCAAGGGGTGCCTTTCAGAGAAGCGCGAATCGTGTCGGGTCGGGGTGGCCGTCGGCCAGGATCACCGGCTTCAGGTTGGCATCGTGCAGCGCCACATAGGGGCCGAAGCAGACAAAGATGAAGCCGCCCGATTCCTCCATCAGGTCCTCCATGCGGTGGAACATGGCCTTGCGCTTTTCCACATCCGTCTCGCCCAACGATTTCTGGTACAGGTCTTCGTATTCGGCGCTGTCGAAGAAGGACCAGTTGTAGACGCCGATCTGGTCGGGGCGGAACCAGACAAGGTTTTCGGTGGGGTCGATGCCGCCCGCGAAGTCCATCAGCACCAGTTCAAGCGACAGGTAGTCGTCGCCCGCCGTCTTGTCGCCCAGCGCCCAGTAGGCGGCGTCCTCGGTGGGCTGGATGTTGATGGTGATGCCCGCCTCGGCCATCGAGGCCTGGATGATCTGGGCAATAGCCTGCGAGGTGCTGTCGGTGAGGGCGACGAGGTTGAGTGTCAGACCCTCGGCCCCGGCCTCGGCCAGCAGCGCCTTGGCCTTGTCGACGTCGCGCGCGATCAGGTTCGCGGGGCGGCTGTAGGGGCCGGGTGGGACCACGCCGGTGGAACGAGGCACGAGGCCGTCGAAGGCGCCGATCAGGACCGATTCACCGTCATAGGCGTACTGGATGGCCTGCCGCACGCGCGGGTCCTTCAGCGGTTCGGCATTCATGTTGATCGTCAGCCAGGTGTAGCGCGTGGACTGCGCCTCGATCAGCGCAGCGCCCGCCGGGGGGGCCGCGCGCAGGTTTTCGGCCGCGGTCACGGCGACGCGGGTGAAGTCGAAGCTGTCGGCCTCATACGCCAGCTGGGCGGCCTGATCGTCGGTAACGATGTAGATCTCGATGGTTTCCCACAGCGGCTTGTCCAGCGTCCAGGCGGGGTTGGCCTTCAGCGTGACCTTCTGGCCCTGTTCCCAGGCGTCGAACAGGTAGGGGCCGCACTGGGCGGGAATTTCGGTGGTGTAGCGGCCCCCCGCGGCCTCGACCGCCTTCCGGCAGACGATGTGGCCGCCGTAGTACGGCAGCGCGATGACGGGGAAGGGGGCGAAGGGTTCGGTCAGGTGGATCAGGCCGCTGCGCGCGTCGATCACTTCGACCTCTTTCAGCTTCTCGAACTGGTAGGCCCAGGCGGACTCGCTGCCGCCGATGCGTTCGAAGCTGAACTTAACGTCATCGGCGGTGACGGGGCCGAAGTCGCCGGTCCACACCAGGCCTTCGCGCAGGGTGAAGGCGATGGTCTGCGGGTCTTTCCATTCGAAGACCTCGGCGGCGTGGTTCGACAGCGTGTTGCCGTCGCGCATGTCCGACAGGCGGATGAGGGTGACCTGCGTCATGCGGGGGATGATGTCGTCCAGCTCGCCGATGATGCCGAAGGGGTCGAGCACCTGAAAGTCGGACGAGACGCGCAGGCGCAGGGTGGTGCCGTCGGCCGCCCAGGCAAAGCGGGGGGCGGTGGCGGCAGTGGCAAGGGCGGCGCCGGTCAGGCGGAGGAAGGCGCGGCGGTCAGTGGACCAGGGCATTTCGTTCTCCATTGTGGATGATGGGGAAGTGGCAGGCAGTGGCGTGGGTTTCCGAAAGCGGCGTGAGGAGGGGCGCGGTGCTGCGGCAGGCCGGTTGCACCCTGGGGCAGCGGGTGTGGAAGGGGCAGCCTGCGGGGCGGCGCAGGACCGAGGGGATGTCGCCCTTGATGGCAAGGTCCTGGCGCCTGCGGCGCGGATCGGGGTCGGGCACCGCGGCCAGGAGACTGGCGGTGTAGGGGTGGGCGGGTTCCGCAAAAATGGCCGCGGCGGGGCCGGTTTCCATCAGGCGACCAAGGTAGAGGATGGCAATGCGGTCGGCCGTGTGGCGCAGCACGGCCAGGTTGTGCGAAATGAGGATCACCGCAAGGCCCATCTGGCGCTGCAGGTCGGCGATCAGGTTCAGCACCTCGCCCTGCACGCTGACATCCAGTCCCGCCGTGGGTTCATCGGCCACCAGCAGGCGGGGTTTCAGCGCCAGCGCGCGGGCCAGGTTCACGCGGCGGGCCTGGCCGCCCGACAGTTCGTGCGGATAGCGGCGGGCAAGGTCGGGCGGCAGGCCGACGCGGGCCAGCATCGCGGCGGGGTCTTCGGCGGGCTGCCGGGCGATGGCGAAGGGTTCGCGCAGGGCGGCGCCGACGGTCTGACGGGGCGACAGGGCGGCGACCGGGTCCTGCAGCATCAGTGCCGCGTGGCGGCGCAACTCGGCGGGGTTGGTGATCGGCTGGCCTTCGAAACGAATGCTGCCGGTGGCGGGCTGCAGGCCCATCAGCGCGCGGGCGAGTGTGGATTTGCCGCTGCCGCTTTCGCCTGCGATCCCAAGGGTTTCGCCGGGGTTCACCTGCAGGGTGATGCCCTGCAGCAGGTTCAGACGCCGGGCGCGCAGTCCGGGGAGCGGCAGGGTGACGGCGACGTCGGCAAGGGTGAGGGTGGGCGTCATGCCGCCACCTCGTGACACAGTGCCGAATGGCCCGGGGCGACGGTCACTCGCTGGGGCGGGGTGGTGCATCGTGCAGTGGCCGAGGGGCAGCGGGGGGCGAAGGCGCAGCCGGGCGGGGGAGCCGTCAGGTCGGGCAGGCGGCCGGGGATGGTGGGCAGGGGCGAGACGCGGCCGGGCAGCACGGCGGGGTCGCAAGCCATCAGCGCGCGGGTATAGGGGTGGCGGGGCGCGTGGTACAGCGCATCGACCGGCGCCTCTTCCACCACCTGCCCTGCGTACATGACATACACACGGTCGCAAAGTTCGCCCACCACGCCGAGGTGGTGGGTGATGACGATGATGGCGCCTTGGTGGACGCGGCGCAGGTCGCGCAACAGGTGCAGGATCTGCGCCTCCATCGTCACGTCCAGCGCGGTGGTGGGCTCATCGGCCACCAGCACTTGCGGCGACAGCAGAAGGGCCGCGGCAATGCCCACCCGTTGCCGCATTCCACCCGACAGTTCGTGCACGAACCGCCCCATGATCGCCGCCGGGTCGGGCAGGCCGACGCGGGCGAGCATGGCGAGCACCGCCGTGTGGCG
The DNA here is from genome assembly GCA_964559535.1 of uncultured Rhodobacterales bacterium. Taxonomy (GTDB): domain Bacteria; phylum Pseudomonadota; class Alphaproteobacteria; order Rhodobacterales; family Rhodobacteraceae; genus CAZLIC01. Next base: position 54,008 of record CAZLIC010000016.1, read on the forward strand.
GTCGCGGGCGGGCAGGCCGAGGTTCACCTGCGCGTCCACCAGCTGCCGCCCCAGCGGCAGGACGGGGTTGAAGGCCGTCATCGGGTCCTGGAACACCATGGCAATGCCGGGGCCGCGCAGGGGGCGGCGTTCGCGTTCGGGCATGGTCACAAGATCGCGGTCGCCCAGCCGGATTGTCCCGCCGGTGATGCGGGCGTTGGGGGGCAAAAGCATGGGCAGGGCCAACGCCAGCGAGGATTTGCCGCAGCCGGATTCGCCGACGATGCCCACCACTTCGCCCGCTTCCGCGTGCAGCGACACGTCACGCAGGGCATGCAGGGGGCCGCGGTCGGTAGCATAGGTCAGCGACAGGTTTTGCACCCGGATCATCGCATCCCCCGGTGCCGCAAGCGGGGGTCCAGCGCATCGCGCAGGCCTTCGCCGAGGAAGGTGAAGCCCAGGGTGGCCAGGATCAGCGGCACACCGGCAGCGATCACCAGCACGGGTGTCTGCCGGATGGCGGTGTAGCCGTCGTACAGCATGTTGCCCCAGGACGGGGAGGGCGGTTTGACGCCGAGGTTGAGGTACGACAGCCCCGCCTCCAGCATGATGACCACCGGCACGTCCATCGACAGCACGATGACCAGCGGGCCGATGACATTGGGCAGAAGGTGGCGCAGCACGATGCGGGCGGGCGAGGCGCCCATGCTGCGGAGCGCGGTCACGAAGTCGGCCGCGCGAAGGGACAGCGTCTGGGCGCGCACCAGCCGGGCGTAGGAGGGCACCGAGACCAGCACGATCACCAGGATCAGCGTGGTGGTGCCGGGGCCGAGGACGGTGATGACGGCCAGCGCGAACATCACCATCGGCAACGACGAGAGCGAGTCGAAGACAAGAAGCAGGATGCCGTCCAGCCAGCGCGGGCCGTAGCCCGCGATCAGGCCCAGGATCAGGCCGATGGCCCCCGCCAGCCCCACCGAGGTAAGCGCGATGCCAAAGGCGGTGCGCGTGCCCCAGATCAGACGCGAGAGCGTGTCGCGGCCCAACTGGTCGGTTCCGGCCCAGTGCGCCCACGAGGGGTCGGCGAACTTGTCGCGCACGTTCAGGGCAAGCGGGTCGTAGGGGGCGATCAAGGGGGCCAGCAGGGCGATCAGCACGACGACAACCACAAGGATGGCGCCGAAGGTCCCCATCGGGTCGCGCAGCAGGCGCCCGGCGGCGCCCTTGCCGCGACTGGCCGGTTCGGGGGCGGGCAGGGCGTCAGCCGCGGAAGGCATCGCGCACCCGCGGGTCCAGCCGCGCAATCAGCAGGTCGGCGGCGGTGACGACGGCCAGGTAGAAAGCGGTCATGAACAGCACGGTGCCCATCACCACCGGAAAGTTCCGCTTTTCCACCGCAGTGGTCATCAGCGTGCCGATGCCGGGGCGGGAAAAGACGGTTTCCACGAACACCGCCGAGGACAGGATGGCGCCGAAGCCCACGGCGATGATCGAGATCACCGGCACGATGGCCACGCGCAGGGCATAGGTGGCGACGATGGTGCGCTCTGACAGGCCGAATGCGCGGGCGGTGCGGATGTGGGGGGCCGCCATCACCTCCAGCATCGCGGCGCGGACGAGGCGGGCAAGGTAGCCGACCCAGGGCAGGCCGATGGCAAATGCAGGCAGGATCAGCGCGCGCAACTGGCTGGCGGGGTCGCCCGGCTTGCCCGCGCCGATGGCGGGCAGCCAGTTCAGGTACACCGCAAAGATCAACAGCGCGTAGATGGCGATGACGAAGGACGGGACCGAAATGAAGGCGACCGAGACAATGCCCAACAGCCGGTCCGCCACCGTGTCGCGCCAGACCACCGCAAGGCAGCCAAGCAACAGTCCCCCGGCCACCGCCCAGCCCATGGCAACCGCGCCCAGAAGCAGCGTTTGCGGGAAAGTTTCCAGGATCATCGTGGTGACGGGCCGGTTCGACCACACGTCATAGCCAAGGTCGCCGCGCAGGGCGGCGGCGAAGAAGTTCACCACCTGGATGTGGATCGGCTGGTCCAGCCCCATGCGTTCGGTCAGCGCGGCCTTCAGCGCGGGCGAGGCGCGGGGGCCCAGTGCAACCGAGGCCGGGTCGCCGGGGACAAGGAACACCATCGCGTACATCGCCAGCATGACCGTGATCAGGATCAGGATCGCAAGGCCGATGCGCTTGACGGCGTAGGTCAGCATCGGTTCCGGCCTGTGGACGGGGGTTCAGAGATGGTCACGCGCGATCCTTTCGTGCCAAGCGCGCTGGAACACGGGCTTGCCGTTTTCGGTGACGTTCAGCTGCATGTCGACGATGAAGTGCGTGGCGTCGCAGGACAGCGCGCCGCGGCTTTCGTGGCCGAACACGCCGTCGGGGCGTTCGATTTCCACGCTGTAGCTGGTTTCGCAGCGGGCGCTGAGGGGGTCGCCATCGGTGATGATGTGGCGGCACAGGCCGCGCCCGCGGGTGGTGATGTCGATGTCGGGCATCGGCGCCTCATAGGTCCAGCGCGGAAAGTCCACCACCATCTCGCCCGACAGCAGGTCATGCGTCACGCGCCGCTTGCCGGGGACGGGGGCGGTCTCTTCCCGCGCGGGCTGGCCACCCGCCACGCGCCGCCGCCCGGCGACGGGGGGGGCGCATTCGGCAGGGTCGAAGGGGCGCAGCGCCGCATCCTCGGGCCGCGGGGGCCGCACGGGCAGATCCATGCGGCTGTGTGCAAGGTCCAGCGTCAGCGTGGCCAGCTCCGGCGAGGGCCAGGCGATGGGCCAGTAGGTGGTGGACAGCGACACGGCAATCCGGTGGCCCGCCGGGAAGGCATGGCCGATGTCGTCCAGGTCCACCACCGCCTCGGTCCATTCGCCGGGGGTCAGCGCGGTCGGCCGGTCGTGGCCGAAACGGTGGGTCAGGTTCAGCAGGCCGACCGTCACGCGCGTGGAGGCGCCGTCCGGCGCCACGTCGTTCAGCCGCACGGCGACCAGCGCCTGCGGCTTGTCGGCGCGGAACCGGATGCGCAGTTGCGGCGCGCCCAGGATTTCGGTGCGTTCGGGCAGCGGGTCCGAGGTGAACACCAGCGACCCGCCATCGTCGATCCGCTGGTCGGCGGCCCAGTCGGCCTCTTCGCCGTAGCGGCCGACCTCGCCCGCCGTCAGGCCCACCCACAGGGGCGAGCAGACCGAGGCCTGACCGGGTTCCGGTGTGGCGGTCAGGCGGCCCAAGGGCGACAGGTGCAGCGGGCGCCACTGGGTGCGGGGCGAGGGCCACTGGTCCTCGGCCACCCAGCGGCCGGGGCGTTCGGAATAACAGGTGCGGGGCGGGACGCTCTCCTGAATCCAGGCGCGGTACAGGGGTTCGTTCATCATCCCCGTGTCGCGCCCCTTCATCCAGTGGTCGCACCAGCGGATCACCTCCTGCAGCCAGCCGATCTCGGGCTGTACGGTGACGTCATAGGGGAAAGAATGCGCCCATGGGCCGATCAGCCCGCGCACAGGGGATTTGAGCCCCGCAAGCAGCCGGGGGACGGATTCGCTGTAGTTGTCGGCCCAGCCCGAGACGGCATAGACGGGAACGGTGATGCGCGAGAAATCCTCGCAGACCGAGCCCTGCCGCCAATAGTCGTCGCGGCGCTGGTGCTGCAGCCAGGCCAGGATCCACGGCGCATTGGCCTGCATCCGCTCTTCCCACATCTGCCGCCACTCTGGCCCGACGATGACCGGGTCGGGCGGCAGGTCCTGATGCGCGAACATCGTGGACGACCAGTCGAAGTCATCCTTCGACAGGCAGCCGCCGACACGGTGGATGTCGGTGGCAAAGCGGTCGTCGGTTGACCCCACGGTGATGATCGTCTTCAGCGCCGGGGGCTGGCGGGCGGCGATCTGCAACCCGTTGAAACCACCCCAACTGATCCCGATCATCGCCACGCTGCCGTCGCACCAGTCCTGCGCGGCAAGCCAGGCGATGGCGTCACAGCCATCCAGTTGTTCCTGCACCGAGTATTCGTCGTGGATCAGCCCCTGGCTGTCGCCGGTGCCGCGGATGTCCAGCCGGATGCAGGCATAGCCGTACCCGGCCAGATAGGCATGCATCTTGGCGTCGCGGCCGCGGGTGCCGTCGCGTTTGCGGTAGGGCAGGTATTCCAGGATGGCGGGCACCCGGCCCGCACCTTCGGGCATCCAGGCCTTTGCCGCCAGAACGGTGCCGTCGGGCAGCGGCACCTTCAGGTCCTCGACCACGCGCACGGGAAAGGGCAGGTCGCTGCGTTCGACGGGCATGGGGCGCTCCACCTTGTTGAACAAGCATGCAACACGCCACGCGCGTGCGTCAACCGTCTTGACCGGGGGCAATGTGCGCCGCTACTGTACGGTTGTTCAACAAAGGTGCGCCATGGCCCGGAACCCGCGGTACGATATGCTGTTTGAGCCCGTGAAGATCGGGCCGAAGATGGCGAAGAACCGGTTCTTCCAGGTGCCGCATGCCAGCGGAATGACGAACGCCGCGCCGCAGGTGCGGGCAGCGTTCCGCGGGATGAAGGCCGAGGGCGGCTGGGGCGTGGTGTGCACCGGCGCGGCGTCGGTGGACCCGTCGTCGGACGACAGCCCGTTCCCCTGCGCCACGATCTGGGATGATGCCGACATCCGCGCCCATGCACTGATGACCGACGCGGTGCACGCACATGGCGCGCTGGCGGGGATCGAGCTGTGGCATGGCGGCGCGGCGGCGGTGAACCGCACCACGCGGCTGCCGGGACTTTCACCGTCGGGTGTGCCGTGGATGGCCACGCATGTGCCCTTCATGTCGTCGGCCCGGCCCAGGGTGATGGATTCGCACGACATTCGGGAACTCATCCGCTGGCACGCCGAGGCCGCGGTGCGGGCCGAACGGGCGGGGTTCGACATCCTGTATGTCTATGCGGGCATGGGATACCTGCCGTACCAGTTCCTGCTGTCGGACTACAACAAGCGGACGGATTCCTATGGCGGGTCGGTGCGCAACCGGGTGCGGCTGGTGGAAGAGCTGATCGACGCGGTGCGCGAGGCTGTGCACGGCCGCTGTGCCGTGGCCTTGCGCGTGTCGATGCAGGAACTTCGCGGGCGGCCGTCCGAAGTGGCTGAGAGCGAGGCGCACGAGGTGATCGGCTGGTTGAAGAACGCGCCCGATCTGTTTGATGTGAAGATGGATTATTCCAGCACCGACTGCGCGCCCAGCCGGTTTTTGCCCGAAGGCAGCCACCGCGCGACGGTGGATTTCATGAAGTCGGTCACGGACAAGCCGGTCGTGGGCGTGGGCCGCTTCACCAGCCCGGATACCATGGTCAGCATGGTGAAGGGTGGCGTGCTGGACCTGATCGGCGGCGCGCGACCGTCCATCGCCGACCCCTTCCTGCCGCAGAAGATTGACGAGGGGCGGGAAGACGACATCCGCGAATGCATCGGCTGCAACATCTGCATTTCATCCTGGCACGACGGGGTGTGGGTGCGCTGCACGCAGAACCCCACGGCGGGCGAGGAATGGCGGCGCGGCTGGCACCCCGAGGTGGTGCGCAAGGACGGCGAGGGCGACGTGCTGGTGGTGGGCGGCGGGCCTGCGGGGCTGGAGGCCGCGCTGGTGCTGGCGCGGCGGGGGTTCCGGGTGGCGCTGGCCGAGGCAGAAGCCGAATTCGGCGGGCGGCTGCGATATGAGACCGCCTTGCCGGGGTTGCGGCAATGGGGGCGGGTGGCGGACTACCGGCTGGGGCAGCTTCGCAAGATGGCGAACGTGTCGCTGTACCCCGGCAGCCGCCTGTCGGCGGACGAGGTGGCGGAGTTCGGCGCGGACCATGTGGTGGTGGCCACAGGGGCACGCTGGACGGCGGCCCTTTGCGGCGCGAACGAGCTGCCTGTGGCGGCGCTGGAAGGTTCGAATATCTACACTCCGGATGATCTGGCCGCCGGTGTCGTGCCAGAAGGGCCGGTCGCAGTGTTCGATTTTGACAATTACTATCTGGGCACGGCGGTGGCCGAGGATCTGGCGGTGAAGGGGCTGGAGGTGACCTACATCACCACGGCGGGCGCCGCTTCGGCCTGGTCCTTCCTGACCAACGAGGCGCCGCACATCCACACGGCGTTGGCGCGGCGCGGCATCGGCTACCGGACGCTGGAGATCGTGACGGGCTTTTTTGGGCAAACCCTGAAGCTGGCGCAGATCATGTCCGGCGAGCCGCGCGAGATGGCCGCGCGGTCGCTGGTGATCGTGGGCATGCGGGCGGGGGGCAGCGCATTGCACGATTCGCTGCAGGGCCGCGTGGCCTCATTGCACCTGACGGGCGATGCGAATGCGCCGGGGGCGATTGCCCATGCCGTGTGGCAGGGCCACCGAACCGGCGAGGACCTGGGGCGTGGGCAGATCATGCTGCGGCGCGACCTGGGCGTGTTTGCCCCGCGCGAGGCGGCCGAGTGAGCCGCCGCGGCGCCCGCGGGCCGCGCAGCGGCGGGCGCATTGCGCAATTGCCGTTCGGGCAGGTGCCGCGCCTTTACGACCCGATCCGCGTGATCTCGGACGATCAGGTGGCGGCAATCCACCAGGCTGCGCTGGATGTGCTGGCCCAACTCGGGATGCGGGTGCTGGACCCCCGGGCGCGGGACCTATACCGCAGCGCGGGCGCCAAGGTGGATGGCGACATGGTGCGGCTGGACCCCGGGCTGGTGGCCGAACGGCTGCGCACGGTGCCGCCGGCCTTCACCCTTGCCGCACGTGACCCGGCGAAATCGCTGCGCTTCGGCGGCAACGACGTGGTCTTCGCCTCGGTCGGCGGCCCGGCCTATGTGATGGATGCAGGCAGGGGCCGCCGCGACGGCAGCTTTGCCGAGATGTGCGATTTCCTGCGGCTGGTACAGGTGCTGAACGTCATCCATCAGGAAGGCGGCTGCCCCTTCGAGCCGATGGACCTGCCCGCCAACACCCGGCATCTGGACATCTACCGCGCGCAGATCACCACGCTGGACAAATCGTGGCAGACGCAGTCGCTGGGCCACGCGCGCACGATGGACGGTATCCACATGGCCGCCATCGCCTCCGGCACCACGCCCGAGGCGATGGCGGACACCCCCATCCTGCTGGGCATCATCAACACCAACAGCCCGCGGCAGCTGGACATTCCCATGGCCGAGGGGCTGATTGCGTTGGCCGCGCACGGGCAGGTGAACGTGATCACCCCCTTCACGCTGGCGGGTGCCATGGCGCCGGTGACACTGGCCGGCGCGCTGGTGCTGCAGCATGCCGAGGCGATGGCGGGAATCGTGCTGACCCAGATCGTGCGACCGGGCGTGCCGGTGATGTACGGCGGCTTCACCTCGAATGTCGACATGCGGTCGGGTGCGCCCGCCTTCGGCACGCCGGAATACACGCAGGCGGCGCAGGCCTCGGGGCAGCTGGCGCGCCTCATCGGGGTGCCCTTCCGCAGCTCGAACGTGACCGCGGCCAACACGGTGGACGCACAGGCGGCCTACGAATCGCAGATGGCGCTGTGGGGCTGCATCATGGGCGGGGCACATCTGGTGGAACATGCCGCGGGCTGGATGCACGGCGGGCTGACGGCCAGTTTCGAGAAGCTGATCCTCGATGCCGAGATGCTGCAGATGTTCCAGTCCTACATGACGCCCATGGACACATCGGCTGCCGCGCTGGCAGTCCAGGCCATCGCCGAGGTCGGCCCGGGCGGGCATTTCTTCGGTGCGGACCATACGATGGAGCGCTACGAGACGGCGTTCTACACACCGCTGATATCGAACTGGGAGAACTATCCGAACTGGCTGGACCGCGGGTCGACTGATGCGCAAATGCGCGCGGGCACGATCTGGCGGCAACTTCTGGCCGAATACGAGGCGCCGACGCTGGACGAAAGCCGGGCCGAGGCGCTGGATGATTTCGTGAACAGGCGCAAGGCCGAAGGTGGCGCGCCGATGAACTGAGAAAGGGCAGGGAATGCGGTTTCTGGCACTGGCACTGGCGGCTTTGGCCGCACCTGGAACAGCGGCGGCACAGGCCGTCACCGTCTATGGCGGCGTGGCTCTGGAATACGTCACCGAACCCGGCGGCGACGATGGCGGCGATGGCCAGACGGTCGAGGCCTATGTGGAAGGCGAGCTGAACGGATTCTACGCCGGTGTCTGGGGGCTGGTGAATTCGGTGTCCACGTCGAATGAGGTGAACCTGTAACTGGGCTACCGCAACACCCTGGACAGCGGGCTTTACTATGACCTGAACTATTACCGGTACATCTATCCGAACGACGGCGGCGACTGCTGCGGCGAAATCGGCCTGACCATCGGTCAATCGATCGGCGACTATGTCTATGTGTCTGCCGAAGGCTACTGGGACCCCGAGGCCGAGCTGGGCAGCGCCTATCTGGGGGCCGAAGTCTACCCCGTGGACAAGGTCACCATTGGCGCCAACTGGGGTGTCTACAATGTGGAAGACGCGGCGGATGAGCAGGAATGGGATATCGGCGTCACCTACGACCTTCTGCAAAACGACAAGTCGGGTGCGGCCATTGACCTGCGTTACTATGAGGGGACCGAGTACGACGGCTACCTCGGGCTGTTCGTGAACTTCGACACCACGCTGTTTGGCGGCTGACCGCGTTTCCTGCGCCCTTCCGGCCAGGGTCGCGGCGCCCGTTCAGGGCGCCGCATCGGGTGTGGCGGGTCACATGGCCGGACTACATGGCAAGTCTGGCCAGGACCCGGGCCCAGGAGCGGATGCCCTTGTGAAAGCACTCGACGTCATACTTCTCGTTCGGCGAATGGATCTGGTCGCTGTCGCGCCCGAAACCGGCCAGAAGGGCATCCATCCCCAGACAGGTCTTGAAGTAGCCCGCAATCGGGATCGACCCGCCGCAGCCCACATAGGCCGCGGCCTTGCCCCATTCGTCGGTCAATGCGCCGCGGACGGCGGAAAAGGCCGGATGCCCGATTTCCATCTGCCCGGCCGGGCTGGCGCCATGGCCCTTCCATTCGATCTTCACGTCGGGCGGCAGCTGTGCCTCCACCCAGGCGCGGAAATTCGCGCGGATCGCCAGCGGGTCTTGCTGGCCCACCAGACGGAAGCTGACCTTGGCATGCGCCTGCGACGGCAGAACGGTCTTGAACCCGTCGCCGGTATAGCCACCCCAGATGCCGTTGATCTCGGCCGTCGGGCGCGACCACAGCATTTCCAGCGGCGTGCGGTCCTGTTCGCCCGCCGGCGTGGTCAGTCCGACCGAGCCCAGGAACTTCGCATGGTCGAAGGCAAGGTTCTGCCATTGCGCGCGTACGTCGTCGGACAGCTCCGTCACGCCGTCATAGAAGCCCGGCACGGTGACCCGCCCGCTGTCATCGTGCAATTGGCCCAGGATGCGCGTCAGCACCCGGATGGGGTTGATTGCCGCACCGCCATAGGCGCCCGAGTGCAGGTCCTTGTCCGGCCCCTTCAGGGTGATCTCCTCCTGCAGAAGGCCGCGCAGCATGGTGGTAATGGCGGGAACGTGGTCCTCGAACAGGCCGGTGTCGCAGATCATGGCGATGTCCGCGCGCAGCTCGGCGGCGTTCTGCTGCATGAAGGGAATCAGGCTGGGCGAGCCGGACTCCTCCTCGCCTTCAAGGAAAATCGTGATGCGGAAAGGCAGCTTGCCATGTTCGGCCACCCAGGCGCGCATGGCCTCGACAAAGGTCATCAGCTGGCCCTTGTCGTCGGACGACCCGCGGGCGCGGATCACCCGGCCCTTCGGGGTTTCCTCGATGGCGGGGTCGAACGGATCGCGGTGCCACAGGGTCAGCGGGTCCACCGGCTGCACGTCATAATGGCCGTAGAACAGCACGTGCGGCCCGCCTTCGCCGCCATGTGCCACCACCATCGGGTGCCCCGGCGTGGCGCGCGCGCTGGCGGCAAAGCCCAGCGTCGCCAGATCGGCCACCAGCCAGTCGGCGGCACGGGCGCAGTCAGCCTTGAACGCGGGGTCGGTTGAAATCGAGGGGATGCGCAGCAGGTCGAACAGCCGGTCCAGCGCCTGCGGCAACGCGGCGTCGATGCGGTCCAGAACCGGGGTCAGGGTATCGGCGGCCATGGCATTCTCCAATCCGTGAACGGCGGCGGGCAGCCTAGCAGCGGTGGCGCCCCTGTCCAGAGCAGGCAGAATCGGCTAGATCGGCCCCGACGGAACGCAGGAGAATGTGATGAGACATGCAGTTGCCCTTCTGGCCATGACCCTTGGCACAGCGGCCATGGCCGAAGATGTGCCCGTCGAGACGAGCGAGTTGGGCAAGTCGGTCATCACCCTGCATGTCCACCCGTTCCTGACCGAAGAAGAACTGGCGACGCTGCGCCTTGTGGGCAGCAACAAGGACGCGCTGGCGTTGTTTGTGCCCGAAGGCGGCGGCCATGCCGCCATCGCCGTGGCGCCGGAAGAGGGGTTCGTGCGCGAAGGCGTGCCGGTGGCCTCGGCCATTGCCGTGGCAAAGCTTCCCGACGCCGAGACCGCGCAGAAGGACGCGCTGACCGGCTGCGATGCCGCCAGAACCACCGCAACGGCCTGCGTTCTGGTGCTGGAAGTCGCGGCGCCCTGAGGGCGCGCCGGCCCGCGACGAATCCGCGCCCCCCGCTGGGCTTTGACCGGCTTGACCCATATCAAGGCGCGCGCAAGTCCCCGGCTGGCACGGAGCTTGCACCCGTACCCTATGGACGCCGCCATGACCCGCTATGACACCGCCCTGACCGCCGCGCTGGACCGGCTGCACGCCGAAGGCCGCTACCGCACCTTCTTCGATGTCGAACGGCTGGCGGGCCGGTTCCCCAAGGCGCTGTGGCACCGCCCCGACGGGACGCAGGCGGAAATCACCGTCTGGTGCGGGAATGACTATCTGGGCATGGGCCAGAACCCGCAGGTGCTGGCCGCCATGCACGACGCGCTGGACCGCACCGGGGCGGGCACCGGCGGCACGCGCAACATCGGCGGCACCACCATCCACCACCGCGCGCTGGAATCCGAACTGGCCGACTGGCACGCGAAAGAGGCGGCGCTCTTGTTCACCAGCGCCTATGTCGCCAACGACGCCACGCTGTCCACCCTGCGCCTGCTGTTCCCCGGCCTCATCATCTATTCCGACGCGCTGAACCATGCCTCGATGATCGAGGGCGTGCGCCGCGGCGGGGGCGAAAAGCGCATCTTCCGCCACAACGATGTGGATCACCTGCGCGCCCTCTTGGCCGCAGACGACCCGGCCGCGCCCAAGCTGATTGCCTTCGAATCGGTCTATTCGATGGACGGCGACTTTGGCCGCATCGCCGAAATCTGTGACGCGGCGCAGGAATTCGGTGCGCTGACCTATCTGGATGAAGTGCATGGCGTGGGCATGTATGGCCCGCGTGGGGCAGGGGTGGCGGCGCGCGACCGGCAGGGGCACCGGATTGACATCGTGAACGGCACGCTGGCCAAGGCCGTGGGGGTGTTCGGCGGCTACATTGCTGCAAGTGCAAAGATGGTGGATGCCATCCGCAGCTATGCCCCCGGCTTCATCTTCACCACCTCTGTACCGCCTGCAGTGGCCGCCGGCGCCGTCGCCTCGATCCGTGTCCTGAAGCAAGCCCAGCACCTGCGCGACGCACAACAGACGAACGCCCGCGCGCTGAAGCTGCGGCTGCGTGGCCTTGGCCTGCCGGTGACCGACCATGGGTCGCATATTGTGCCGGTGATCGTGGGCGACCCCATCCATTGCAAGCGGATCTCGGACATGCTGCTGTCCGACCATGGCATCTACGTGCAGCCGATCAACTTTCCGACCGTGCCGCGGGGCACCGAACGGCTGCGCTTCACCCCCTCGCCACTGCACGCCGCGCCCGAAATCGAGGCGCTGGTGCGGGCGATGGATGGGTTGTGGCGGCACTGTGCGCTGAATCGCGCCGAACTCTCTGCCGGGTAACGGATTCTGCGTGTGCATGGTGTGTTGCCATATGCTAGCCTTTCGGCAATAGACCGGAATCGACGGCCCTGAGGGCGAGTCGGCAACGGCACAAGGGCGTTGGGGACAGGGGCAGTATGATCGGGCGAAGGAGCATCCCTTCGACGGCAGATGTGGTCAAACCCAAGGGGTTTGACGACTATGATCTGCGTCTGGGCGACCTGATGCGCGGCGAACGCGCTACCTTGGGCAAATCGCTCCTGGACGTACAGCGCGAGCTGAAGATCAAGGCCACCTACATTGCTGCCATCGAGAATGCCGATGTCTCGGTGTTCGAGACGCAGGGCTTCATCTCGGGCTATGTGCGCAGCTATGCCCGCTACCTGGGCATGAACCCCGACTGGGCCTACGAGAAGTTCTGCCGCGAGGCGAATTTCACGCTTGCCCACGGCATGAGCCAGGCCGCCTCGACCGCCCGCGTGGCCGCCGTGCGCAACCGCGCGGCCGAGTTCCGCGACCCGCTGGGCGACCCCAACGCCTCTTTCGTGCCGCGTGCCGAAAGCTGGCTGTCGCGGGTGGAACCGGCGGCTGTCGGCTCGCTGGCGGTGCTGGTGGCGCTGATCGCGGGCATCGGCTACGGCGGCTGGTCGATCCTGCAGGAAGTGCAGCGCGTGCAGCTGGCCCCGGTGGAACAGGCGCCAAGAGTGGCGCTGGACATCGGCACGCTGGGAACACCCGGTGGCGGCCTGTCGGGCGTGCGCAACCAGACCGATCCCGCCACGGTCTCTGCCGCCGCCGCGCAGGCCTCGGCGCCAGGCGCGGGAACGGAAACCGCAGCCGTCGCCCCCCCCGTGGCTGATCTGGACCGGCTGTACCGCCCGCAGGCGCTGGACGTGCCCGTGATGGTGCCGCGCGACGGCCCGATTGCGGCGATCCGTCCGACAGGGCCTTCGGTCACGCAGGGCGCTGCCACGGCAGGGGTTGCGTTGGCCGACGGGACGGCGCCGAACGGCGCAGCCCCGGTGCAGGTGACCGAAGCGCCGCCCCCGGGGGTGCAGGTGCTGGCGGTACGCCCGGCCTGGGTGCGCGTGTCGGCGGCAGACGGCACCGTGCTGCACGAGAAAACGCTGGATGCGGGCGAACGCTATGTCGTGCCGCTGACCGAACAGGCGCCGACCATCCGCATCGGCGAATCGGGCGCGGTGTACTTTGTGATGGGCGATGCCACGGTTGGTCCGGCCGGACCGGCGGGCACCATCACCAAAAGCCTGTCCCTGGCGCCCGATACGCTGCGCCAGACCCTGCCGGTGGCCGACCTGAACGGCGACAAGGGCCTTCTTGAGGCGATGCAGAAGACGGTGGCCGAGGTCGAGGCGGCGCCGTCGCCGCTGCCGGTTCCGGAAACGGCGCCCTGACGCGCCTGCTGTAACGCCTGCGTGACAGTGTTGCGGGCGCACGCGCGCCGCACTAGGTTTCCCGCAAAGGAGCCGCCCGCATGACGCACAACCCGATCCGCCCCTGGCGCAACATCGACCGGCGGAAAAGCCGCCAAATCCGCGTCGGCAAGGTGCTGGTGGGCGGTGACGCGCCGATCAGCGTGCAGACCATGACCAACACGCTGACCACCGACGTTGCCGCCACCATCGAACAGATCCAGCGCGCCACCATCGCCGGGGCCGACATCGTGCGCGTGTCCACGCCGGATGAGGACAGCACCCGCGCGCTGAAGGAAATCGTGGCCGAAAGCCCCGTGCCCATCGTGGCCGACATCCACTTCCACTACCGCCGCGCCATCGAGGCGGCCCAGGCGGGCGCCGCCTGCCTGCGCATCAATCCGGGCAACATCGGGTCGGCCGACCGGGTGCGCGAGGTCGTGCGGGCGGCGAAGGACCACGGCTGTTCCATCCGCATCGGCGTGAACGCCGGATCGCTGGAACGGCACCTGCTGGAGAAATACGCCGAGCCCTGCCCGGACGCCATGGTGGAATCCGGGCTGGACCACATCAAGCTGTTGCAAGACAACGATTTCCACGAATTCAAGATCTCCTGCAAGGCGTCCGACGTGTTCCTGGCCGCCGCGGCCTATCAGCAGCTGGCCGAAGCCACCGACGCGCCGATCCACCTGGGCATCACCGAGGCCGGGGGGCTGGTTTCCGGCACGGTGAAGTCGGCCATCGGGCTGGGCAACCTGCTGTGGATGGGCATCGGCGACACCATCCGGGTGTCGCTCAGCGCCGATCCGGTGGAAGAGGTGAAGGTCGGGTTCGAGATTCTGAAATCGCTGGGCCTGCGCACGCGCGGCGTGCAGATCATCAGCTGCCCCAGCTGCGCCCGGCAGGGCTTTGACGTGATCAAGACGGTCGAGGCGCTGGAAAAACGGCTGGAGCACATCAAGACGCCGCTGTCGCTGTCGATCATCGGTTGCGTGGTGAACGGCCCCGGCGAGGCGCTGATGACCGACATCGGCTTCACCGGCGGCGGCGCGGGCAAGGGGATGGTTTACCTGGCGGGCAAGACCAGCCACACCATGGGCAATGACCGCATGGTCGATCACATCGTCGAACTGGTGGAAAGGAAGGCGGCCGAGATCGAGGCCGCCGAAGCCTGCGAGGCGGCAGAATGAGCCGCCCGCCGGAAATCATCCGCTGGGAGGCGATCGAGGGTGGCGAGTGGACCTATGATACCTCGGACGAAACCATGGGTCGCGATGCCGATTTCGGCCGCCATTTCGGGTTCCGGTCGCTTGGTATCCACCACGTCCGCCTTGCCCCCGGTCGCCGCAGCTCGTTTCCCCATGCCGAAAGCCACGAGGACGAATTCGTGCATGTAATCGAGGGGACGCCCGATGTCTGGCTGGACGGACATCTGCACCGGCTGGCGCCGGGCGATTCCGTGGGGTTCCCGGCAGGCACCGGGCTGGCGCACTGCTTCATCAACAACACTGCCACCGACGTGCGGCTGATCGTGGCCGGGGACAGGCCGAAACCCGCGAACCGCATCACCTATCCGCTAAACCCTGCAGAAATGGAAACGCGCGGCGATGCCTGGCACGATGCGCCACAGCGTCCGCTGGGTCCGCATGACGGATTGCCCGACGCGCGGCGGCGCTAGAGCGTGTCGTTGTTCATTTGATTCAGGATTCCCAAGTTGGTTGGTTTGT
>CAZLIC010000017.1:0-61725 GCA_964559535.1 uncultured Rhodobacterales bacterium
GGCGCTGGCGCGCGCGCTGGCACCGCAGCCCAAGGTGCTGCTGCTGGACGAGCCCCTGTCGGCGCTGGACCTGAAGCTGCGGCAGGCGATGCGGGTAGAGCTGAAAAGCCTGCAGGAGGAAACCGGCATCACCTTCATCTTCGTCACGCATGATCAGGAAGAGGCGCTGACGATGTCCGACCGGATCGCCGTCATGTCCTCGGGCCGGGTCCAGCAGGTGGGTTCGCCGCGCGACATCTACGAGGCGCCGGTGAACCGCTTCGTGGCCGACTTCATCGGCGAGACGAACCTGATCGAGGTCGACGTCGAGCGGGTGATGCAGGGCCAGGCGACCGTGGTGCTGCCGGGTGGCCAAAGGCTGACCTGCGCTTCCGCCGCCAATGCCACCGGGCGCCATGCCCTGTCGATCCGCCCCGAACGGGTGACGCTGGCGGACCACGGTGATCTGACGGCCACGGTTGAACGCGTGGTCTACCTTGGCACCGATCTGCAACTGAACCTGCGGCTGGAGGGAGGGGCGGGATTCACCGTGCGGGTGCAGAACGCCGCGCGGGTGCAGGTGCCTGAACCCGGCGCCCGCGTCGGCCTGCACCTGGAGGAAGGTGCCGCGCGCCTTCTGGCCGACTGATGGCGGGCCTGGCGCCGCAGGGTGTCGGATCGGGTGGCGACGATGCCACCTATGCCCGCATCAGGGCGCCGCTGCTTTTGCCGACATGGGGCGTGATCGGGGTGTTCCTGCTGTGCCCGGTACTGCTGATGGTCGTGTATTCCTTCCTGACCAAGGAATTCCGCGGCGGCGTGGTGTGGGACTTCACGCTGGCCGCCTATGACCAGTTCTTCGTCACCCGTGGCCTGTTCGGCGACGAACCCCCGCAGATCGAATGGACCTACATCGCCATCTTCTGGCGCTCGATCTGGCAGGCCGCGCTGGCCACGTTCCTGTGCCTGATCATCGGCTTCCCGACCGCCTGGTTCATCGCCACCCGGCCCGAACGCACCCGCGCGGTCTGGCTGTTCCTCATCACCATCCCCTACTGGGTCAACCTGCTCATCCGCACGGTTTCCCTGCGGTTCATCCTGCGTGACCACGGGCCGCTGAACGACGCCCTTGTCGCGTCCGGGATCATCGCGCAGCCGCTGGACATCCTGAACACCAACCTCGCGGTGCAACTGGGCCTGTTCTACAGCTACCTGCCCTTCATGGTGCTGCCCATCTACGCGGCGGTGGAACGCTACAACTTCGCCCTGTCCGAGGCCGCGGCCGACCTTTACGCCAGCCGCTGGACCACGCTGCGCGAAATCGTGCTGCCGGTGGTGCGGCCGGGCATCGTGGCGGGCTGCATCCTGGTGTTCGTGCCGGCGCTGGGCGCGTTCCTGGCGCCCGACCTGCTGGGCGGTGCCAAGACCTTCATGATCGGGTCATTGATCGACGAACAGTTCCGCGGGTCGCAGGGCAACTGGCCCTTCGGCGCCGCCGTCTCGGTCATCCTGATGACGCTCGTCCTGATCGTGCTGATGGGCTACGCGCGGGCGCCCGTGCGGCAGGGGGCCTGAGCGTGGCGCAAATTTCTTCAAGAAAGAAATTTGCAAATTCCTTTCTTCAAGGAATTTGCCCCCATCGCCAGAGCGCGGGGCTGCGGCGCGGGGGCGCGGCATGATGGGCGTGCGCCACTATCCCGGCTTCCTGCCCGCCACGATGGTATGCCTGATGATCCTCTATGTCCCGCTGATCGTGGTGGCCGCCTACAGCTTCAACGCCTCCACCTCGATCACCTCATGGGGCGGGTTCAGCCTTCGCTGGTACGCCGATGTCTTCACCGGGCCCGAGGCCGAACGCTTCGGTCAGGCCGCCTGGAACTCGCTGACCATCGCGGTCATCGCCGCCACCGTCTCGACCGCCATCGCCACGGCCGCGGCACTGGCCATGATCCGGGCCGGGCGGTTCCGCGGCAAGCAGGCCACCTTCGCGCTGATCAACCTGCCGCTGATGGTGCCCGAGATTGTCACCGCCGTGGCCCTGCTGATCTTCTTCACCGCGCTGGGGCTGACCACGGGCTACCTGACGATCCTGATCGCCCACATCACCTTCTGCATCCCCTTTGCCTACCTGCCGATCGCCGCCCGCCTGTCGGGCATCGAGTCGGTCTACGAACAGGCCGCGCGCGACCTTTACGCCACCGGCTGGCAGGCATTCCGGCTGGTGTTGCTGCCGCTTCTGGGGCCCGGCATCGTGTCGGGCTGCCTGCTGGCCTTCATCATCTCGCTGGACGACTTCATCATCACCAACTTCGTCAAGGGCGCCGGCATGGAAACGCTGCCGACCGCAATCTTCGGGTCGGTGAAACAGGGCATCAAGCCGAACATCATGGCGATTTCCACCATGATGCTGGGCGTGTCGGTGGTATTCGTCACGCTCAGCTACCTCATCAACCGCAGGGGCCGCCCGGCCGCCTGACCAACAGGGAGACTGCCATGAAACGACTTCTGGCCCAGGGCACGATTCTGACCACCTTGATTGCCACCCCGGCCTTGGCCGAGGGCGAGCTGAAGGTCTACCACTGGTTCGAATACATCCCGCAGGAACTGGTCGACAAGTTCGAGGCCGAGACGGGCATCGACGTCACCATCGACACCTACGATTCGAACGAGGCGATGCTGGCCAGCCTGAAGGCGGGCAAGCTGGGCCAGTACGACGTGGCGGTGCCCGGCGACTACATGGTGGAGATCATGCGGGGTGAGGGCCTGCTGGGCGAATACGCCCCCGCCGAGGTGCCGAACTTCGGCAACATCGCGCCCGAATGGCTGGACGTGCCGTTTGATCCGGCGCGCAAGCACTCGATCCCCTACCAGTGGGGCTCCACCGCCTTCAGCGTGAACCGCGACGTGTTCAAGGGCGACATTTCCACCCTGGGCATCCTCTTCAACCCGCCGGACGAGCTGAAGGGCAAGATCAACGTGCTGGACAGCCAGGGCGAGGTTCTGGCGCTGGGGTCGATGTATCTGGGCATCCCGCAGTGCTCGACCGACCGGGCGCAGTTGAAGGCGCTGAACGACATGCTGCTGGCGGCCAAGCCGCATTGGGCCTCGTTCGGGTCGGATATCGCCAAGGACGTGCTGGTGTCGGGCGATGCCGCGGCGGGCATGATCTACAACGGTTTCTCCGCCAAGGCACGGGCCGAGGGCGCGAACGTGGAATACGCCTTCCCGAAGGAAGGCTATGTTGTCTGGATGGACAACATGGTGCTGCTGAAAGACGCGCCGAACCGCGACAACGCGCTGAAGTTCATGAACTTCCTGCTGCAGCCCGAAAATGCCGCGGCGGTGACGAACTATGCCGCCTATATCTCGGGCGTCAGCGGAGTTGACCCGTTCCTTGACGATGCCATCAAGAATTCGCCCGAAAACAACCCGCCCGCCGGGCAGAAGGGCGAATTCATCCAGGCCTGCAACCAGGAAACGCAGGCGCTGTACGATGCGATCTGGACCAACCTGAAGAAGTAAGCCGTCCTTCCTTCACATTGCCCAGGCGGCGCCCCCATGGGGCGCCGCCCAAGCCCCCTGTTGCCCAAAGGCCAGCCCATGCCCCGCGACCCCCGCCACGACATCCTGTTCACGCCGATGCAGATCGGGCCGAAAACCGCGAAGAACCGGTTCTACCAGGTGCCGCACTGCAACGGCGGCGGCTACCGCGACCCTTCGGCCGTGGTCGAGATGCGGCGCACCAAGGCCGAGGGCGGCTGGGGTGTGATCTTCACCGAACAGACCGAAATCCACCCCACATCCGAAATCACCCCCTTCATCGAACAGCACCTGTGGGACGACCGCGACATCCCGGCACTGGCCCGCATGGCCGGGGCGATGAAATCGCACGGCGCGCTGGCGGGCATCCAGCTGGCCTACTCTGGCATCAACGGCCCCAACCTGTACTCCCGCGAGGTGCCGATGGCAGTGACGGGCGGCCCGATCCTGACCTTTACCTCCGATCCGGTGCAGGCCCGCACCATCGACCGGGCCGACATCGCCGACATCCGCCGCTGGTTCGTGAACGCCGCCCTGCGGGCGCAACGCGCGGGGTTCGACCTGTTGTGCCTTTACGGCGCGCATGGCTTCGGCATCTTCCAGCACTTCCTGTCCCGCGCCACCAACCACCGCACCGACGCCTACGGCGGGTCGCTGGACAACCGCGCGCGTTTCTTGCGCGAAGTGGTCGATGCCATCCGCACCGCGACAAAGGGTGAACTGGCCATCACCCTGCGCCTGTCACTGCACGAGGCTGGTCCCCGTGGCTTCTCGAACGCCGAGATGCGCGAATTCATCGCCACCCACCCCGACCTCCCCGACCTCTGGGACCTGGCCCATGGCACGTGGGAGGCCTGCAGCGGCACCTCGCGCTTTACCGCAGAAGGCGCGCAGGAAGACCTCGTGCGCGGCATCAAGGACCTGACGCCGAAGCCGGTGGTGGGTGTCGGCCGGTTCACCGGCGCCGACGCTATGGTGCGGCAGATCAGGGCCGGAATCCTCGATTTCATCGGCTCCGCCCGGCCCTCGATCGCCGACCCCTTCCTGCCGCTGAAAATTCAGGAGGGGCGCTACGACGACATCCGCGAATGCATCGGCTGCAACATCTGCGTCTCGGGCGACATGACCGGTGCGATCAGCCGCTGCACGCAGAACACCGCCTTCATGGAGGAATGGCGCAAGGGCTGGCACCCGGAACGGTCGCGCGCGAGGGGCGCATCCGACAGCGTGCTGGTGGTGGGCGCCGGCCCCGCAGGGCTGGAGGCCGCCTTGCAGGCTGCCCGCCGCGGCTACCGCGTGACGCTGGCCGAGGCGACCACGACGCTGGGCGGGCGAGTGGCGAAGGAACGCCTTCTGCCCGGCCTGTCGGCCTGGGGCCGCGTGGCCGACTGGCGCACGGGCCAGATCGCACCCCTGCCCAACGTGGACACCTACCTCGACAGCCGCCTGACCGCCGATGACATCCTGGGGATGGACACCCACCACGTCGCCATCGCCACAGGCAGCCACTGGCGCCGCGATGCCGTCGCCCGCCTGCACCTAGCCCCCATCCCCACCGACCCCGCCATGCCCGTCTTCACGCCCGATGACCTGATGGCAGGGCAGGGGCCGACCGGCGGCCGCGTCACCGTGTATGACGATGACCACTACTACATGGGGTCCGTGCTGGCCGAACTGCTTGTCGCCCGCGGCTGCAGCGTGGATTTCGTGACGCCCGCGCCGGTGGCGGCGGAATGGACGCACAACACGCTGGAACAGGCCACCATCCAGCGCCGTCTTCTGGGGCTGGGCATCACCCTGCACACGAACAAGGCACCCGAAGCCATCGGGGCGAAAGAGGTGACACTGGGCTGCACCTGGACGGGCCGCACCACAGCCATCCCCGCCGACGCCGTGGTCATGGTCACCAGCCGCACCCCGAACGATGCCCTGTTCCATGACCTGACCGCGCAGGACTGGCGCGGCGCAGGCATCCGCTCGGTGAAACTGATCGGCGACGCCGCCGCCCCCGGCCCCATCGCCTGGGCCACCTATGCCGGCCGCCGCTGGGCCGAAGAACTGGATGCCCCCGACAGGGGCGATGCGCTGCCCTTCCGGCGCGAGATCGCGGAACTGCTGCCCCACGCCCCGCTGACGCCCTGATCAGCCGTCGCGGAACGCGATGCGGAACCGCGCGCCCTGCGCGGCAGGCACCAAGGCGATGTCGGCACGATGGGCGCGCAGCAGATTGCGTGCAATGGTCAGGCCCATGCCGGTGCCGCCCTGATCGCGCCGTGTGGTGAAGAACGGGTCGAACACGCGGGCGGCATTGCCGGGCGAGATGCCGGGTCCGTTGTCCTGCACCTCCAGCACGCCGGGTGCTGCGGTCAGCGTCACCTGGGTGGCGCCATGCGCCGCGGCATTGGCCAGAAGCTGCCGCAGCACCAGCACCAGCCCGGGCGCCGCCAGCGGCAGCGGCGTGCCCTCGCCCTGCACGGCAACGGCCAGCGCCGGAAAATCCCCCCAAACGGGCGCCAGGTCGGCCAGCGTGCAACGCCCCACATAGCGCGCCTCGCGCGCCTGCGCCGCGGCGCGCAGCGCAGCAAGCTGCGCCTCCATCTGCCCCCGCGCGCCGTCGATGCCTGCCACCAGCACCCTGTCGCCTTCTGCAAGTGCTCCATCCTGCAGCAGTTCTACCGCCGCCCGCACCGCCGCAACCGGCGTCTTCAGCTCATGCGTCACATGGTCGGTAAAACTGCGCACGGTGGCCTCGCGGTCGCGCAATGCCTCGGCCATGGCGATCACGCGCTGTCCGGTGGCCAAAAGCTCGCGCGTGCCGAAATGCGTGGGCGCTGGGGCATCGGCGCCACCCTCCACCGCCGCCGCATAGGATTCCAGCGCCCGGATCGGGCGCATCAGTAGCCGCACCAGCAACCATCCCAGCAAGGCCGTAGCCATAGCAATCAGCGCGCCCAGCCCCATGGCCGCATTGCGGAATCCGACCTCGGGCCCAAGGTAGCGCAGAGCCACCAGCCCCGCGAAACTCAGCGCCAGCGTGCCCGCCAGCGCGCCGCCCAACACCAGCGCCAGCGTGGGGCGCCAGCCCTTCCGGGCGCTCATGTGCAGGGCCCCAACAGGATGCCCTGCCCGTGCCGCGTCTCGATGGCGTCGGCACAGCCCGCCTCGGCCAGCTTGGCGCGCAGGTTGCGCAGGTGGCTGTCCAGCGTGCGGTCCGACACCGGGCTGCCCGCGCCCCATATGGCATCCACCAGCCGCATGCGGGGCAGTATGCGCCCCGGCTGCGTCATCAGCGCGCACAGGATCCGGAACTCGGTGGCCGTCAGCGCCACCTCGGCCCCCGCCACCGTCGCCACCCGCGCCTGCACGTCCAGCGCCAGCCCGCCGTGGCGCAGCACCGCCGCACTGCGCTGGCCCGTGCTGCGCCGCAGGATCGCCGCCACCCGCGCCACCAGTTCGCGCGGGGAAAACGGCTTGGCCACATAGTCATCTGCACCCAGTTCCAGCCCGACGATGCGGTCCACCTCGTCATCCCGCGCGGTCAGGAACAGGATCGGCACCTCGGATTTCGCGCGCAGGCGGCGGCACACCTCGAACCCGTCCATCTCGGGCAGGCCCACGTCCAGCACCACCAGCGCCGGGTCGTGGCGGGCCGCGGCGGCCAGCGCCGCCTGCCCGTCGCCCGCCGTCATCACCGCATGGCCCGCGCGTTCCAGCGCGATGCGCAGCAGTTCGCGCAGGCGGGGGTCGTCATCCACGATCAGGATAGGCATGCGGCTGGTCCTTCTGTTTGGCACTGATGGTGCGCCGGACGCGCCAGGAACGGAACTCCCAATCCCGCCATCCGGCGTTGATCAGCCGGGGCACACCGCAAGGGCGGGGCGCGCCCGACGGCAGGTCGCGCAGGCTGCCCTCCGGCGGAACGAAGGCGCCCGCCGCAGTGGGGCCAAGGTCGCACAGATAGGCGGTGTCGGGGTCCGCCCGCGTCAGGTTCTGCGCCGCGATCACATGGGCGAAGTTGATGAAACAGCAGGTGTACAGCGTGGCCACCCCCATCGCCACGCAACGCATCATCAGCCAGCCGCGCGTCAGCCCCCGCGCCACCTGCCAGCCGGTCAGCGCCAGCCCGGCAGCCACCAGCCCCATCCAGATCATCGCCCAGACCCGCAGGTACGTCAGGCCATAGGCTGCCACATAGAGGTCCAGCCGCAGCAGGGCCGACAGGCACAGCGCCACGTTCTGCGCCAGCCACAGCAGCATCAGCGGCCGGATCAGCCGGTGCGCGCCCAGATACGGCTGCGCCAGCAGCGCAAAGGCCCCCGCCAGCAGCGCCGTCGCCAGCAGCGGATAGGCACCGCGATGGGCGTAGGCGGCATAGCTTATGCCGTGCGGCAGGTCGGCGCTGCCGGTCAGGATGGTCAGATCCAGCAGGGTCTGCACCCCGATCACGGCATTGAACAACACCAGCGCGCGCAAGGTCGAGTGCACGTTCACGCCCATTCCCGGCAGGCGCAGGGTCACGGCCGGAACCGCGCCGGACAGCGGCGCCGGGCCGACCAGCGGCAGGCACAACAGCGCCACGCCGCCCCAGAACATCAGCCGGGTGGCCAGGGTGGCCAGGTCGATGTCCGGTGAGAAGGCGCGCGCGATCAACGGGTTGGCGTCCACCATCAGCGCGGCAAAAACCAGCGTGCCGCCCACCGGCAGCGCCCAGCCCTGCACCATGACGCGCAGCCCCTGCGGGTGTGCAGCAACGCCAAGCCCCAAAGCTGCCGACACAGCGCCGCGCAGGCCGCCCAGCGGCAGCCGCGCCAGCAGGCGCAGCGCCGCACTTCCAAGGGCGGCGGGCCCTGCGTCGGGCAGGCGCAGCCACGCCACCGCGCCCAGCGTACCCGCCAGCAGGAAGGCCAGCGACAGCGCCTGCACATGTTCGACCACCGGCAGCGCCCCCAGCGCGAAAACCACCGCCGCGCCCGCAGGCCACCGCTGCACCTGCAGCGCCACCGCCGCCACGACGGCGCCCGCAAACACCACCAGCGACAGCCCGGGGTCGGCCCCCCAGAACAGCGCATCACCCAGCAGCACCAGCACCGCCAGCGCCAACCCCGTGCCCCGCACCCCCTGGCCCGCGGCCCCGTCGCTTCCCGTTTCCGTCATTCCACCCTCCTGCCTTCGCCGCAGGCATGCCCCCCCGCCCGCGCAGGCCGGGGACAGCAGGTGTGCAGGAAATGTGCAGGCGGTTCAGCCGTTTCGGTTGCGGTGACAAATCGCGGCGGTATAGCCTTGCGCATGACACAGGGCAGGCTCAGGCGATGAACCGCACCGCAACGGCGCTTGCGCTTCTGGCTCCGGCACTGGCGGTGATGGCCTTCTGTGGCGTCTTCCCGCTGGCCATGGTGCTGTACTACTCGCTGCACGACACCTTCGGGGGCAACAGCTTTTTCTGGGTGGGCGGGGCGTGGTACGGGTCCGTGCTGTCCTCGCCTGCGTTCTGGGCGGCCATGGCGCGCAGCCTGGGCTTTACCGCGCTGGTGCTGGCCGTCGAGGTGCCGCTGGGCATATGGGTCGCGCTGCGCATGCCGCCCCGGGGGCTGGCGGCATCGGTGCTGCTGGTGGTGTTTGCGCTGCCGCTGATGATGCCGGTCATGGTGGTGGGCTACCTGTGGAAGGTGATGGTGCTGCCCGAGGTGGGGCTGCTGACCGCCGCGGCCGCCGGGCTGGGGCTGGCGCTGGACATGAACAGCCCGGCCGTCACCTGGGCCGTGCTGGTGCTGATGGACGTCTGGCACTGGACCGGGCTGGTGGTCTTGCTGTGCTATGCCGGGCTGCGCGCCATCCCTCAGGCGCACTACCGGGCCGCGCGCATCGACGGGGCCGGGGGCTGGGCCATCTTCCGCTTCGTGCAACTGCCGCGGCTGCGGCTGGTGCTGCTGATTGCCGTCTTGCTGCGCACGATGGACAGCTTCGTGATCTACACCGAGGCCTATGTCGTCACCCGCGGCGGCCCCGACGTGTCCACCACCTTCCTGTCGCACGAACTGGTGCAGACGGCGCTGATCCAGTTCGACCTGGGCGAGGGGGCGGCGATCTCGGTCATCTACTTCCTGATCGTGGCGGCGGTGTCCTGGGCCTTTTTCCGCGCCATCGTGCCGCCACGGGCACCGCCGCGGCGGGGGCGGGCATGAGGCGGCTTTCCCCCGTGCCGGTGGTTGCGGCGGCACTGGTGCTGGTGCCGGTGTGGTGGCTGGTGTCGATGGCGTTCAAGACCAACGCCGAAATCGCGGGCGCGCTGACGCTGTGGCCGCAGGTCCCCACGCTGGACCATTTTGTCTTCATCCTGACCAGCCCCGACTGGTACTGGGGCTACCTCAACGCGCTCATCTACGTGGCCCTGAACGTGGCCATCTCGGTGACGGTGGCCATTCCCGCCGCCTATGCCCTGGCGCGCTATCGCTTTCCCGGCCACCGCGGGCTGTTCTTCGGCCTCTTGATGTTCCGCATGATGGCGCCGCCCATCCTGCTGGTGCCCTTTGTGCAGATCTTCTCGCAGCTGAACCTGATCGACACGCACATCGCCGTGGCGCTGGCGCACTGCTTCTTCAACGTGCCGCTGGCGATCTGGATTCTGGAAGGCTTCTTCACGGCCATCCCACCCGAAATGGACGAAACCGCGCGGGTCGATGGCTACGCGCTGCCCGGCCTGCTGTGGCGCATCCTGTTGCCGCAGGTGGCGCCGGGCGTGGCGATCGCGGCGTTCTTCTGCTTCATGTTCTCGTGGATCGAATTCCTCATGGCCAACGCGCTGACCACGGTGAATGCCAAGCCCATCGCAGGCATCATGTCGCGTGCGGGCGGGGTGCTGGTGGGCGACTATGCGCTGCTGGCGGCGGCAGGGGTGCTGGGGCTGCTGCCAGGCGCGGTGATGATCGTGTTCATGCGCGATCACCTCGCGCGCGGGTTTTCGATGGGCCGCATTTCGGGCACCTGACCGGCACCACCGGCTGTCCTGCAGGTTTCCGGTTTGCCCGGAGAATGGCGTTGACTTCAAATCCGAACGAACTTCATCCTTTCCCGAACGCGCCCGGCAGCGGCGCCACCCCACAAAACCAGACCCAGACACAGTTCCCCACACGGAGAGTCCCATGCCCCGCCTTCCCGCCACCTCGCTGGCCCTGCTTCTGGCCGCCACACCCGGCCTTGCGCAGGAACTGAACGCCCTGGTCTGGTGCGACCACACCGACCCCGCGCTGATCGAGCCGTTCGAGCAGGCGCATGGCGTGACGGTGAACCTGAAGGAATACGAGGGCACGGCGGCGGGTCTGGCCATCCTGCAGCAGTCGCAGCCCGGCGACTGGGACGTGCTGGTGATCGACGCGGTGGACGTGGGCCGCGCGGTGGACGCCGGGTATCTGGCCGAACTGCCCGCCGACCAGCTGCCCACCGCCGATTTCTTCCCGGAACTGGTGATGGCCGAGAACAACACCGTGGGCGGCAAGACCTACGCCGTGACCGAGAAGTTCGGCTACAACACCGTCAGCTTCGACAAGACCAAGGTCGATCCGGCCGACATGGAGGACATGGCGGCACTGACCGGGGGCAAGTATGACGGGCGCATCGGCATCTATGACTACTACCTGCCAGTCTTGGGCCTGGTGGCGCTGGGGCAGGGGGTGAAGACGGCCGAGATCACCGCCGACACGCTGGCCAGCCTGAAAGAGCCGCTGATGGCGCTGCGCAAGGCGTCGAAACAGGTGTCCGACGTGGTCAGCAGCCAGACGGCGCTGGCCACCGGCGAGGTCGATATCATCGTGGGTGGCGGCGAGTGGCTGACGGCGGTGCTGGCGGCGGAAAACCCCAACCTGGACTGGACCATCCCCAAACAGGGGGGCTTGCGCTGGGCACAGTCGATCGGGGTGGTGGCGGGCTCGGCACAGCCCGACCTGGCGCTGGAGTTCGTGAAGTACATCACCTCGCCCGAAGGACAGGCGCGGCTGGCCACCAGCGCCTGCTACTGGGGCATGCCCGCCAATGCCAAGGCGGGCGACGCGCTGAGCGCCGAACAGAAGGCCGTGCTGCGCTGGGACCAGCAGCCCGAATTCCTGGCCCGGGCGCAACTGTACCCCATTCCTGATGCCGCGCTGGACACCGCGATGCAGGATCTGTGGACCGAGATGCTGAACCAGTGACGCTTGCGTCTCGCGACCGCCGGCTGGGCTGGGGCCTTGCGGCCCCGGCGCTGGTCTGGACGGCAGCGTTCTTTGTGCTGCCGTTCCTGGCCATGGTCGCGCTGTCGTTCGCGCATATGGAGGGGCGCGCGATTGTCCGCGGCCTGGACCCCGGCAACTACGCCCGCATCGTCACCGACCCCACGATGCGCGGCGCGCTGGCAAACAGCCTGGAAATCACCGTGGTGGTCACCGTGCTGTCGGTCCTGCTGGCCTGGCCGCTGGCCGCCATCATTGCCTTCCGCATACCGCCGCGCTGGCAGCGGCTGGCCTTGCTGTTGGCGGTGCTGCCGTTCTGGACCTCCTACGTGGTGCGGTCTTACGCGTGGCTGCTGGTGCTGGGCCAGAACGGGGTGCTGAACAAGACGCTCCTTGGCCTGGGGCTGATTGCCCAGCCGCTGGAAATCGCCTCCACCCGCGCGGCAACCGTCATCGGCTTCGTGCATTTCTTCGTCATGCTGCTGACCCTGACGATCTATGCCAACCTGATCCAGCTCTCGCCCAACTATGCCCGCGCCGCCGCCGACCTGGGCGCGAACCGCTGGCAGACCCTGGCGCATGTCATCCTGCCGCTGACCCTGCCCGGCGTGGTCACGGGCGCCTTCCTGACCTTCGTGCTGTGCATCGGCGACTACATCACCCCGCAAATCCTGGGCGGCAACGCCGAACTCACCCTGCCACAGCTCATCATGCTGCAACTGGGCCGCAGCGGAAACTTCCCGCTGGCCTCGGCCCTGTCGGTGGTGCTTATGGCGGTGGTGACGCTGGCCTATGCCGCCAGCAGCCGCTGGCTGCGGCTGGACAGGGTGTAGGCCATGCGCGTGCTGTCCTTCGCCTACCTGGCCGCCGCCTATGCCTTCGTCTTCCTGCCGGTGGCCGTTCTGGTGGCCTTCAGCCTGCAGGACGGCCGCCTGCCGGTGCCGCCGTTCAAGGGCGTGACGCTGGACTGGTACGCCAAGGTGCTGTCGGACGAAGACCTGGTCGCGGCCCTGCTGAACTCGCTCCTCGTCGCCGTGGTCTCGTCGCTGGTGGCGCTGCTCCTGGGCTTCCTTGCCGCCCACGCGCTGGCCCGCGTGCGCCTGCCCGGGCAGGCCGCGATGCGCGCGGTGCTGATTGCGCCGATGACCGTCAGCTACCTCATCATCGCGCTGGGCCTGCTGAACCTGTTCAACCTGACCGGCCTGCGCCTGTCGCTGTGGACGGCCGGCATCGGCCATGTGGTCATCAACCTGCCCTTGTGCTTTGCCATCACCTATGCGGCCATGGGCGACCACCAGAAGAATGCCGAACGCGCCGCCCGCGACCTTGGCGCGCCGGAATGGAAGGTGCTGGTACTGGTGTCGGCCCCCATGCTGGCCACGCCGCTGGCCGCCGCCTTCTTCCTGTCGGTGACTTTCTCGTGGGACGAATTCATCATCGCCTTCCTGCTCACCCGCTTTGACGTGACGCTGCCGGTCGAGATCTGGTCGATGCTGAAATCGGGCCTGTCGCCCGCCACCAATGCGGTGGGGTCGCTGGTGTTTCTGGTGTCTGTGGCGCTTGTGGTGGGGCTGGAAATCCTGGTGTTCCGGAGGGCAAGGTGACAGCGGGCGTGGCGATCCGGGATGTGTCGCAGCGCTATGGCAGCGCCGTGGCGCTGGAAAATGTCAGCCTCGACATCGCCGCGGGCGAGTTCATCGTTCTGCTCGGCCCCTCGGGCTGCGGCAAGACCACGCTTCTGAACATCATCGGCGGCTTTGCCGAACCCACGGCAGGGCAGGTGCTGATCGGCGGGCGCAACATGGCCGGTGTGCCGCCGCAGCACCGCCCCACCACCACGGTCTTCCAGGACTATGCGCTGTTCCCGCACATGACGCTGCGCGACAACGTGGCCTTCGGGCTGCGGATGCGGGGCGTGGCGCGGGCGCTGCGGGCAGAGAAGGCCGAGGCGATGCTGGCGCTGGTGGGCCTTGCCGGGCGGGGCGGCGCGCGGCCGCACGAGCTGTCGGGCGGGCAGCGGCAGCGGGTGGCGCTGGCCCGCGCGCTGGCGGTGGAGCCCGACGTGCTGCTACTGGACGAACCCCTGGGCGCACTGGACCTGAAGCTGCGTCGCGCCATGCAGGACGAGCTGAAGGCGATCCAGCGCCGCGTCGGCACCACCTTCGTGCATGTGACGCATGACCAGGAAGAGGCGATGGCGATTGCCGACCGCATTGTGGTGATGAACGCCGGGCGGATCGAGGATGAAGGCCCCCCGCGCGCGGTGTACCTGCAGCCGAAAACGCTGTTCACCGCGGGGTTCATGGGCGAGTTGAACCGCATTCCCGTGGCCGGGGGCCAGGCCCCCTGGGGGCCGGTGCCGGTGGCCGACGGCACGCTGTGCCTGCGCCCCGAGGCCATCACCCGCGCAGGCGCCCTGCGCATTGGCCCCTGCCGGGTGCAGGACGCGGCGTTCTTCGGCACGCATGTGCGGGTGCATGTGGCGCCGCTGGCCGCACCCGACTTGCGGCTGGTGGTGCATCTGCCACAGTCCGCGCTGCCCGAACCCGGCGAGGTGCTGGACCTGGGCGCCGAAACCCATGTGGTGCTGAGATGAGAGCCAAGCCCGAAGACTGGTGGCGCGTCCGCAGCATGGGCGACGGCGTGACCCACATCGACGAGCCGCACATCCGCGAATTCTACCGCTGCAACGTGTGGCATGTGCGCGGGCGCGACACCGACATGCTGGTGGACAGCGGCATGGGCGTGGTCAGCCTGCGCGAACGGGTGCCGCTGGTGACGGAACGCCCGCTGCAGGCGGTGGCCAGCCACACCCATTTCGACCACATCGGCTGCCACCACGAATTCCCCTGCCGCCTGTGCCACGCCGCCGAAGCCCACCTGCTGCGCGCCCCGACGCGGGCCAACACCTTTGCCGACAAGTACGTCACCGACGACATCTTCACCCTTCTGCCCCCCGAACCCTATGTCGCGCAGACCTATGCCGTGGCCAGCGCGCCTGCCACCCGCCTGTTGTGGGACGGCGATGTGGTGGACCTGGGCGACCGCCATTTCCAGGTGATCCACACCCCCGGCCATTCCCCCGGCGGCATCGCCCTGTACGAATCCGCCACGGGCATCCTGTTTTCCGGCGACATCGTCTATGACGGCGAGCTGATCGAGGGCACCTCGGCGCTGGAACAGGCGCAGTATGTGGTCTCGATGGAACGGCTGCTGCGGTTGCCGGTGCGGGTGGTGCACGGCGGACATTTCCCCAGCTATTCCGGCGAACGCCACCGCGCACTGATCCGCGACTGGCTGGCGGCGCGATAGCAAGCAGGCCTCGGTCATCCGGGCGCGGGGAAGGGCCGCAGGCGCCATGCGGATACCGTTTTGTCGCGGAAACCCGATTCCGGCGGGGGCCTTCGTCCCGGTGCAAAGGCGCGCCGGTCCAAGACACGGCAGATATCCGCAGCGCCCAGCCTGCCGCGCAAGCCCCGTCAACGGCGACTCTGGAAGCCAGGAACGCCTGCCCACGACACACGCCAGGGCCTTTCGCCAAAAGCACCGGAGCCAAGCCGAAAAGGGCACCGGAGCGAGAAAAAGAGCAGGCATTTCAGGGATTTAAGTGGTGCCCAGAGCCGGAATCGAACCAGCGACACGCGGATTTTCAAGCCATCCACCGGCGCGGGAAATCAATCGGTTGCGCGGCGTTTTCCCGTCAAACCCCCTACGGGAAATCATGCACTTAAGGGGCGATTGTCAAACCAGTTTTCCGCCGATCCGGGGCAAAGAAAAACCGTCGAGGGGGCGGCCACCCACCTCGACGGCGCATTCGAAGTTTCTGTCCTGACAGGATACCAAAACCCGGACTCCGGCGCAATCACCGGGGGCTTGCATGTCTGACATTCTGCCCTTCTGCCAGGTCAAGCTGCAGTACCTTCTCGACCTCGTTCTCGACCAGTCGCTTGACGACAACGCCTTCCGCGTCGCCGCCTATCTGGCGTTGACCCATGCCGACCATGACACCGGCGAATGCCATCCGTCCTTTGAGACGATCGGCACGGCGCTTGGGCGGCATGCGAAGTCAGTCAAGCGCGCCCTGAACAAGCCCGAGATGGCGCGCCACCTGACGGTCGTGCGGGGCACCAATCGCGGAAACGCCTCGCGCTACCGCCCGACCGACGATGCCCTGCGGCGCGCCACGCAGCGGCGTCGGGAGGGGGACAAGATTGTCCCCCTTTCCCGGGTGAAAGGGGGACAATCCTGTCCGCCCGAGGGGACATATCTGTCCGGAAAAGGGGGACAGGAACGCCCCCCGAACAAAGAAAAGGAACTTAAACCAAGAACGGCCACTGCCGCGCCGGATTTGCCCGAGAAGGGGCAATCCGGCACAGCCCCGGACCGCAGCGCCCCGCCTTCCCCGTTGGTTTTCGTTCCGCAGGGCATTTGCTTTGCACGCGACTGGAACGACCGGTTGGCGCAGGAGGGGTTGGCCACGCTCGATCGAAGCCTGCCCTTGGCGGTGCATGGTCCCCATCGCGGCTTCTGGGTTCCGGCCCGAAGCCCCGCGCCGAGGGGAAGCCCGGAATGGCGGGAACAGGTACGACAGCTGCGCTGTCTTGCCGGGAAGGACCCCGAGCAGATGGAGCAGCGTCATGCGGGATGAGCAGGGAGCAAGGCGACCCGTGTCATACGCTGGCGCTGCTGACACGGGGCCTTGCGAGGGGTGGCAAGCCTCCCCTTCGAACCCCACCGGCGCGGGCGCTGCCCGCGAAAAGCCCGCGCTGACGGACACCTTCGTGTTCCGCTGCACGGCGGCCGAGAAGGCCGAGCTTCGGCAAAAGGCCGAAGCAGCAGGCGTCCCGGTGGCGACCCTTCTGCGCGAAGCCCTTGGCCGCACGGATGCCCGCCGCCGCAAGCCCGCCCCGCGCGTCGATCCGGCGCTGGTGCTGGCCGTCGGTCGCATCGGCGGCAACCTCAACCAGATCGCCCGCTGGCTGAACCGCGCCCATGCCGCAGGGCTCACGCCTACCATCGACGCCATCGAGGTCGCGCGCCGCCTTCTGTCCGTTGAACGTCAGCTTGCCCAGCTCATCGCCCATGGCCGCGAATGCTGATCAAGTTCTTCCCCAACGGCCAGGGGCGCGGCTCCGGCCCCGTCGGCTACCTGATCGCCGATCAGGTGCTGGCCTACGACGCCAACCGCGACCTGATCCGCGATGAGGCTGGCCTGCCAACGCACACGATCCGCGACCCGCGCCCCGAAGTCCTGCGGGGCAGCCCCGACCGGACCGAGGCGCTGATCGATGCCAGCCTCCATGCCTGGACCTACCGCGCCGGTGTCATCAGCTTCGCTGCCGAAGACGCCCCGACCGAGGCGCAGCAGGCCGAGGTCATGGACGGCTTCGAAAAGCTCGCCTTCGCGGGCCTCGACCCCGAGCAGTTCGACATCCTCTGGGTCCGTCACAGTCACGAGGGCCGCGTCGAGCTGCACTTCTGCACCCCGCGCCTTGACCTGTCCACTGGCCGCAGCCTGAATATCGCACCGCCGGGCTATCAGACCGCCTTCGATTCCTTTCGCGACCTGATGAACCAAGCACACGGCTGGGCCGACCCGATGGACGCCCACCGCGCGCAAGAGGTTCAGCCCGTCCTTGAGACCCCTCAGCGCGCCAAGACCCGCGAGGAGGTCCAGAGCTGGATCCTCGACGAGATTTCCGTCGGCACCATCACTGACCGCGCCAGCATGGTCGCCCTGATGACCGATGTCGGCTTCACCGTCCCGCGTGCGGGCAAGGAATACCTCACCGTCCAGGACCCCGACACGGGCGAACGCTGGCGACTGAAAGGAGACATCTTCCATGACGACTGGAAAGCCGCCCCCGCGGCTCAGCGAGAGGCTGAACGCGGATCTGGAGGCCCTGCGGCACGAGAACGCCGCATTGATGGCATCCCAGCTGCAGAGCTTCAGGAGCGATTTGACGGCCATTGCGACGCACGCGCGCGATACAATCGAGGCCGATACCCGCATGTTTCTGCACGCGACCTCGGGCACGATGCAGAGCTTTCAGCACCGAATCACGCGCTGGCTGACCTTGGCCCCGGCGATCCTGCTGGCGACCGCGACCGCCGCTATTACGGCGCTGCTCGTGCTGAGTTGGCTCTGGAGCGCGATGCTGTCGAAATCGGAGCTGACGCGCCTTGGCCTGCAACGGATCGACCGGGACGGGACAACCTACCTTCTGACCGACCCGGCCCGGGCGAGTATTCAGACATGCGCGATCAGCGATCAGGGATCGGTGTTGTGCATTCAGATAATGGAGAAATGAATGCGGACGCCCCTGACAGCGCTGGAGCGCGAATTGCTTGGCTACGTCGAACGGTTGGCGACAGCCTCCGAAACCTCGGGACAGGCCTTGCGCGCCTTGGAAGCGCGCTCGACCAACCGGATGGGGCTGAGGATGGATGGCTTGGCCGACTGCGTCTCGCTGCTCGTTCAGTCGCAGATCGAGTCCATGACGGCCTTGCGTGGCTTGCTGAGCGAAGCCGCGAACTTAGGGGCGATCGACAGGCAGCTGAGCGAGAGCTTGAAGCAAGCGAAGGCCGCCGAAGAACGGCTGAGGCGGCGCTGAGGGAACGGGACTGGGGGCATGAACTGTAGGGTTGCCCCAGAACCGGAACTGGAAACGGAACTTGTAGCGGAACATAGCGGGCTCTTCCTGCGATATGACTGCAGATTTTTTCCTATTTTATTGATGTTAAGTGCGCTAAGCTCCTCGCCGATCCCGGAACGCGAACCGGAACTCTAACGGGGCCGCCGGGCCTCGCATCTAGGGGCACCATGTCGACCGATACTGTAGCAGACAAGGGCGAAGCGATCACCATCGTAGAGCCGCTGATCCCTGAGGAAGCGTCAAAGTATCGGCCTCCGCTGAACGATCTGGCCGTCGAGCTGGCCAGCCTGTCGTCAGGGCTGCGATCGTCCCTGCCTGAAGGTATCCGGGCACCGCTGGCAGATCTCGTCCGATCAATGAACTGCTACTACTCGAACCTGATCGAGGGCCACAACACCCACCCGATCGACATCGAGCGCGCCCTGAACAAGGATTTCAGCGCCGACGTCGAGAAAAGGAACCTGCAGCTTGAGGCCGTCGCTCACATCGAGGTGCAGCGTTGGATCGACAAGGGCGGCCTGACCGACCACCCGCTTGCGCCCGAAAGCCTGCGGGAAATCCACCGTCGTTTCTGCCAGAACCTGCCCCCGAAACTACTCGTCGTGCACAAACCAAACGGCACCGAGATCCCGATTGTCCCCGGCGAATTCCGAACGGACTTTGTCCAGGTCGGCAAGCATGTCGCCCCCAGCCCCGGCGCCGTGCCGCGCCTTCTGGCGCACATGCGCAAGATGTACGGGCTGCAGGGCCGAAGCGGCGCGATCATCGCCACAGCCTGTGCCCACCATCGCCTTGTCTGGGTCCACCCTTTCATCGACCTGAACGGCCGCGTCTCGCGCATGGTCGCCCATGCCATGCTGTGCGCGACCGTCGGGTCCGATGGCCTCTGGTCCGCCGCGCGAGGCCTTGCTCGCCGGGATGCCGAATACAAGCAACGCCTCATGGCCGCCGACGAACCCCGTCATGGCGGTGCTGACGGCCGAGGCAACCTCTCCGAACAGCGCCTCGCTGAATTCGCAACCTTCTTCCTTGAAGCCTGCATCGACCAGGTCCGCTTCATGGAAACCCTGATGCAACCGCAACGGCTGCGCGAGCGGATCATGACCTGGTGCAAAGGCGAGATGGCCAAGGGCACGCTGGCCAAGGGCGCAGATATCGTCATGCGCGAAGCGCTGATGTCCGGCGAAGTCGAACGCGGAGCCCTGCCCAGCCTTCTCGGCGTCAGCGACCGTCAGACGCGCAAGGTCACGGCGGAACTTCTGGCGGCAGGGGCGCTCAAGTCGGACACTCAACGGGCGCCTTTGCGGATGAGCTTTCCGGCTAGGCTGGCGAGCGACTGGATGCCGGGGCTCTTCCCGGAACAGTTGACTTGATCTGTCGGCGGCAAGAATGGCCCTGTGCCTCCCATAAGCCGGAGAGGCCGTTGGGAACGTTTCCGAACTCGTTTAAGAACCGCAGCTAGCCGGACAGACGTACAAAGTTTGGACGGCCTGCCGCCATGCTAAAGAACATAGCCGTGTAGGGTTCCAGGCCCTTCATGCGGTCGGTGATGCGGGTTTGATCTGCAGTTGAGGCGGCGTTGCGCGCGAGCGCTCTGGCGTCGGCATCCGTAACGCGCAGCGCCAGGTAGCTGCCCACCGCCTCGTACAGCGTCGGACTGAAGTCCTTGGCGCCCTGTGAGGCGAGCGCCAGTGCCACGCCGTACTTGCGGCATTCTTTTGCAAACTGCGGGATGAGCTTCAGCTTTGCGGCCCGATGCGCTTCGTCGAAGATGATCGCATGGGTCAGACGGCTCTGCACACCGCGACGGAACATATCCTTGTAGAGGCTGTAAAGGACAAAGGAGCTGAAGGCGTTCTGCAGGATGTTGTTGGTGGTGGTGTGGACGCGCACCAGTGTGGGGCGGGGTTCTGCCAGCAGACTAGCGCGATCGCCCGCCGCGTCGAAGAAGCCGTAGTCGGCGAGTTCCTGCAACCTGGCCAAAAGGTTTGCGTTAGGCTTCTGCTTGGATCGGAGGATGTCGAAAAAGGCGCGGAAAGCAGGAGGGCCGGGCCGCTCGCCACCGTCCCGTGCTATTGCCCAGCCCTTGTCGTCGTAGCTTTGTTTGATGGCTTGGCGCATCTCCTCGAGCTGGATGTCGCCGAGGTCGGGAAAGATCGAGGCGAAGATGTCTCGCAGCGTGCCCGCCACGTCGACGTAGGCAGTTGGCCCAGCCCCATCCACCCGCAGCGGATTGAAGCCGAGGCCCGCGAAGTCTGTTGTGTGCAGGGGGCCGAGCACCTGGGTGAGCTTCTCGTCAATGTCGTCATGGAACGAGAAGACTATCGGCGCGACGCCAGCCTCAGCGAGCTGGCGGCAGATGTTGATGAGCGCGGTGGTTTTGCCCATGCCAGGTAGGCCAACCATCATTAGATGCGGATTCGAATTGATCGAAACACGCCACTCCACCGGCTCACCCCCCGGAGTAACGCCGAGCATGACATCGACGGCCTCCGCCGCTGGCGGTTCGTTAGGCGCGTTGCCCGGGGACTCATCACCCGTCTCAAGGGTTGTAGACTGGAGCGGTGGAACCGGCCTGGGCTGTTGCGAACGATCCGCATCGGGAAGGCTTGACACTCCTGTCGCGGGGGCACGGTTCGACGAGACATGCGGCACGTCACCGTCGGGCAGCAATCCGGGCCCGAAAAGGTAAAACCGGGCATCCTCGCCTCCGGGTGCGTAAATCGGCTCGACCGTGCCCAAGCGATGCTCGGGGCAGAAAACGTAACCGATGTCGGGGCGTTCGACGTCTCCGAGTGCATAGACATCCTTGACGACGAGCGCATCGATCTCAGCGAGCAGACGCGCGTGGGCCTTTTCGCTCAAGCGGTGGCGAGCGGCGCGGTCGGCGTAGAAGCGCAGGAGTCGCGCAAGTTGCGAGCGGCGCGTCACGCGCTCAAGTCGAGCAAGTTTGGGGCCGAAGAACCAGTCGGTCCATCGCCGCCTGAGTTCGCTAGTCTGCCTGAGCATCTGCTCCAAGAGTCCGGCGTCGCGAGCAGAGCGAAGGTGTAGGCGATGCTTGACCTCCACGAAGCGGAACTCGAGCGGCCCCTTGGGAGGTACGAAGACGTGGATGAAATCGGCACGATGGTTGGTACCCTCACCGTCGGCTGCACGATCAGCGATCGGCGCGAAGTCGGCGATCTCGTCCACCGGCACAAGGAATCCTTGGGCGAGGTCGAGCCATGGACCGTCAAGGCCGCTGGCTCCTGCGCAGTTGGCTTGAACAAGCGCGAGCGCGATCAACTCGCCAGTTCGGCCCTGCGCATTGGCCAGGCGGATCGCCAGGCGCCCACTCAAGCCCTTAAGATGGCCGATCAGGAAGCGGGTGTTGCGCGCACTGCCGCTCAGACCCATTGCGTTTAGCGCGTCGTCAACGAGGTCGCGGACAGCGTCGAGATTGGTGGTAGAGGTGACCAGTTGTAGCGAACCCATGTCAGCCCGCTCAGGTACCGCGTCGATGACGAAGCGCTCGTAAGCCTCGCTCCGGCTGCGCGGCGCATCAAAGTATTCAATGCCAGCGTTCCGATCGACCGTGATCACCCAGTCGGAGCGCTCGTGCAGGAGGTCTATCCGGTTCTGGCCGTCGGGAGATAGGCGAGTGACGAGCACTGGCCAGCTTTCAGCCCCGCCCCCGAGTGCCCGCGCTGTAAGC
Source organism: uncultured Rhodobacterales bacterium (assembly GCA_964559535.1). Classification (GTDB taxonomy): domain Bacteria; phylum Pseudomonadota; class Alphaproteobacteria; order Rhodobacterales; family Rhodobacteraceae; genus CAZLIC01. The sequence continues at coordinate 22,071 of CAZLIC010000017.1, forward strand.
CTTGACACTGCGGCATCCATCTTGCGCAGTCGGTCGCCAAGAGTTTGGCCGTCCGGCGCCCGTTCACCGGAGAGCTCGGGCGGCGACCAGACCATCCATTCCGGCTCACCTGAGAAGTTTGCGCGACGCTCCAGTACTTTCGCCAAGCCATATGCGTGCAAAGGACGCGCTTTGCAGAGTTCGGCGGTGGGCCGCGTTTCCAGCCGCGCTTCGAACACGTCGAAGATAATGCCAAGATGAGTTGCGCGCACACCCGTCCAGCTGTCCTTGTCATTTGACGCGGGCTCCGGGCGTTTAGCCCAACGCAGGCGCGGGACAAGCACGCCGCCCGAACGCGCGGCGGTCTCGACCATCCAGCGGTCGCCGACCTCCACGCCGCCACCCAAGCGCCGCCGCTGCCCAAGCATCGACAGAAACCGTCCCGACCCGCTTGAAGTGCCGGGATGGTATAGATCCAGCGTGAAGCAGAGCTGCGAGCTTGCCCCGCGCTCTTCGTCCCCCTCGCCACTTTCCGCGCTCAAGACTTGACCCAAGGCGCGTGCGACGGTCATGCCGTCGCCGGGGCGCCAAGCCTGAATATTGACAAGGTCGGGCCGATCACCCGTTGCGCCTTCATGACAGCGCAGGAAATGGCGCACCTCGCGCGCGAGCACGGCCGCGGTTTCGGTGCCGATCGAAGGCGCCATCTCGCGCGCGCCGCCGCCCAGACAAGCACCTAGCACGGCCACCGCGCCTTTCGGCTCCGGTTCGTCGTCGAGCGTCATGGCGACGGCATGGAAGCCGAGCAGGTCCGCGAACAAGAAAGGCGGGCCGCCGTCAATGCCAGGAAGTGCGAAGGGAAACTGTGAGGAATCGATGGCCTTTAGAGCCTTCTGCAGGCGCGCGGGCTCCAAGCCATCCTCGTAGCGAGCATAGGCCGCCAAGTTATCATAGAGCGCGCTCCAGGCGAAGCGAAGTGGATGAAGCGGCGTGACAAGCAGGCCGAGTGTACGGCCACCGAGCGAACGCACCTCCACCGTGCCGTGAAGCGCCAGGTCGGGGTCTCCAGCTTCCAGCGCGGCCCACCAGCCGTTCACGTACTCATCGGCGCGGCGCCACCCCGAGCCCTTAACGCGCCCAAGAAGGCCGAGCCGGCCGAGGTCTTCGGCAAGCCGCCGCGACACCTCGCAGACACGCCTCCACACCTCGACGCCGCAACTGCCCTGATCCAGAGCGACGAACTCGATCGAGCCCGCTGGCGTACCGTCTGCGCGCACACTCTGCACCCATCGGCCAGGAGCGCCGCCCCGCGCCATCCAATCTTCCTCGACCTTACGGATCAGGATCGGTCGTGCGACGCGTACTGCGCGGGCGCCGCCTTCACCCTTCCAGATGATGAAGCCCTTTTTGTCCTCGCTCCCTCGGTCTGCTTCTAGAACAGCCTTGTCGAAAGCCGTTCGCTCCTTGAGCGCCAACGCGCCTTCCACAAGCGTACGAACGATCTGGCCGGAGCCGGCGGCCGTCTCGGCGTCAGTAGTCACGCCAAATTCCAGCACGAACTCCTCGGTACGGACAGCCTCGACGCCCTCGGTGGCCACGGGTGCAATCTGAACCAGTGCCTCGAACTTCTCAGTGCCCAGCATCTCATCAAAATCATCGAGGGAGAAGATTGCCTGTTGCTGCGGGTTGTCGCGGTGCACGACCGTTTGCTCTGCCAACTCCTCATCGCCCGCCAGCAAACTAACTCGGTATTCAACTCCGCTCCCAGCAAGGGACGAAGGCTCGGTGGTCCAACGCACTGTGAGTTTCGCCTGATCCTTGGCAGCGGCCTGGCGATCCAAGAGCAACACCGGCTTGAGCGCCTCCTCGTTGGGCAACTTAAGGCCGGACCAGGAATGCATGCCTCCGCTCGGCTTACGCCAGGACGCTAATTCAATCTTAAGCAACCCTTCGCCGGAGAAGCGTGGCTTAAGCGGCCCAAGCCAGAGTTCGGCACGATCAGCCGCCGCCGCTGCGACTTCTTCGGGCCTGCGGCCGACGAGCGAACGCAGGAAGCGCTCGAGGGTCGCCACCTCTTCTGGCGAGTTTTCTAGCATCAGCGCGCGAATGCGCTCACTCACGGTGCCAGAATCCTGTGGGAAGAGCAGTCGATCGGCCATCGCGGAGGAGAGATCAAGCTCAGCGGAGGTCGGAGCGCCCTCGCCCTCGACGGGCCACATGCCAATTCGCGCGAGCGCGCGGCGCTCGCCCTCAGTCGCCGCAGCGACTGCGAAGTCGAATTCCTGCCACGGTGTGAGTTTGCGCCGTCGGCCCAGCCGCTCGGCGCGCTTCATGGCGGCGTCTATTGTCGGCAGTCTACCCCACAGTGCTCTACGCGCATGGCGCTGCGCCGCCCTAAACAGCTCGACTTCAGCGATCTCGCGGGCGGCACTGTAGATGCCGTCAAGGCCGGCGCCCGCCCGTATCGTGTCGATAAGGAACACCATAGCATCAGCTTTGTCCTCGCGCCGCTCCACCGCTTGGTCCGCCGTGACCCGGCGATGGCCGGACATGTCCACCACGGCGTTGACCGTCCAGCCCGGAACGGCGAAGTGCTCCGCGTCGGCCAGCGCTTCGACCTGCTCAGATGGCAGGCAGCGCAGAAAGGCAACAGCACCCTCAATGGGCTCACCCAACAGCTCAGCGAGGGCCGCGGAAAAATGCTTCTGGTGCTCCGGCCCGATCATGCCTCTTCAGCCTCTTCCTTGACGTCAAACGCACTACCAAAACGCGCTTTGAGCTTCTTCATTCGCTCCGCGTCATTGACGCCGACGAGCAAGCCGAGGTCGCGAAGTCGCCGTTCCAGCATTCGCCGGTTGCGTGCAAGCGCCTCATTTGGCACGGTCATGTTGGGCGGCGAGCGGTCAACGTAGAAACCGTAACGCTCGCGAAGGATGTCCAGGAACTGCGGAAAAGAGAGCGGCTTGGGCTTACGGCCCTTGCCGTTTTGGCGAAGGTGCCGATGGACGAGATATTCGAGAACTGTGTTTGTGAGAACGAAGGAGAGGGCGTCCACTGTACGCCGCTGGCCCTTAGCCCGCTTGCCGCTCAAGACGATTTTGCGGCGGCGAGCCAACCCATTGATTTCGTCCGTCATCAAAGCTGAAGTAAGCGCCCCATATAGCTTATCGCCCCCGACCTCCTTCTGGGCAGCCTTGCTAAGCACTTCGGCAAGGAACCGTCCCCCTTGCCCCTTCTCTACCGAGGGCGCAACCATCTCACTGAACTCGGCTAGGTCTGCCTCCTCAACGCTGGCGGCACGAAGTTCAGAAACATAGCTGCGGAACGCTTTGTCTGCGTCGCGTGCCTCCTCGTGAACGCCACTGACGAATTCACCCAAGAGCCGTAGCCAATCCGATGCGTCAGGAGTGCGAGGAGGCAACCCGCCATCTTTCGCATCAGACTTATGCCGGACCCAGAAATCCAGTAGGCGGGCTTGCATGAGGATTGTTGGCAATCGGGTGAATGTCTGTCGTACGAGGTTGCCGGACTGCTCCGAAATATCGCGCAAGCCTGCGTCTGTTCCATTAGAGCAATCGCAGAAAATCGCGAGTGCTGCGTCTCCATCAATCTCGCCATCCTCGCCCCAGCGGGACATGATCGCCGCGGTGGAAAGCATTATCGCGCTCAGACCCACAGCAAAGCACGCCTCCATCATCGCCAAGAGCGAGGCGCGCGGCGTTACATTGTTGCGCCCGTAGCAGTCAAAGAAGACGAGCAAATCTTCCCGGAACCGACCCGCCGCTATAGTCGCAATTGATCGCTGATTAGGGATCGTTCCGGGTTGACCCTTGCCAACTGCCTTAGCAGGGGCCTCGCCGCAGATTTGCGCCAAGCGCACCATCACAAGCTGGTCGATCCCCAATAGAACGGCCTCATCGAATTGATCGGACGTCGAACTGTTCTTGAACTCGCCGACCGTTGTCACACCTGGCGCGAAGGCTTTCAGTAGTTCGTTATCCTGAATTCGGGATCCGACCCTATGTCGACCGCGATCGCCGAATGACTCAACAGTATCGCCGTCAATTTGGTCATTTATCAACGCGGCGATCATTTCAGGAACGCCGCGCAAATTCCCTGTATCCCGTGGAAGATCGATCCAAGAAGCGAAATAGTGGTTAGGGAAACACCTTTGCACCTGCTCGCTGTGACCTTCCCGACGCCGCTGGTTTTCAAGAGCGGAAGTAAGCAACACATCTCCAAGGATCGATCGCGTGGTCTCGTCCTCGAAACCGGACAGCAATGGCTCCTGTGCCAAGCGGTCGGCTACACTGCGGATGGTTGGCGCGCCCTGCGGCGATGCGAAGGCGGAAGCAAACTTGCCCCGGCCGCGACGATGGCCCCAACGAAACAGATAGAGCACCATCGGCAATAGCGCGCCAACAGAAAATCCTTGCGGAGTGAAGGGAAAGACCGGCGTATAGGTGCTCGTCCAAACCTGCGAAGTCATGTGTCCGCCGAGCACGCTTTCTACTACTTTACGAGCGTCGCTTGCCACTATGCCTCCTGCCTAGTCATCACGATGGTCTGGGCCGCGCTGCGTTGCTCGATGCCAATCGCGAACACCGTGTCTTCCTCTGCCGGATTCCAGGCGCGGAGGGCGCGCTCGTCTTCCTGCGCGAGGCGCTGCGTGAACACGCCGAGGTTGGCGAAGACGTCGTCGGAGAATGCGTCCATGATCTGCACGCCATCGGCAAGGTCGATGAGGAGCGCGAAGAGTTCGAGGGAGACGTCTAGCCGCTCGGTGGGGCCGACGGCCGGGCTATAGCTCAGCCGAAGAAAGCGGTGCAGCGTTTCGAGCCCTTCGGGCGCAGCAACGCGCTCGGGCTCCAGCGTGAACCGCTCCAACGGCTTACTTACCCAAAACGCCGTTTCGGTCGGCGTGCGCGGCACGATGCGGACAGGAACCGTGTCCGAGGCGCGGAACGCAGCGTCGGGCAGTGTTTCCAGCCGCGACAGGCCCTCGCATAGCTTTGCCTTGATCCGAGTCTGCTCGGTTTCAGGCAGGAGCGGGAACTCGCGGAAGGTGGTGAAATGGCGTCCATCCTTCAGGGTGAGCGCGTTTCTATCGCCACCCACCGCCTCAATCTGCCCGTCCGTCCAGCCGAAGTAGGCGCGGCGGCGCGCCATGCGCAATGGCGCAGGGTTGTGATGAGAGTCACGGAAACGGCGGGCTCCATGCGCAGGGTCAGGTGCTCCACGGCCACGCAGGTAGCGATCAACTTTGGCGTGAGCCTCGAGACCTGGGTCTAGCCGCGCCAGTTCACGCAAGAGCTCTCCCTGGCGCAAGGGAGATTCTGCGTCGAAAGCGTGGTCAGCAGGGTGGTGGAGAGAAAGACTAGGGTCGGAATGCAAATCCTCGCAGGAGTAAAGGCCGAACAGGATATAGCTCAGCGCTGCCTTCAACTCGCGCGCGGTAATGTGGACCTCGTTGCGCTGGTGTACGGCCTGCAGCGCCGCCGTGAGCCGCTGGCGCAGGAGTCGACCCTCATCCAGAATGTGCGGATCGCGGCTCGCGCCCATGAGAAGCGCGGAGCGCCGCATCGGGCAGCGCTCCTTTGCGGTGCACGTCTCGCACGGCAACCAGATTTCTTGCGCGCGCTCAGCTCCGATCAGTCGACCAATCAGCTTGTCTACGAACTCGGCTTGAACACGCCCCGCCCTTTGATCCAAGCCGCCCACCAGCGAGCGCTCGTTTAGCACGATTAGGCGGATGTGGGGATCGAGGGCCGTACCGTTGCCGTCTAGCGCGGCGGTCAGTTGCTCAGTTAAGGGGCTGGACCGTCCGTCGCGGGCAGCATCACTGTGGTCGATCCACTCAAGCAGCCGCCCGTCGTTGACAGCAACCAAATGCGCGCGGCCGTCCGTCGGGGCGCCATCATGAAACGGCGCGAACAGCTCGTCGAGCAGCTCGTCGGCAGAGCGGCCGTTCCAGCTTGCGGCTCCGTCAAGGTTGATCTTTACCTCACGCCCAACGAGTCGCCCATCCCAGACACGATCTCGAGAAGGCACCTCACCCAATCCGAGCTTGCCCGCCAAGTGCTGGAGGAATGCTGTTTTACCGTCGCCGGCGTTTCCGCAAAGAATGACGAGCGAAACTTTGCCCTCTCGCACCGCTTCCTGCAGGGTCTCATCGAGACCGGTCTCGACATAGGTGTCGAGGGCGAACTCAGAGTCGAGGCCGCGCGTTTCCGCGTTTCCGAAGCGCGAGCCGGGGTACGCACAAAGGATATCCTTAACGCGAGGCACGACGTTTGGACGTAACGGTTCCAGTTCAGCAGCTGGCAGTGGCCTCGATACCGATGCTCCGGAGGATAAATCAGTCGTCTCGGCAATCCGCGACAGGGCATCCCGGGCGTCGACGAAGCGACGCTTCGGATCGGGATGGACGGCGATATCGAGAAGCACCACTAATGAAGGCCAGCGCTCCCGCTCGTCGGTGGACCAGGGTAAGCTGGACTCTCCAACACTCAGCGGTGAACGTCCGGTGAGTGCATAGAATAAGCTGGCAGCAAGAGAGAACACATCGTCAGACGGTCGCAGCGGGCCACCGTTGCGACGCTCTGGCGAAGCATAGACCACCGTTCCGGGCGAAGCGGCCGGAGCGCCAACCTGGCCGGTCAGATCATAGTCGATCAGGCACACGCGGCCATCATCCACTAAGATGTTACCAGGGCTCACATCGCCATGCACCCAGCCTTGAGCATGAAGCGATGCGAGCGCCGCGCAAAGGTCTTCAAACCAGAGTAATGCAAGCGTCGCCGCATCGCTCTCGCCAAAGAGCTCGGCCAAAAAGTCAAGTTCGCCTCGCCAAGCATCCAGCGGCTCGCCTCGTGTCCAGCGCAAGAGCGCCATCAACTCGTCCGCTTGCCACTCCGTACTGGTTTCGAGAACGTCCGATAACCCCTCGTGGGGCGCAAGCGAACGAACTTTCTTGTACGCCAAAAGCGCCTGTCGGCCAAGCTCAGGGTTGAAGGCCGTTTTGCCAACGAAGGTGCCGACCGGATCGGAACTCGATGTGTCGAGTTCTTCGAGCTTGAACGTTCGACCAACGCCGCCTTGTCCCAACGCCGCAACGACGCGGTAACGTTTGCCGCGCCAATCGAACTCGTGGCCTTCGTCCCACCGCGACGGCGGAACCTGCGCCGACTTGGGTTCCACCGAAAGCGCCATCCACACTTGGATTTCATCTGCGATCGTGTCGGCTGCGGGCCGCATGGCAGGGTCGGCTTCTAAACCACGGCCCAAGGCTGCGCGTATCTCATCGGCCACGTCTGTTTCGTCCAAGGCCTCCGCCAGTACCTTGCATAAGCTCCAAACATCAGAGGCCGGAGTTGCAGCCGCCATGCCGCCATGCCGCACTTCAGGGGCCGCGTATGGGCTGTCGATGAGTGCAGTTCCCAGCCCGATGGTCAACGCAAGCGGCAGGCGCGCCCATCCCCAGCCTGCGAAGAGCGGCGTTCCATCGCCGCGCACGCGGACATTAAGAGGATCGAGGCTGCGATGCACCAGCACCTCACCGGCAGGGTTGTCCAGCCTCTGAAGGTCGGCAAGCGCTTTAAGTGCCCTGACAGAAAAAGCGAGGCGGTCCGCGCTACTCCAGCCGACATCCTTTGCGAGCATCCCTACAGAAACGGCAGAGCTATCGGCGAGGGTGAAGAAAAAAACTTCCCCATCGTAGTTTGGTAGGGGCTGCCAGCTATCGACCAGACTTGGCAGGTGCGGTGACTTCTGGAAGCGTTGTACCACATCAAACTCGCGCCTAGCATGGCGCAAAGCTGCTTCGGATTGCTCTAGCGCAGGAGCCGCCGAAAGGTCGTAGGTGTGAAGGACGACCCGGTCGCCGCTCGCTGGATCACGTGCGGAGAAGACGCGCGCGAAGCGCTCGTCAGGCTGAGAAAGCGGCTTCAGCTCATCAAAGCGCGCTAGGCGGCGTGGCAAAGCGCTTACTACATCCGCTTGGCGTGGTGCGAGACCACGGGCCAGACGCTCCGCCGACGTGCCGCTACCAAGCGCCACGTCCCTTGCCAAGTCATCAATGTCCTTCACCGCGTAGGCACGCACCCCAAGCCGCTCTGCCTGCTTCCCGCCGCGGCGCAGCGACCCTGCCTCGCGCGTTAACAAAAATGCACCAGGGATGAAGCCGAGCGTCGGATCCATTGCCTTAAGGCGGCCAGCGACGCGCTTTGCCTTGGATGTTAGCAGCTCTGCATGACTGTCAGCGCCGCGCAGGGCGGCCCCGTCCCAGTGTTTGACCTCCACGACGACGCCGCCGCCGGGACCGAGCACGACCATGTCAATCTCGTCAGCTTGCCCGCGCGGATTAGGGTGAGTCAGGTTAGTGAGGACATAGGCAGTACCCGTCCCATCTATTTTCGCGAGCGCGCCCTGCACGGCTCTTAGTGCACGCCTTTCGCTTTCATTGGCAAAAGCCCCGCAAGGAATATGTGTGACCCGCAACTCCTACTCCCGCCTCAGCCCACAATAACAGTAGAACAGCCGATCTGTGCAGCGCAAGCCGATGCGAGTTGCTGTCCGACAAAATGCCGCTGATACTTTTCCGCGCTCTATCCCGGCCGCATCCATGGCGCACCCTGCATCTAACTCCACGGCAGCCATTCTGAATTTCGCAAACGTGCTACCTTTGGGGGGATCAGGTTGGTCACGTGCAAACTCCGCGTTCATTGGCGGGGTGTTAAGAGCCGCAAGTCCGCTGTCGGACCCAAATCGGCAGTCGGTTGACCCTGCGGCGAGCAACCGACTGCCGCCTTTACCTTTCGCAAGCCTGCAAAATCTCCCGCCTAATGTCCCCGGGATCACCTCGCTCCATGGTCGCCATCAGGAACACCGCCTTACCGTCTGACGCTCTTGCCCAGGCTTGGCCAATCCGCTCTTTCTCAGCGCTGTCTCGGCTTTCTTCGGGAGAACGGTCCTTGCCCTTGTACTCGACTACCAGCAGCCGCCCGTCCTCCAGTACGCCCACGAAGTCGGGAAAGAACCGATCGGTCGATGTTGGCAGCGAGAACGAGTTGCGGTGCTTCATCACGTTGCGCGTCCAGTACTTCAGGCCGGGCAGGCCATCGATCACCAACGCGCATTGCTCTTCTTCGCCACCGTCTTTGCCGTCGAAGGCCGGCACCTCGTCGGGCCCCATGAAGTGCTTCTTAAACTTGAACTTCGTTCCTCGGTGCTTCGGTACATCGGAATACATTTCGTCGAAGAAGCGGAAGCCCTCGTCGAACGACACCTCTACCCTCGCGGCAGGGCCGAACAGGTTCAACTGATAGACCTTGTCCCGCTCCATCTGCCTGAAACCCCGGATCTTCTCGGACAGCTTGCGTGCCAGGATGAACTTGCAGCGCATCAGTTGCGAAAGCGCTATCCCCCGATCCCGCATCAGATGGGTTACCACATCGCCCAACCATGCCAGCAGCTCGGCCTGCGAGATCCACGGATCGCGCACCTTGCGGTCCAGCCATTGCACCAGACCACCCGGCGTCCAGCCATCCACGTCCACATCCAGAAGCATCTGCTCCGACGTGTCCCCGGCCGAGATGAGCAGGCGGTTGCCATCCAGATCGATCTCGAAGGTGTTCGTCGTCTCGACGATGCTGAACTCGGCGGGGCTTAGGCGTGCCGGATGATCGGCCAGCCGCCAGTCGTGGTACTCCATGAAGACGTCGGTATCGCCAAAGACCAGCTCGCCCTGCACATGCGCCATCAGACGCGGGATTACAAAGACCTCGCCACGATGGGCAGGCGCAATCTCGTGCGCATGCTTCGCCTCATACGCAGCGATCTTGTCCCGGAACGCGCCGTGAAACCGCTCCGGCGCCTGCGCGAACAGCGCCTCTTTCTCACGCGGCTTCAGAAACCCGGTCAGCTGCAGCGTCGCGCGGCCAGAGGCATCGGCCGTCACGCTGATCTTGCCCGGCGCGGCGCGGGCGATACCCTTCGCCTCTTCGGCCGTTGCCTCGATCTCGACTGTCAGGGTCGGGCGCGGGCGCTCCTGCCGCCCGAAGAGGCCATCCCCCAGCCCCGGCCGCTCGGCCTCGATGTTCGCCTCGGCCTCAGCCTCTTCGAACCCCATATCGACCAGCTTGTCCCGCAGCGTATTCGCAGCCTCTGCAAACCGCTTCGACACCAGCCGCGCATAGGACTTGTTCAGCGCCGTCTCCTTGCGCCGTTTCGCATAGGGCATCCGCAGCACCCGGCCCAAAAGCTGCTCGGCATCGGTCGATGACCGGATGTTCGCCACCGAACAGAACACATAGGCGAATGAGCAATCCCAGCCTTCCTTCAGCGCCTCGATGGTGATGACATATTCAATCGGACAGGCCGGATCGAACAGGTTGATCCCGTCCAGGTCCCGCTGCGACCCCGTCGCCACGGCGATTTTGCGCGGATCGATGCCCTCGTTATCGATCAGGTGCGCCTTCAGCACCTCGAACGTTACCTCCTCGCCCTTCTTCTGCGCCTGGAAAAGCACGATCGGGCGGATGTACCCCTCGCGGTCGCGGTCAGCATATTCCTGCAACTCGGCCCGCTTCAGGATGGCCGAGTTCACGGCCCCCTGCCATGTATCCGCCTCGTCCAGCACCACGGGCATCTTGATCATCTCTTCGTCCTTCAGCTCCTGCGCGGAGACCGAATGAAGGATGTTGTTGAACCCCTTGGGCGTTGCCGTGAACTCGATCAGCGCGGTCGGGTTGATCCGCTCATAGACCTCCTGACTCAGGTCCGACCCGGCCTTGTGCGCCTCGTCCATGATGACCAGCGGTCGATGCAGGTGACACAGGTTTGCAAAGCTGAACCGGATGTCGCCCTTTATCGGGCCGTCGTCATTGCGCTCCAACCCCGGCACATTGGGCGAGACGGTCGAGAAATGCGGCTCCAGCATCTCGTGATGGGCATAGACCTTGCGGCCGTCGGTGTTCGTCACCCGCAGGGTCTGGATCGTGCCCACCACCACGCACAGGTTCGACCGCAGGTCCTGCGGCGTCAATGCTGTAAAATCGCCGATGTCGAACACCCGCACGCGGCCGTCAAACGCCTCGTCCAGCACGAGGCGATATGGGTGGCGGGGGTTCTTCAGCGCCTCGGCAGTCTGCGCCCGGATCGTGTTCGTCGGCACCAGCCACAGGACCAGCGGAAAGTCCTTCTCGACCCAGGCATCCTTGGCCACCGTTATCGCATGCGCAGCGAGGATCGTCTTGCCGCCCCCCGTGGGCAGGCGCAGACAAACATAAGGCACATCCGGCAAGGCCTTGATCGGCTTATACCCCGCCGCATAGCCGCGCAGGCGTGCGGCAAGCGCGGGCTCGGCGGTCAGCGCCTGATAGGCCGCCTTGGGCCCGGTGATCCTCGCCTCTTCGAAAAACCGCCGCAGCGTGGCAAGCGAGGCCTTCTGATAGTCCTTCAGCATCATTTGCGCGCCCTCACGTCATAGGGGGTCTGCTTGAAGGTGATGCCCTCGGTCCGCAAACTCGCCTCGAACAGGGCGGTGCGCTCGCCGTAAACCGTCAGCGGGCCTGCAAAGCCAGCCATCCCCTCGCGGATGCGGGCCAGCGTGGCGCGGGTCAGGACGTTGCCACCCGAGACTGACTTATCCCCCAGAATCCCGTTGTAAAGCAGCGCATATCCCCGCCCGTCATGCAGCCCAAGGAACGGCTGAGGCACCGGCGGCGCCGTCCAGGGGGTGCCAGTTTCGGCAAACCAGATATGAGCGGCCAGCGTGGCAAAGCGGATATCGGGGCTGATCTGGCCATCTTCGTCAAAGACCGGCGGCCCTAGGCGATAGAAGCGGAACCCCCCGCCGCCCTGCCAGTTCTGCGACTTCGAGATGCCGCCCTGTTCGCCGTCGATCACCTTTTTCAGACGCGGCACGCAATGGGTGACGGCATGATCCCCCATTTCGATCCCGATATAGCGCCGTCCCATTTTCTGCGCGACCGCCGCCGTAGTGCCCGAGCCGAGGAAGCTATCGAGCACAAGGTCGCCGGGGTTGGTTGCAATCGTGATTATCCGCTCAAGCAATGTTTCCGGCTTGGGCGTTTCGAACGCAGCCTTTTCTCCAAAGATAAGCTCGATTTCGCGGGCTGCATGTTGGTTGAGGCCTACATCATCCCAAATCGTTGGAGACGTCATTCCCTGCTTGGCTTCAGTCTTGAAGAGCTTCCGCATCGGGGTGCCCGCGCGCCCATCTTTTCCCCAGAAGAAGCGCCGGTCTGCTACCATGGCTTCCATAACTTCGCGGCGATACACCCAGCAACGGCCTTTCCTCGGATAAACCTGCTCACCAGTGAAGGGATTGGTCACTGGATAGACAAGGCTTTCAACATGGCGACCACCTTTGGCGTTGCCAGTTGAGTCGACCTTGCGGAAAGGGCCTCGCCCGTCAAAACCGAATGGTTCCTCATAGACCTGATACTGTGCGTCAGCTTTCTCAGTTCGTGCCATCAGGTTCATCTTGGCCTCGTTCCCGTAGACGAAAGTGTGATCATACGTGGAACCGATCTTGCGATCATTCGGCGCGCCGTCTCGGCGCTTCCACGCAATGTCAGCTATGAACTTCCTGCGACCGAAAACCTCATCCATGACGACCTTGAGGTAATGCCCCTCGTAGTCATCGATGTTCACCCAGATTGACCCATCCGCGTGAAGCAATTCCCGCAGCAACTCCAAACGAGGCCACATCATGGCCAGCCATTGCGAATGCTCCAGATTGTCGTCGTAATGTTCAAACGCCGATCCGGTGTTGTAGGGCGGGTCGATATAGATGCATTTCACCTGTCCCGCGTAATAGGGCAGCAGGGCCTTCAGCGCCTGCAGGTTGTCACCCTGGATCAACATGTTGCCCGAATCCCGGTCCCCCGCACCCAGGTCAGGCACCTCTTCCAGCAGTCGATAGGGCACGCGTTCCGCCGCGCGCACATCCTCGTCCCGGGTCAACCATCTTAGCGTGGGCATTCTTCGCGGCTTTCTTCAAACTTTCAGGGACTAGGGCACTGACATGGGGGACTGTGCAAGGGACAGGGCTAAGGCGTATCCCACGGATTGATCAACGGGACGCCGCACCCTTCGAAATCCTTCACGTTGCGCGTCGCGACAGAGGCACCCAGTCCAAGTGCAATAGCCGCAATCTGACAATCCGCGTCCGCAATCGGCCGCCCCGCCGCACGGCGCGCGGCGGCGATGCCCGCGTAGGCTTTGGCGGCCTGACTGTCAAAAGGCAGAACCCGGTCTGCGAAGTCTTCGTCGATCACGGCGTCAATCGCCGCCATCAGCCGCTCACGGCGCTGACCCATGGGAAGGATGCTTACACCGGTGCGCAGTTCTGCTTCGGTGATGGCAGAGAGGAAGAGGGCGGAAGGGTCTTGGGTGCCGAACCACGTCAGGACGAGAGGGGAAGGTTCGGTTCGCATCAGCTCGGAAATGACATTGGTATCAACAAGGATCATGGATCACTCAAGCTCTGGCGCTGCGCGGGGGGCGGTCCGCGTCACCGGCGGCAGGTCAAAGCCGCCAATCGCCGCGAACCGATCATGGACCTGTTGGCCAAGGTTCCGCGCCGGAAGTGGGCGCCCCACCACCTGGCGCAGGATTTCCCGCGCCTCTTCTTCCATCGACCGCCCATGCTCGGCCGCCCGCACGCGCAGGCGGCGCTTCACGTCGTCGTCAAGGTTTCTGATGGTGATGCTGCCCATGCGTGCCTCCCACTGCTTCCTGCAAGTTAGGCAATGATTGCACTGCAATCAAGCGATGCTTGGCGGGCGCGCTCGTCTTCTTGTCCAGTTGACGCAACCGGCGGTGCAATCGGCGCTCGACACCAAGGGCGAGAGCGATCGCTGGAAGCAGCAGGGTGAAGAGCGTTCCGGCGGTCAAAGAAAGTCCGATGGTTGCGGCAGACTGATAGGAGAAAGGGGCAACAGGCAGCTCCATCAGATTGAGCCGAAGCCAACCAGCCATGTAGATGCCGGCACTAGTCGCCGAAACAAAGTACAGCACCGAAAACACGCGCTTCAGGTCAAAATCGACGGCTTCCAGAACCGCCAGTCGTTGGCGGTTCCACCGCGGGGAGGCTTCCAGCACTCGTTTCACTCCGTGAGTAATTCTATCCAGGTATGGACGTCGTCCATCTCGATCGGCTTCCCCTGCAGGAATGACCGATACCAGCGGGCAGCGATTGCCCCCCGCTTTTCCGTCTTCAGCTTGATGCCCTGCTCGGCAAGGTAGGTGTCGAGAGCCACTTCGAACTCTTCAAGCGCCTTCAGGTCGTGCTCGACCCGCGCCGAACGGTTGCCCAGCAGGATCCACATCAGATCCACCTGAAACCGGTCGTGCAACGCCACAAGCGTCTCGACCGGCAGGCCGCGCTGGCCCTTTTCATAGCTGTGATAAGCACGGTGCGACACACCCAGCGCCTCGGCCATTCCCGCCTGGGACAGGCCGATCTCGTTCCGCGTGATGGCGAGCCGCGCTCCCATGCTGGAGAACAGCTCGGATGTTTTCTGCGACATCCGCATTACCCGGTTGACGTCGATGCAACTTCGCGCAAGTATCGCACAAAATGACGCATTCGACATGTTTCCGCATTCTGACCACGTCAGAATGTGCATGGCAAGCGATTCCGTGCGTAACCCTACAGGAGACCGCCTTCATGGCCCAAGAACCCCTGCTTTCACCAAAGGAACTCAGCCAGGCTGTCGGCATCAGCGTCACGCAGATTCGTGCGCTGATGAACGAAGGGCGGCTGGAATACCTCGCGATATCCCCGAAAACCCGCCTTCTGACCATGAGCGGTTGGGAGAGGTTCCGGCAGACCGCCACAAGGGCAGCCGGGCAGACAAGCAACGATGCAGACAACCAGACTGCTGCCCATGCCTCCGGTCATCCGGTCGGCCGGGCAGACATGCAAACCGGCAAAGAATGAGGCGAGGCCCATGTCCACGACCAACCTCAACATCAGCGTGATTGAAAAACGCATGTTCAAGGAAACGGAGGCGGCCAGCTACGCAGGCTTGCCCGTCAAGCATTTCAAAATCGCCTGCCCGGTGCAGCCAATCCAGCTCCGCGTGGGTGTGCTGCTTTGGGACAAGCGCGACCTCGATCTCTGGATCGACGATGTGAAGACCGGCACGCAGGCCATGACGCACGATGCCATTCTGGCGCGCCTCTGATGACGACGGTGCGCATCAAGGGCTTCAAGATCTTCAAGGATCGCCACGGTCGGATGCGCTGCTACCACCGCGAGACGGGCCATAAGATCGACCTTGTGAAAGCCCCGCTCGGGTCGGCCGCATTTTTCACGGAATGCGAAAAGATCACCGCCATCGCCGAGGCGAACAAGGCCAAGGTGCCGAAGGTCGGCACACTGGGCGGGCTGATCCAGTCTTACTACGAGACTGAGCATTTCAAGAACCTCGCCCCTGCGACGCGGCGCGACTATCGGCAGTGCGCCGATTTTCTGGAACCCATCCGCGACACCCCGATCCACACCATCGACACGCCGCTGGTCGCAGGCATCCACGACAAGGCCGCGCAGAAGATCGGCTGGCGGCGCGCGAACATGCTGCGGACCTGCCTGAGCGAGGTCTTCCGCTTCGCCATCCCCAAGGGCTTGATCTCGGCCAACTTCGCCACGGGCGTCATCCCAAAGCCCAGACCCGCGAAGCTCGCCTACGCCAACCGCCCGTGGGAGCCCGAGGAATGCGACATTGTCCTCGAACACGCGCCGCCGCATGTGCGGGTAGTGCTGGCCGTGCTGATGAACACCGGCCTTGATCCGTCCGACGCGCTGAACTTGCAGCGCGACCAGAGCGATGGCGAAACCATCTGGGGCGTGCGGGGCAAGACCGGCGTTGAAGTTGCCATTCCCATTGGCCCGACGCTGCAAAAGGCCCTGAAACAGGCACCGCAGCACGATGCGCCCGCCCTGCTGGCCAACTCACGCGGGGAGCAATGGACCTACAACGGCTTTTCCACCGTCTGGCACCGCTTCAAGACGGGGTTGGAGGCCGAGGGGCTGACCCAGCCTGGCCTAACGCTCAAAGGCCTGCGCCACACCGTTGCGACCACGCTGCGCGAGGCGGGGCTGGATGAACGCCGCATTGCTGACCTGCTGGGGCAGAAAACCCTGTCGATGGCGCGGCACTATTCGCGGTCTGCCAACCTTGCGGCGAAGAACCGCGAGACCATGGCGACTCTCGAAACCGAAAACGCGCGGCGGGCGCGGATTGTCAAACCTTCCGCCAAAAGCGTCAAACCTGAACCGAAAGAGAAATCGGAATGAAAACAAAAACTAGGGATTTCAGGGATTTAAGTGGTGCCCAGAGCCGGAATCGAACCAGCGACACGCGGATTTTCAATCCGCTGCTCTACCAACTGAGCTATCTGGGCCCACGCCGCGGTTGCCCGCCGGGTGACCTCCTTTAAGACAGGCGGCGAGGGGTGTCCAGAGGGGTTTCGGCATCGGGCGGGACATCGTCCGACGCCACCCGGTAGTCGCCGCGCAGCCAGTGCGCAAGGTCAAGGTCGGCGCAGCGGCGGCTGCAGAAGGGCCTGAATTCGCTGACGGTTTCCTTGCGGCAGACGGGGCAGGTCATGGCGCGTCGGGCAGCAGTCGGGCCAGCGGCAGGCGGTCACGGCGAAGCGTCAATTCGTAAAGGCCCATGGTGGTGAAGCCCAGAAGCGCGGCGTCGGACGTGTCGGCCTTGAAGGCCGCCTTCAGCACCTGATCCAGCGTGCCGCGGTCGCGCTTCGGGAAGGGCGCAAAGTCCACCGCCACCTGCCCGGCCAGCCCGCGCAGGCGCAACTGGCGTGGCAGGTCACGGGCGGCCGCGATGCTGGCCTTCAGCCCCGCCGCGGGCGACGTATCCGCCCCCGTGTTCACATCCACCGCGACCAGCGCCCGGGTCGGCTCGATGGCCATCGAGCCGCCGCCGGGCAAGGCAACCGAGGGGTCTCGCAGCGCCTCGATCAGGTCGAGCACGCCCGCGGCCTCCATCTGCCCCTCGGCCACCTCGTCCGGTTCCGGGTCCGCCCAGTCGCGCCAGGCGGTTTCGTGGGCGCCGGCTCCCTCCACCAGCAGTTCCGGGTCGCCCTCAAGGTCGGCCAGAACAACGGCGGCCAGTTTGCGCAGCTCGGCAATCTCGGACGCGATGTCCTCATCCCCCGCCAGCGCCGCCGCCGACCGCAGGATCAGCCCATGGCCGGGGTCGGCCCCGGCCATGGCGCCCTGGACCACCTCCTGCAGCGCAGCCCGCAGCGCTTCGTCCTTGATCCGCCGCGAGATGTTCAGGCCCGGCGCCCCCGGCGTGACAATGGCCAGCTGCCCCTTGAACAGCAGCCGCGTCGACACCGGCAAGGCCTTGCCGTCCTCTGCCGGGCCGGTGACCATCACGATCAGGCGCTGGCCGGGGGCGACGCCGTCGGTCTGCTTCAGGAAGCCCCTGCCCTGCGGCAATTGCACGAACATGCCGCCCAGACCCTTTACCGGACGATCGGCCACCGCGCGAAAGATGGCGCCGGGCAGCGGGGTGTCGTCGTCGGGGTCGATCAGCAGGTCCTGCAGCTGCCCGTCAACCACCAGCGCCGCCGCCGCGCGCCCTGCGATGTGGTCAAGGTGTACCACGCGACCCTTCATGCAAGCTCTCCCGCGCCAGACCACACAGGCCAGCCCGCCGCCGCCAGCAGCGCCGCCGTCTCGGCCACGGGCAGGCCCATGATGCCGGTATGGCTACCCGAAATCCACGGGATGAACGCCCCGGCAAGGCCCTGAATGCCATAGCCCCCGGCCTTGCCCTGCCAGTCGCCCGAGGCGAGATAGGCGTTCAGCTCGCCATCCGACAGGCGCTTCATCTTCACGCTGCTTTCCGAGGTCTTCTGCCACAGCCGCGCACCGCGGCGCACGACCACCGCCGTCAGCACCGTGTGCCGCCTGCCGCCAAGCTTCACCAGAAAGGCCGCCGCCTCGGCGGCATCCGCAGGCTTGCCCAGAATGCGGCGGCCCAGGGCCACCGTGGTGTCGGCGCACA
This sequence comes from uncultured Rhodobacterales bacterium, assembly GCA_964559535.1. Taxonomy (GTDB): domain Bacteria; phylum Pseudomonadota; class Alphaproteobacteria; order Rhodobacterales; family Rhodobacteraceae; genus CAZLIC01. The sequence goes on from CAZLIC010000017.1 coordinate 40,124, forward strand.
GCACGATGTCGTCCGGTCCGGCTGCAACCGCACCGGCCTTGGCAGCTGCCAGCCGCTCGACATAGGGTCGCGGCAGTTCGCGCGGCCGGGGCGTCTCGTCGATGTCCGGCGGCAGCACGGCATCGGGAACCACCCCGATCTGCGCCAAGAGCGCCAGGCGCCGGGGCGAGGCGGAACCCAGGATCAGCCGCAAGACGCTACTTGAAGCGATAGTTGATGCGACCCTTTGACAGGTCATACGGTGTCATTTCGACCTGCACCTTGTCGCCGGCCAGAACACGGATGCGGTTCTTGCGCATCTTGCCTGCCATCGTCGCGATCAGTTCATGGCCATTGTCGAGTGCCACCTTGAACGTCGCATTGGGCAGGAGTTCCTTCACGACGCCGGGGAATTCGAGAATGTCTTCCTTGGCCATGTAGACTCCACGAAGGGATTGCCCGCGGTGGGTGCCGCAGGCGGGATGGCCCGCATATGCTCCGGTACGACGGGATTGTCCAGCCAGATTCGCGGAACCCACAGGCAAGTGGCTGAAACTCGGGGGGAAATGGGGCGTTTGTCCGGCTCTTTGTCGGGGCAGGATCGTGGGTCAAGCCGAAAGGCCGGTCGCGCGGCGGCAACGTTCAGGGTGCAGGCTTTGCTACAGGGCGCGCCACCACAGCTGCAACGGCTTGGCAGACGGCTGATCCTCGCCGATGTCGCGCCAGCGGAACGTGGCGATGGCGCCGGGCAAAGGGGCATAGCCCCGCTTCGTCCAGAACACATCGTTGCTGCGAAAGGCGGGCGGCTTCAGCGGGTGGTCTTCGGGCCGCTTGACCGAGGCAAAGGCGGCATGCGTGCGGCCAAGGCGGCGTGCATGCGACTCGCGCTCGTCGAAAAACCGGTGGCCAAGGCCGCGTCCGCGGTACTGCGGCAACAGCACGGACTCGGCGCAATAGAAAATCCGCTCCAGCGGCAGACCCAGCCTGGCAAGTGGCGCGGCAAAGTCGTCGGCGTGGTCTTCCATCGGCGTGCCGGTCGCAGCACCCACCAGCGCTTCTCCGTCAAAGGCCCCCACCAGAATGGCGCCGGGGCTGTCGCGGTAGGTCTGCAGATACCCGCGCTCATAGGCCAGGTCGCCGTCATACAGGTAAGGCCAGTCACGGAAGACCGCGATGCGCAGCGCGGCGACGCCGTCGAGATGCGCGTCAAGGTCGGCGCCGGTCAGGGTGCGGACGGTGACGGTCACGGCATGCCATGGTCGGCGCGGATGCGGTCGGCGACCCGGGCCTGCAGACGCCACAGATAGGCGTCATGGATGCCCGCTTCCTGCAGCCCGACCACCGTGTTGCGCAGGTACTCGGCGCAACTGCCCATATGGCCCACCGCCCGCGCCAGCCGCTCGGCCTGCGCATCCAGGGGCAGCATCACGAAATCCGGGTCGTTGCGCACGGCGCAGTAGAAGGTCAGCGCGCGGCCCATCGAGCCGTCATCCTGCCGCAGCGTGACCCACCGCAACCACGGCAGGTCCTCGTGAAACGACACCTCGCGCCGCAGAAGGCGCATGATGCGCGCAGGGCGGATGTCATCGGGCAGCCTGTACACCACGCCGCGGCAGGACCCGCCGGGCGCCAGCCCCAACATCAGGCCCGGATTTTCGGGCGTGGCGCGCCAGTTGAGCAGGTTGATGCAGAAGGCGCGGCGCCAGCCGTGCAGCGTGGCCACGGCGGCAGCAGTATGGTCGAAGGCGGGCTTCCAGATCAGCGAGCCATAGGCAAAGATGCGCAGCCCGTCGTCGGGCACCTCGGCGCACAGCCGGGCGCAGACTGCGTCGAAGTCGTCATCGGTCAGCGGCGTCAGGCCCGGCCGATGCGGCGGCCGGTCCACCGCGCGATGAAGCCGCGCCACAAGGTCGGCGGTCAGATGGGGCTCGCGCTGGGGGGGCATGGGGCGCTACTTCAGCTGGCTGTCCTTGGACCCGCGCCGGTTGATGCCGCCGCGCGCCTGCGGCCGGGCATCGCGCGCCTGCTGGCAGTCGATGCACAGCTTGACACCCGGCAACGCATTGCGCCGCGCCTCGGGGATCGGTTCGTCGCATTCGGCGCAGGTGCCACGGCTTTCCCCGCCCGGCAGGCGGCTGCGCAGCTTCAGCCGAGCCAGTTCGTCGGCAATGGACGCCTCGATCTGTTCTTCCACCGCGCCGTCGCGCGCCCAACCACCCGCCATGCCGCAGCCCTCCTGTCAGCACCAGACTACACCGCACAAGACAGGTGTGAAACAAGGGGTAACGTCGGCGTTCCCGCATCGATCAGCAACCAGAAAAGTTACCGATTCGTGAATGGACGACCTTAAGTTACTGATTTTGCTGGGGTGGCAGGTGTGTCCCACGGTGGGACAGGGTCTGTCCCACGGATCAGGCCGAAACCTGCGCAACCCAGTCCTTCAGGTTGTAGAAGGTGGTCACGCGGGCAATCCTGCCGCCCCTCAGGTCGAAGAAGGCACCGGCGGGAAGAACGTAGGTCTGCCCTTTCGCTTCGGGCAGGCCGGGGTCGGTCTGCAGGTACTGGCCGTGCACGGTAAACTCGGCCGCGCCGCGGCTGCCGTCCTCGCTGGCGAAGATCACCATGTCGCGCAGCTCCTCGCGGTAGCTGACGCCCATGTGGCTGCAGAATTCGGCGAACAGCGCCTTGCCGCGGCGGATGCCGCCCTCGTTCACGCGGTGCTCGATGTCGTCGGTCAGTTCGGCCAGCATCCCGGCCGCATCCCCGGCGTTGAAGGCGGCGTAGTAGCGGGCAATGGCGGCACGGGCGTCGGCGGTCATGTCGGGCCTCGGGTCTGGCGGAGAGCGCCGGGGGTTTCACACCCCCGGACCCCCGTGGGATATTTGAGAAAGGAAGAAAGGGGAAGCAGGGTCAGGCCAGCGCCGCCGCCACCGTGGCCGCCATCGGCGTTGTGGGCCGCCCGATCAGGCGCGACAACGTGCGGCTGTCATCGAACAGCGCGCCCGCCGCCGCCTGCATGTCGGCATCGGCCAGCATTGCGGCAAAGGCCGGCGGCAAGCCGAACCCGGCCAGGATCCCCGCATAGACGTCCTCGGGCAGGTTGTTGTAGGGAATGTCCTTCCCGGTCAGACGCGAGACTTCGGCCGCCATCTCGGCCATCGTATAGGCGGTGTCGCCCGCCAGTTCATAGGCCTGTCCGGCATGCCCCTCGGTTGCCGCCACGACGGCCAGCGCCTCGGCAAAGTCCGCCCGCGACGCCGAGGACATGCGTCCGCTGCCCGCCGCGCCGATCATCGCGCCATGCGCCACGGCGCCACCCAGCGCGCCGGTGTGGTTCTCGGTGTACCAGCCGTTGCGCAGGACGGTGAAGGGAACGCCGCTTTCGGCCAGCACGGATTCCGTGGCGATGTGGTCGGCGGCCAGTTTCATCGGCGAGGCCAGACCCTTCAGGATGCCGGTATAGACGATGCGCCCGACGCCCGCCTGCCGTGCCGCGGCCACGGCACGGGCATGGTCACCTGCCCGGTCGTCGAAGCTGCTGGAAGAGATGAGGGCCAGCGTGGTGACGCCGGTCAGCGCGCCCGCGTCGGGGCGGCTGTAGTCGAAGGCGCGGGCCTCAAAGCCTTCGGGGGCCCGCGACGGGTCGCGCGCCAGCGCGATGGCCGGGACGCCGCGGGATTTCAGGGCGGCAAGGGCCAGGCGGCCAAGCTGGCCGGTGGCACCGGTGACGGCGATGGTCATGGGTCTCTCCCGTTGGTGTTGACGGGGGGAAGCTAGGCGGGATACTTCCCTTCGGAAAGCACTGTCATTTTCGTAAGTATCCGGCGGAGGCGCACATGGACGGCGGCGGCATTGCACAGGTGGCCGACGTGATGAACCCCGACTGCCCGTCGCGGCGCATCCTTCTGCACGTGCTGGGGCGGTGGGGCGGGCTGGTGATGCTGGCGCTGGTGCCGGGGCCGCAGCGGTTTGGCGCGCTGCGGCGGCGGGTCGGCGGCATCAGCGAGCGGATGCTGGCGCAGACGCTGGACGTGCTGGAGGCGGACGGGCTGGTGCTGCGCACGCAGTACGAGGCGCTGCCGCCGCATGTGGACTACCGTCTGACCGACCTGGGCCGCGAGGTGGGGAACCGGGTGTTCGCGCTGGCGGGATGGATCGAGGGGAACCTGCCCGCGCTGGCGGCGGCGGCACAACCGCAGACGTGATGCCCAGCCGTTCCGGAACGACGTCCTTTGGTGCGTTCCTACGCCGCTGCCTCTGTCGGCGGGCCGAACCGGGCGACCAGGCGGTCGCGGATCTGGTCGCGGGCCTGGCGGTAGGCCGACAGTTTCGCCTCTCGCCCGTCGCCGATGGCGGTGGGGTCGAGAATGGGCCAGAACTCGACGTCCAGGTGGTGAAAGCGGGTGAGTTCCAGCGCCTTCCTCTGGCTTTGCGGCGACAGGGCCACGATCAGGTCGAACTGCGACAGGTCATCGCCCAGCTGCTCCATCTCCTCGAACGACCGCGAGCGGTGCCGCGAAAGTTCGATCCCCAGTTCCTTGCAGACGGCGATGGAAAAGCCGTCGATCTCCATGTCGTTGCGGCAGCCCGCCGACTGCACATAGGCGCGGGTGCCGTAGAATTTTTTCATCAGGCCTTCGGCCATGGGCGAACGGACGGCGTTGTGGTCGCAGCAGAACAGCACGGACTGCGGGAATGCAGGCACCATCACCCCCAGTGCAGGACGCAGATCAGGGTGAACAGACGGCGGGCCGTGTCGATGTCGACCGCCGCCTTGCCTTCCAGCCGTTCCTGCAGCACCCGCGCACCTTCGTTGTGGATGCCCCGGCGGGCCATGTCGATGGCTTCGATCTGGCTGGGGGGCAGGCGCTTGACCGCGTCGAAGTAGCTTTCACAGATCTGGAAGTAGTCCTTCACCACCTGCCGGAACGGGCCCAGCGACAGGTGGAACTCGGTCACCTTCTCGGACCCTTCGGTGGCAATGTCGAACACAAGCCGCCCGTCGCGGATGCCCAGGTGCAGGCGGTAGGGGCCGGGGGGCGGCGCGCGCCCGTCACGCGGCGGCAGGTCGAAGGCGTTCTCTTCCAGCAGATCGAAGATCGCCACGCGCCGCTCCTGCTCGATCTCGGGCGTCGGGCGGGCCAGACCGCGCTCGTCGATCTCGATATGGCAGATGCGGGTCATGGGGCGGGTCCGGGCCTTGGCCGGACGCTTTTGCATCAAGCACGGCAGCGGAGCAAGGGGCGTGCCAGCCGCGCACAGCGCGGAAACCTGCCGTCAGCCGCCGGTCTCCTGCCGCAGCAGGGCGTTCAGGCGGTCGGCCTCGTCTGCGGCAAAGCTGGGCAGGTCGGGGCGCTGGCCGAACCTGGGCAGGCGCGTGTCGGCGCAGATGTGGCGGGTGACCTGGACCGTCCCGGGGTGGTCCGGCGATCCCACCGTAACGTTGGTCAGCCAGTCGTCCTCGGCCCGCAGCGCCTGCCAGACGATGCGCGATCCGCAGGTGCCGCAGAAGCCGCGCTTCCCCTCGGCCGAGGACTGGTAGTACTGCGGAGCGTCGCCCAGATAGCGCAGGCTGCCCGCGCGGATCAGCACGGTGATTTCGGCGGGCTGGCCTGTGCTGCGCTGGCAGATGGTGCAGTGGCAGACATAGCCGTTGTGCAGGAACACCTCGGCCTCATACCGGATGCGGCCGCACTGGCAGCCGCCGGTGACGGGTGTGGTGCGGTGTGTCATCCCGGGCTCCCATGCCTGTGCCGCGGCATGCCGGGCGGAGGCGGGCCGAGCGTCAAACGATCGGGCACCGGAGCGGCTGGCGCCGGGGCGGGGGCCGGTCTAGGTTGCTACTGCCCTGGGGGAGTTCTGCGATGGACCGACCGCTTGTCCTGTCCTGTCCGCTGCCGCGGACCTTGCCGCTGATCCTGTCACCCGAGCGGCTGGCCGACCTGCATGCGCGCTACACCGTGGTCGAAACCACCGACGAGACGCTGCCGGGCCTGCCGGACGCGGTGCTGGGGCAGGCGCGCTATGTCATCGGGCAGCCGCCGCTGGACGCGCCGCTGCTGGCACGGCTGGCCGGTCTGCGCTGCATCTTCAACGTGGAATCCAACCTGCTGCCCAACATGCCCTATGACGCGGCCTTTGCCCGCGGCATCCATGTGGTGACGACGGGGGCGGTGTTCGCGCAGCCGGTGGCCGAGATCGGGCTGGGCTTCGCGCTGTCGCTGCTGCGCAACATCCACGGCGCCGATGCCGATTTCCGGGCCGGGCGGGAACGCTGGGGCGGCGAGGGCAACGCGCAGGCGCGGCTCTTGACCGGGGCAGAGGTGGGCATCATCGGGTTCGGCGACCTGGGGCGGGCCGTGGCGCAGGTGCTGCGCGGGTTCCGTCCCCGGCTGTCGGTCTACGACCCCTGGCTTCCCGCCGCCCGCATCCGCGACCACGACGCGCGGCCCGCCGATCTGGCCACGGTGCTGGCGCAGTCGGACGTGGTGTTCGTGACGGCCGCCGTGACAACCGAGAACCGCGGCTTCCTGGGCGCGGCCGAGTTCGCCGCGATGCGCCCCGGTGCCTGCTTCATCCTGCTGTCGCGCGCCGATGTGGTGGATTTTCCGGCGCTGATGGCGGCGGCAGCCAGCGGCCACCTGCGGGTGGCGTCCGACGTGTTTCCGGCCGAGCCGCTGCCGCCCGACCATCCGGTGCGGGGCATTCCCGGCTTTCTTCTGTCGGCGCACCGGGCAGGCGCGCTGGACGTGGCGTTCCGGCAGATGGGCGAGATGGTGCTGGCCGACATGGAACTGATGGACCGCGGCCTGCCGCCGGTGCTGTGTCGGCGGGCCGAACGCGAGACGGTGGCGCGGCTGCGTTCCCGTCCGGTCACAGCCAACTAGGGATTTTCACAGGACTCTTGCCCGAAACCCGCAAGCCTGCGTAGACTCGCGCAAAAAAGAACGGGCAGAACGAGGCGGAGATGCGGCGCAAGGTCGGGGCCCTGGCAGGGGCGGGCGTGGCGGCGGTGCTGGGCGGGCTGTGGCTTGCCGTGCCGGAGGATCGGATTGCATCCGTGGCGGCAGCCGAACTGCAGCGGCTGACCGGGCGCGACTTCGTGATCGCCGACGTGGGTGCGCGGCTGTGGCCGGCACCGGGCGTGGTTCTTTCGGGGGTGCAGGTGGACGGGCCGGTCGGGGCACTGGCCATGGCCGACCGCGTGGTGCTGACCGTGGGGGCAGGGGCCCTGTTCGGCGGCGAGGTGGCGATCACGTCGGTCGAGGTGTCGGGCCTGCACGCCATGGCCGGGCGCGACAGCAACGGGCGCAACCTGTGGACGCTGGCGCGTGGCACCGAGGGCGGCGCGGCGGTGTCGGCGCTGCGGCTGCGGCAGGTGGTGGTGCGCGACGGGTCGTTCGACTGGGCCGATGCGCAGGCGGGCCGGGCGGTTCTGGTGACGGGGATCGAGGCGCGCATGGCGCGTGGCACCGTCGAGGCGCAGGCGGTGGTGAACGGCCAGCCGGTGCAGCTTCTGGCCGAAGCCGATGATGCGGCGGCGTTGTGGGGCGCCGGAAGCCCGGCGCGCGGGCAGTTCGCCGCAGGCGACGTGCGGGTGCTGTTCGATGGCCGGGTGGGTCTGGCCCCGCTGTTCGCCGAAGGGCAGGTGACGGCAGACGCGGCAGACCTTGCGGCGGTTGCGGCCCTGGCGGGGGGGCCGGTGCCTGCCCTGCCGGCGGGCCTGGGGCGCGACCTGCGGCAGGCAAAGGGTCAGGTGACACTGACGCCGCAGGGCAGCTGGCACCTGCGTGACGGTACCGTGGCGCTGGACGGGAACCGGCTGTCGGTTGCGGCAGACCTGACGTTCGACGGCCTGCGGCCGCGGCTGACGGCTCAGGTCGAGGCGGAGGAGCTGGACGTGGTGCTGGACGGCGCCCGACCGGAAGTGCCCGTGGCGGCGCTGCTGACGGTGGCGGATGCCGAGGTGGGGCTGCGCCTGGGGATGTTCACGCTGGATGGACGCCCGATGGGGCCGGTGCGGGCCGAGGCCCGGGTGGACCGCGCGCGTGCCGAGATTGCCCTGCGCGAGGCCGGGCTGTTTGGCGGAAGACTGGTTGGCGACGTGGTGGTGAACGCGCGGTCGGCCCTTTCGGTTTCGGGGGACCTTGCGGTGGCGGGGGTTGATCTGGCCGCGGCCGCGTCGGCTGTCGGCTGGTCCGACCAAGTGGCCGGACGGGCCGATGCAAGGCTGTCGTTCACCGGCAAGGGCGAAAGCGCGGCAGCCGTGCTGGCGGGGCTGGACGGTGAGGGGCGCCTGGGCATCGGCAACGCGACCCTGCAGGGAACCGATCTGGCGGCACTGTTCCGCCTGGCCGATGCACAGCAGGCGCAGGGGGAAACGCGGATCGACCTGGCGACCGCCAGCTTCACGCTGCAGGACGGCGTGCTGACGGCAGGCGACCTGCGTGTCGAGGCGGCAGATGTGGCGCTGGCGGGCACGGCAACGGTGGGCCTGGCGGCGCAGACGCTGGACCTGCGGGTCACGCCGGTGCGCCTGTCGGGCGCCGACCCGGCGCCGCCGCTGGTGCCGCTGCGCGTGGCGGGCACCTGGGCCGCGCCCGGCCTGGCCTTCGACCTGTCGGTGCTGGCCGCCCGCGAACTGGCGGCAGAGCGCGCACGCGCGGCGGAAAGGCCCGCCGCGCCGCAGCCGGTGGACGTGGTGCCGTTGTCGGGAACGCGCTGAGCAGTCTGGAATTCGCGCGCCCCGCGCCGGTCAGTTGTCTCCGCCGCCGCCCTTCTTTTTCTTGTTCTTCTTGGCTTTGCCGATTTCCTTTTTCGACGCGGTTGCCGTTTTCGAGATTTCCGAGACCTTTTTCAGCGCCTCTTCCAGCGCTGCGGTGACGTCTTCACCGCCACCCTTGCCCTTCGACTTGCCCTTGGCACCCTTGCCACCCTTGCCGCCGCCTTCCTCTTCGCCCTGCGACTTGGCCTCGTCCAGCGCATCCTGCAGCATTTTCTGGATATTGCCGATGGCGGCGGCCTGTCCGTCAACCAGCTTCTTCATGCCGTCAACGGCCCCGCCGATGGCCTCTTCGCCCTTCTTCTCGGCGTCGGTGGCCATCTTCACCAGGTCCTTGCCCTGCGTCTCGGCCTTCTTCACGCCGTCGGCGGCCTTCTTCAGGATCGAGTCGAGCGGTCCGCCCTGACCCTGCAACTCCTGCAGCTTCTTGCTGATCCCCTGCAGGCCATCCTTGCCCAGCCCTTCGCCGATCAGCTTGCCGATGTTCTTGCCACCGATGGCCTTCGTAATTCCCGAGAGAAACGGCATTTTCTGTCCTTTCGCTATGCATTCCGAAATCTGGTCCGGCGCAAGGAAATTGCCCAAACGGGTCAACTTGCACCAGTGCCCGGGCCGTACACTGCGTCATTAGGTGTGCCTGCAAGTGCGGCCTGTCAAGCGGGTTGTATGTGGGGAAATACGTGCGAAATGGCAACAATACTTGCCGGAACTGTTGCTGCAGTGCACTTGGCCGTGGCGAAACTATCGCCTAGTCAATCGGCGGGGGCAATGTGACGGGTGTATGCATGCGATTTCTTTGCTGTGGTCTTGCCGTGTTTCTGTGTGCGCAGGTTGCAGCACCTGGTCCTTCGCGCGCCGAGGAGGTGCCGGGCTGGCTGACGCTGGGCACGGGCCGGGTGTTCACCAACGATGCACTGGGTGACCTGACCGACCGCTGGCGTACCGGTTCCTATACCGTGGGGCGGTTCCGTTCGCGCGAGCTGTGGCCGGGAGAGTTGCCGCGGGTGCCGGGGCGCGTGCTGGAATGGCGCGTCCGTGGCGAAACTCTGGCCCCGGCCACGCTGGACGCCCCCGAACCGGGCGACCGCCGCTATGCCGGGATGCTGGGCTTCGGCCTGCACACGTACTGGCAAGAGCGGGGGCTTGACCTGCGCGCCGGGGTCGATCTGGTGGTCACCGGGCCGCAGACCCAGCTGGATGACTTGCAGACAGCAATTCATGACATCCTGTCGCTGCCCAAGCCCGATACCTCGAACCAGATCGGCAACGCGCTGTATCCGACAGTGTCGCTGGAGGCCGGGCGCGACTTTGCCCTTGGCCAGGGCACGCTGCGCCCCTTTGCCGAGGTGCAGGCGGGGGTGGAAAGTTTCGGGCGGCTGGGCCTTGATGTGGTGTTGGGTACCCATGGCGACGGCGGCCTGCTGATGCGCGACCCGGTCACCGGGCATCGGGTCACCGGCATCCGGGGCGCAGGAACCTCGGGATTCAGCTGGATCCTTGGCGCCGACACTGCCTATGTCTGGGACAGCCGTCTGCTGCCCGACGGGGGTGACGCCACGCTGGCGCGCCATCGCCACCGCGTGCGGGTCGGTGGCCACTGGAAGGGCAGCACCACCGAGGTGTTCTACGGCGTCGCCTGGCTGACCGAAGAGTTCCTGCAGCAGGACGAAGGGCAGGCCGTGGGTGCCCTGAACCTGCGGTTTCTGTTCTGAAAATCCGCAACCTGTGGCGCCGCGGCAATGGACGGCCGCCAAGCCGCCTGCTAACCTTTTGTCAAGAAAAAGAAGACGAGCAGGCGGCAGGCAATGGGAACGGGCGCAGAGACCGCCTTTGTCCTGTCATGGGTTCAGACGCGCATCGACGGACGCAGGGCCGACCCTTCGGCGCTGGCCCCGGGCTGCGGCTGGGCATGGCAGGGGCAGGCGATAAGGCTGGACGGGCGGCAGGACGTTCTGGTGCTGGGCGGATCGCGCGGCATCGAGGCCTTGCGCACACGCGCGGGCCGCGCCGTGCGGCGGCGGCTTCATGCCACAGAGCCTGTGCCCGAACTGCCCGAACTGGCGCCCATGCCCGAGGATTTCGCCGTGACCGACGGTCGGTCGGAATGGCCTGCGACGGTGATCCTGCGCGAAGGTTCGGTGCCCCTGCTGCTGTTCGCATCCGGCCTGCCGCCCGCGGCGCGTGACCTGTGGGTGTCGCGTGCCGGAATCCTTCCGGACACGCCGCCGCGGGCCTGGGCCGAGGCCGACGGCCTGATCTGTTTCACCCCCGGTACGCGGGTCCGCACCCCCCAGGGAGATCGCCCGGTCGAACTGCTGCGCGCGGGCGACGACGTGTTGACGCTGGACAGCGGGGTACAGCCGGTGGTGTGGACGGGGCGGCGGCGGATCGGCGGGGGTCTGCTCTATGCGCTGCCGCGTCTGCGGCCGGTGCGCATTGATGCGGATGTGCCGGGGGTGCCATCGCCGCGGCACCCGCTGCTGCTGTCGCCGCAGCATCTGGTGGCGGTGCGCGGAGCCGCGGCAACCGCCCTGTTCGGCGCGCCGGAAGTGATGGTGGCGGCCGAGCGCCTGCCCGGTGCGCGGACCGACCATCTGCTGACCGAGGTGACCTACATCCACTTCGCCCTGCCCGCGCACCATGCCGTCTGGGCCAACGACGTGCCGGTGGAAACCTTCCACCCCGCCCGCGCCGCACCCGGAACGCTGGATGCCGGGCAGGACGCGGCATTGGCCGCCGCGCTTCCGGTTCTGGACGATGGCGTCTGGGCCTTTGGCCCGTTGGCGCGGCGCGTGCTGGATGCGGCCGAAGCCGCTTTGCTGGCGCATGGCCTGTCCCGGCGGGGGGCGTTGACAGCAGCCTAACATGGGCCTAAAGGCGGCGCGTCCCGGGGGCGGCAATCCCCGGGTCTTTCATTGGTGTTGGTGGCCCCCGCAAGGGAACGCCTGTCGTCGGCCCCGGCCGAAGAGGACAACGCCCTTCCGTAACGCACGAAGGAGATCAGGGGTGACCAAACGCACCGCTGCCAAGCACAAGATCGACCGCCGGATGGGCGAAAACATCTGGGGCCGCCCGAAAAGCCCGCTGAACAAGCGCGAATACGGCCCCGGCCAGCACGGCCAGCGCCGCAAGAACAAGCTCTCGGACTTCGGCACGCAGCTGCGCGCCAAGCAGAAGCTGAAGGGCTACTACGGCGACCTGACCGAGAAGCAGTTCAAGAAGATCTATCAGGAAGCCGCCCGCGTGACGGGTGATACCGGCGCCAACCTGATCGGCCTCTTGGAACGCCGGCTGGACGCCGTGGTCTACCGCGCCAAGTTCGTGGCCACCATCTTTGCCGCGCGCCAGTTCGTGAACCATGGCCATGTCACGGTGAACGGCAAGCCGGTGAACATCGCGTCCTACCGCGCCAAGGAAGGCGACGTGGTCGAGGTGCGCCAGAAGTCGAAGCAGATGGCGGCCATTCTGGAGGCCACCCAGCTGACCGAGCGCGACATTCCCGACTATCTGGAAGTCGACCACAACAAGCTGACGGCGAAACTGGTCCGCGTGCCGGGTCTGGGCGACGTGCCCTATCCGGTGCAGATGGAACCGAACCTGGTCGTCGAATACTACGCCAAGAACTGATCCCGCCTGCCGGGAGTCATGGGGGCCGCGCTGCAGCGCGGCCCTTATTGTTTGCAGCACGCCACTTGCGGCCTATGGGAAACCGGACGGGGGCACCCTATCTGCGAAGCGGAAAATCGGGGGACAGGGACGCCATGGCCGCAAAGAACAACGCCGAAGGCAGGTTCGAAACGCTTCTCTTCGCGTCGCGCTGGCTGATGGCGCCGATGTACCTGGGCCTGGTTCTGGCCATCATCATGATGGTCGTGATTTTCGGCAACGAGCTGTTGCGCGTTCTGCCGAACGTGCTGACCATGACGCCTTCCTCGGGCATCCTGGTCGTGCTGACGCTGATCGACCTGACGCTGACGGCCAACCTGCTGCTGATCGTGATCTTCTCGGGCTACGAGAATTTCGTGTCGAAGTTCGACGTCGATGACGGCGGCGACCGGCCCGACTGGATGGGCAAGGTCGATTTCTCGGGACTGAAGATGAAGCTCATCGCCTCGATCGTGGCGATTTCGGCGGTACACCTGCTGAAACGGTTCATGGAAATCGGCGACCCCGGCGCCACCAAGCCGGTGACCGACAGCGACCTGTTCTGGCTGACGGTGGTGCACATGAGCTTTGTGGCTTCGGGGCTGATGCTGGCCGCGATGGACTGGCTGAACGAGGGCGCGGGCGCCCGCGCCGGAACGCGCCCCAAGTCGTAGGCGGCTGCGCTTTGCTTTTCCTTCAGGAATGCCCATCACACTGGCCATCCGGTAGACTTCGTTCAGACGTCTCATCTGAAATCGGCCCGGCGGGGGTGCGACCTCGCCGTGCCTCCTCATTTCCGGGGTCAGCCCCCGAACCAGAGGCGGATTGCAGCCACCGCCAGCGTTCTCGCGCCTTCGAAGCCGGAGCTGCGAGGTTTACAGTTCCTGAACGAATTGGTAGTATCCCGCCCATGCGATAGATGGCCGTTCGGGCCCTTCAGACAAGACGGCCCGGCGGGGCGGCTACCCCGCCGGGCCTCCTCTTTTTCAGGGTTACCCCCCGATCCAGAGCCGGACGATGGCGACCACCAGCATTGCTGCCGCAATCACCACCATCCACTTGCGATAGATGTTTTCATTCAGGGTAATCACCTCCGTCCACCGCAAAGGGTCGCGGCAGGGTCAGGGGTAAGCGGCAATTGTCCGGAAACCGTTAACCAGATTCACGCCACCAGCGCCGCCGCCCGGCTCAGGTCCACGCTCACCAATTGGCTGACGCCCTGTTCCGCCATCGTGACCCCGTACAGCCGGTCCATCCGGCTCATCGTCACCGCATGGTGGGTGATGATCAGGAAGCGCGTCTCGGTGCGCCGCGTCATCTCGTCCAAGAGGTCGCAGAACCGCGTCACGTTGGCATCGTCCAGCGGCGCGTCCACCTCGTCCAGCACGCAGATCGGCGCGGGGTTGGTCAGGAACACGCCGAAGATCAGCGCCATGGCCGTCAGCGTCTGCTCGCCGCCCGACAGAAGTGACAGGGTGGACAGCTTCTTGCCCGGCGGCTGGCACAGGATTTCAAGCCCCGCCTCCAGAGGATCGTCCGATTCCACCAGCACCAGCCGCGCCTCGCCGCCGCCGAACAGCGTGGTGAACAAAGTGGCGAAATTGGCGTTCACCTGCTCGAAGGCCGTCAGCAGCCGTTCGCGCCCCTCGCGGTTCAGCCCGGCGATGCCCGCGCGCAGCTTGGCAATGGCAGCCTCCAGATCGCCCTTTTCGACCGCCAGCCGCTCATGCTCGCCGCCCACCTCGGCCAGGTCTTCCTCGGCCCGCAGGTTCACCGCGCCCAGCGCCTCGCGCGCCCGTTTCAGCCGCTGCACCTCGGTGTCCAGCGCCTCGGCATCGGGTATGCTGTCGGGGTCGGCCTGCAGCGAGGACAGAAGGCCGTCGGGCGTCAGGTCCATCTCCTCGGCAATGCGCTCGGCGGCGGCTGAGCGTGCCTGTCGGGTGGCGTCGGTGCGGGCATCCGACCGCGCCTTTTCCTCGCGTGCCTCGCCCGCGCCGCGTTCAGCGTCGCGCTCGGCGGTGCCGGCGGCGCGCAGGGCGCCTTCGCCCGCCGACAGCGCGTCGGACCCGCGCGCCTTGCGCGCTTCGGCATCGGCCAGCGCCTCGGCCAGCTTCGCACGGCGCGCGGCAATCTCGGCCGGGCGGTTCCAGGCCGCCTGCAGGTCGGCCTCGGCCTGCGCGCGCCGCCCCTCCAGCTCGCGTGCCCGCTCCTCGGCCGTCTCGCGCCGCTGACGCCAGGTGGCCGCCTCGCGCGCGGCCTCGGCCCGGCGCCTGGCCCGCGCCTCGGCCTCGCGCCGCGCCTCGGCCTCGGCCGTGCGCCGCGTCACCAAGAGGATGCGCGCGCCTTCCACGGCGGTGCGTTCCGCCTCGGCTGCTGCCCGCGCACCGTCCAGCGGCGGCAGGTCCAGCGCGGCTGCCTCCGCCGCAGCCAGCAGGGCCCCGGCCTGCGCCGCTTCTTCTTCGAAGCGCAGTACCGCCTGCGCCGCGCTTTCCGCCCGCGCCCCGGCAATCGACCGGTCTGCCTCGGCCCGGCTCAGCGCCCGCGCGGCCTCGGCCACCTTTGCATCCGCCGCCCGCCGCGCCTCGCGTGCCATGCGGTCGGCCTGAGACAGGTCGGCAAGCCGCCTGGTCAGCGCCTCATGCGCCAGCCTTGCGCCATCTGCGCGGGCCGCGATTTCCTCAAGGTCGCGCTTCAGCTGCACCAGCCGGTTCAGCTGCCGCAGCCGCTGTGCCGCGGCCTGCGGGGCGTCCTCGGCGGCGGCGCGGAACCCGTCCCAGCGCCACAGGTCGCCCTCACGCGACACCAGCCGCTGACCGGGCTGCAGCAGGGCCTGCAGCGCCGCCCCCCGGTCACGCGGCACGACACCCACCTGCGACAGACGCCGCGCCAGCACCGGCGGACCCTCCACATGCGCGGCCAGCGGCGCGGCAGCTTCGGGCAATATGGCATCAAGATCATAGGGCGGCAGGGCGGTCCAGCCTGACCGGCCCCCGGCAAAGGGCGCGCGCAGGTCGTCGCCCAGCGCGGCGCCCAGTGCCGCTTCCCACCCCGGCGTCACCCGCAGCGCATCCAGCAGCTGCGTACCCGCCTGCGTCTCGCGTTCGACCAGCCGGGCCAGAGCCGCCACTTCGGCACGCAACGCCTGCGCCTCGCCCTCGGCCTGCGCACGGGCGGCCCGCGCGGTGGATTCGCGGTCTTGCGTGGCGGCCCGCGCCGCCTCGGTTTCGGACAAGGCGGCTTCGGTGTCGGCGGCCAGCCGCAGGGCGTCAGTCTGCGCCTCTTCCGCGGCCGTCTGCGCCACGGCCGCACTGTCACGGGCGGCTTCCGATGCGGTGACCGCCTGTCGCGCCCGCCCGGCCTCGGCCTCGGCGCGGGCCAGCGCGCTGCGCGTGTCGGCCACCAGCCGCGCCGTCGACTGGTGGCGCGCCGCCAGCCGGGCGGCCTCTTCCGTCGCGGCCGAAAGCCCCGCCTCGCTCGTGCCCAACTCCGCTGCCGCCGCGCGCGCGGCCTCTGCCGCCTCGGCAATGCGGTCGGCCTCGCCCAGACCGGCGGTATCCAGCGCGGCAAGCTCGGCCTCCAGCCGCGCAATCGTTTCGGCCGCGTCGCGGTTCAGCACGGCCTCGCGTTCGGCATCCTTCTCCATCTGGGCCAACCGCCCGCGGATCGCGTCAATGGCGCCGCGCGCGCGGCCTTCGGCCTCGGCGGCTTGCGCCACCTCGACGGCGATACGCTGCACCACGGCGGCGGCGATGGTCTCTTCCTCGCGCAGGGGCGGCAGGGCCGCCTCGGCTGCCGCCCGCACCTCGGACGCGCGCCGCGCTGCCGCCTCGGCCTGCGACACTGCCACGATCCGCGCCCGCATCACCGTTTCGGCCTCGGCCACTGCCGCATCCGCCTCGCGCCAGCGCCGCCACAAGAGCATCCCCTCGGCCCGCCGCAACGCCACGCCGATCTCGCGATAGCGGCCTGCCTGCCGCGCCTGCCGGGTCAGCGTGGCGATCTGTTCCGACAGCGACCCCAGAATGTCATCCACCCGCGCAAGGTTCGTCTCGGCGCCCTGCAGCTTCAGTTCGGCCTCGTGGCGGCGCGCGTACAGGCCCGCGATCCCCGCGGCTTCTTCCAGAATGCGCCGCCGCGCCTTGGGCTTGGCCGAGATCAGTTCGGCGATCTGCCCCTGCCGCACCAGCGCCGGAGAGGTGGATCCGGTGGAGGCATCGGCAAACAGCATCTGCACGTCGCGCGCGCGCACTTCCCGGGCGTTGGCCCGGTAGGCACTGCCGGCATCGCGGGTGATCCGCCGCACGATCTCGATCTCGTCACGGTCGTTGAACCCTGCCGGGGCCAGCCGCTCGGCATTGTCGATAACCAGCGCCACCTCGGCAAAATGGCGGGCGGGCCGGGTGGCGGCGCCGGCAAAGATCACATCCTCCATCCCGCCGCCGCGCATGGCGGTGGGGCGGTTTTCGCCCATCACCCAGCGCAACGCCTCGAGCAGGTTCGACTTGCCACAGCCGTTTGGCCCCACGACGCCGGTCAGGCCATCGTGGATGATGAGGTCGGTGGGGTCCACAAAGGACTTGAAGCCGTTCAGCCGAAGCCGGGTGAAGCGCATGGGTGATTCCGTTGGCAACCCGCATCGTCGCGGTGCAGCAGCCGCGCGTCAACCCATAGGCAGCCCGCGCCTGCACTCCGCCCACAACCGATTGACAGATGCACCGCCCCGGCGTTGCATGACGCCATGCCGCCCTTCCGCGCTCAGCACCCGTTCGACTGGCCTGCCCTGCTGGCCCTGATCCGCACTGCCTTTGCCGGGATGGAAGGGCGGATTGACCCGCCGTCGTCGATGCACCGGCTGACCGTGGCCGACATTGCCCGGCAGGCGGTTGAGGGCGAGGTCTGGGTTGTGGGCCGGCCGCCGCTCGCCTGCCTGTTCCTGACGCCCGAACCCGGTGCGCTGTACCTGCACAAGCTGGCCGTCGCCCCTGCTGCGCAGCGCCAGGGCCATGCCCGTGCGCTGGTGGCCGCGGCAGAAGCCCGCGCCATGGCCCTTGGCCTGACCGGGCTGCGCCTGCAGACGCGCATCGAGCTTGCCGAAAACCACGCCGCCTTCCGCGCGCTGGGGTTCACCCGGACCGCCACCTCCGCGCATCCCGGCTACGACCGCCCCACCACGCTGACCTTCGAAAAGCGGCTCTGACGCCCTTTCCTTTTCCGCTCTCACCTTGTCCAAATACCCCGGGGTCCGGGGCAGCGCCCCGGGGCTCTCACCCGTGCAAGGAATGATCCATGGTGCTGCCCCTCTTCGCCCTCCTGATCTGCCAGCTGATCGGCGAAACCGTGACCCGCGCTTTGGGCTGGCCCTTGCCGGGGCCGGTGCTGGGGATGGTGCTGATGCTGGCGGGGTTCGCCGTGATCCCCGGGTTTCTGCACATGGTCCGCCCGGTGGCGCAGGGCATTCTGGGCCACCTGACGCTGTTGTTCGTGCCCGCGGGCGTGGGGGTGGTGGCGCATCTGGACCGGCTGGGGGGGCAGGTGCTGCCGATCCTTGCGGCGCTGGTCGGGTCCACCGTGCTGGCCATCGCGGCGGGGGCCTTGACCTTTGCCCTGGTCGCCCGACTGACGGGAAGCCGGGAATGACCGGCGTCGCCGATATCTGGACCTACCTTAGCCAAGGCCCGCTGTTGTGGCTGACGGCCACGCTGGGTGCCTATGCGGTGGGGGACGCACTGTTCCGAACCTCGGGGCGCAAGCCCTGGGTCAATTCGGTGCTGATCGCCGTTGTCCTGCTGGGGGCGGTGCTGGTGGGCACCGGCACGCCCTATGCCACCTACTTCGAGGGTGCGCAGTTCGTGCACTTCCTGCTGGGCCCGGCCACCGTGTCGCTGGCGCTGCCGCTGTGGGAGGCGCGGGCGCATGTTCGGCGGGCCGTGCTGCCGCTGGCGGCGGCGCTGGTGGTGGGGTCGGTGGTGGCCATTCTGTCCACGCTGCTGATTGCCCGCGCCTTCGGGCTGCAGGGCGAGGTCTTCGCCTCGCTGGCGGCGAAATCGACCACGGCGCCGGTGGCCATCGGCATTGCGCAGGCCGTGGGCGGGTCAGCCACGCTGACGGCGGTGCTGGTGATCCTGACGGGCATCACCGGCGCCGTGGTTGCAACGCCGCTGCTGAACGCGATGGGACTGACCGACTGGCGCGCGCGCGGCTTTGCCGTGGGGGTGGCGGCGCATGGCATTGGCACGGCGCGGGCGTTGCAGGTGCATCCGGTGGCGGGGGCTTTTGCCGGATTGGGCATGGGGCTGAATGCCGTGCTGACGGCCTTCCTGGCGCCGCTGTTGCTGGGGCTGTTTCGATAAGGCGGGCGATGTCCCACGGTGGGACAGTTTCACAGATTCAATTAAATCAATGACTTGCGGTCGGATGTTCAGGGAAAATTAACGATTGTCCCGGCGTGGCGGCCGGTCAGTCACCCGGGAAGGGCAGGCGTTCCAGTGTCCAGCCTTGCGCCTGCAGCAGGGCCAGCACGCCGTCCGTCCCCGACAGGTGCAGGGCGCCGAAGGCCGCCAGAACCGGGCCTTCCGCCGCCGCGGCGGTCAGCACCGGGATCCAGGCGCGGTTGCGGCGGATCATCAGGCTGTCCTCCATCGCCGCGAATTCGGTTTCCACCGAGGCGGGGGTGGCACCGGGCAACGAGAGCGCGATGTGGCGCTGGTATTCCCACATCAGGCGGCTGTCCTCGGCAAAGTAGATGGCCGAGAGCGTGGCCATCTGGTCTTCCGCCTGATCCTCGATCGCAAGGGTCGAGCGCACGAGCGCCATCTGCGCGGGCATCGGCATGCCGTCGAACACCTTCAGCGCCGTGTCGAAGGGTTCGAGCCCCTGGATGGGCACGCCGGCCGCGTCGGCCAGGTTCATCAGCCGCTGGTCCAGCCCGTTGCGCGACCGCGCGGCCTGGAGGGCACAAGGCGGGACGGCCAGAAGCATCGTAACGTACCACGGGCGCAGGCGCGCGGCCATGAAGGCAGGCATGCCGCGGGCCTGCATGGCCGCCGAAAGATCGGCCCATTCGGCCTCGCTCAGCGCATCGCGCAGCGAGACGCCTTCGGGCGACAGGATCGTCTGCGGATCCTTTGCCATCTGCGCCATCAGCGCACGCTCTTCCTGAGGGCCCGCCTCGACCAGCAGCGCGGTGGCGTCGCGCAGCGTCGGGGCAATGGCCTGCTCGATGGCATCGTGGCGCGGGTCGTCCAGGTGGTAGGTGCCCAGAAGTGTGATCGTCTGCCCGTCGCGCGTGGCGCGCCACAGGTTGCCACGGGCAAAGGGCGCGGCCTGCACGGCTGCATCCAGCGCGCTGCGGGTTTCGGGCGGCAGGTCGGCCAAGAGGTTGCGTCCGGCGCAGCCGGTGGCGGCGGTGGCGGCAGCAGGGGCCAGCAGCAGGGCAAGGGTCAGAAAGACGCGGCGCAGGGGCATCGGCGGGTTCCGGTTGTTCGCCCGACCATTGGCTGGCGATTGTGGCGGCAATGCAAGCCGAAGGTGGAAGAAATTTCGGTGTGCGGCGACGGAAGTGCCTGTAACCTGCGTTCACATCGCATCACGGTTCCGGCATTGGACGTGGTTCATTCGAAGCGGGATTTCCCTGCGGCATTTTTTGGAGATGTGACATGGCCTCTGGCGACGACAAACCTGTTGACATGGTGGAATTCAAGTCTGGCGGAAAGACCTACCAGGTGACCGCCGACGAGTTCGAACGGGCGAAGGACGACCTGTTCAAAAGCATCAAGCCGTATGCCGACACGCTGGCCAAATCCATGAAGGTCAACGAAAAGATCTACCAGAGCTACGTTGATACCGCCGACCTGCGCAATGGCTACATCAAGGCGGCCAGCCTGCTGGTCTCGACCCCGGTTCAACAGCATCCGGCTGCCTGACAAGGCGCTGGCAACCCGGGCCAGTGCCGCGGTCGGCAAGCTGCAGAGCGTGATCGCGTCAAAGCGCGTGTCGGAACTGGCCGGGGCGCTGGAAGCGGCGGAAACGGCGATCAACGACTTCCGCAGCGCGACCGAGACGTTTCTGGCGGACATGGGTGCGCAGGCTTCCGTCACCGGCACGGTGCTGACGGTGACAACCAGCGTGGGCTTTGCCGTGCTGGGCGTGATGGCCGCGTCGGTGCTGGTGGTGGGTGGCGCCACGGCGGGCACCGCGGCCGCGGTATCGGCGGCGGGCATCAAGGCGCTGCAGACCTCGACCGAGTTGTTCACCAAGGACGCGCTGGGTCAGGAGGACATCACGCTGGAAGAGGCTGCGAACAAGGTGACGATCGACGCGGTGGTGGCGGGGGTGACCGGCGGGGTGCTGAGCAAGATTCCGGCCGACATGTTCAAGCCGATGGCGACCACGGCCGCGGGCAAGATTGCCTCGAAGCTGACCTATGTGTCGTCGAAAGAGATGCAGGGGCTGGTGATCCGGTTCCTGGAAGGGACCGGGACCTCGGTGGTGCAGCAGGCGGCGTCCGAAGCCATCGACACGGTGACCAAGATGGTCCAGTCGAAGAAGGTGCCGACGGAGAAAGACCTGACCGACAGCTTTGAAAGGGTTCTGCTGGCGGCGCTGACCGGCGGGTTCCTGCGCAACCTCGAACAGGTCGAGACGCAGGTGGTGGACACGGTCAGGGACAGCCTGTCGGTCAAGGTGGTGCCCGACATGATTGCCAAGCTGGTGTCCGGCAGCGCGCCGTCGAAGTCGGATCAGGCCAAGATCATCACCGACGTGATGAAGGCCACGCAGGACACCTGGGCGGTGAGCGGGATGAAGGGCGTGCTGGACATCGCCAAGGGCGACGAGAGCCCGGCGAAGCTGGCGGGCGAGGCGGTGAAGGCGGTGGAGCGCGACACCGCGGTGCGGCGGCTTCTGGAGGCCGAGGTGAAGGCGCAGCTGAAGAAGCGGAAGATTCCGGTGAAGTGACGCGCCGCGGCCCGTTGACAGGCGGGCGCGCGCTCCCTAGATGCACGGTGTTGGCACTCGCCACGGGTGAGTGCCAATCGCTGCAAACATCTGAAGCCTAGGGAGTGTTACCAGATGGCCTTCAAACCGCTGCATGACCGCGTGCTGGTCAAGCGTATCGCCTCGGACGAAAAGACCAAGGGCGGACTGATCATCCCCGACACCGCCAAGGAAAAGCCCGCCGAGGGCGAGATCATCGCCG
>CAZLIC010000018.1:0-56540 GCA_964559535.1 uncultured Rhodobacterales bacterium
CCCCCCCCCCCCCCCCCCCCCCCCCCCCCCCCCCCCCCCCCCCCCCCCCCGCCTCTCCGTCAGCGCGTCACTGCGCGGGCTTGTACCAGCTGTCGAGCCCGGCCTGCAGGCGCACGCCGGCGTCGGCGGGCGTCTCGGTGCCCTTGATGACGTTGGCCGAGGCGTTCCAGGTCTCGTTTTCCAGGTTCGGCGTGCCGCGCGACAGGATCTGGTAGGTGGACCGGATCGTCGACTGGCACTTGCCGCGCCACGACACGAATTCCTGCGCCAGCGGGTCCTGCATGGCCACCGGGGTGGAGTTCAGGCTGAAGAAGCCCGGCAGGCTGTTGGCATACAGGTCGGCGAATTCGGCCGAACCCACCCATTCCAGGAACACCTTCGCCGCCTCGGCATTGGCCGACTTGGCGTTCATGCCCAGCGCGATGTCGGTGTGGTCACTGATGTAGCAGGTGTCGCCCGCGGCGGCGACGGGCGGCGGGAAGGCGCCCATCTTGAACCCGGCCTGCGCGTTGAAGCCCGAGATTTCCCACGACCCGGCCGGATAGACGGCGGCGCGGCCCAACGTGAACAGGTTCTGGCTGTCGGGGTAGGTCTGCGCCTCGAACCCGTCGCCCAGATAGTCCTTCCAGCGCGCCAGCTGTTCGTAGGGGGCCACCCACATCGGGTCGGTCAGTTTCGAGGTGCCCGCGATCAGCGCCAGACGCCCCTCTTCGCCCTTCCAGTAGTTCGGCCCGATGTTGTTGTAGCCCATCGTGGCGGCTTCCCACTGGTCGTTGGTGCCCATCGCCATCGGGATGTAGGTGCCGTCGGCCTTGATCTTGTCCAGCGCGGCAAAGAATTCGTCCTGCGTCGCGGGAACGGCGATGCCCAGCGCGTCGAAGGCGTCCTTGTTGTAGATGAAGCCGTGGATCACGCTTGCCATCGGCACGCAGAAGGTGGCGCTGCCGTCATCCGTCTGCCAGGCCGATTTGGCCACCGGCGAGAAGTTGGCCATCGCGGCCAGCCCCGATAGGTCGGCCAGGTGGCCGTCGGTGTAGAGCTGCAGCGAGGCGTCGAAGGGGCGGCAGGTGATGAGGTCGCCCGCCGATCCGGCGGCGAGCTTCGAGTTCAGCGCGGCATTGTATTCGGCCGGGGCGGTGGGGGCAAAGACCACCTTGATGCCGGGGTTCTGCGCCTCGAAGGCGGGGATCAGCTTGTCCTGCCAGATCGTCAGGTCGTCGTTGCGCCAGCTTTCGATGGTCAGCGTCACATCCTGCGCAAAGGCGCCACCGGCCAGCAGCGTGCTGGTCAGAAGCGCAAGGCGGAAGGTCTTGGTCATTGGTCGTCTCCCTGTTGGCCGCGGCAGCTATGACTTTGATGCGGAAAGGGCCGGGCCAAGCACCCCTCCGCTGTCGTTCAATGCGGCCCGCGCCACCTCGGGCGAGGCCCCGGCGGCGATCAGCACCGCCGGCTTCACCGCCCCGCCGCTGCGGGCCAGCGCATCGCGCGCGTTTTCCATGCCGCACCCCGCCAAGGATGCCACGATGCGCGCCGCGCGGTCGATCAGTTTCGCGTTGTCGGCCACCACGTTGACCATAAACCCGTCATGCACATGGCCAAGGCCGATGCCCACCAGCACCGACACCATGTTCAATGCCACCTTCTGGGCCGTGGCGGCGCCCATGCGGGTGGAGCCTGACACGACCTCGGGACCCGTCTCGATGCACACCGGCAGGTCGGCCATGGCCAGCAGCGCCGAGCCCGGCACATTGGCAAACCCCGCAACCGTGGTGCCCGCGGCCCGGGCGAGGTGGGCGATTTCCAGCGTGTAGGGGGTGGTTCCGCTGGCCGACAGGCACAGCACGACATCGCCCTTGCCAATGCCCGCCTTTGTGAAATCGGCCTGCGCCAGCGCCGGGTCATCCTCGACAGCGCCGGTCATGGTCAGCAGGGCGGCGGTACCGCCGGCGAACATCATGGGCGTCTGTGTGGGCGGGATACCGAAGGTGCCCAGCAGTTCGAGGCAATCGGACAGGGCCATCAGCCCCGAGGACCCGGCCCCGGCATAGGCCATCCTGCCACCGGCGCGCAGGGCGGTGGCTCCGGCTTCAGCCACCGCGGCCAGCGCGGGAATGGCGGGCCGCACCATGGCCAGCGCGGCCAGTTGCGCGTCCAGCAGATGCCCCATCGCCACGCCGCCCGGCAGGGCATGCAGGCCCCGTGACATCGGGTGGCGGGCTTCTGTGGGGCGGTCGGCCATGTGATTCCTCCTGTGCCGCTGACAATGCCAAAATAATACCAATTGTAAAGCCCCCTTGTGGAACTCTCATTTTATGCGTTTTCTGTGGGTGCGGTACGATGATCTCTTCCCATTTGGTATTGTTTTGGTATCTTCTCGGCGAAGGAGATTCGCATGGCGCTGTATCTGGGCATCGACGGGGGCGGGACGGGCTGCCGCGCGGCTGTGGCCGATGCGCAGGGCCGCGTTCTGGGCGCGGCCGAGGCAGGCCCCGCCAACATCGCCTCGGATCCCGCAGGGGCCGCCGCCAACATCCTGCACGCCGCGCAGGCTGCGCTTCAGGCAGCGGGCGGGGGTGATCCGGCCGGGCTGCGGGCGGGGCTCGGCCTTGCCGGGGCCAATGCTGCCGGTGCGCCGGAGCGCCTGCAGGACGCCCTTCCCTTCGCCCGCACCCGTGTGGTCACCGATGCGATCACGGCGGTGAAAGGCGCGCTTGGTTCGGCCGACGGCATTGTAGCTGCGGTGGGCACCGGATCGGTCTTTGCCGTCCAGCGCGGTGGCGCCATTCGCCAGATCGGCGGGCGCGGGCTGTTTCTGGGGGATGAGGGGTCGGGCGCCTGGATCGGCCGCGCGATCCTGTCGCGCGCGCTGCGGGCCGAAGACGGTTTCGTGCCGACCACGCCGCTGTTGCAGGCCATCACCGCCGAACTTGGCGGGCCGGATGGCGTGGTGGCCTTCTCGCTGACCGCGCGGCCTGCCGACTATGCCACCTTCGCCCCCCGCATCCTGTCCGACCCCGACCCCGCGGCGCGCGCCGTGGTGGAACAGGCCACTGCCGACGTGTGCGAATCCGTCGACGTGCTGCAGGCGGGGGCGTCGCTGCCCGTGGTTTTGCTCGGCGGCCTCGGCCCCGCCTTTGCCGCCCGGCTCTCGGGCCGCTGGCCCATCATGCCCGCCCGCGGCACCTCGCTGGACGGTGCGCTGATGCTGGCGCGCGAGGGGGACTGATGGAGCATATCTTCTCTCCGGAAGGGCTGGACGAAACGGGGCCGCTGTACCTGCAACTACAGCGCCGCATTGCCGAGGCCATTGCGCAGCGCCGCCTGTCGCCGGGCGACAGCCTGCCGCCCGAGCGCGAGATGGCGGCGATGACGGGCTTGTCGCGCGTCACCGTGCGCAAGGCAGTGGAGGGGCTGGTCGATGCGGGGCAACTGGTGCAGCGGCGCGGTTCGGGTACCTTTGTCGCGTCGCGGGTTGAACGGCTGGAACAGGCGCTGTCGCTGCTGACCTCGTTCACCGAAGACATGGCCCGCCGCGGGCGCACGGTGGATTCGGTCTGGCTGTCGCGGGCCATCCACGCGCCGGCTCCGGAAGAAGTGATGGCGCTGGGCCTTGCCGCCGGTGACCGTGTGTCGCGGATTGAACGCGTGCGCCGGTCCGACGGCGTGCCACTGGCCATCGAACGCGCCTCGATCCCTACCTTTGCCCTGCCCGACCCTGCGGCCGTGGAAACTTCGCTGTATGCGGTGATGGAGGCGCGGGGGATGCGCCCCGTGCGCGCCGTGCAGCGCATCGCGGCGGCCAACGTCACCGCGCGGGATGCCGAGCTTCTGGGCGTGCCCGCGGGCGCCGCAGGGCTGCGCATCGAACGCATCGGCTATCTGGCCAGTGGCCGGGTCGTGGAATTCACCCGTTCGCTCTACCGGGGCGACGCCTATGACTTTGCGGTCGAGCTGAAACTCGCCCCCGACCCCGAAAGGACCACGCCATGAGCCATATGTCGAACGAAGTGGCCGAAATCCCTGCGGCGGCGGCGCGGTTTCTGACCGAATCTGCGCCCGCTCTGGCCGCCGCCGCGACCGCCATGCGCGCAACCGACCCGCGGATCATCGTCACCGTGGCGCGCGGCTCGTCCGACCACGCCGCCACCTACCTGAAATACGCCGCCGAACTGATGGCGGGCGTTCCGGTGGCCTCGGTCGGCCCCTCGGTCGCCTCGGTCTACGGCCGCCCGCTGCGGCTGCAGGGTGCGGCCTGCATCGGCATCTCGCAATCGGGCCGTTCCCCCGACATCGTCGAGATGATGCGCGCGGCGGGCGTTGGCGGCGCCTTGTCGGTGGCGGTGACCAACTTTGCCGACAGCCCGATGGCCGAGGTGTCGGCGCATTGCCTGCCCCTGAACGCGGGTGAGGAGAAGTCGGTCGCGGCGACCAAGACGTTTGTCTGTTCGGTGGTGGCCGCGCTGGCGCTGGTGGCCGAATGGCAAGACGACGCTGACCTGCGCGCCGCCGTCCAGGGCCTGCCTTCGGCCTTTGAGCAGGCGCTGGCGATGGACTGGTCACCGCTGGCGGCCCGGCTGGTGCGGGCACAGCAGGCCTTCGTGCTGGGCCGCGGCCCGGCCTTCGCCATTGCCTGCGAGGCGGCGCTGAAACTGAAGGAAACCTGCGGCCTGCATGCCGAGGCCTATTCCGCGGCCGAGGTCCTGCACGGCCCTGCCGCCATCGTGCAGGCGCATTTCCCGGTGCTGGCACTGGCGGTTCAGGACCGCGCGCAAGCCGGCGTGGTGCAGACTGCCGAGCGGCTGGCGGGGCAGGGGGCGGATGTGTTCGTCACCGGCGCCACCGCTCAGGGCGCCACCACGCTGCCCGCCGTCACCGGCCTGCACCCGCTGGTGGCACCACTGGTGCTGGCCGTCAGCTTCTACCACTTCGTCGAACAGCTCGCCCGCCGCCGCGGCTTTGACCCCGACACGCCCGCGCACCTGCGCAAGGTGACGGAGACGGTATGATGGGCCTGCGCAGCCTTGTTGGCGCCGCGGTGTTCGACGGCACAACGCTGCACCACGGCGCGGCGCTGGTGCTGCGGGGCAACCGTGTGCTGGGAATCGGCGATCCGCTGGGCGAGGTCACGCAGCTGGACGGCGGCATCCTGTGCCCGGGGTTTCTGGACCTGCAGGTGAACGGCGGCGGCGGGCTGGCCGTGAGCGGCGAGACCGACGCCGCGGCGCTGGCGGCCATCTGCGCCACCCATGCGCGTCTGGGCGCGACCGGCATCCTGCCCACGCTCATCACCGACTCGCCCGCGGCGACCGCCCGGGTGATCGGGGCGGGCATCGACGCGGCACAGGCCGGGGTGCCGGGGTTCCTGGGCCTGCACATCGAGGGGCCGCATCTGGACCCGCGCCGCAAGGGCGCCCATGATGCGGCGCTGATCCGGCCGATGGAGCCCGCCGATCTCGACTTGCTGCTGCACGCCGCGCGGCACCTGCACGCGCTGATGGTGACGCTGGCGCCGGAATCGGCGACCCTGGCGCAGATTGCGGCACTGGCGGCGGCGGGGGCGGTCGTCAGCCTGGGCCATACCGATTGTAACGCTGCCATGGCGCAGGCCGCCATGCAGGCCGGGGCGGGCTGCGCCACGCATCTGTTCAACGCCATGTCCCAGATGGGCAACCGCGAACCCGGTCTGGTCGGCGCGGTGCTGGCCGGGGGCGGGTTTGCCGGGCTGATTGCCGATGGAATTCATGTGGATGCCATGACGATGCGGGTGGCGCTGGCGGCCAAGGCTGACGGGGTGTTCCTGGTGTCGGACTGCATGGCGCTGGCGGGCACCGACCAGGACGAGATGATGCTGGGCGGGCGACGCATCCTGCGCCGCGACGGGCGGCTGACGCTGCAGGACGGCACGCTGGCCGGGGCCGACCTGACGATTCCGCGCGCGCTGCAGGTTCTGGTGCAGGATGTGGGGGTGCCGGTGGCGCGGGCGCTGGCCATGGCCACATCGGTGCCCGCGCGGGTGCTGGGGCGCGGCGACATCGGGCATTTTGCGCCGGGGACGCGCGCAGACATTGTGCACCTGCGCGATGACCTGTCGCTGGCGCAGGTGTGGCAGGCAGCCTAGGTCCGCCGCCCGGCAAAGCGCTGTGCCCAATCCGCACGCTCTTCGTCGGTGATCTTGCGGAACAGGTTTTCCGGCACGCTGAACGGGTGCCCGCCCGTCAGGGTACGCATTGCGTGCGGCACGTCGTCGGGCCAGGTCCAGTCGTTGCAGCCCATCGCCGTCATCATGGTTTCGGCCGCATCGGGGATGAAGGGGCGTGACAGCACGGCATAAAGCCGGATCAGGTTCATCGCCAGCCGCACGATGGCCTGCGCGCGCTCCGCGTCTGTCTTGATGGCGGTCCAGGGCGCCGCGGATTGCAGGTATTCGTTGCCCACCACCCAGATCGCCCGCAATTCAGCCGCGGCCTTGCGCACCTCCATCGCCTCCATCAGCGATTCATAGCTGCGGATGCGGGCGCCAAGGTCGGCAATCAGTGCGGTTTCCTGCGGTCCGAAGGCACCTGCAGACGGGATTTCGGGGCCGAACTTGGCCAAAGCGAACTTCGTGACGCGCGACACAAGGTTGCCCAAGACATCGGCAAGGTCCTTGTTCACCGAGGCCTGGAAGTTTTCCCAGGTGAACTCGCTGTCAGAGGACTCGGGGGCGTGCGACAGCAGCCACCAGCGCCAGTAGTCGGCAGGCAGGATCGACAGCGCCTGGTCCATGAACACGCCACGGCCCTGGCTGGTAGAGAATTGGCCGCCGTCATAGTTCAGGTAATTGAAGGACTTGATGTAGTCCACCAGCTTCCACGGCTCGCCCGACCCCATAATGGTGACGGGGAAGGACAGGGTGTGGAAGGGGACGTTGTCCTTGCCCATGAATTGCACATAGCGAACCTCATGGGCGCCCTCGTCGGTGCGCCACCAACGTTTCCATGCACTTTCCGAAAGCCCTTGCGCGTCGGACCATTCGTTGGCGCAGGCGATGTATTCGATGGGAGCATCGAACCAGACGTAGAAGACCTTGCCCTCCATCCCCGGCCAAGGCGCATCGCCCTTCTGCACCGGCACGCCCCAGTACAGGTCGCGCGTGATGCCGCGGTCCTGCAGCCCCTCGCCGTCATCCAGCCACTTCAGCGCGATCGAGGTGGTCAGAACGGGCCAGTCAGTTTTCGAGGTGATCCACTCGCGCAGCTTTTCCCGCATGGCCCGCTGGCGCAGGTAAAGGTGCTTGGTTTCCCGCACCTCCAGATCGGTCGATCCGCTGATGGCCGAGCGGGGGTTGATCAGGTCGGTGGGGTCGAGCTGCTTGGTACAGTTCTCGCACTGGTCGCCGCGGGCGCGGTCGTAGCCGCAGTTCGGGCAGGTGCCCTCGATATAGCGGTCGGGCAGGAACCGACCGTCCGCGTTGGAATACATCTGCTTTTCCGAGACTTCGGCGATCAGCCCGGCATCGTCGAGCCGCGCCGCGAAATGCTGCGTCAGGCGGCGGTTCTGCGCGCTGGAGGATCGCCCGAAATGGTCGAACGACAGGCGGAAGCCGCGGGCCAGTTCGGCCTGAACGCCCCACATCCGGGCGCAGTAGTCCTCGACCTTCTCGCCCGTCTTGGCGGCGGCCAGTTCGGCCGGTGTTCCGTGTTCGTCGGTGGCACACAGGAACAGCACCTCGTGGCCGCGGGCGCGCATGAAGCGGGCGTAGAGATCGGCGGGCAGTTGCGACCCCACGAGGTTGCCCAAGTGTTTGATCCCGTTGATGTAGGGGATTGCCGAGGTGATCAGGATGCGCGCCATGGCCGAGATTCCCGTTGCTGCGCCGCCCAGTTAGCGCGTTGTGCGCGGCGGTGCCAGTCTCACCGTTCGCGCCCCTTGCCCAGAAGGCGGCCGATCAGGAACGAGGTGCGGGGTTCGTAGGTGTAGGCGGTGCGGGTGCTGGCGGGCCTTGCACGCATGCGGGCGATGCCGAAGACCACCAGCGCGATGTGGGCGAGCGAGAGCATGGCGAACATGGCGGCGGGGCCGTAGGCGGCAATCACCAGCGCAGCGGTCAGCGGGCTGGCAATGGCGCCGACCGCGTAGAGGAACATGTGGGCGGCGGAAAGTTCAACCCTTTCATGGCTTTCAGCATAGTCGTGGGCGTGGGCGGTAGAAACGGAATAGACCGGCAGGGTGACGAAGCCGAAGAAACCCGCCGCCAGAAACACCGCCACCGGCCCCGCCGGCGCCGAAGCCACGGTCAGCCAGCAGGCCGCCACCGCCGCCACCGAAAGGCCCATCAGGACACTGCGCCGGTCGTACTTGTCGGCCAGCCAGCCGATGGGAACCTGCGCCAGCGCGCCGCCCAGCACATAGGCCGCAAGGAACAGCGCAATGCGGTCCGGGGCAAGGCCCACCTGGATGCCATAGACCGGCCCGACCATGCGGAAGGCGGCACCGGTGATGCCCGAGACCACGACGCCCGCCGCGCCCAGGGGCGATTTTTCCCAGGCAAGGCGTGGTCTCAGGCGCGGGGCCTGAGGGGTTTCGGGGGCTTCGGTGCGCGACAGCGAGATGGGCAGGATGGCCGCGCAGCACAGCAGCGCCAGAAGGTTGTACGAGATGTAGGCGGCGGGCGACAGCACCGCGATCATCAGCTGCGCACCCAGCGACCCGGCGATGTCGACCACGCGGTAGACGCCCATGGTGCGGCCGCGCGTTTCGTTGGTAATGCGGGCCTGCAGCCAGGCCTCGATGATGGTGTAACATCCGGCCACCGACAGGCCCGACGCCAGCCGCATGACGGACCACGCATAGGCGTCGACCCACATCATGTGGGCGAGGATGCCGATGGTGCCCGCGGCGGTGAAGGCGGCAAAGGCGCGGGCATGACCCACGCCGCCCATCAGCCGCGGCGCCCACCAGCAGCCGATGAAGAAGCCGAAGAAATGCGCCGAGCCAAGGAGGCCCACCTCGGCGGTGGTGAACCCCAGCGCCTCGCCCGAGATGGCATCGAGCGGGGCCACCCCGCCGAGGCCCAGTTGCAGCAGGACGACCGACAGGAACAGGGCGGCGAAGGAGACCAGAAGGCGCATGGGTCAACCTGTGCACCGGCGCGCGGAAGGTGCAAGCCCCGGCACAGGCGATGCGGCGTGGGGGAATGATCCTGCTGCGTCGTGCGGGTGGCGGCCGCCGGGGCTCTGCCCCGGACCCAGGGATATTTGTGCCAAGATGAATGGGGCAGGGGGGCGAAGGATGTTCCCCGCCTGCGCGTCAGTCGACGCGGGCGATGCGGGCCAGGATGTCGAGCGCGACGTTATCGCCCACCATGTCGGCCCAGCCGGTGGCGCCATAGGCGGCGCGGCTGACGCTGCCGGTCAGGCGGATGGAGAGACGCGAGAGGTCGCCTGGCGCGCTGCCCTTCTGCTGGTAAAGTTGCGCATCCAGCCGGATCGGGCGGGTCACGCCGCGGATGGTCAGGTCGCCGTCCACCACGGCGCCGGTGCCTGCGGCACGCACGCGGCGGCTGGCAAAGCTGATGGTCGGGAATTGCCCGGTGTTCAGCACGTCGGGCCCCTTCATGGCCTGCGCGGCGAAGGGGAAACTGGCCTGTGCGCGGGCGGCATCCAGCGTGACGTGGATGCGGCTGTTGGCGACGCTGTCGAAGTCGAGCGTCAGGTCGGCGCGGGTGACAGGCATCTGCCCGGTGATGGGACCGCCGGCGAAGCTGGTCTTGAAACCCACGACCGAGGCGCTGGTGTCAAGCCGGTAGGGCACCGGGTCGGCCAGGGCGGGGGTTGCGGCAAGGAGGAGGGCGAGGATGAGGCGGTGCATGCATGGGGCCCCTTTCGCCGGGCAGAGTGGCACGTTTCCGTGCGGCTGTCGCCGGGGGGTAGACCTTGGCCGGACCGGGGGGCTAGGCTTTGCGTCCTTGGGCGTGGGGGTTGGCATGGCGGCGTGGCGGATACGGGCGGCGGTGGTTCTGTGGGCGCTGGGGCCAATGGCGGCCTCGGCGCAGGATGCGGAGGCGCTGGCAGCGCGTCTGGCCGAAGACCTGGCGGAGCGGCAGGCGGCGCTGGCCACGGCGGCGCCCGAGGCGGTTCCGGCGCTGCTGGACGAGATGGCCGCCTTGCGCGCGGCGCTGGCCGACCCGGTGCGCGCGGCGGCCGATCTGGCGGCGGTGCAGGGCCGCGTGCAGGCGCTGCGCGAGCTGTATGCGGGCGAGCCTGGGTTGGCGCAGGTGGAGGCCGCGGCGGCGGCGCTGGTGGCGGGCGATGTGGCGGCGGCCGAGGCCGAGATGGACGCGCTGCGCGGCGAGGCCGAAGTGCAGGCGGCCCGGGCGGCGCG
The DNA here is from genome assembly GCA_964559535.1 of uncultured Rhodobacterales bacterium. Classification (GTDB taxonomy): domain Bacteria; phylum Pseudomonadota; class Alphaproteobacteria; order Rhodobacterales; family Rhodobacteraceae; genus CAZLIC01. The sequence goes on from CAZLIC010000018.1 coordinate 10,363, forward strand.
GGTGATCCGCGCGGCGGGCGATCTGGCGGCGGCGCGCGGCGCGCGGGTCGAGGCCGGGCGGGCCTTCGTGCGGGCGGCGGCGCTGGACCCGACCTATGAGAATCTGGCGGCGGCGGTGGCGGGCGCGCGCGAGGCAAGCGATCTGGGCACGGCGGCGGCCTATGGCCCGGCGCTCTTGGGGGCGGCGGTGCGGCAGTTCGGGCAGGGCAGCGCGGTGCACGGGCAGGCGCTGGCATCGGTGGCGCAGACCATGCTGGCGGCGGGCCAGCTGGCCGAGGCCGAGCCGTTGCTGCGCAATGCGGTGGCGGTGTCGCGCGGGCCGAACGGGGCGCGCGATGCGGGCTATGCCGAGCGGCTGAACAATCTGGGCCTGCTGCTGCGGGCCACCGGGCGCGACGGCGAAGCCGAGGCCCTGTTGCGGGAGGCGGTGGAAGTGGACCGCGCGGTTCTGGGTGAGCGGCACCCGGATGTGGCGCTGCGGATGGGCAACCTGGCCGACCTGCTGGCCGCCACCGGGCGGTCCGAGGAGGCGGGGGCGCTGTACGGCCGCGCGCTGGGCGTGGCGCTGGGCACGCAGGGCGAGGCGCATCCTGACACGGCGCAGCGGGCGGGGGCGCTGGCGGCGTTCCTTCAGGCGCAGGGCGATGTGGGGGCGGGTGCGGCCTGGGCCGAGGCGCTGCGGCTGACGGAACTGGCCTTCGGGCCGGGGCACCCCGAGTTGCCGGTGCGGCTGGCGCAGCTGGCCGACCGGTTGCGCGACACCGGGCAGGGTGAGGCGGCCGAGGGCGCCTACCGCGCGGCGGTGGAGGTGCTGGCGGAGGGGGGCGAGGCGGCGCGGGCCGATCACGGGAGAGCGCTGAACAACCTGGGGCTTTATCTTTCGGGCGTCGGGCGCAAGGACGAGGCGGTGCCGCTGTTCCGGCAGGCGGTGGAGGTGCTGGTGGGGGTGCTGGGCGAAGGCGACCCGGCGGTGGCCACGGTGCGGGCGAACCTGACGGCGGCCGGCGGTTGACGGCCGGACCGTGCCGGGTGAGGGTCGCACATGTTTCCGATCCGCGACCATAACCCCTCTGGCCGCACACCCTGGGTCTGCCGGGTGCTGGTGCTGCTGAATGCCGTGATCTTCGTGGCCTACTGGTACGGGCTGCCGGATGACCGGGCGCTGATGCGGTTCTTCGTTGACTGGGGGCTGGTGCCCGCGCTGGTGACGCAGGGGCAGGGCTGGGGCGGGTTCGTGACCTCGATGTTCCTGCACGGCGGGTGGATGCACCTTTTGGGCAACCTGCTGTTCCTGTGGATTTTCGGGGACAACATGGAAGACGTGCTGGGGCATGTGCGGTTCCTGCTGTTCTATCTGGCCGGGGGCGTGCTGGCAGCGGGGGGGCAGGTGCTGGCCGAGCCTTTCAGCCCGGTGCCCATGGTGGGCGCCTCGGGCGCGATTGCGGCGGTGCTGGGGGGGTATCTTCTGATGTTCCCGCGGGCGAAGGTGGATGTGCTGCTGATCTTCATCATCTTCTTCCGCATCGTGGCGGTGCCTGCCTGGCTGGTGCTGGGGCTGTGGGTGGGGTTCCAGGTGGTGGGCGGGTTTTCTGCCGTGCAGGACGGGGTGGCCTACTGGGCGCATCTGGGCGGGTTTGCCGCCGGTCTGGTTCTGGTGCTGCCGCTGTGGCTGGCGCGGGGCGGCACCGGGGGCTGGGCGGCCACGCATGGCGCCCCGCCGCATCCGCCAGCCCCGGTGCCGTCGCGCTGGGCGATGCCGCGGGTGCGGCGCTGAGCCAGAGCGCGGCACGTGAACGAAAGCCCGCAACCCCCGGATGAACCGCGCGGAAAGCCTTGCGCAGGGACGCCGGGTTTTGCCAAGGTGGCACACGGCCTGCCCAGGGCCGCCGAACATGGAGCCCCCGGCCCGTCATGCCACCATTCCTGATTGCCTATGTCCACGCGGTCGAAAGGCTGAACCGCCGTGTTGGCCGTGCCGCGATGTATCTGCTGTTCGTGCTGATGGCTGTCATGTTGTGGGCGGCCGGGGCCCGCGCGGCCGGTGCGCCGCCGATCTGGACGGACGAGACGGCGCAGTTCGTCCTGATGGGCTATTTCATGCTGGGCGGCGCCTGGGCCATGCAGGAAGGCGCCCAGGTGCGGATGGACGTGTTCTATACCAACTGGCGGCCCCGCACGCAGGCGCTGGTGGACGCAGTGACCATCTTTGCGCTGATCTTCTATCTGGTGGTGCTGCTGTGGGGGGGCGTCGAGAGCACGGCCTATGCCTTTGAATACGGCGAGCGGAAGTCGGGCCTGTGGCGGCCCTACATGGCACCGGTGAAGATTGCGATGGTGGCGGGGACCGTACTGATGCTGCTGCAATGCACGGCCTTCCTGATCCGCGACATCGCGCGCGCCCGCGGGCAGGAGATCTGATCCATGGAAGGCCAGTGGATCGCGCTTTTGATGTTTCTGTCGATGCTGATGCTGCTGGTGACGGGGCAGCGGATGTTCGGCGTGATCGGGGTGGTGGCGGTGGTGGCCGCCATGCTGCTGTGGGGCGACCGGGGCGGCTATGACATTGCCTTTTCGCAGACGCTGAAGGTGATGTCGTGGTCGCCGCTGCTGACGCTGCCGATGTTCATCTTCATGGGCTACGTCATGGCCGAGACGCGGATGGCGGACGACCTGTACCGCATGTTCCACGTCTGGTTCGGCCCGATTCCCGGTGGGCTGGCGGTGGGCACCATCCTGCTGATGGTGATGATTTCGGCGATGAACGGGCTGTCGGTGGCGGGCATGGCCATCGGCTGCACCATCGCGCTGCCCGAGATGATCCGCCGCGGATACGACAAGCAGCTGGTGATCGGCATGATCCAGGGCGGATCGTCGCTCGGCATCCTGATTCCGCCCTCGGTGGTGCTGGTGCTGTACGCGCTGATCGCGCGGCAGCCGGTCAGCGACCTTTGGCTGGCCGGCATCTTTCCGGGGCTGGTGATGGCCGGGCTGTTCGCGGCCTATGCGCTGATCCGTTGCGGGCTGAACCCCAGTCTTGGCCCGGCCCTGCCGCCCGACGAACGCGCGCAGGTGACCTGGGGCGAGAAGATCGGGCTTCTGGGCGCGGGCGTGATGCCGGTGTTCATCTTTGCCGTCATGATGGTGCCCTTTGTCACCGGCTATGTCCGGCTGGTGGAAAGCAGCTGCATCGGCGCCATTGCGGCCACGCTGGTGGCGGCGGGCAAGGGGCGCCTGACTTGGGCGGTAATCGAAAGCTGCACCAAGAGCACGCTGATGATCAGCTGCATGTTCTTGTGGATCATCCTGGCCGCGCTGGCCTTTGGCGCGGTGTTCGACGGCTTGCGCGCGGTTGAGGCGGTGGAGTTCCTGTTCGTGGGACAGCTGGGGCTGGACCCCTGGACCATCCTGATCCTGATGCAGCTGTCGTTTCTGGTGATGGGTGCGTTTCTGGACGACACGGCGATGTTGGTGATCGTGGCGCCCTTGTACATTCCGCTGGTGGGGCAGCTTGACCTTGGCATCGAGGCGCCGCTGATCTGGTACGGCGTGCTGTATACGGTCACCTGCCAGATCGCCTACCTGACGCCGCCTTTCGGGTATAACCTGTTCCTGATGCGGGCGATGTCGGCCGAGGCGGCGTCGCTGGCCGACATCTACCGCGCCATCATTCCCATCGTGGTGATGATGGTCATCACGCTGGGCATCCTGATGCTGTTCCCCGGCATTGCCACCTGGCTGCCCCTGCAGTTCCGAACCTAACCGCCGGGCGGGAGCCCCGGCCCAACAGTGGAGAGACGACAATGACAACAAGACGCAAGCTCTTGACCACAGGCCTGATCGGCGCGGGCGCCACGCTGGCCGCCCCCGCCGTGGTCACCGCGCAGGCGCCGATCAAGTGGCGGCTGCAAACCTATGCCGGGTCCACGCTGGGCGAATTCGTGGTCAAGCCCGCCATCGACGCGTTCAACAAGATCGCGGCCGGGCAGATGGAGATCGAACTCTACTACGCCGACCAGTTGATCCCGACGGGCGAACTGTTCCAGGCGCTGCAGCGCGGCACCATCGACGCCGTGCAGTCCGATGACGACAGCATGGCCTCGCCCACCGAAGTGACGGTGTTCGGCGGCTACTTCCCGCTGGGCCTTCGCTATTCGCTGGACGTGCCGGTGCTGTTCAACAAGTACGGGCTGGATGCGATCTGGAAAGAGGAATACGGCAAGGTGGGCGTGCAGCACATCAGCGCCGGGTCGTGGGACCCCTGCCATTTCGCGACCAAGGACCCGATCAACTCGCTGGCCGATCTGGACGGCAAGCGCATCTTCACCTTCCCGACGGCGGGCCGGTTCCTCGCGCAGTTCGGCGTGGTGCCGGTGAACGTGCCCTATTCGGATGCCGAAATGGCCGTGCAGACCGGTGAGATCGACGGCATCGCCTGGTCGGGGATCACCGAGGTGATGACGGTGGGCTGGTCGAACGTGACCAAGTACTTCCTGACGAACAACATCTCGGGCGCGTGGATCGGCCACTTCTTTGCCAACCAGGACCGCTGGAACGAACTGCCCGACCATCTGAAGGAACTGGTGAAGGTGTGCTTCGAGCAGTCGCACTACTATCGCCAGCACTGGTACTGGGGTGGCGAGGCCGACCTGCGGGTGAACGGCGGCAAGCTGGCGCTGACGACGATTCCCGATGCCGAATGGGCCACGGTGGAAACCGCCGCGGCCAAGTTCTGGGACGAAATCGCCGCCGAGAGCGAGACGAAGGCCAAGATCGTGGCCATCATCAAGCAGTACAACGACCTGATGAACAAGTCGGGTCGCCCCTACCGCTATTCCTGACGGCTTCGGGCGGCCCCTGCTTTGGCGGGGGCCGCCCTTCCACAATGGCTTGAGGCTGCCCGGGGCATGTGCTATCGGCCCCGCGGCGGCGCCCGTGACGGGCACTGCCATGTCGGAGCCGCCTTAGCTCAGTTGGTTAGAGCACCAGATTGTGGATCTGGGGGTCCCCCGTTCGAGCCGGGGAGGCGGTACCATCCGGCCTTTGTCGATCATGACAGATGAAGCGTTGCGGCGGCAAGCAGGGCATAGCGGCCCGCCTTGGCCAGTGTGACCACGGCAAGGAACCGCCACAGCGGTTCGCGCAGGGCCCCCGCGGCCAGCGTCAGCGGATCGCCCACCACCGGCACCCATGAGGCCAGAAGGCTGGGCCAGCCCCAGCGGGCATACCAGGCCTGCGCCTGGGCCAGCCGCGCCGGGGCGACGGGAAAGCGCGGGTGGTGCTGCCAGCGCAGAAGGAAACGCCCCAGCCCCCAGTTCACCAGAGACCCCAGCACGTTGCCCACCGTGGCCACCGCAAGCAGCAGCGGCACGGGATGCGCGCCCTGCAGGATCAGCGCCGCCAGCACCGCTTCGGACTGGGCAGGCACCAGGGTGGCGGCCAGAAGCGCAGCGGCGAACAGCGCGGCAAGGGCGGTCACGCGGGGTCGATCTGTACAGTGGCGCGGGTGCCGCCCAGCGCGGCAAAGGCACGCTGGCGGCAGGTGAAGACAATGATCTGCTGATCGCGCGCGATGCGGTGCAGGGCAGTGAACATGGCCTCGATGCGGTCGTCGTCGCTGTGCACCAGCGCGTCGTCCAGGATCACCGGCACCGGCTGGCCCGCAGAGGCGAACAGCCGGGCAAAGGCCAGCCGGGTCAGGATGGCCAGCTGTTCCCGCGTGCCGCCCGAAAGGATGTCCAGCGGTTCGGACTGGCCGTCACGCGTGAGCGTGGCGGGCAACAGCGTGCTGTCGTCGATTGTCAGTGCCGCGCCGGGATGCAGCAGCGACAGGAGCGGCTGCAGTTCGCGCAGGACGGGACCGAAGTAGGCCTCGCGCGCAGCGGCGCGGGCCTCGTCCAGCGCGCGGCGCAGGCGGGTCAGGGCCTGCACTTCGGCGGCCCAGCGGGTGGCGCGGGCGGAGGCTTCGGCCAGCCGACCGGCAAGGTCGGACAGGCGTTCCTCGATGCCTTCCTCGGCCAGCACCTCGATGCGGGTGTTCAGCTGCGCCAGTTCGGCGCGCAGGCGGGCCTCTTCGGCCGCGGCCTGCTGCACGCTGCTGGTGGCACGGGCCAGCCGCGCCTCGGTGTTGGCGGCGTCGGGGGCGTCGGACTGCAGGCGTGACAGGGCGTCAGCGGCCTGCGCGCGGGTTTCGGCCAGTGTGGCGCTGCGGCCGCGGGCCTGTGCCAGCGCGGACTGCAGGGCGTCTGCGTCCCCGGCCTCGCCCGCGGCTTCGGACAGGCGGCGTTCGGCGGTACGGCGTTCACCTTCGGCCTGCCCGCGCACCTCGCCCGCCTCGACGGCGTGGCGGTGCACGGCGTCGGCTGCGGCACGCGCTTCGGTTTCGGCGCGTTCCGCGGAGGCGAGGTCTTTGGCGAGGGTTTCCGGGCGATCGAGGGTGTCGGGCGCGTCGGCGGCGGCGGCCTGCGCGGTGGCAAGCGCACGGCGCAGGGTGTCGATCCCGTCGGGTGCGATGCCCGCAAGGACTGCGACTGCCTGTGCCAGGGCGGCGTCAAGCTGCTGCGCCTCGGCCCACAGGCTGCGCGCCTGCGCCAGAGTGGCGGCGCCACAGGCGGCCAGCGCGCGGTCCAGCGTGGCCGTTGCGCGCGCAAGGTCGGCCTCGGCGTCGGCGGTGCGGGTGCTGCCGGGGTTCACCCGCAGGCGGCCGAAGCCGGGCAGGGCGAGTTCGACGGGCGCGTGCACCGGCACGGGGCCGGAGGGCAGGGGGGCGCCGTTCAGCGTGGCGAGGGCTGGGCCATCGGGCAGCGCTTCCACGGTGACGGCCTGCGCTTCGGCCCGTGCGCGCGCCTGTTCGCTGGCGGCCTGCGCCTTTTCGGCGGTCTCCAGCGCCTTCGGGGAGACGGTGATCCGGGCGCGGCGGCCGCGGTTGCTGTCTTGCAAGGACTGAAGCGCCAAGGCGCTGTCCAGCCGCGCGCGCAGGTCTGCCGCCTGGGCGCGGGCCGCTTGCGCGGCCTGGGCGCGGTTGGCCAGCACCAGCCGCGCGCGCAGGTCGCGCACCTGTTGTGCCGCTGCGGTGGCCGTTGCCGCCGCAGCCTGATCGCGCTGGGCAAGGTCGGCGGCGCGGTTCTGCGCTGTTGTGGCCAGCGCTTCGGCCTGATCCAGCGCCTGGCGGGCCTGCGCGGTGCGCTGGGCGAGGGTGTCGAGGCGCAACACCTCGGCCTCGGCGGCCTGTGCATTCAGCCTGGCCAGTTGAAGCGCGGTGGCTGCGGCGTCGACCTTGGCGCGGTGGTCCAGTGCCGCGCGGTGGGCGGCGTTGGCGCGCTGCAGGGCCTCGGCGCGGGCGGCGGCATCGGCCGGGTCGGCGAGGCGCGACAGGGCGCGCAGCACCTCGGCCCGGCGCGCAAGGTCGCCCGACAGGGCGGCGGCGCGAGGGCGCAGGGCGGCCTCTTGCGCGGCCAGCGCTTCCACCTCGTCCAGCGCGCGTTTCCATTCCCCGCCAGCCCGCGGCTTGCCGGTGTCGGTGGCCAGCGGCTCCAGCCCGGCCTTGGCGCGCGCAGCGACGGCATCCATCCGTCGCCCTCCCGTCATCACCTCGATTTCGCCCGCAACCGAGGACAGGAGGTCGCGCCGGGTGGCAAGCCCTCGTTCGCGTTCGCCTTTTTCGGCGGCGGTGCTGCCCTCGGGCTCCAGCCCCAACAGCCCCTGCCGCACCCACAACAGGCCCGAAGGCCCGGCCAGCCCGCCGCCCATCAGGCGGTCGATCCAGGCCTCGGCCTCGTCCTCGGCGGCCACCAGCCGGCCGGCGGCATCGGTCACGCGGGCCTGCGGGCGCGAGAGCCAGCGCTTGGCCAGCCGGAAGCGGCCTTCGGGCAGGTCCAGTTCGGCGGCCACTTCGGGCCCGCCGCCGCTGTGCGGGCGCAGGGCGCGGATCGCGGCGCCGCTGCTGCGGTGGCGTTCGAAGAACAGCGCGTGCAGGGCGTCAAAGAAGGTGGACTTGCCGAATTCGTTGGGTTCGGACAGCACGGTGATGCTGTCGCCAATGCCCGCCAGCCGCGCCCGTTGACCGGCAAACCGGCGCACATTGGTAATCTCGATCGCGCGCAGCTTCATCCCTGCACCTCTTGCGCCAGCGCATAAAGCCGCGACAGGGCGGCGGCAGCGATGTTGCGGTCGGCGGGGGGCAGGGTGGTGTCGTCAGCCTCGGTCATCAGACGCTCGGCCGCCTGGCGCAGGGCACCGCCACGGTCGATCTGGTCAAGGTCAGCTGGGCGGGCGGCGATGGCGAGCGCCGAAAGATCGGTGGTGAACCAGCCGAAATCGGGCGCGATGCGGTCGATGGCGGCGGCCAGCGCGGCGTGGCCCGCCAGCGGCAGACGCCCGGTGACCGACAGGCGCAGGAGGTGGTCGCGTGCGCGGGTTGCGGGCAGGAGGCCGGACAGCCGCTCGGCGGGGTCGTCGCCCGGCAGCAGCGAGAGGGTGGGCGCGCGCCAGCGGAAGTGGCCGGTTTCCACCTGCTGCACGCGGGGCGCGGCGGCGGCTTCCAGCGTGACCAGCAGGGCCGCGGCGGGGGTGTCGTGCTTGAACCCGTCGGGCTCGGGGGCGCCTGCGTACCAGGTGGCGGGGGTGACCTGCATCTGCCCGTGCCAGTCGCCCAGCGCCAGGTACTGCAGGCCCGAGCGCGCGGCACGGTCGGGCGGGATGATGCCTGCCGCGCCGTCTTCGCCCGAGAAGTCCAGGATGGCGCCGTGGCCCAGGCCGATGCGCAGCGCGCCGTCGGGGGTGGGGTGCGACATCGCTTCGGTCAGGTCGCGGCCGGGGCGGCGCTGGGTGCAGGGGGCGGCCAGAAGCCATGTGCCGGGGGAGAGTACCTGCGGTGCGGGCGACAGAAGGGGGTGCAGGTTGGGCGGGGCGTCGGCGCCGATGCGGCGCCAGAGTTCCGAGGCGGCGAGGCTGTCGTGGTTGCCGGGCAAGAGCCACCAGTGCAGGTCGGGCTCGTCACCCATGGCACGCAGGGCCTGGCGCAGCGTGTCGGGGGCCGGGGTTTCGGCATCGAAGCTGTCGCCCGCCAGCAGCACGACAGAGGCGCCGCCCTGCCGCGCGGCGGCGGCCAGCCGGGCGATGGTGGCATGCCGGGCCTCGCGCAGGCGGTTGCGGATGGATTCGGGGAAGCCGCCAAAGGCCTTGCCCAGATGCAGGTCCGAGGTATGCAGGAACCGGAACACCATGGACCTTGCCTTCGCTGCCCGCCGTTGCCGCCCAGAGTTGCCGGGCCGCGCCGCAGGTTCAAGCCCCGACTGAGCGGACGACAGCCGTTGCGGAAGATTGCATATGCGCGGAGGGGGTCGACTGTTGGTCGGAGCGAGAGGATTCGAACCTCCGACCCCCTGCTCCCGAAGCAGGTGCGCTACCAGACTGCGCTACGCTCCGACCGTGGCGGGGGGGTTACCGCGTGCGCCGGGGCTTGGCAAGGGGGAACGCGGCCGCAAGCCGGGGTGGCGGCGGTGCGTGGGTGCGTCAAAGGCGGGCTATTCCGGATCGTTTTGCAGCCGCAGGCGCGGGTCGCTGCGGCCCGACAGGCCCATCATCGAGGACACGCGCGGCAGCACGCCGGTTTCCGGGCGGGACTGGGTGCGCAGCACCGGGCGCTGCGTGTCGCGCGCCTTGCCGGCCTCGCGCATCACGATGTAGATTCCGCTGCCGATGATGACGGCGGCGCCCAGGATGGTCATGGCGTCGACGGATTCGTCGAACAGCAGGCTGCCGAAGATCACCGCCCAGATCATCTGGCTGTACTGCATGGGGGCCACGATGGTGGCTTCGGCCCGGCGGTAGGCCGAGATGATGAGCAGCATGCCCGCCATGCCGAAGGCCGAGATGATGCCGACCATGCCCAGGTGCTGGATGGGCATGGGTTTGTAGACCAGCGGCAGCGCGCAGCCGAGCAGGATGAAGTTGGTGACCATGGGGTAGAGGAGCAGCACCACCGAGCGTTCCTCGGACCCGATCTTGCGCACGATGACCGAGGCGAGCGAAGCGCAGACCGCGGCTGCGACGGCCGCGAGATGTCCAAGCGACAGATCGGCCGAGCCTGGCCGCAGCACGATCATCACGCCCAAGAGGCCCACGACCACGGCGATGCCGCGCCGGATGCCCACCTTTTCGCCCAGGATGGGGATGGCCAGCAGCGTGATCAGCAGGGGCGTGGCAAAGAGGATGGCATAGGTCTGTGCCAGCGGCAGCACCGAGAAGGCGTAGAAGGCGGTCACCGCCGTGACCACCGCCGACAGGGTGCGCACCGCCGTCCACCACGGGTGGCGGGGGATCAGGTTGCCGTCTGTCTGGTCGCGCATCAGCATGAGCGCCACCAGGGGGAACGAGAAGGTGACCGAGAAGAACACGATCTGCACGGGCGAGTAGGTGGCGCCGAGCGTTTTCACCACCACGTCGTGGGTGGCGAAGATGGCGAAGGCCAAGAGCGCCAGCAGCGCACCCTTCACGTTGTTGCCGCCCATGTGTGCCTCGTTTGCCCTTGCGTGAATCTGGCAGAAGCCGCCCTTCGGCTCAACCCGGAAGGGGTGCCGCCTTGCTGCTTTGCCACAGCAGGAACAGCCCTGCCGCAATGATGACCGCGATGCCTGCCGCCATGTGCAGCGTCATCGGCTCGTTGAACAGGAAGGCGCCCAGAAGGGCGGCCCAGATGATTTGCGAATACTGCATGGGGGCCACGACGGCGGCCGGGGCCAGGCGGTAGGCGGCGATGACGAGGAGCGCGCCGAGGTACAGCTCGACCGCCATCAGTGCGGTCAGGCCCCAGGCAAGGGTTGTCATCGGCTGCCACAGGAAAGGCATTGCGGCCGCGACGGCCGCCAGTTGCAGAAGGCTGGGGTAAAGCAGAAGGACGCCCTGGCTTTCGATGGGGCCGGTGTAGCGCAGCACCACATAGTTCATCGCCCCAAGTGCGGCCGCAGTGAAGGCGGCAAGGTGGCCAATGCCCAGTGGCGCCTGCCCAGGCTGCAGGGCGACCACGACGCCCGCAAATCCCACGACGATGGCCAAGAGGCGGCCTGGATCCATCCGCTCGCCCAGAAATGGGACGGCCAGCAGGCCGATCATCAGCGGCATCAGGAAGAACACGGCATAGGCCTGTGCAACCGGAAGCACGGAAAAGGCATAGGCGCCGAGAACCCCGTTCACCAGCCCTGCAACCGACCGCACTGCCGTTGCCCAAGGCACGACCGGCCGCAGCCGCCGTGCCTGACCCGTGGCCACCATGTGGACCAGGAGCATCGGCATGAAGACGATTCCGGCGCAGAACAGCACCTGCACGGGGCTGTAGCCATCGCCCAGGTACTTGATGGTCATGTCATACAGGCTGTACAGCCCCATGCCCGCAATGCCGCACAGCGCGCCGCGCAGGATGGCAGGAATCTGGGGCACCTTTTTCGTTGCCCTGATGCGCGTCAGAGGCTGGCGTCCAGCGCCGCCACCACGGCATCTCCCATCGCCGCTGTGCTGATCGGGGTGCCACCGGCCGGACCCATGAGGTCGGCCGTGCGCAGGCCCTGGGCCAGCACGGTTTCCACGGCCTGCTCCACCCGCGCGGCCTCGTCCCCCATGTCGAACGAGTAGCGCAGTGCCATGGCGAAGGACAGGATGCAGGCGATGGGGTTGGCCTTGCCCGTGCCCGCGATGTCGGGTGCCGAGCCGTGGACAGGTTCGTACAGTGCCTTCGGGCGGCCGTTCGCCATGGGGGCGCCGAGGCTGGCCGAGGGCAGCATGCCAAGCGAGCCGGTGAGCATGGCCGCAAGGTCGGACAACAGGTCGCCGAACAGATTGTCGGTCACGATCACGTCGAACTGCTTGGGCCAGCGCGTCAGCTGCATGGCGCCCGCGTCGGCGTACATGTGCGACAGTTCGACGTCGGGGTATTCCTTGTCGTGGATTTCCTGCACGACCTGCCGCCACAGCACGCCCGATTCCATGACGTTGGCCTTCTCCATGGAGCAGACCTTGTTCGCCCGGCGGCGGGCCAGCTCGAACGCTGACCGCGCCACGCGGGCGATTTCGCTTTCGGTGTAGCGCTGGGTGTTGATGCCCACGCGTTCGTTGCCTTCGGTGAAGATGCCGCGGGGTTCACCGAAATAGACGCCCGAGGTGAGTTCGCGGACAATCACGATGTCCAGCCCCGCCACCACGTCCTTCTTCAGGCTGCTGAAATCCGCCAGCGCGTCAAAGCACTGCGCCGGGCGCAGGTTGGCGTAAAGGTCCATCTCCTTGCGCAGGCGCAAGAGGCCGCGTTCGGGCTTCAGGCTGAAGTCCAGATTGTCGTACTTCGGCCCGCCGACGGCCCCCAGCAGCACCGCGTCCACGGCCTGCGCCTTGGCCATCGTGGCGTCGGTCAGCGGCACGCCGTGCGCATCATAGGCGCAGCCGCCCACAAGGTCTTCCGACACGTCGAAGGTCATGCCGCGCCTGGCACCCATCCAGCCGATGATCTTCTTCACCTCGGCCATCACTTCGGGGCCGATGCCGTCACCGGCGAGGATGAGAAGGGAGGGGTTGGCCATGGTGCGGGCTCCTGTCGCGTGGGTTGCGCGGGGCCTAGCTTGCGGGGGGCGGCGGGTCAAGCCGGGGCGACGGTGGCATGGGCCGTCCCACGGTGGGACGGTGTGTGTGGTTGAGCAATATCAAAGGGTTGCAGGGGCGCGTTAGGGGTTTTTTCAGGATTGGCGCGGGATTTCGGTTTCGCCGGACGGGCCTAGTCGGGCAAGGTGATGTCCACCCAGACAGGGCGGTGGCGGCTGGCGGTGGCCAGTGTGGCGGCCAGCGGATCGGCGTCAGGGGGCCAGAGCACGCCGGATGCCTGCACGCCCGGCCCGACCGAGGGCAGCACATAGTCCAGCCGCAGGCCGCCCAGCGGCGGGTCATCGAACAAGGCCGTATCCAGCGCCGGATCGCCGCTGTGTCCGGGGTCGCTGTGGCCATGCGTGCCGCGGGGGGCGGGGTCCTGAAGGCGTGGGTCAGACAGCAGCGCCCGCAGCGCCCCGGGGCGACCCTCGCCATCGGCGGGGTCAAGGTTTGCGTGTCCCAGGATCACGAAAGGCGGGGCGGGCGGCGGCACCGGCAATGCCCCGTCCAGAAGCCGCAGCCACAGCGCGGCCTCGTCGTGGTTGCGGCGGCCGTTCTTGTCTTCGGGGCCGTCGAAGACCGGTGCGGTGGCAGAAAACGGCAGGAGTGTCAGGCGCCCGCCATCCGGCAGGGTAACAGGCACGATCCAATGGCCGGTGGTGGACAGGCGCTGCAATTCGGCAACCTGCGGCGGCATCGGCGGCAGGATGGCGCCCGGCAGGTCGCGCCAGAGACCTGCCGAAAGATCCTGCACGCCGCCGGCGTCGATGGGCAGGCGCGACAGCACGGCCATGCCGCCATAGCCGGGCCACGGACCCCAGCCCTGCGCGTCGCCGGGTCCGTTGATGCGTCCATCACCATCCAGATCGAGCCCGGTGCGCAGGCCGCGGTTGGGCCGCAGGGCCAACCGGTAGGGATAGGGCGCCCCGGCCGCCGCCAGCCTGTCGGCCAGCGCGCCCAGCGTGACAAGGCCATAGTCCCAGTCGATGTCGGTCAGGACGATCACGTCGGCCCCGACGGCGGCGATCACGGCCACCTTGGCCGCAACGGCGGGATCATCGGCCGTCAGCAGCTGCTGCAGGGTGGTGCCGGGTGTGCCGCGCGACAGTTCGGCGTGCCAGGTGGCCACGCGCAGGGTTTCTGCGGTGGCAGACGTGGCCAATGGCAAGGTTGCCAGAAACGCCCCGATTTGCGCCGTCAGTTGCGCCGTCAGTTGCGCCGTCAGACGGGCGCAAGCTGCCGCGCCACGTCGCCGCCTTCCTGGCGGCGGCGTTCGCGGATCATCCCCGCGATGCGCTGCATCGCGATTCCGCGCATCAGCAGGCTTGCCGGCAGGAAGGACCATGCGGTGACCGTCCAGATCAGCGATTGCGGCGAGGCCAGGCTGATCGCACCCAGCCCCATGCCCGACAGCTTCATCACGGCGGGGATCACGAAGGGCAAGAGAAATCCGAAGGCCAGGTTGGCGCGCGCGTCGCGTTCCAGGCGCGCCACCACATCGCCGCCCGCGTTGGGGTCGAACGTGGGCAGGTTGACCCAGACATTGAAGCTGCCGCCGCGCGACGGCCAGTCCTGCAGCTTCAGCACCAGGACGAAGGCCAGCAGCGAGATGATGGCAATCATGTAGGCCGCGCCGGCCGCCGCGCGCGCCTTGTAGATGACCGACGGGTCGGCGCCCTCGGCAACCATCAGCGTCAGAAGGCGGACCGGGGAATAGGGAAAGTCCAGCGCGACACCCGACAGGTGCGCCAGCGCGGCGATCAGGGCGCGCGCGTTCGAGTGATCCTGCAGCGGCTGAACCGTCAGCGACAGCATGACCAGCATGGCCAGCAGCATGAGATAGCGCGTGCGGTTGTAGGGCGGTGCGTCGCGGAACTCGACAAGGCCGGGGTAGCGCGCCTTGTATTCGACGAAGGTCAGAAGGCCGCCGAACAGCGCGACCAGGGCCACGGCCTGCTTGGCGTCGGCGCCCGTGCCCGGCATGAGAACCGACGGCGTGGCCACCAGCACCACCACCAGAACGGCACGCATGAAAGCGCCTGTGACCTGCGTCAGCACGCCTGATTCACTCCCGATAGCACTGGACACGGTGCATTGCCGCGCCCTTGTTGCCGTTTCCCGCTCATGAAGGCGGGCTGCCTCAATGTTGCCCAAATCCTGCCTTCTTTCCCGTTGTTCCGCAACCACAGGATACGGTTAACAGCGGCCGGATGGCCGTTTTTGGGCGACAGTGTTGCAGGATTGAATCAAACCTGCGGTGATGGCAGGGCGTTAAGGTTCTGCCTCAGGATCGGCCTACAAGATGTTGTGCAGGAATGGTTTTCGGTTGCATGAAGTTTGGGCGGAAGGGTGCGCCGCAGGCGGGCTGCGGCGCGCGGGTTTTCAGGCCCAGGGGCGCAATGTGGCGGCCCTGGTTTCGTACCGGTCGATGTGGGCGGCCTTCTCGAGCGTCAGCCCGATGTCGTCAAGGCCGTTGAGGAGGCAGTGTTTCTTGAACGCATCGACGTCGAAGGCATAGGCCGTGCCGTCCGATGCGGTGACGGTCTGCGCCGCAAGGTCAACCGAGATCCGGGCATTGGCGCCTTTCCGCGCATCGTCCATCAGGTGGTCGACCGCCGCTTGCGGCAGCACCACCGGCAGGATGCCGTTCTTGAAGCAGTTGCTGTAGAAGATGTCGGCAAAGCTGGTGGAGATCACGCAGCGGATGCCGAAATCCAGCAGTGCCCAGGGCGCGTGTTCGCGCGACGACCCGCAGCCAAAGTTGTCGCCCGCGACCAGGATCTGCGCCTGCCGGTACTGCGGCTGGTTCAGCACGAAGCCCGGGATCTCGGCCCCGTCCTGCGTGTAGCGCATCTCGTCGAACAGGTTCTTGCCCAGACCTGTGCGGGCGATGGTCTTCAGGAACTGTTTCGGGATGATCATGTCGGTGTCGATGTTGACCAGCGGCATGGGCGCCGCGATGCCGGTCAGGGTGGTGAAGGGGGTCATGGGGGTCTCCTGTCGCAGTTGGCGGTTCCTGCCAGAGCGGCGCTGAAAAGCAAAGGGCCCCGCCGGGATGGCAGGGCCCTGAGGTGATGGAATGGCTTTGCGTCAGGCAGCGGCGCGACGGCGCCGCGCGGCAAAGGTCATGGCGCCAAGGCCAGTCAGGAGGAGCAGCGCACCGGCGGGCAGCGGCACAACGGTAGCCGTCGTCTGCACCTCAAGGATCGATGGGTTCCCGTTCGTAGCCACGTAGAGGATCGAGAACACCCCGCCGTTGAACCCTGTCACATTCGTCGTGACTTCGCCCGTGGGACCAACGTTTCCGCCGCGCAGAACCCCGTCATCGTACAGCGCAATTCCGTCATCGTGCGTCACCGTGAAGTTTCCGGGCGACAGCAACGCATTCAGCGTGAAAAGGAAGAACGTCGACGTGGCGGTTCCGTTGTTGATGTTCGGGAAGCTCAATTGAAGGTTCCCGAAAGTGGCATCCAAGTCAAAGAAGTTGCCCTCACCGGCGCCCGCCCCGGTGCCCAGCCAGGTGCTGATAGAGTAGGGGTTGGCGGTTTGCGGCTGACCCACACGAAAGTCGAGGTCACCGACATAGGTGAAGGTATCGGATATGCTGACCGAGTTGGTTCCACCCAAGGTATCATCAAGTGCATCTTGATAATTGTCCCAGGTTGCTTGCGACTCGGCGCTGGTCAAGTTCGTCACGTTTACTGCTGTGACAGTGAAGTTACCGCTAAGCGTTGCGGCATTGACCGCCATCGGTGCAGCCACAAGCGCCGCGACAAGCATTGCATGTTTCATCATTCCTACTCTCTCCAACATTTTCAAACAACGCCGCCGAGGCGCCCGCAGATAGAAGAAACAATAGACGACCTGCTAGGAAAAGTCACTATCCCGCCCGAATTCCGCCGCAATTTGCAACCTGGAATTGCGCTACGCAAAGTGCCCGCATATCCTTGGTTGCTCAAATCACGCCTTGCATCCCTGAACAGGGACCAAGAAGTCTCACGGACCTCGACCGTCGCGAAACTGGTGAGCAACTGGCGATTCGCTTGAAACGAAGTCGCACGCTTTCCAAGTGGCGAAGGGCCCGTCTGCCGGGGCAGCTGAAGGGCTGCGAAGGCGGATGCCATCGGGTCCACTTTCGATGGGTCACACGACCTCCCCCATCATCTCGCGCACATCCGTCAGCCGCCCCGTAATCGCCGCCGCCGCCGCCATGGCAGGCGACAGCAGGTGCGTCCGCCCCCCCCGCCCCTGACGGCCTTCGAAGTTGCGGTTCGACGTGGCGGCGCAGCGTTCGCCCGGTGACAGCTGGTCGGGGTTCATGGCCAGGCACATCGAGCAGCCTGCAAGGCGCCATTCGAAGCCCGCGTCGAGGAAGATCTGCGCCAGCCCCTCGGCTTCGGCCTGAGCGCGCACAAGACCCGACCCCGGCACCACCATGGCACGCTTCACGGCGATCTTCTTGCCCTTCAGGATGGCCGCGGCGGCGCGCAGGTCTTCGATGCGGCCGTTGGTGCAGCTGCCGATGAACACCGTGTCGATGGCGATGTCGGACAGTTTCTGGCCGGGTGTCAGGCCCATGTAGTCGAGTGCGCGCTGCACGGCCTCAACCTTGCCACCAGTGAAGTCGGACGGCGAAGGCACGGTGCCGGTGATGGGCAGCACGTCCTCGGGCGAGGTGCCCCAGGTGACGACGGGGGCGATGTCTTCACCGCGGATCGTGATCACCTTGTCGAAATGCGCGCCTTCGTCGGTGAACAGCGTCTTCCACCAGGCCAGCGCCGCCTCCCACTTCGCGCCTTTCGGGGCGTGCGGGCGACCCATGCAGTAGGCAAAGGTCTTGTCGTCCGGTGCGATCAGGCCGGCGCGGGCGCCGCCCTCGATGGCCATGTTGCAGACCGTCATGCGGCCTTCCATCGACAGTTCGCGGATCGCCTGCCCGCAGTATTCGATCACATAGCCGGTGCCGCCCGCCGTGCCGGTGGCGCCGATGACCGACAGGGTGATGTCCTTGGCGGTGACCCCGGGGCGCAACGACCCGGTAATTTCCACCTTCATGTTCTTCGATTTCTTCTGGATCAGCGTCTGGGTGGCCAGCACATGCTCCACCTCTGACGTGCCGATACCGTGGGCCAGCGCGCCGAAGGCGCCATGCGTGGCGGTATGGCTGTCACCGCAGACCACCGTCATGCCCGGCAGCGTCCAGCCTTGTTCGGGGCCGACGATGTGCACGATGCCCTGCCGGATGTCGGACACCGGGTAGTAGTGGATGCCGAAGTCCTTGGCGTTCCTGTCCAGCGCCTGCACCTGGATGCGCGATTCCTCGTTGTCGATGTGGGTGTCGCGGCCCGCGGTGGTGGGCACGTTGTGGTCGGGCACAGCGATGGTCTTTTCCGGCGCGCGTACGGTGCGACCCGTCATCCGCAGCCCTTCGAAGGCCTGGGGCGAGGTGACCTCGTGCACAAGGTGGCGGTCGATGTACAGCAGGCAGGTTCCGTCTTCCGAGGTGTGGACGACGTGGTCGTCCCAGATCTTGTCATAGAGGGTGCGCGGAGCGGTCATGGCTCTTTCCCGGCATGGAATGGCTTGTGAAGGGGCAGGCGGGTGCGGGCTGCGGCCCGCGGCGGACCGTCACGCAAGGCGTGCGAGGACAGACCGGACATTGCCAGTAAAGCGCCAGGGCAGGCGCGCGCGGTCGGCCATGTCGAAGAAGCGGATCATGCGAGGGGCATAGCCGAAACCGGACGCTGTCGCAAGGCGCGGGTCGTCTTTGACAGGCGGTGCGCTAACTGGTGCGGAAAGAGGGGTGCGGCATGCGGCGGGCGGTTCTGGGGGTGGCAATGGCGGCAGCGGTGTTTGGCGTTCTGGCGGCTTCGGCCACAAGCGAGACCGGCTCTGACACGGGCCACAAGGGATACGAGATGCCGCCCTACCGGGTGGAGATGACCGAGGGCACGCGGGAGGTCCGTGTCTATGGCCCGCATCTTCTGGCCGAGGTCAAGACGACGGGCGCACGGTCGGGTGCGGCTTCGGCAGGGTTCCGCATCCTGGCTGGCTACATCTTTGGCCGCAACGCGACGGGCGAAAAGATTGCCATGACGGTACCGGTGGGAATGCAGCCGCAGGGCGCGCGCGAAGGGCAGGTCTGGACCATGACCTTCATGATGCCCGCCGCATTTGCGCGCGACCGACTGCCCGCGCCCAGTGACACCCGCATCCGCTTCGTCGACGACCCCGGTGGTCGGCAGGTGGTCGAGCGATTTTCGGGCTGGCCGGGCGAGGACGACCTGTGGGCGCGCGCCAAGGCGCTGCAACTGTGGGCCGAGGGGCAGGGCATGGTGGTGGCGGGTGGTCCGCGGTTCTATTTCTACGACGACCCGATGACCCTGCCGTGGCGGCGGCGGAACGAGGTGGCGCTGCCGGTCGAATAGCGGTTGCCGCCCTTGGCTGCCCGCTGCAAACTTGGCCGGCAAAACGGGGGCCATGCAGATGCAGGTGGTGGAACTGGACGTCACTTTGGCCGACATGCCCTACAGGGTTGCGCGGCGGTTGCGGGTACCGGTGACCATCGGTCTGGACGACCTGCACAAGGTGCTGCAGGCGGCGATGCCGTGGGACAATTCGCACCTCTACGACTATGCGCTTGGGCGCAGCCTGCGCTGGGCCAAGCCCGACCCCGGCGACTGGGGCGACACGCGAGACGTGCGCAAGGAAAGGCTGGCCGATGTGCTGGCCGAACTGGGGAAGAAGCGGGCCTTCCTGTACACCTACGACATGGGCAATAACTGGGAGCACGAGATCCGGCCGGGCAAGCCGTTTGACCTGCCGCCGGGCGATCCACCCATTGCGCTGCTGGCCGCCGAGGGCCGTTGCCCGCCCGAGGATTCGGGCGGGGCGCCGGGGTTCGAGATGATGCTGCAGGCCGCCGCGGACCCGGCCCACGAAAACCACGAGGAGATGACCGACTGGCTGGGCGACGAACATCCATGGAACCCGGCGGTCGAGGTGGCGGCGCTGGCCGGTCGGGTGGCGAAAGTGGGCAGGGCGGTGGCGAAGCGGCTTTAGGCAGAAGTGGGCCGCGTCGGCCTGCAGTTGAGATTGCCTGCCGCGGGTGATACCCTGCGTCCAGATGCCCGGCGCGGGGCTTGCGCGCCATGATGGAAGGACAAGGGTCCTGTCGCATTCTGATCCCCAGACCGGTTTGCCGGTCGGCCCCCGGGTGGGCCGCGCTTCGCCCCCCGACTATACCCCCGAACAGGTGCTGCAGGCGGTGCTGGCCTCGGTCGAGGACGACAAGGCCGAGAACGTGGTCGAGGTTGACCTGCGCGGCCGGTCGGACGTGGCGGATTACATGGTGATCTGCTCGGGCCGGTCGTCGCGTCAGGTCGCGTCGATTGCCGAAAAACTGGCCGATCGCATGAAGGTGGCCTTTGGCCTTCAGGTGAAGATGGAAGGCAAGGAGACCGGCGACTGGGTGCTGATCGACGCCAGCGACGTGATCGTGCACGTGTTCCGGCCCGAGGTGCGCGAATTCTACCAGCTGGAGAAGATGTGGCTTCCGGCCGACAAGCTGCGTGCGGCGCTGGGCTGACAGGGTGAGCCGCTGCGGGGCAAGAGGCTAGGGCGGTGCGCGTGCACATGGCCGCCGTGGGCCGCCTGCGCGCCGGGCCGGAGCGCACGCTGATCGACGACTACACCTTGCGATTCGACCGTACCGGGCGGCCGCTGGGCCTTGGCCCGCTGACAGAACACCAGGCCGAGCCGCGGCCCGGAGCGGGCATGGCCGCCGAGGCGGTGCTGTTGCGCCGTATTGTGCCCGCGGGGGCAGCGGTGGCGGTGCTGGACGAACGCGGGCGCGACATGAGCTCGCCCGACCTTGCGGCACTTCTGGCGCGCTGGCGCGACAGCGGCAGGCAGGACGCTGTCTTCCTGATCGGCGGGGCCGACGGGCTGGACCCCGGCCTGCGCGACAGCGCCGACGCGGCGGTGGCCTTCGGGCGCATGGTCTGGCCGCACATGCTGGTGCGGGTGATGCTGGCCGAACAGCTGTACCGTGCGGCCACCATCCTGGCGGGGCTGCCCTACCACCGGACCTAGAGACCCAGGCCGATTTTTTCGGGCCCGATCTTGCCGCCGCCGTTTTTGCCGACGTGGGGCGGGTTTGTCAGACTGTCGGGTATGGGGATTCCGGCGCGGCGGGCTAGGCTTGCGGGCAGGGAGAAGACAGTCTTGCAACGCTTTGTCAGCCGTCATCCGGTGTGGAGCCTGATCTTGCTGCTGCTGGTGGCAGGGCTGGCCTGGCTGGTGTTTGCGCCCTGGCCCGACGGGCTGGAAGAATGGGCGGGCAAGAAGAAGGTGTTCCTGAACGCGCTTCTGGGCGGAATCACGCTGGGGGCGCTGTATTTTCTGGTGGCGGCCGGGTTCACGCTGATCTTCGGGCTGATGCGCAACGTGAACCTGGCGCACGGGTCGCTGTACCTCTTGGGCGGCTATGTGGGGTTCGAGGTGACCGAGGCGACGGGGTCGTGGCTGCTGGCCTTTCCGGTGGTCTTCGTGGTGGTGGCCGCGCTGGGCTTGCTGTTGCAATACCAGGTGTTCCGCCGGATGGAGGGCGAGGAGCTGCGGCAAACCATGGTGACCATCGGCCTGTCGGTGGTGCTGGCCGACCTGATGCTGTGGATCTGGGGCGGGCAATCCTACACCATCCTGACGCCCGAGTTCCTGTCGGGCCCGATGGAGCTGCCGCTGGTCAGCGCGGTGAAAGGCAGCGGCGAGATCGTCTGGCTGAAGTTTCCGTCGGTGCGGGTATGGATCTTCATTGCCGCGGTGGTGATCGGCGTGGGCATGTGGCTGGTCTTGAACCGTACGCGGCTGGGCATGCTGATCCGCGCCGGAGTGGATGACCGCGACATGCTGGCGGCATCGGGCGTACGCATCCAGGCGGTGTTCCTGGTGGTGTTCGGCTTTGGCGCCGGGCTGGCGGGCATGGGCGGCATCGTAGGGGGCACCTTCCAGTCGCTGACCCCGGGCGAGGACACGCGGTTCCTGCTGGCCTCGCTGGTGGTGGTGATCGTGGGCGGCATGGGGTCGATTCCCGGGGCCGCCATCGGGGCGGTGGTGATTGGACTTTCCGAACAGCTTGGGCTGGTTTATGCGCCCACCTACTCGGTTGTTTTCACTTTCCTGATCATGGCGGTGGTTCTGGCCTTCCGTCCCCAGGGTCTGCTGGGGGCGCGGCGCTGATGGCCGTCACCGACAGCCCCTTCCCGAAATTGCCCGCGCGCGAAGTGTCGTGGGTCGAACGGGTGCCGCCTGCGGTGTGGCTGGTGGCGCTGGTCCTGCTGGTGATGCCGCTGATCGCCGGGGATTTCTGGCTGTTCCAGATCTTCGGCTGGACCTTCATTCTGGGCATCATTGCGCTGAGCCTGATGTTTCTGGCGGGCTATGGCGGCATGGTCAGCCTGATCCAGATGTCGGTGGCGGCGATGGGTGGCTACGGGGTGGCGATCCTGGGTACCTCGGGGGTGACCGACATCTCGCTGGGTTGGCCGTGGTGGCTGTACGTGCCGGTGTCGATCCTGATTGCCACGGTGTTCGGCACGCTGGTGGGAGCGCTGGCGGTGCGCACCGAGGGCATCTACACGATCATGATCACGCTGGCCATCGCCAGCGCCTTTTTCTACTTCGCGCGGCAGAACTACGAGATTTTCAACGGCTATTCCGGGTTCAACCTGATCCTTCCGCCCGCCCTGTTCGGGGTGGACTGGCGGCAGCCGGTGCCTTTCTACTATCTGACGCTGGGCTGCGCGGTGATTGCGTACTTCCTGGTCGTCTATGTGTCGCGGTCGCCGTTCGGGCTGGCCTTGCAGGGCGTGCGAGACAACCCGCGGCGGATGGCGGCGCTGGGCTACAACGTGATGGCGCACCGGGTGGCGGCCTACACCTTTGCCAGCGTGATTGCCGCGGTGGGGGGCATCCTGCTGGTGTGGCAGAACGCGCAGATATCTCCGGGCACGGCGGGCATTCCGGCGGTGATCGACATACTGGTGATTGCCGTGGTGGGTGGCGTGCGGCGGCCGCTGGGGCCGTTCATCGGGGCGTTCATCTATGTGCTGTTGCGCACCTTCAGCCCTGACGTGCTGGAGATTTTCGGGCTGTCGAACGAGCGGTTCAAGACGCTGATCGGCCTGGGTTTTCTGGTGGTGGTGTTCTTCTCGCCCGATGGCGTGCTGGGCCTGTGGGACCGCTGGCGCGCCCGCCGGTCGCGCGATCCTTTGACGGGGGCCGAGCAATGAGCGACGCCTCTGCCGCACTGGCCTCGGTGTCCACCGGCAACGCGCTGGAACTGCGCGGTGTGACCAAGCTGTTCGGTGCGCTGGCGGCGATTTCCGACATCACCTTCAGCGTGCGGCCGGGGGAACGGCGGGCGGTGCTGGGGTCGAACGGGGCGGGCAAGACCACGCTGTTCAACTGCATCACCGGGGATTTCCTGCCCACCAGCGGCACGATCCGGCTGTTCGGCGAGGATGTGACGGCGTTCCCGGCCTATGAGCGCATCCGGCGCGGGCTGCGGCGGACCTATCAGATTTCGCTGCTGTTCGGCGGGCTGAACGTGGCCGACAACGTGTATCTGGCCTGTCGGGGCGTTTCGAGGGGCCGGTTTTCGCTGCTGAGGCCCCGGCGGGGCGATCCTTTGCTGACGCGCGCCGCGGAACTGATCGAGGCGGTGCGGCTGACGGCGGTGCGCGAGACGCTGGTGGCGAACCTGAGTTACGGCCAGCAGCGGCAGCTGGAAATTGCGCTGGCGCTGGCGGGTGCCCCGCGCTTCGTGCTGTTCGATGAACCGGCGGCAGGGCTGTCGCCGACCGAGCGGCGTGATCTGGTGGCGATTCTGACCGGCCTGCCGCGGCACATCGGCTTTATCATCATCGAGCACGACATGGACGTGGCGCTGCGCGTCGCGGAAAGCGTGACGATGCTGCACAATGGCCGCGTCTTCAAGGAAGGCACGCCGCAGGAAATCGAGGACGACCCCGAGGTGCAGGAACTGTATCTGGGCGACGGGAGCCATGCCCATGGCTGAGCGGTCGCGTGGTCCTGCGCTGGAGGTGAAGGGGCTGAACGTCTTCTACGGCGCGTCGCATGCCTTGCAGGGGGTGGACCTGCGGCTGGACCGCGGCGTGCTGTCGGTCGTGGGCCGCAACGGCATGGGAAAGACCACGCTGTGCAAGGCGATCATGGGGCTGGTGCCGGTGGCCAGTGGCACCATCAGTTTCGGCGGGCAGGTGCTGAACGGCAAGGGGTCGGCCGAGATCGCGCGGATGGGCATCGGCTATGTCCCGCAGGGGCGGCGGCTGTGGCGGTCGCTGACGGTGGACGAGCATCTGAAGATGGTGGCGCGGCCGGGCGGCGCGTGGTCGATCGAGCGGGTCTATGCCACCTTCCCCCGGCTGGGAGAGCGGAAATCCAACGGCGGCGGGCAGTTGTCGGGGGGCGAGCAGCAGATGCTGGCGATTGCCCGTGCCCTGCTGACCAACCCCAAACTTCTGGTGATGGACGAGCCGACCGAAGGCCTGGCGCCGGTGATCGTGGCGCAGGTCGAGGAGATGCTGGTCCGGCTGGGCGAAGAGGGCGACATCGACGTTCTGGTGATCGAACAGAACATCGGCGTGGCCTGCGCTGTGGCCGACCATGTGGCGATCATGGTGAACGGCCGCATCAACCGGATGGCACCCGCGCGGGAACTGGCGGGCGACCGGGCGCTGCAGCAGCGGCTTCTGGGCGTGGGGCGGCACGGGCACGAAGATACGCCCGAGGCGCCGGGTGAGGCGAATCCCGCAGCGGCCCCGTCGGTTGCGCCCAAGATTTATTTGGCCAATCCCAAGCTCCCCACCCGGTGGAGCCAGCCGGTGCCGGTGGCCCAGCTGGAGGCGATGGCACGGGTGGTGACCACGCAGGCGCTGTCGGTGCCGTCTGCCGACCTGCGGCCCTTGGCGGTGGTGGGGCAGCAGGTGGTGCTGGTGGCCGGCACGCTGGACACCAAGGGCGAGGAGTTGCGCTTTGTGCGCGACATCATCCGGGCGGCCGGGCTGCCGGTGCGGCTGGTGGACCTTTCGACCAGCGGCACGCACACCGGCGCCGACATTTCGGCGCATCAGGTGGCGGCCTTCCATCCGCGCGGGGCAGCTGGCGTTTTCACCGGCGACCGGGGGCAGTCGGTCGCGGGCATGACGCTGGCCTTCGCGCGCTGGATGGCGCAGGCGCAGGGGGTGGCGGGCATCATTTCCGCGGGTGGTTCTGGCGGCACGGCGATTGTGACGCCGGCCATGCGGGCACTGCCGGTGGGCGTGCCGAAGCTGATGGTTTCCACCGTCGCCAGTGGCGAGGTGCGGCAGTACGTGGGGCCGGCCGACATTTTGATGATGCACTCGGTGGCCGATGTGCAGGGGCTGAACGCGATCACCGAAGAGGTGCTGACGAACGCGGCCAATGCGCTGGTCGGCATGGTGCAGGCGCGCAAGGCGGCACGTCCGAAGGGGCCGCGGAAGCCCGCGGTGGCGCTGACCATGTTCGGCGTGACCACACCGGCGGTGCAGCAGGTGACGGCGGCGCTGAAGGAGGAATGGGACTGCCTGGTGTTCCACGCCACCGGCATCGGCGGGCAGTCGATGGAAAAGCTGGTGGATTCGGGCAAGGTGGCCGGGGCCATCGACCTGACCACGACCGAAGTGTGCGACCTGCTGTTCGGCGGCGTGTTCCCGGCGGACCCCGACCGCTTCGGCGCCTTCATCCGCACGAAGCTGCCCTGGATCGGGTCGGTTGGCGCGCTGGACATGGTGAACTTCGGCGCGCCGGAAACGGTGCCGGAGCGGTACAAGGGGCGGCTGTTCTATCCCCACAACCCGCAGGTGACGCTGATGCGCACCACGGTGGATGAAAACGCGCAGATCGGCCGCTGGATCGGCGAGCGGGTGAACCGGATGGAGGGCCCGGTACGGCTGTTCCTGCCCGAGGGCGGCGTGTCGGCGCTGGACGCGCCCGGCAAGGCGTTCCACGACCCCATGGCGCGGGGCACGCTGTTTCAGGCGCTGGAATCCACGGTGCGGACAACCCCCACCCGGCAAGTGATCCGCCTGCCGCATCACATCAACGACCCGGCCTTTGCCGCGGCCGTGGTCGCGGCCTTCCGCGACCTGTCGGGCGGCAAGGTGCGGCGCAAGGAGGCCCGCAGGTGACACGTGAACAGATCATGGAACGCTTCAGGGGAATGGTCGCGCGGGGCGAGCCCATCGTGGGCGGCGGCGCGGGCACCGGCCTGTCGGCCAAGTGCGAAGAGGCGGGCGGCATCGACCTGATCGTGATCTACAACTCGGGCCGCTACCGCATGGCGGGGCGGGGGTCTCTGGCCGGGCTGATGCCCTATGGCGATGCGAATGCCATCGTCATGGAAATGGCGGCCGAGGTGCTGCCGGTGGTGAAGCACACGCCGGTGCTGGCGGGCGTCTGCGCGACCGACCCGTTCCGGGTGATGGACCGGTTTCTGGACGAGGTGAAGGCCACGGGGTTTGCAGGCGTGCAAAATTTTCCCACCGTGGGGCTGATCGACGGCGTTTTCCGGGCGAACCTTGAGGAAACGGGGATGTCCTATGCGCAGGAGGTCGAGATGATCCGCCTGGCGCGGGGCAAGGACCTGCTGACAACGCCGTATGTGTTTTCCGAAGCCGATGCGGCGGCGATGGCCGGGGCGGGGGCCGATATTGTCGTGTGCCATCTGGGACTTACCACCGGCGGTTCCATTGGCGCGGAAACCTCGCTTAAGCTGGCCGACTGTCCTGCACTAGTCGATCGGTGGGCGGCGGCAGCGCTGGCGGTGAACCCGGATGTCATTGTGCTGGTGCACGGCGGGCCGGTGGCGATGCCCGACGATGCCGCCTTCGTGCTGGCGCACACCACGCACTGCCACGGCTTCTACGGCGCCAGCTCGATGGAGCGGCTGCCGACCGAAATTGCACTGACCGAACAGACCCGTGCGTTCAAGCGCATCCAGGGCCGCCAGAAGTAGGGGAATCGAACACATGACCGGGCAACTGATCGGACAACTGATCCTCTGGCTGATCGTGATCGTCGTCGCCGTCTTCATCCTGTACTGGGTGATGCACTGGCTTTACCGGCGGTCGACCAAGGAAGTCGCCTTCGTCCGCACCGGGTTTCTGGGCGAGAAGGTGGTGATCGACGGCGGCGCCTTCGTCTGGCCGATCATCCACGACATCACGCCGGTGAACATGAACGTGCTGCCGCTGCGCGTCAGCCGCACTGCGCGGGATGCGCTGATCACGCATGACCGGATGCGGGTGGATGTCGAGGCCGAGTTCTATGTGCGCGTGCGGCCGGTGCGCGAGGCTGTGGCGATGGCGGCCAGCACGCTGGGCCGCCGCACGCTGGACCCGGCGAACCTGCATTCGCTGCTGTCGGGCAAGTTCGAAAGCGCCATGCGCGCCGTGGCGGCCGAGATGGACATGGGCTCGATGCACGAACAGCGCGGCAGCTATGTGGCCCGTGTGCGCGAGGCGGCGCAGGAGGACCTGGAGAAGAACGGGCTGGAGCTTGAGAGTGTCGCGATCCTGGACATTGACCAGACGGCACTGGAATTCTTCAATCCGTCCAACCGGTTCGACGCCGAAGGTCTGACCAGCCTGATCCGCGACATCGAGGACCGCCGCCGCCTGCGCAATGACATCGAGCAGGACACGATGATCCAGATCCGCAGTCGCAACCTGCAAGCCGAGAAAGAGGCGCTGGAGATCGAACGCGAATCCGAGGAAGCGCGGCTGAGCCAGGAGCGGGATGTGGAGTTCCGCCGTGCGCAGCAGCGGGCGGAACTGGCGCGCGAACGGGCCGAGCGCGACACCGAGGCGGAACAGGCGCAGATCACCGCGCGCGAGGCCATCGAGAAGGCGCGGATTTCCAACGAGCGGGCGATTGCCGAGGCGAGGATCGCGTCGGAACGCGATGTTCGCACACGGGAAATCGCCCGGGCCAAGGCGATTGAGTCTGACGAGATCGCGGCCAAGCAAGAGATCGAGCAGGCGCGCATCCTGCAGGAGCGGGCAGTGCGCGAATCGCGTATCGAGAACGAGCAGATGACGCAGGCGCGCGAGATTACCCGCACGCGCGAAATCGAGGCAGCCGAGATTTCGGCCCGCGAGGCGACCGAGACGGCGCGCATTGCACAGGAAAAGGCGGTGACCGAGGCGCGCATCGCCCGGGACCGCGAGACGCAGGGCCTTGAGATCGAACGCCAGCGCACCATCGAGCAGGCCGAGATCGTGGCGCGCGAGGAGACCGAGAAGCGGCGGATGGCGCAGACGCTGCTTCTGACCCAGACCCGCATCCGCGGCGAGGAAACCATCCGCAAGCAGGAGATCGAGCGGCAGAAGTCGCTGGAAGCGCTGGAGATTGCGGCCCGCGAGGAAACCGAGCGGCTGCGCATCGCGCAGGGCGCGCAGGTGAACGAGGCGCGCATTGCCGAGGACCGCCGCATCCGCGAGCTGGAGATTGCGCGGCAGCAGGCCGTCGAGGCGGCCGAGATTGCCGCGGTACAGGCGACCGAGGCGGCACGGATTGCACAGGAAAAGGCGCTGGCCGCCGAACGGATTGCCGCCGACGGCGAGACGCGCGGGCAGGAGATCAGCCGCGACCAGGCGCTGGACGAGGCGCGGGTGGCAGCCGAAGAGGCGGTGGAGGCGGCGCGGATCGCGCAGCGGCGGAAGCTCGAGGCCGACCGGATTGCCGCGGCCGAGGCGACGCAGGCGCGCGAGATCGCCCAGCGGCGCAAGCTGGACGGCGAGCGGATCGCCGCGGAAGAGGCCGTGCGTGCACGGGAAATCGCCCGCGAGAAAGAAATCGAGGCGGCCGAGATTGCGAAGCGCGAAGCCACCGAACGGGCCCGCATTGCCGCCGAACTGGCGTTGGAAGAGGACCGTATCGGCAGCCAGCGGACGCGCGAAGTGACGGGAATCGAGGCCAAGCGCGCGGTGGAATCGGCCGAGCAGGCGCGGGTCGTGTCGCTGGCCGGAGAGCGGGCCAAGGCGGCCGCCGCCGAGGCCAGCGTGCGGCAGGCGCAGATTGCCGCGCAGCGTGACGTCGAAGCCGCCGAGGTGGACCGCGAGCGGGTGGTCGAGACGGCGCGTGTCGAGCGGAAGCGTTCGTTGGAGCAACTCGAAATCGCCAGGGTGCAGGCGCTGCGCGAGGCCGAGATCGAGAGCCGCGAGGATGTCGAACGGGCGCGGATTGCCAGCGAGCGGTCCTTGGACGAAATCCGCATCGACCACGAGACGGTGCGGCGTCGGCTGGAGGTGGCGCGCGAACAGGCGGTCGAGACGGTGCAGATGGAGAAGGCCATCGCGCTGTACAAGAAGTCGCTTGAGGAGAGTGCCGCACGGGCGGAATCGGATGCCGCGCGGGCCTTGGCGACGCAGGCCGAAGAGCGCGTCAAGACCGTGCGCGAGACCGAGGTGGCAAACCGTCGCAAGTCGGTGGACGTGACCATGGCCGAGAAGGCCGCAGCCGAGGCGGCGCTGATGGCGCAGGCCGCACAGGTGCGCGCGGCGGTCGAGGCCGAGGCGGCGAAGCTTTTGAACGAGGCCGAGAACATCCTGACCGACGAGGCGCGGCATTCGCTGTTCAAGCGCAAGATGCTGGAGCATGTCGAAGGGATCGTGGCGGCCAGCGTCAAGCCGCTGGAGAAGATCCAGGATATCCGCATCATGCAGCTGGCCGGGATGGGCGGCGATGGCGGCGGCAGCGGCGGGGCCAGCCCGACGGACGAGGTGATCAACTCGGCGCTCCGGTACCGCGTGCAGGCGCCGCTGATCGACAGCCTGCTGTCCGACATCGGCATCGAGGGCGGCAGCCTTGCCAAGCAGGGCGGGTTGATCCGCGAGGCGAGCGACATGAGCCGGATCGCGGCGGACGTGGCGAAAAAAGCGCCGCAGGAGAAGAAGTGATGCCGCGGGTCTATGTCAGTTCGGTGATCGACGCCCCGGCGGTGCGGGTGTGGGAAAGGGTACGTGATTTCAACGGCTTGCCGCGCTGGCATCCGGCCATCCGCGACAGCCGGATCGAGAACGGCGAGCCTGCCGACCGCGTGGGCTGCGTGCGCGATTTCCACCTGCAGAACGGCGACCGCATCCGGGAACGGCTCTTGGGGCTCAGCGACCATGACTTCTTCTGCACGTACTCGATCCTCGAAAGCCCGATGCCGCTGACCGACTATGTGGCCACCCTGCGGCTGACACCGGTGACAGACGGCGAGCGGACCTTCATCGAATGGACCGCCGAGTTTGACTGCGCCGAAGCCGAGGCCGAGGGGCTGGTGTCGGGCATCGGGACGAACGTGTTCCAGGCGGGGTTCAACGCGCTGAAGCGGCAGATGGCAGGCTGATGGTCAGGGTGGTGAAAAGCACGGTGCTGGACGCGCCCGCCCTACGGGTGTGGGAGGTGCTGCGCGATTTCAACGGGCATGACCGCTGGCACCCGATCGTGCGCGACAGCGTGGTGGAGAAGGGCTGGACGTCGGACCGGGTGGGCTGCGTGCGGCGGTTCCACCTGCAAGACGGGTCGGAACTGCGTGAGCTTCTGCTGACGCTGTCGGATGCGGACATGGCGTTTTCCTACTGCCTGCTCGACACCCCGGTGCCGCTCTTGAACTACGTCGCGCATGTACGGCTGGTGCCGGTGACGGACGGCGACCGCACCTTCTGGCACTGGGAAAGCCGGTTCGACACGCCCGCGGGGCGGGAACAGGAGTTGCGCGCGATGGTGGCCGAGAACGTCTATCAGTCCGGGTTCGACGCGATACGCGCGCATATGGGGGCGGCATGAGGATCGAGACCTATCCGACGCTGGCCGAAGCGGCGCGGGCCATGGGCGGGGCGGCCTACATGGGCGGCGGCACCGTGGTGATGCGGGATGTGAACGCGGGCGTGGCGCCGGACCGGATCGTGCGGGCGAAGGACCCGGCGCTGTCGGTGATCCGTGTGTCGGCCGATGCCGTGTCACTGGGGGCGGGCGTGACGATGGCGCAGGTGCTGGCCGAGCGGGCGCTGGATTTCCTGCATCCGGTGGCGCGGGTGATCGGCGGGCCGCAGGTGCGCAACATGGGCACGGTGGGGGGCAACCTGTTCGCCCCGCACCCCTATGGCGATTTCGCGGTAGCGCTGCTTGCGTTGGGCGCGCGGGCGACGCTGGTGGGGCAGGGCGCGCGGGCAGTGGAAGACCTGATGCGCGACCGGGCGGGTTCCGGGGCACGGGCGCCGTTGGTGGCCTCGGTGGAGTTCGCGCGGCCGCGGCCGGGGACGTTCGGGTTCCTCAAGGTGAGCCGCGTGAAGCCCAAGGGGGTGTCGGTGATGTCCCTGGCCGTGCTGGCGCCGCGCGACGGGGGCCGGATGCGGGGTGTGCGGGTGGCGTTCGGGGCGATGGGGCCTGCGCCGATGCGGGGCAGCGGGGCGGAACGGGCGCTGGAGGGGCAGGCGCCGGACGCCGCCACCATCGCGCGCGCGGCCGCACAGGCGGCCGAGGGGCTGGAGCCACCGACCGATGCGCTGGCCACAAGCTGGTACCGCCGCGAGGTGGCAGGGGTGCATCTGCGGCGGTTGCTGGAAAGGTTGGGGCAATGAAGACTCCTGTGGCGTTTACCCTGAACGGGCAGGACAGGGCGGCCTTTGCCGACCCCGGCCAGAACCTGCTGGATTTCCTGCGCCGGGGCTGCGGCGACCTGACACCGAAGTACGGCTGCGGGCAGGGCACCTGCGGGGCCTGCACGGTCGAGGTCGAGGGCGTGACGGTGCTGTCCTGCCTGATGCTGGCCGAAGATGTGGCCGGGAAACAGGTGCGCACGGTGGCAGGGATGGCGAAGGGTCCGGACCTGCACCCGCTGCAGGTGGCCTTCATGGACCATTTCGCGGCGCAATGCGGCTACTGCACGCCCGGCATGCTGATGTCGGCCCGCGCGCTGTTGGACCGCAACCCGGCGCCATCGCGGGACGAGATCATCGAGGCCATCGGCGGCAACATCTGCCGCTGCACCGGGTACGAGCCGATCATTGCCGCCATCCAGTCGGTGGCCGCAGGGAGGGCCAGAGCATGAAGGGGGGCATGAGCGACACCATTCCGCGCGACCGGGGCGGGTTCGAGCTGCGCCGCGAATTCTTTGCCGACGAGCGCGACGACAACCTGAACGAGGTGGGCAAGGCCACAAGGCGGCAGGACATTCCGGGGCATGTGACGGGCCGGTCGCCCTTCTATGACGACCATCTGTTCGACGGGCTTCTGCACCTGCGCTGCGTCCGCAGCCCCCACCACGCTGCGCGTATCCGGCGGATCGACGTGGCCGAGGCCGAGCGGATGCCGGGGGTGGTGCGCATCCTGACCGGCCGCGACGTACCGAAGAACCTGAACACGCTGCTGAGCCTTCTGGATTTCGGCATCGACGACGAGCCGATCCTGTCAACCGACCGTGTGCGCTACAAAGGGGAGCCGGTGGCAGCGGTGATTGCGGCGACCGAGGCGCAGGCGCGGGCGGCCGTGCACAAGGTGCGGGTCGAGTGGGAGCCGCTGCCGCATGTACTGGACGTGGAAGAGGCGGTAAGGCCAGGCGCGCCGGCGGTGCTGGACATCTACCCGACCAACAAGTTCATCTACCACGGCAAGTACGACCACCAGAAGCTGCGCTTCGGCGACGTCGAGGCCGCGTTCCGGCAGGCGGATCACGTGGTCGAGGGGCGCTACCAGATGAGCCCCATCGAGCAGGCCCCGATCGAGACCTGCGGGGCCATCGCGGCACCGGAACAGAACGAGCGCTGGGTGTGCTATACCTCGACGCAGGCGCTCTTCTTTTCGCTGGCGACGGCGTCAAAGGTGCTGAACCTGCCCTCGTCGCGGCTGCATTTCATCGGCGGCACGGTGGGGGGCGGGTTTGGCGGCAAGGTCGACAGCATCCATGAGCCCATGGCGATCCTGGGCGCGATGCTGACCGGGCGGCCGGTGAAGTACATGTGGGACCGGGAAGAAGAGATGCAGGTCGGCGCCCCGCGGGGGGCCGAACGCTGGTATCTGAAGGACGCGGTCATGAAGGACGGCCGCATCATCGGCCGCAAGTTCACCGGGTATTTCGATTCCGGCGCCTACACGCGGCTGTCCAGCTACGCCATCATCAAGGGGGTTGGGCACCTGCCCGGCCCCTACACCATCCCGAACGTCTATGCCGACGTATATTGCGTCTACACCAACCGCACGCCTGCCACGGCCATGCGCGGCTTCGGCATCACCGGCGTCGATTTCGCCATCGAGGCGCACATGGACAAGGTGGCGGAAACGGTGGGGATGAACCCCATCGAGCTGCGCCTGCTGAACGCCTATCGCGACGGCGACATGAAGGCGCACCGCCGCGTCGCAAAGAACTGCGCGCTGGTGGAATGCCTGCAGGTGGTGGCCGAGAAGGCAGGGGTGAAGATCGCGCCGCAGCTGGCGGCGCTGGCCTCGGCCAAGGGCGGCGGGGGCGAGCGGGGGCAGTTGCCGACGTTCACGGCCACCGACGAACAGGGCAAGGTCAGCGGCTACAAGGCCACGAACTATGCCAAAAAGGGGGGAAGCCAGCCCGAGTTGCCGGGGGTGCCAGCCTATGCTGCGGCCGCAGCGCCCCCCATACCCTCCCCACGGGGGGGAGGGGAGGCGACCTTGCCGCCGGTTGTGCCCGCGTCCCCCGCACCCGCCCCGGCACGGTCCGGCGCCATGCGGTTTTCGTCGCTTTCAGGGTTCAGGAGGCGCTGATGGCCATTCACCGCGGCCGTGGATTTGCGGCGATCAACTATCCCATCGGCATGAACCTGGGCGGCGACCCGAGCCAGGCGCTGGTGCATTCCAACCCCGACGGCAAGTTCACCGTGGCCCTGTCGGCCATCGACCTTGGGCAGGGCATGAAGTCGGTGGTGCGGCAGGTGGCGGCGGAAACGCTGGGGGTGCCGCTGGCGGATGTGTACGTCGACACCGCCGACAGCGACACCGGCCCGCATGACATGGGGTCGTTCGCGTCGCGGGGCACGCACCGCATGGGCAATGCCGTGATCATGGCCGCGAAAGAGGCCAGGTCGGTGATGATGGAGGCCGCGGCCGAGGAGCTGGAAGTCGATGCCGCCGATCTGGTGACCGACGGCCGCGGCAACATCCATGTGAAGGGTGCGCCCTCGCGGTCGATCACCACCATGGCCGCGGCGCAGGCGGCACAGTTCCGGCAGGGCAAGACCATTGCCGGGCGGGGCATCTTCCTGATCCCCTTGTCGCCGGTTGACCCGGACACCGGCGAGATGACGCCGGTAAGCACCTTTGCCCATGCCGCGATGCTGGTGACGGTCGAGGTGGACGACGAGACGGGCGAAGTTACCGTCACCGACATGCAGTCGGCCTACGAGGTCGGCCGCGCCCTGAACCCCGGCATGGTGGAACAGCAGTTGCGCGGCGGCGCCTGGATGGGGATGAGCCACGCCGCCTGGGAGACGACCGAGCCCTACTACCCCGCGCGCGACCACGGGCCGGTGGATTTCAACAGCTACATCATGCCGGGGCCGGGCGACCTGGCGCCGCATCACATCAGCGTTCTGGAACGGCCTGCCGCCGATGGCCCCTTCGGCGGCAAGGGGCCGGGCGAGATGTGCGCGAACCCGGTGCTGCCCGCAGTGGTGAACGCGGTTTACGATGCAGTCGGGGTGCGGATCGACGAGTTGCCGGTGACGCCCGAGAAGGTGCTGCGCGGCCTGCGCGCGAACGGCGGTGCCCGGCCGAGGCAGCGGCTGTAGATGGCAATCCGGCGGTCCATTCAGGGTATCGACGGGCCGGGGCCGCTGGCGGCATCGCTGCGCGATGCGCAGTACATTGCCGACGAAGGTCTGGCGACGGCGGCCTATCTGGCCCTTGCGCTAGGCAAGCCGCTGCTTCTGGAAGGTGCGCCGGGGGTGGGCAAGACCGAGGCCGCCAAGGCGCTGGCATCGGTGCTGGGGCGCGAGTTGGTCCGGCTGCAGTGCTATGAGGGGATAGACGCATCGGCGGCGATGTACGACTGGAACTTCCCCCGGCAGATGCTGGCGATCCGGCAGAACGAAGGCGCCTTCGTCAACCTTTATGGCGATGATTTCCTGATCGCCCGGCCCATGCTGCAGGCCCTGCAGGCGCCGCGCGACCGGGTGCTCTTGATCGACGAGATCGACCGGGCGGATCACGAGTTCGAGGCGTTCCTGCTGGAATTCCTGTCGGATTTCACGATTTCCATCCCCGAACGCGGCACGATCCGCGCCGCCGAGCCGCCCGTGGTGGTGCTGACCTCGAACCGCACGCGCGAGTTGCACGAGGCCTTGCGGCGGCGCTGCGTCTATCACTGGATCGGCTACCCCGACCCGCAGCTGGAACAGCAGATCGTGCTGATGCGGGCGTCCACCGTGGCGCGCGACACTGCGGCGCGAGTGGTGGCGGCGGTGACAAAGCTGCGGGCGGAACCCCTGGCGAAACCGCCGGGTGTGGCCGAGACGGTGGAATGGGCCGAGGCGGCGACGCTCTTGGCCGCGCAGGGGGCGCCTTGGCCGCGGGCCTTTGCGCGGGCCATCGGGGTGGCGCTGAAGGATCAGGACGATCTGGCCTTCATCGCGCCGCGGCTGGGCAAGATTCTGGGAGAGGCAGCGTGACCGCGGCACTTGCGCCCTTCTTCGCCTTTGCCCCCGCGCTGCGGACGGCGGGTTTTGCCGCAGCACCCGAACAGGTGCAGTACTTCATCGCCGCCGTGGGCCTGCTTGGCCCGAAGGACATCCACGACATCCGCCGTGCCGCGCATGCCGTCTTCGGCCCCGGCCCCGAACGCAGGGGTGACTTCGACGAAGTGTTCGACTCGGTCTTTCTGGGCCGCGTCTTCGCCGCGCCGGGCGAAGGCGAGGCGGAAGACCTGCCGCAGTCCTTCGACGGCGCCGATGTCGACCTGATGCCCGAACCCGATGACGAGGAGCCGTCCGGGGCCGAGGCAACGGCGGCGGAACGGCTGTTCGCCCGCGCGCTGAAGGCCGAGGACGAGGAGGGTGCGTTGCGGGCGTTCTCACGCGCATTGCCCGCCGCACTGCCGCGCCGCCGGTCGCGGCGGCTGGGGGCGGGGGCCGGACTGCCGAACCCGCGCGCGGCCTTCCGCGAGATGATGCGCAAGGACGGCGAGGTGACGCGCCTGCCGTCCCGCGCGCGGCGCCACAGGCAGCGCCGAGTGCTGCTCTTGGTTGATGTCTCGGGCAGCATGAAGGCCGGGACAGACGGCGCGCTGCGGCTGGCGCATGCGCTGGTGCAGGCGGGAGAGCGGGTGGAGGTCTTCACGCTGGGCACACGGCTGACGCGGGTGTCCCGCGCGCTGCGCTACCGCAACCGCGATCAGGCGCTGGCCATGGCGGGCGGGTTGGTGGCCGACTGGGACGGTGGCACACGGCTGGGCGATGCGCTGCAGGTGTTCCTGTCGGTGCCGCGGTTTGCCTCCTTCGCACGGGGCGCGCTGTGCATCGTCGTGTCCGACGGTCTGGAACGCGGCGGGCCCGAGGCGCTGACGGGGGCGATGGACCGGCTGTGCGGGCTGGCCTGGGGCGTGCTGTGGCTCTCGCCCCTGGCGGCCGATCCGGCCTACCGGCCGGAAACGGGGGCGATGCGGGCGATCCTGCCGATGCTGGACCATCTAGGGGCGGGGGACACGCCGCCTGCCATCGCGCGGGAAATCCTTGCTTTCTCAAGGGGCGCGCGATGATCGACGCGCATTTCCACATCTGGCAGCAGGCCGACCTGCCCTGGCTGACCGGCCCGATGCAGCCGCGAATCTTTGGCCCCTATGAACCGATCCGCCGCGACTATCCGATCACCGAATACCTGCAGGACATCGCCGGAACCGGGGTGACCAAGGCCGTCTACGTGCAGGCCAACTGGGCGCCGGGCCGGGCCGAGGCTGAGGCGCGGTTCATCGAGGACACCGCGCGGGAAACCGGCTGGCCCCATGGCATCGTGGCCTTTGCCGACATGACGGTGCCCGATGCCCGCCCGGCGCTGGACCGGCTGGCGCGATTTCCCCGCGTGCGCGGCATCCGCCAGCAGTTCCACTGGCACGACAGCCCGCAATACCGCTTTGCCGCGCGTCCCGACCTGTGCGCGGACCCCAACGTCATCCGCAACGTCGGCAGGCTGGCCGACTATGGCTGGAGCTTCGACCTGCAGGTGTTCATTGGGCAGATGGACGCGGCACTTGCGCTGGTCGATGCCTGCCCGCGTGTGAATTTCGTGCTGCAACATGCCGGAATGCTGGAGGATACCCGCGACGAAGGCCGCGCCGCATGGCGCGCCGCTATGGCCCGGCTGGCGCAGCGCCCGAACGCCTTTGCAAAGATTTCCGGCTTCGGCACCTTCATCCACCGGCTGGATGCGCAGCACATCCGCTGGCTGGTGACCGAAACCGTGGCGCTGTTCGGCGCCGACCGCTGCCTGTTCGGGTCGAACTTCCCCATCGAGAAGCTGTGGACGAGCTACGGCGCGCTTTTCACCGCCCACCGCGAGGCCTGCGGCGGGCTTTCGGACGCGGAAACCCGCGCAATCTTCAATGACACGGCGGTCCGGGTGTACCGGCTGTAAGGGAGGAACGGATGGCTCTGGAAATCAAGGTTCTGGACTATGGCGACATCGAGCTTGAGTCCTCGTTCCTGGTGCTGGCGCGCGATTGCGGGCGGGTGCGGCGGGTGCCGACCTACGGGTTCCTGATCCTGGGCGGGCAGTGGCCCATCGTTGTGGACACCGGCTATCGTGACAATGCGATCATGGAAACGCTGGGCATGCGGGGCCTGCAGTTCCACGAGAACATGATCGAGCGGCAGCTGGCCAAGCACGGGGTCAAGGTCGGCGACGTGCGCTATGTGCTGCACACCCACCTTCATATCGACCACGCCGGGAAGGACGACCACTTCCCGATGAACACCACCGTCGTCATCAACCGGCGCGAGATGGAATGCAGCGTGTCGGGCCTGATGCACCCGCAATACCCCAAGCCCGACATCCAGCACCTGATCGAACGCCTGCACACCCGCCACGCGCTGCGGTTCGAGGATCTGGAACTGAGCGGCCCGGTCGAGATCATGCCCGGCGTCACCATGGAGGCGGCGAACGCGCATACCGAAGGCTCGATGAACGTGCATGTCGAAACCGCCGAGGGGCGGGCAACGCTGTGCGGCGACGTGATCTATGACTTCAACGACCAGATCGTCGAGCCGCTGTATCAGGTGAATTTCCACGAACCGCAAGTCACAGGGAACCATGCGGGGTCCAAGCGGGGCGAGAAGGCGGCAATCAAGAAGCTGCTCAATTCGTCGAAATTCCTGCTGCCGGTGCATGACAAACCTGCCAAGATCGAACGCGGGCAGGTTGTGGGGCGGCTGGACTATGCGGTGCCGGGGCCGATTTCGCAGACCGTGCCGCGGCGCGACTGGTTTCCGGTGTAGCCATGGCGCACACGGCGCATGACCCGGCCTTCCGCCGCCTGATCGACGAACACGCCCCGGTGCGGCAAGTGGCGCATGGCTGCACCTTCACCGAAGGGCCGGTGTGGCACCCCGTGGACCATTACCTGCTGTTTTCGGACATGCCCGCCGATACCCGCCGTCGCGTGGACCGGGCGGGCGTGCGCGAGGTGATGAAGCCCAGCCACAAGGCGAACGGGCTGACCTATGATGCCGAGCTGAACCTGATCGCCTGTGAACACGCGACGTCGTCGGTTGCGCGGTTCCGCCCCGACGGCACGCGCGAGGTGCTGGCGACGCATTTCGACGGCAAGGAACTGAACAGCCCCAACGACCTGTGCGTGAAGTCGGACGGCAGCATCTGGTTCACCGACCCGTGGTACGGGCGGATGCCGCACTACGGGGTGGAACGGCCGCGGCAACTGGGGTTCCAGGGCGTCTACCGGCTGCGCCCCGGCGGGCAGCCGGAACTGATGGTGGACCGCTACACCTTCACCCAGCCGAACGGCATCTGCTTCTGCCCCGATGAATCGAAGCTGTATGTGAACGACACCGAACAGGCGAACATCCGTGTGTATCGTGTCGAAAAGGACGGCACACTGAAGGACGGCCGCATCTTTGCCAGCGGCATCCGCGACTCGCTGGTGTCGGGCCTGCCGGACGGGATGAAGTGCGACGCCGAGGGCAATGTGTGGTGCACCGGGCCGGGGGGCGTGTGGGTGTACGCGCCGAACGGCACGCTGCTGGGCAAGGTGTCGATCCCTGAACACCCCGCCAACCTGCACTGGGGCGGCGCGGACTGGCGGACGCTGTATGTGGCGGCCACGACCAGCGTTTATGCGGTGGAGGTGAAGGTCGGCCCGCGCACGGAACCGTTCATGCGGGCTCGGGCGCCGCAGGTGCGCCGCGCCGAGGCCGGGTTGCAACTGGACCCAGCGCGCTGCGCGCTGATCATCCAGGACATGCAGAACGACGTGGTGATGGACGGTGGTGCCTTTGCCGCGTCGGGCAGTCCCCAGCACTGCCGCGAGCAGAACGCGCTGGGCCATGTGGCGCAACTGGCCGCCGCCTGCCGGCGCCGCGGCATTCCGGTGATCCATGTGCATTTCGTGGTGCCACCGGGGGCGAAGGGCCTGACGCTGAACGCGCCGCTGTTTGAAGGCGTGATCGACAACAACGCGCTGGTGCGCGGCACCTGGGGGTCGGCGCCCGCGCCGGGGGCCGAGGTGGCCGAGGGCGATTTCGTGGTGGAAAAGAACCGCATGTCGGCCTGGGAAGGCACGCAGCTGGAAACCATCCTGAAGGCCTGCGGGCGCGATATCCTGATCGAGACGGGCGCCTGGACCAACATGAGCATCGAGCACACGGCGCGCACCGGGGCCGACAAGGGATATGTGATGATCATCCCCGAGGATGCCTGCAGCACGATGAACGCCGACTGGCACCGTGCCAGCATCAACTATGCCTTGCAGAATGTCGCGCTGGTGACCAAGACGGCAGATGTGATTTCGGCGCTGGGGTGACGGAGAGCGCCGGGGGGCTTCGCGCCCCCCGCTGCCACCGTCTCTTGAACCGGTGGCGAAACGGCGGCAGCCCCCCGCGGGGTGTTTCCGCAAGGATGAGGCAGGGGAGCCAGATGGGACGCCAAATGGGAAGACTAAGCGGAAAACGGGCGCTGGTGACGGCGGCGGGGCAGGGGATCGGGCGGGCCACGGCCGAGGCCTTTGCGGCGGAAGGGGCCGAGGTCATTGCGGCCGACATCAACCCGGCCACGCTGGCCACGCTGACGGGGATGACCACGCGCGTGCTGGACGTGCGCAGCAAGGACGCCGTGGCGCAGGCCGCCGCCGAGATCGGCGCGATCGACGTTCTGTTCAACGCGGCCGGTTTCGTGCACCACGGCACGGTGCTGGACTGCAGCGAAGAGGATTGGGCGTTTTCCTTTGACCTGAACCTGACCTCGATGTTCCGCCTGACCAAGGCCTTCCTGCCCGGCATGCTGGACAAGGGCGCGGGGTCGGTCATCAACGTGGCCAGCGCCGCAAGTTCCATCCAGGCCGCGCTGAACCGCTGCGTCTATGGCGCGACGAAGGCAGGGGTGATCGGCTTTACCAAGGCGGTTGCGGCCGATTTCGTGGCGAAGGGCATCCGCTGCAACGCAATCTGCCCCGGCACCATCGAAAGCCCCAGCCTGTTCCAGCGGATGGAAGATCTTGGCCAGAAGGTGGGCGGGGTCGAGGAGGCGCGGCGGCTGTTCTTGGCCCGCCAGCCCTCGGGGCGTCTTGGCACGGCGCAGGAGGTGGCGATGCTTGCGGTTTACCTTGCATCCGACGAAAGCAGCTTTACCACGGGCGCGGCCATCGTCGTGGACGGCGGCTGGTCGAACGTCTGAAAGGAACAGGCCCATGAAACTGATACGCTGGGGTACGGTCGGAGCGGAGCGCCCGGGGATGATCGACGCGGGCGGCGTGGCGCGCGACCTGACCGGGCTGGTGCCCGACATCGGGGGTGCCGTACTGTCGGACACCGGGCTGGAGATGCTGCGCCGGATGGACGCCGCGGCCCTGCCCAAGGTGCCCGATGGCGCCCGACTGGGTGCCTGTGTGGGCGGCACGGGCAAGTTCATCTGCATCGGCCTGAACTATGCCGACCATGCGGCCGAATCGGGCCTGAAGGTGCCGCCCGAGCCGGTGATCTTCATGAAGGCCACCAGTGCGATCTGCGGGCCGAACGACCCCATCATCATTCCCCGCGGGTCGGAAAAGACCGACTGGGAGGTGGAGCTGGCCGTCATCATTGGCACGAAGGCCAAGCATGTGACCGAGGCC
The DNA here is from genome assembly GCA_964559535.1 of uncultured Rhodobacterales bacterium. Taxonomy (GTDB): domain Bacteria; phylum Pseudomonadota; class Alphaproteobacteria; order Rhodobacterales; family Rhodobacteraceae; genus CAZLIC01. Next base: position 51,377 of record CAZLIC010000018.1, read on the forward strand.
GAGGCGCTGAACCATGTGGCAGGCTATGCCGTGGCCAATGACGTGAGCGAGCGGGCCTTTCAGAACGAGCGTGCCGGGCAGTGGACCAAAGGGAAAAGCTGCGACAACTTCGGCCAGCTGGGCCCCTGGCTGGTGACACGCGACGAGGTGGCCGATCCGCAGGACCTGCCGATGTGGCTGACGGTGAATGGCGAGAGCCGGCAGAACGGGTCGACGAAGACAATGGTCTATGGCGTGGCCTTCATCGTGTCGTACCTGTCGCAGTTCTTCACGCTGCATCCGGGCGACGTGATATCCACCGGCACTCCCCCGGGCGTCGGCCAGGGCATGAAGCCGCCGCAGTACCTGAAGGCCGGGGATGTGGTGGAACTGGGCATCAATGGCCTGGGCCAGCAGCGGCAGGACGTGCAGGCCGAGGCGTGACGGAAGCACCTCCCCTCCCCCTTGTGGGGAGGGGAATGGGGGTGGGGGGCCGAAGCAATGAACAGCTATGATCTGGCGGGGCAGGTGGCCATCGTCACCGGGGGCGCGCAGGGCATCGGCCTTGCCGTCGCCCGCCGCCTGCACGCGGGCGGCGCGCATGTCTGCCTGTGGGACATGGATGCGGGGCTGGCCGCGGCTGCGGCCGCGGCGCTGGGCACGCGGGCCGAGGGGGCAGCGGTCGATGTGACCGATGCTGCCGCCGTGGCCGCGCTGGCCGAGGCCACGGCGGCGCGGCTGGGGCGGGTGGACGTGCTGGTGAATTCGGCCGGGATCGCCGGGTCGAACGGCAAGGTGGTGGATTACTCCGTCGAGGAGTTCCACAAGATCGTGGCGGTCAACCTGCACGGCACCTTCCACACCTGCCGCGCCGTGCTGCCGCACATGCAGCGCGCCGGGTATGGCCGGGTGGTGAACATCGCCAGCGTTGCGGGCAAGGAGGGCAACCCCAATGCCGCCGCCTATTCGGCGTCAAAGGCCGGGGTGATTGCGCTGACCAAATCGCTGGGCAAGGAACATGCCGATCAGGACATCGCCGTGAACTGCGTCACCCCCGCCGCCGCGCGCACGCGCATCTTCGACCAGATGGCCCCGGAATTCATCGCCTTCATGCTGTCGAAAATCCCTCGCGGCCGGTTCCTGGAAGTGGACGAGGCGGCCCACATGATTGCTTGGATGTGCACGAAGGAAAACTCCTTCACCACCGGCGCCACCTTTGATCTTTCGGGCGGGCGGGCGACGTACTGAGGTCTGTCTCAGCGGGTTGTTCGAAAACGAAAACCTTTTCGTCTGCAAGGCGCACGTAGCCGACAGAAAGTTCGAAAATCACAACCGGCCGCGCTACCCTCGCGCGCGCAGTCTGTCGCAAGCCGCCTGGCCCGCCGTGGCGGGTTCAAGTGCAGCACCGGTTCCTGAAAAACAGGGCAGGGAGGCTCCGCCGTCGGCGGAGCCTCAGTTGCCGCGATCAGGCGCCGCCGGCCGGTGTGACGCCGCCCTTCTCATCGAGCCGAGCTTTTGCTTCCTTGAACTGCACTTCCAGCCGCTCGCGCGACGTCGCCATCACGACGCGAACGCGGTCGCCTTCCGAGCCGCCGTTCTCGTCGCAGCGATCAACGCGTTCCTGAGCGCCGCCCAGGATGTCGCCTTCGCTGTCGACCAGTTCTTGCAGCGGGCCGAAGTCCTTGTTGTCGGCCGCGGCAAGCGCGGCCTTCAGCTTGGAAGAAACATCGGACTCGGCCTTCTTCGACGCGTCCGTCATCTCCTTCTCGCCCTTGGCGAACTCGGCAGGAACCTTGGTTGCGGCCTGCTTCAGGGCTGCCAGCGCGGCGTCGGCCTCACCGGCAATCGGCTTGATCGATTCGTTCAGCTTCTGGATCTTGACCAGGATTTCGGCCAGCTTGTCCTTGGCCTTGATCAGGTCGCCGGCCTTGTTGGGGTCGTCAATCACCTTCGCCAGATCGGCCTCGGTCGTACGAGCCTCGGCCATCAGCGCGTTGAACTCTTCGGTCGCGGCCCGGCGCTCGGCGATCACCCCGGAAAGCTTGGTCAAGGGTTCGTTGACCTGGTCAAGGCCACCCGCGCCATACTTCTGCTTGATGTCGTCGGTGATCTTCTCGAGTTCGGTCGAGGCCTTGTCGACCTTGTCGCCCGACGAGCGCCAGTCAGCCTCGGTCTTGTCGCGTTCCTTCAGGAAGGCGTCGCGTTCGGCCTTCAGCGCATCCTGAGCCTTCTTGATAGCGTCCTCGGCCTTCTTCTTGTCTTCCTCGGCCGTTTTCTTGGCTTCCTCAAGCGCCTTCTTGACGGCCTCGGACACCTTGCCGCCGATGCCCGAAATCGCGATGGCCTTGCCCGCAATCTCGCCGATCTTCGTGTCAAAGTTCGCCAGCATGCCGTTCTCGAAGGTGTCGATGCCACCCCCGGCCTTTTCGGCAATCGCCTTCACCGCATCCAGGGCGCCCGAGATTTCGCCCTTCATCGTCTCGGCCCAAGTGTCAGCCTTGGCCTTGGCTTCGGTGCCTGCGTCCTTGGCCGCCTTCTCCTTGTCGTCCAGTTCCTTGGCCTTGTCCTCGATGCCCCTGGCCTTGTCCTTCAGCTCCTTCTCCTTGGCCTCGGCCGGATCGTCGCCGAAATCGGGCAGGATGCCTTCCACCAGCGACGTCACCCTGTCGGCCAGACCGCCCAGCGCTTCGGAGATACCCGAGAACAGCCCGTCCATCCCCCCCGCTTCGGACGCAACACCGGTACGGGTGGCCTTCAGGTCGTCGATCTTGGGCTTGACGTCGTCTTCGGCGAACTTGCCGATCTCTTCCAGCAGGGCGGCATAGCCGGTCTCGGCCTCGGTCTCCTTCTCGGCCTTGGCCTTCACCGCGTCGACCTTCGACTTGGTCTCGTTCACCGTGCTTTCGGCGCGGGTCTTGATCTCGTCCGCCTTGGTCTGGTGCTGGGTCTGGAAATCCGCCCGCTTCTTCTCGATGGTATCGACCGTCTTCTTCGTGGCGTCTTCCGCCTCTTTCTGGCGGGCCAGCACCTCTTGCAGCGTTTCGGTAAACTGCGAGCCGCCATAGCCCATCAGCAACCCGGCAATCGGGTTGATCATGGTCACAACGTTGGTCGTTCCCTGCCGGGCCTTGTCCAGCGCCGCCACGGCCTGCGGGCCGGTCAGGCCAACCGCACCGGCCGCGTCGTTGATGAACTCGGCCGTGGCCGATTCCGCCTGCTGCTTCAGCTTGGCCTTCTCGTCCTCCATCGCCTGCTTGGCCGCAATCGCAGCCTGCCCGAAGTCGACCGTCGCCTTGAAGGATTCCTGCGACACCGTGGCCAGCGCCTTGGCGCCCTCGGTCAGCAGGTCCAGCGCGCCGTCCACCTCGCCCGCCGCGGCACGGTCGATGAAGCCCGAGGCGGCCTTGCCGATGGCGCCCGCCAGACGGCTCACGCCGCTGCGCACCTCGGTCAGGGCGGTTCCCGCCTTCTCGTTGTGCTCGCCGATGGCGCCGATGGCATCGGTCACCAGCTGGTGCTTCGCGCCCAGAAGCTTCTTGATGAACTCGCCGCCCTCGCCTGTCAGGCTGTCAAAGAGGCCCTTCGACTTCTCGGCCTCCTGCTTGGCCTTCTCGGCCTCTTCCTTGGCCTTGTCGAGTTCGGCCTGCTTCTCTGTCAGCTTCTGTTCGGCTTCCTGATGCAGCCGTTCGGCCTCTTTCACCGCCGCCTCGGTGCCTTCCTGCACGATGGACTGCGCGGTGTCCTCGTGGTCTTCCAGCTCGCTGCGCTGCGCGTCGCCAATCGAACCGCGACCGGGCACCGCCTGCTGCACCAGCATCTGCTGCGCCATCGCGCGGTGCTTCAGCTCGTCCACCAGGTTGTCCACGGCATCGCCGCTGGCGCCGTCCACCATGCCGCGCATCTCGTCCAGGATCGCCTGCGACTGCTCCAGCGCCTCGGTCTTCTCCTTCTCGGCATCGGCAATGGCTTTGTCCTTGGCCGCCTTGCAGCGTTCCAGCGCCGCCTTGGCGTCGTCTTCGGCCTTCTTGGCGTCCGGCGCCTTGGCTTCGGCATCCGAGGCCGCACGGGCCGCCGCATCGGCAGAGGCCTGCGTTGCCGTCACGCCCTGCGCGTTGGCCGTGGCATTGGCCGAGGCCGTGGCCGAGGCAGACGCCTCGGAGCAAGCCTTGGCCGAGGCGCCGACGGCCGCCTGCGCCGTGGCCGCGGCTGCGGCCGCCGCCTTGGCGGCATCGGCTTCCTTGCGGCATTCGGCGCCGCGCTCCTTGCCGACCTTCTCCTCGCATTCGGCTGCAATGGCCTCGGCTTCGGCCGAAGCCTCGGCTGCTGCCGTTGCGCTGGCCGATGCGGCCGTCGAGGCCGCCGCCGCGGCCGAAGCCGAGGCCTGCGCCGATGCCGAAATCTTCAGTGCGTCCTGGCGGAACTTCTCGGCGTCTTCCTTGTTGCCGCTGCCACCACCGCCGCCGCCACCGCCGCCACCACCGCCGCCGCCGCCGCCGCCGCCGCCGCCACCACCGCCACCGCCACCACCGCCGGAGCCGCCGCCGCTGGTGCCGCCACCTGCATTGACATTGACCTCGACATTCGACGAGCCGCCTTCAGCGTTGGCCTTGCCACCGGTGGCCTTGCCTCCCGTGGCCTTGCCGCCTGTCGCGTCACCGCCACTGCCGCCACCACCGCCGCCACCGCCACCGCCATTCCCGCCCTTGTCTTCGTTGTCCTTGTCCTTGTCCTTGTCCTTGTCCTTGTCCTTGTCCTTGTCCTTGTCCTTGTCTTCGGTCGAGTCCTCGATGAATTTCTCGATCATCTTCAGCAAGGCCACGATCTTCTTCACGTCCTTGTCGGCCACAGCCTTTTCAAGCGCCTTCAGAAGCTTGGCCGCCTGACCAGCAATCTTCGCTTCGGCATCCTCGATAAGCGACTCCAGAGCCTTCCGCGCCTCTTCAAGGCGCTTCATCAAGCCATCATCGTCGTCCTTGTCGTCGTCACCGTCCTTGCCGTCTTTCCCGTCTTTTCCGTCCTTGCCGTCTTTCCCGTCCTTGCCGTCTTTCCCGTCCTTGCCGTCCTTGCCGTCTTTCCCGTCTTTGTCGTCCTTGTCGTCCTTGCCTTCCTTGCCGTCCTTGTCGTCCTTGTCGTCTTTCCCGTCCTTGCCGTCCTTGCCGTCCTTGCCGTCCTTGCCGTCTTTCCC